>JAZUNZ010000031.1:0-94911 GCA_045604405.1 Clostridia bacterium
TAAGAGAGGTTTCGAATTCTTCTGTAGCGCCTAGCGTATTTGCAGTATTAGAAAAACCTAAAGCAGAATATATATATGAAAATAACTGGAGCAGAAGATATAAATCAAATGTAGATAAGATAAAAACAGGCGATATATTAGAAGTTGCAGATGTTGTAAGAGATTTATCACATAGACATATGGAAAGAGGACTTTCTACAGCTGAAAAGAAGATGCTAAACTCAGCTAAGGAAATATTGATTAGTGAGCTTATGTTAGCACAAGGATTAGAACATTCTGATGTTGATCGTGAAATTGAAGAAAAGATTAAGTTTTCATACGATTTAGGAACAGCTAACTTATCTTAATAAAAACAAATAAAAAACTGGGAGAACCCAGTTTTTTCTGTTTATAGATTTACATTTTAAATCATTGTGATATAATTTAAAAGTAAATTAAATATATTAGAAACAATATTAATAATATTATTAAATAAAATGTTGTATATAAAATAAATAAAAAATTCGGTATAAAAGCTTAATATCTGCTGGTGTAGCTCAGTAGGCAGAGCAACAGATTCGTAACCTGTAGGTCGGCGGTTCGATTCCGCCTACTAGCTCCACTAATTCTAACGATGAAAGGAATATGAACATGAATAAAGGAAAAATAAGTATAATAGTACCAATATATAACGTAGAAAAATATTTGAATAAATGTATAGACAGTATAATTGAACAAACATATAAAAATATAGAGATTGTTTTAGTCGATGATTGTTCTAAAGACAATAGTGGTAAAATAGCTGATGAATACGCAAAAAAAGATGATAGAATAAAAGTTATACATAAACCTAATGGTGGTTTGTCTGATGCAAGAAATGCTGGCATGAAAATTGCGACAGGAGAATACTTAATGTTTGTAGATTCAGATGATTATTTGTTCCCAACGTCATGCGAAGTGATGATTGAAAAGATAACAAAAGAAGATGCGGATTACGTTATAGGGAATTATATAAATTGTGATGAAAATGGAGATATATGGCAGACACCTGTATTTAATAACGAAAAATATAAAACATTTAAGTTAGATATAAGAGATTATAAAGACTCATTTTTTATAATGAACTCTAGTGCATGTAATAAAATATTTAAGCATGACTTTATTAAAAAATTAGACTTAAAGTTCAAAGTAGGACTTCCGGCCGAAGATGCCATGTTTACTACATATTGTTTTATAAAATCTAATAAAGTATATTATATTCCAGATATAATGTATGCATACAGGCAAAGAAATAAAGGCACTTCTATTTCTACCAGCTGTACAGCAAAATACTTTAATGGAATCAGCGAAGCGTATAAGATAATTTATAATAATTTTAAAGATAACAATGAGTTGGGATTTTATAGATTCTTTTATGCTAAAAGCATGACGTATATGTTATATAAATTCATAGATTCTGAGTTGTTATCTGACGAAGAAAAAATAGATATTCTGTCTGAGATGAGATGGTTCTATAAGCTAAGTAAAGAGCTAAATGTTCCTGCATGTCAAAGCTCTTTGGAATTAATTATTAACAAAATAATAGAAGGTGCATATAAGGAAGTTATAGAAATATGCAAAGTTATAGCTGAAGTAAGAACATTTATGCCGCAAGAAATCAAAGAAAAAATGTCTAAACCTCAAGCAGAAATGTATACAAGCATGATGGACAATGAACAAGAGTTCTAGAGAAATTTATTGTTAAAATCGAAAGGAATTAAATGTTATGGATAAAACAATTAGTGTAATTGTTCCAGTGTATAAAGTTGAAAAATATATAAGGAATTGTATAGATAGCCTAATAAATCAAACATATACAAATTTAGAAATAATATTAGTTAATGATGGTTCTCCCGATAATTGTCCTCAAATAATAGAGGAATATGCTAAAAAGGACAATAGAATAAGAGTGATACATAAAGAAAATGGGGGGTTATCTTCTGCTCGTAATATAGGGCTTAAACATGCAAAAGGTGAATATGTTGCATTTGTGGATAGTGATGATACAGTAGATTTAAAAATTTACGAAAATTTGTATAATCTAATTAATAGACATTCGGCAGATGTTGCAGTATGTGAAATTTTGCATGTTAAAGAACAAGAAGATGGAAAAATATTATTTCCAACATCCGAACAGGTTGAGGTTGTGGAAAGAGAATATACTCGTAGTGAAATGCTTAAACAAATGATGGTAAATGGTAATATCGGAAATTTTGCTTGCACAAAATTGTTTAAGAGGGAATTATTTGATGATGTGTTTTTTCCTGATGGAAAAGTGTATGAAGATGTTGCAACAATATATAAAATAATACATAAGGCAAACAAGATAGTATGTACAAGTAAAAAATTATATTATTATTTATATGGCAGAGAAGGTGCTATTACATCTAGCTTTTCGGAAAAGAAGATATTTGATAGTTTGGAAGCATATCATTCACAATATAAATTCTTAAGTGAAAATTACAAAGAAATAAAACCATATATAAATGTTACTTGGGCAAAGATGTTTACAAGCGCAATGGAAAAAATATGTATGAATAATTATGATTCATTATGGGATACGGAACAAGTAAGATCAAAATATGAGAGCTTTAAAAATGCCATGGATGAGTTGGATAAGGACGTAATGTATGAATATTTAGAACCGTATAGGTTAATAAGCGCAGTATTATTAAGACATGATATTAATACATATAAATTGATGTTTAATACAATATATAATAATATAAAAAACAAATAAAATGATGAAAGGGCATCCAAGACTATGTTGGAGCGGTAAAAACAATGAAATCAAAAATATGTTTAGTGTGTGATGTACCAGGGTGGGCATTTTCTAACATCGCAGAAGAAGTGAAAAACAAATTATCATATAAATATGATATAGATGTAATATATTTTGACGATGAAAAACAGGCAGATAATTTTTTTGAATTACTAGAGCAAAATGCAGATTATGATTTACTTCATTTCTTTTGGAGAAAAAGCTTATTGCAATTTGAGTCAGAAACTTTTAATAGAAAAGTTCAAGAAAATGGATATAATTTAGACGAATATATAAAAGAAAAAGCTAAAAAAATATCAACCGGAATTTATGATTTCCTTGGAATTAATGAAAAATGGTTTTTGACGTATAAAAGAGTGTTAGATAATTATTGTACCAATTATTGCGTCACTTCGAAAAAATTGTATGACACATATTTAAATATAGAACAGTACAAAAAGCCTACTGCAATAGTTCATGATATTTGTAATTGGCAAAACTATTTTCCAATAAATTTAGAAAGATTCAAAAAGCTAGACAGGGAGCTTGTAATTGGCTGGGTTGGTAATAGCTTAAGAGTTTCAGACGGCGTAGATTTAAAAGGTTTTCACACTATAATAAGACCCGTAATAAAAGAATTACAAGATGAGGGATACAAAATAAAAGGACATTATGCAGATAGGAATGAGAAATGGAGAACAACAGCAGAAATGTTACAGTATTATAGTGAGATAGACATATGTTTATGTGCATCTATACATGAGGGTACACCTCTTCCTATGTTAGAAGCCATGTCGTGTGGTGTCCCTGTGATATCTACCGATGTTGGCGTAGTAAGTGAAGTGTTAGGCCAAAAACAACAAAAGTATATAATAGGCGATAGGGAAAATGGGCAAAACGATGAAAATATTAGAAAAATACTAAAAGAAAAAATAATTGAAATATATAACAATAGAAGTATATTAGAAGAGCTTTCTAAAGAAAATCAAATAAGTATAGACAAATATGATGGTGGAAAGTTAATAAAGGAATTTGAAGCGTATTTAGATATATGTTTAATTAATATTTAGTAAAATGGCTATAGACAAAAATGTTTATAGCCATTTTACTAATTCGTGTAGAATTCTACCAAATTCTACAATTTATATCAAAATACTTGTATACTACATCCTCTTTTGATATAATCACAGCATAAAGAGAGGTTAAATTTAAGTGAGACAATTTAAAGTACCAAAGAACATAAAAATAGGGTTAAAAATATTTGGTATGTGTATAGGCCTTGTGACTATGTTAAATTCAGTTTCCGCAATTATTAAAGGCAATTTGCCTGTATCTACCACTTCGGATGAATTTCCAACAACGTATCAATCATATATAGATAAATTAAAACAGATTTATCCGAACGCTACGTTTAAAGCGGTTTATACAGGTCTAGACTGGAATAAAATATTAAGACATGAAAGTTATGAAGTAAAAAAAGGAATAAGCCTTATACCAAGTAGTTATTCGTCTGTATGGAAAAAAGACGGAAAAGATACATATATGGATGGATATTTTGTTATAGCATCTAAAGGTGCAGTAGCTTATGTATTAGATCCAAGAAATTCGTTATATGAAAGAGAAATATTCCAATTTGAAGGCCTTTCATATAATCCAAATATAACAACTGAAGTAATAGAGAAAGTAATAGTTTCATCTCCGATGGTAGGAGCTTATGCTAAGAAGTATAAAAAAGCTGGCGAGTGGGTAGATATGGACATGTCTTATGCCGAGATTATAAACAAAGTAGGTGAAGAGCAGGGAGTAAGTAGTGTATATATTGCATCTCGTATGATACAAGAGACATCTGGAGACATTGTTAATAATGGAAGTGTTAATGGATCTAACACGACATATCCAGGAATATATAATTTCTTTAATATTGGGTCAACGCCTAATTCTGATGGAAGCGGCTCAGTTGTAAATGGATTAAAGTATGCTAAGTCTCAAGGATGGACAACGCCGTATTTGTCTATTTCAGGTGGAGTAGCTGAAATAAAATCTAGCTATATAAAGTATGGACAAGATACAGTGTATTTCCAAAAATTTGATGTTAACAATCCATATGGTAATGCAGTAGCACTAGCAGCCTATCAATACCAAACAAATATAATGGCACCAACTAGTGAAAGTAGAATTTCATATAGTGCATATAAAAAGCTAGACATGCTAGATACAGCTTTTACATTCTACATACCGGTATATAACAATATGCCAGAAGATCCAGCACCATATCCAGCTGGAGACACGGCAAAATTTGTAGAGGATAATACAAAAGTGTATTTGGACGATGAAATAAAAAATGGTACAGATGAATTTAATATACGCTTAAGTGCAAGCTCAGAATTAGACAATATAATCTATACTATAAAAGAAGAAAAAGAAGGTGCAGATAATAGGACAATAATGACCAGAACAAAAAAAGGTGATGGTTATGATTGGGACTATGTTGAAATAAAAGTAGATGGTAATGTTATAAAAGGCTATGTATGGAAAGAGTATGTTAAAGAATATAACTACATTAAGGTAGATGGAATAACTTTAGACAAAACAGAACATACCCTTGAAGTTGAAGATACTTGCACATTAAATGCCATAATAACACCAACAGAAGCAAGGTTTAAAGAGGTAATCTGGACTGTAGCAGATCAAAATATAGCGACTGTAAATAACGGAGTAATTACAGGTGTAAATCCAGGCACTACAGTTGTTACAGCAACTACAGAAGATGGCGCAAAGACGGCAACATGTCAAATTACCGTAACAGAAAAAGCGCAAGATATTATATTAGAACAGGTAGAATATACATTTGAGGTAGACGAGAAAATAAAACCTAGTGTTACGCTTAAAAATATAGAAAGTTATGAATTAAAGGTTGCGGATGAACAAATAGCTACTATTATAGAAGGACAAATACAAGGTTTGAAAGCAGGAGAGACAACCGTAGATATAATTGGTGTAGGAACAGATGTTGTAAGAACTATAAAGGTTACAGTATTAGAAAAGACATATGCGATAAATTTAGACAAAGAAGAATATAGTGTAGTAGTAGATGAGAAAGTAAAACCTATTGTTACTTTAAAGAATGTAGAAGGTTATGAATTAAAAATAGCAGATGAAACAATAGCAAGTATTGTAGACGGTGAGATTCAAGGATTAAAGGCGGGCGAAACAACTTTAGAAGTAATTGGTGTAGGAACAGACATTGTAAAAACTGCTAAAATTATAGTATTAGAAAAAGTTTTAGAAATACATCTAGATAAAGAAGAATATATTATAGAAGTAAATGGAAAGATAAAACCAATAGTTATACTTATAAACATAGAAAGTTATGAAGCAAAAATAGCAGACGAAACAATAGCAAGCATTGTAGACGGAGAAATTCAAGGATTAAAGGCAGGAGAAACAACCGTAGATATAATTGGTGTAGGAACGGATATTGTAAAAACTGCTAAAATAATAGTGAAAGAAACTACAGGATATAAGCTACATGAAACTTTAAATTTAAGTGAAAACAAAATTGTTACAAAAATTGAACCAAAGACGCTTGTAAGCGAATTTAAAGAAAAAATTGAACTTGAAAATTTAACACTTGTTATAAAAGATGCAAGCGGCAAAGAACTTATAGATGAAGATAAGATAGGAACTGGTTCTACATTAACATTCTTGAAGGAAGATAATACAGAATATGATAAGATTACGGTCGTAATTTATGGTGATGTTGATGGAGACGGAAATGTTTATGCGGCAGATTATGTGAAAATAAAAAATTATATAATGAGTGAAGGAACTCTGTCAGATATAAGTATGATTGCAGCAGACGTTAGTCGTGATAGCAAAATTTTTGCAAATGATTATGTTATAATAAAGAATTATATTATGGGAGAAGGCGCTATTTCTCAGTAATTGGAGGAAGATATATATGAGAAAAATCAAATTATTCGTTATAATTACAACTTGTTTATTCTTAGTTACAATAGGTAATGTATATGCAAGTTCAGTGACACTTTCAGGGTCATCAAGTGGTTCTCCGAATAAAAGCGTAAGCGTTACAGTAAAAGGAGATTTTACGGGTAGAGTAAATCTATCTGTTACTAATGGAAAACTAAATACAAGTAGTGTTTGGATCGAAAACAATTCTCAATCAGTAACTGTTACTTTAGGGGAAAGTGGAACAACAACAGTAACAGCAACACCAGCTGAAGGGACTTCAGACTCGTCTGGAAATATAGTATATGTAGCGGCTACTACTAAATCTATTAGTATAAAACAACCAACAACCAATACTAATCCGGATTCTGGTACAACCAACAAACCAACTCAAACAAAATCTTCGAATGCAAACATATCTAAACTTACTTTAAGCGTTGAAGGATTAAGTTTTAAAAAGAGTCAAACAACATATAATATAAAAGTGGGTGAAGAGGTAGAAGATATCTCTGTTAAAGTTACACTAGAAAGCAGCAAAGCAACATATAAGGTTACAGGAAATAAAAATTTAAAAGCAGGAAACAATGTAATAAAAATTGTAGTAACTGCAGAAAATGGAACAAAAAAGACATATAAAATTAATGTAGAAAAACAAGGAAATATTGAAGATTCATCAGCAGAACTATCTAACTTAATAATAGAAAACATGACATTTACAACACCATTTGTTGCTACCGAAACAGAATATGTAGGAAGTAAAATGAAATACACTGAAAGTTTGAATGTGTTACCATATACAGTTTCAGAAAAAGCAACATATGAGATAATAGGAACAGATACTTTAAAAGAGGGTGAAAACACAATTGTTGTAAAAGTAACATCTTACGATGAAACGAGTGTTAAAGAATATAAAGTTACTTTTGAAATGATGTCTAAAGAAGAAACAAACGCGCTTCAAGTTGTAAACCCAAACCCAAATCAAAACACAGAAGTTAAGGAAGAGGAAGAAGAAAACGATTTTGCGCAAGCAGTAGTAGACAATTCAACAATAATATTATTGTATTTATTAGCTGTAGTTGAATTTGCACAAGTAGTTTACTTGTATGTGCAGCTAAAAAATGTAAATCCATCAGCGGTAACTCCGGTAAAGAGAAGAAGTAAAAACAAAGATAATATAAACTAAAATATAAATTAAGCATATTATACACTAGGTGAATAATATGCTTAATTTTTTTAAAGAGTTATGTAGTGATGCAAAAAATATATTAAATAAAGATCCTGCAGCCAGAAACATATTGGAAGTGGTTTTGTTATATCCTCGGTTTTCACGCAATTATATCACATAGAATATGTCACGGCTTGTATAAAATAGGACTTAGATTTATACCAAGATTAATATCTCAAACAACAAGACATATAACAGGAATAGAAATTCATCCGGGCGCAAAAATAGGGAAGAATTTGTTTATAGATCACGGAATGGGAATAGTTATTGGAGAGACCTCTATTGTAGGAGACAACTGCACAATATATCATGGGGTTACTTTAGGTGGTACTGGCAAAGATATTGGGAAAAGGCATCCAACTATAGGCAATAATGTAATGATAGGTGCAGGTGCAAAGGTGCTAGGACCAATACATATAGCAGATAATGTAAAGATTGGTTCGGGTGCTGTTGTAGTAAAAGAATGTTTAAAACAGGGAGTAACAATAGTTGGAACAAAAGGTAAAATTTTAGAAAAATAGTATTGAAACTTTTTTTGTTATGTTATATACTTTTTTGAGGAAGGTAACATATGAATACGCAAACAAAAGAAAATATAAAACAAGGATCTAATGAAGGTTTAAGAAAATTAATATATAACATATTTTGCACTTTAATATTTTTACTGCCAGTGCTACCAGAATTTGTGAGAATAGGAGTGTATTCGTTAAAGAATACGTTGTTTAATTTAACAACAATTACAACTCTAGTAATACTAGCCATATTAGATATAAAGGAAAAGAAGTTTAAATTTACTTTTTACGATTTCATAACATCAGCATATTTAGTACTAGTTGTAATATCTACTATAGCCTCAAAATTTGGTTTTATGAATTGTGTATTAGGAACGTATGGTAGAGGTGAAGGACTACTTACTATATTCTCATATATAGTTACTTTTACAATCTGTTATAAAGGCTATCCATACATTGAAAAAACATACAAGGCTGCTTTAACGGGCGCGGTAATAATATGTATATATGGAATAATACAAGCAAACGTTCCTCTAAGTGTTAATTTGCCATTTGGGTCATCACATGCTGAAGGAATTGCAGAAGGAACGATGGGAAATCAAAATTTCTTAGCAAGTTATATAAGTATGTTCTTACCGATGATGTGTTATTATTTTGTAAAAAGTAAGAACTCTAAAAGTTTAGTGGTTGTTATTTTGTTATTTGTAACATTGGTATTTACAAAAACATTAAGTTGCTACACGGTATTTATAGTAATGTATATAATAATTTCTATCTTTACAATGTGGCATAGTAAGGAAAAGAAAAAAACATTCTTTAAATTATTTGTAATGACTACAGCATTATTGTTAGTTTTTGGACTAATAAAAGTGGTAAAAAGCAACATGTATGCAGAAGAACTTGTTGGGGTTAAAGAGGAAGTTAATAACTTAGCAACTGGTAATGATCAATTTGCGACTGGTAGGTTATTAATATGGAAAAAGACGCTACTTGCTATACAAAACAATACTCTTTTAGGTGTAGGACCAGATTGCTTAAAGATGGAACTAAGGAATATAAAATATCGTTCTATCATGGGAGATTGGATGGATTACCATTATGTAGATAAAGCACATTCAGAATATTTACAAATTGCGGTTACAACCGGAGTACCATCTCTTATGATATATCTTCTACTATTAATAACAGTAGGAATAGGGCTTGTAATTATAGTATATAAAATGCACAAATACGATGATGATAATGACAACAAAGTGTTTATAACAATGACGTTAATTGCAATAGTAAGCTATTTAGGTCAAGCGATAGGAAACATTAGTGTTATTCAAGTGGCGCCGGTATTTTGGGCAATACTTGGAATTGGAGCAGGCATTACAATACATGAGAAAGTGGAGAGAAAAGAAAACAAATAAAATAGTGTTTTTTATACTCAAATAAATATGAAAAGTCTTAAGTGGCAACAGAGTAAAGAAAAAATAAAATTAGCACTCTTTTAAATAAAGTGCTAATTTTTTTGAATTTTTTTAAAAAAAGTGTTGACAATATATAAAGATGGTAGTATTATATAGGGGAAATTAGCACTTGATGAATGAGAGTGCTAAAAGGTGAATATAATGGAATTAGATGAAAGAAAGAAAAGGATACTAGCAACGGTTGTTGAAAGCTATATAGAATCTGCAGAGCCGGTTGGCTCAAAACAAATAGCAGATGAATATGAGCATGAATATAGCTCTGCAACTATACGTAATGAGATGAAGCTATTAGAAGACTATGGCTTGTTAGAACAACCACATATTTCTAGTGGTAGAGTTCCCTCAACAAAGGGGTATAGATACTACGTAGATAATCTTATGACAAACGACACGTTAAGCATGGTAGATATAGATTATATAAACAATAATATTGTAAGCTATGGCAGTGTAGAAAAAACACTAGAGCATGCTGCAGAGGTTGTATCTAGACTTTTAAGATTACCGGCAGTGCTTAATGTTAGTTCTACAGATGTAATTGAACAGATAAAAATATTAAAAATATCTGAAAAAGTCCTACTTATAATTCTAATGTCTAAAGCAGGAACAGTAAAAGATGTAATAGTTCAAATAACAGATACGTTACCAGAAGAAAGAATTGATGAATTATCTACACTTTTAAATAAAAACTTAAAAGGGACTCCGCTTGAAAGCTTGCCTAACGTTTTAAATGAAATAGTGCATAAAGAGTTAAAACGATATTCAAGCGTATTAAGCGAAATAAATAAAAACATGGTACAAAAAATTGCAGAAACTAAATCTTCAGTAAAAGGAGATATAACTGGACTTTTAGCACTTCCAGAGTTTTCTGAAACAGAAGAAATTAAAAAATTTTTAAATGTTGTAGGCACTAAAGATATAATAAAAGAAGTAATGACTAAATTAGAATCAAACGATGTATCGGTAATTATAGGAAGTGAGCATAAAGAAATGCTGCTTAAAGATTATACGCTAGTTTCACTAGACGTCACAGACGATACAACAAATGCAAGTATAGGAGTAATTGCCCCTAAAAGAGTAGATTATTCTAAGACGATAAATACATTAAAACTTGTAAATGAAAAGCTAAGAAAGCTGTTTAACAAAGATTAAGGAGGTGTTTGTGTGGGGAAAACTAAAAAGGAAACAGAAGTGGCAGAAGAAGAGACAAAAAAAGAGACAATAGACACTGAAGCATATATTGCAAAACTAAATCAAGATTTAGAGGAGCAAAAGAAAAAAGCGGACGAATATGTAGATAGTCTTAAACGTAATATGGCTGAATTTGATAACTTTAAAAAAAGAATCAACAAAGAAAAAGAATCATTGTATGTTTCAATATTATCTGATGTTATAGCCAATCTACTTCCTGTAATAGACAACTTTGAAAAGGCTAAAGATGCAGAGACTACAGATGAAACATACAAAACAGGAATTTCAATGATATACAATCAACTAATAGAACTTCTAAATAAACAAGGTGTTGAAAAAATACCAGATTTAGGTTGTAGCTTTGATCCGGATGTTCATGAAGCTGTAATGAGTGTAATTGATGAAACAAAAGGAGAAAAAGAAATAGTTGAGGTGTTTAGAACAGGCTATAGACTTAAAGATAAAGTAGTGCGTCACTCACTAGTTAAAGTGGCAAATTAAAAATTTAGGTAACAACTTAAATATTTATATGTAAAAGAAATATTTAAGCTTATACATAATTTTGTAGTAATAGGAGGATTTAAATTATGTCAAAAGTAATAGGAATTGATTTAGGAACAACCAACTCATGTGTTGCCGTTATTGAAAACGGAGAACCAACAGTAATACCTAGTTCTGAAGGTGCAAGAACTACTCCATCAATAGTAGGGTTTGCAAAGAACGGTGAAAGATTAGTAGGTCAAGTAGCTAAACGTCAAGCGGTTACTAACCACGATAGAACAGTAGTATCTATAAAAAGAGATATGGGCTCTAACAAAAAAGTAAAAATAGACGATAAAGAATATTCAGCACCAGAAGTTTCTGCTATGATTCTTCAAAAGATGAAAGCAGATGCCGAAGCTTTTACAGGTGAAACAATAACTCAAGCAGTTATAACAGTTCCAGCATACTTTAGTGATTCTCAAAGACAAGCAACTAAAGATGCAGGTAAAATTGCAGGACTTGAAGTTCTAAGAATTATAAACGAACCAACAGCTGCAGCATTAGCATACGGTCTAGATAAAGATAAAGACCAAAAAATAATGGTTTATGACTTAGGTGGAGGAACATTCGATGTATCTATACTAGATATTGGTGATGGAGTATTTGAAGTTCTTGCTACAGCAGGTAACAACAAACTTGGTGGCGATGACTTCGACCAAAGAATTATAGACTTCTTAGTATCTGAATTTAAGAAGGATTCTGGAATTGATCTTGCCGGGGATTCTATGGCAATGCAAAGATTAAAAGAAGCTGCAGAAAAAGCTAAAATTGAACTTTCTTCAACAGCTACAGCAAACATTAATCTACCATTTATAACAGCAGATTCAACAGGACCAAAACACTTAGATATAACTCTTTCAAGAGCTAAATTCGAAGAATTAGTATCTGATCTTGTAGAATCTACAGTAGGACCTGTTAACCAAGCTATGAAGGATTCTGGCATGACATTTGAAAAATTAGATAAAATACTTCTAGTTGGTGGTTCTACAAGAATACCTTTAGTTCAAGAAACAGTAAAAAGACTTACTAACAAAGAACCATACAAGGGAATTAACCCAGATGAATGCGTAGCACTAGGTGCAGCAATACAAGCAGGTGTTTTAACAGGAGACGTTAAAGGATTAGTACTTCTAGATGTAACACCATTATCTTTAGGTATAGAAACATATGGTGGAGTATTTACAAAATTAATTGAAAGAAACACTACAATACCTACAAAGAAATCTCAAATATTTAGTACAGCTGCTGATGGCCAAACATCTGTTGAAGTACATGTATTACAAGGTGAAAGAGAAATAGCTGCATACAATAAGACACTTGGAAGATTTAGCTTAACAGGTATACCACCTGCACCAAGAGGAGTTCCTCAAATTGAAGTTTCTTTCGATATTGATGCAAACGGTATCGTTCATGTAACAGCTAAAGACATGGCTACAAACAACGAACAAAAAATAGCTATAACCGCATCTTCAAATCTATCTGAAGAAGAGATTGAAAAAGCTGTTAAAGAAGCAGAGGCTCATGCAGCTGAAGATAAAAAGAGAAAAGAAGAAGTTGAAGTTAGAAATAACGCAGACTCTCTTGTATATAACACTGAAAAGACATTAAAAGAACTTGAAGGTAAAATTTCTGATGATGAAAAATCTAAAGTAGAAGCTGAACTTGCAAATGTTAAGAAAGCATTGGAAGGAACAGATACTGAAGCTATAAAAGCAGCAACAGAAAAATTAACACAAGTATTCTATGAAATATCTCAAAAGTTATATGCTGAAGCAAATAAACAAGCTGAAGCTGGAACTGCTACTACAGAAGATGTAGTACACGATGCAGACTATAAAGTAGAAGATGAATCTGAAAACAAATAAGTAAAGTAGTGTTGAAACGGAAAAATAATTCGCTAAGAATTTAGATTTCCGTTTCTATACTAGAAAGGAAATTTAAATGGCAGGTAAAGATTATTATGAGGTGCTAGGAGTATCTAAAACAGCAACTGCAGATGAAATAAAAAAAGCTTATAGATCTAAAGCAAAACAATATCATCCGGACTCTAATAAAGGTAACGAAAAAGAAGCAGAGGCTAAGTTTAAGGAAGTTTCTGAAGCGTATAGTGTGCTTTCTGATGAGTCGAAGAGAGCTCAATATGACAGATTTGGAGCGGACGCAGTAAATGGCAATGGTTATGGCTCTTATGGACCAGGTGGCTTTGACTTTAGTGGATTTTCTGGTGGTTTTGATATAGACCTTGAAGATATTCTAGGAAGTATGTTTGGCGGCGGATTTGGTGGTTTTAAACAAGCTGCTAAAAACGGTCCAATAAAAGGTTCAGACTTAAGATATAATATGAAGTTAACTTTCGAAGAAGCAGTATTTGGTGTTAAAAAAGAAATATCTATTACTCGTAATGAAAAATGTGATTCATGTCATGGTACGGGTTCAAAAAACGGAAGTGGCACAGTTGAATGTGATAGATGTCACGGTGTAGGTAAAGTTCAGGTCGTACAAAATACTATAATGGGAACCTTCAGCACAGTTAGAACTTGCGATAAGTGTAATGGTGAAGGTAGAATTATAAAAGAACCTTGCGAGGTATGTTCTGGTACTGGTAACGTAAAAAAAGGCAAAAAAATAGAAATAAGTATACCTGCTGGAATTGATGATGGTCAGGCAATATCTTTATCTGGCCAAGGAGATGCAGGTAAACGAGGCGGTCCTAACGGAGACCTGTTCATAGTAGTTTCAGTACTTCCGCATAAGGTGTTTACGAGAAAAGGAAAGAATGTTTATTTTTCAACAAAAATACCTTTCGTAAAAGCAGTGTTAGGTGGACCTATAAAAATACCAACTTTAGAGGGAGAACAATCTTTTGAAATTCCAGAGGGAACTCAACCAGATACAGTATTTGTATTAAAAAATAAAGGTGTTCCTTACAAAGGTGGCAGAGGTAATCTTGAATTTAAAGTAAGTATTGAGATACCAAGAAAGTTATCAGATAAACAAAGAGAACTACTTGAACAATATGCAATATCTTGTAGCGAGGAAGTAGGATCTAAGAAAAAGAATTTCTTTGGAAAATAAGGAAAATAAATTGTAAAAATAGCAGGTAAGTTTACTTGCTATTTTTTCTCTTGAAAAAGGAAAGATAATTATATATAATTTATGTGGAGTGAGAAAGATGTCAAAAAGATTTATAGTAGATGAAGAAAATATAAAAATAGAGGACAAACAAGTCTTGGTAAAAGGTGAGGAAGTACATCACATAAACGTATTAAGATATAGAACGGGAGATACGGTATATATAAATGAATACGAAATAAAGATAGAAAAATTAAATAAAGATGTATTAGAGGGAAGTGTCATAGGAATGTTACCACAAAAAGGAATTCCAAAGGCTAATATAACCTTGATACAATCATATTTAAAATCAGACAAGATGGAATATGTTGTTCAAAAGGCTGTAGAGCTTGGCGTAAATAGTATAATTCCAACAATTACAAAAAATACAGTTGTTAAGCTTGATGAGAAAGATAAAATAAAAAAAGTAGACAGACTATCAAAGATAGCAAAAGAAGCTGTTGAACAGTGTGGAAGGGCAGACACTGTTACAGTAGGAACCGTAGAAAACCTCGCTAAAATCGATTTTTCGCGTTACGATGCTGTACTTATTTGCCATGAGACAAGTACAATAAGTTTGAAAGATACATTAAATAATATGAAAGATAAAAAGTCTGTAGCAGTTATAGTTGGACCTGAAGGAGGACTAGATAGCTCTGAGGTAGAGGGGTTGTTAAAAAATAGCAATGCGCAAGATATCTCTTTAGGAGATAGAATCTTAAGAGCAGAAACTGCAAGTTTAGCTATACTTAGTATATTGGGTTACGAATTGGGTTAAAATACAGCCATTGGGGCTGTATTTTTATGGCTTCATGTGATACAATATATACATATTAAAAGATGGAGTAATAAATGGAGAAAAAATATATAAATGAGGCTAGGTATAAAAAGGGTACAATTAGAAAAAGAAGAAGCTTAAATACAGTAAAAAGTAATTTAGAACCTAAAAAAGAAGTGAAAATAGCAGAAAAAAAGAAACCTAAAAAGAAAATTAAAAAAACATATAAAGAGAATAAAACAGCAAATATAGTCGTTTGCATTATTTTGCTAGTAATAATTGCCGTAATTTCAAGGGCAATATTAAAGGATGAAGACGAGCCTTTTATACCACTACCTTTTATAACAAATTCTAATGATGAGATTATAAAAATAGGAGTAATTACAACAGACAACCTATTAGAAGCAAATCCTAGCAACGTTATTTTAAGCGAGCTTAATAAATATTCTAAAGATATGTTGCTGGAAATTAATGAAGATTATACTATTACATATAGAGTTGTTTCAAAGGTAGAAAAAGTATCTAATAGTGAATATATCCTTACTAGAAACGAAGAAAGCAAAGTTTCAATTGAGGAAATAAAAAATGCTATAGACAATCATAAAAGCAATAAGAATTCTATTTATTACAATAAATTGATGAGTGTAAATAGCACTGAGGTTGTAAATGCCAATACACTTAACATTAAATTAAAGGAAGACAATCCATATTTTATATATAATCTAGACATAGTATTAGACACAGCAAAAGATAGGGTAAAATACACACAGGATAAGTCATCTACAGAAAGCATGTTAGTTCTTAATAGGCATAAATCTGCAGA
The DNA here is from genome assembly GCA_045604405.1 of Clostridia bacterium. Taxonomy (GTDB): domain Bacteria; phylum Bacillota; class Clostridia; order TANB77; family CAG-465; genus UMGS1649. Next base: position 16,401 of record JAZUNZ010000031.1, read on the forward strand.
TAAACAAAATCCTTTAAAAATAATTGTTACGAGTTATAAAGATGTATATGCTGCTGCACAAGCATATAAAGAAAAACAAATTAATGTGTTTGTAACCAATGCGGAAAATGTACAAAATGTACTTGGAAAATATGAATATAACATAACGGCATATAGAAACGGTCAGAGCGTATTTTTGCTCGGAAACTCGAAATCTAATGTGTATTCTAAACAAGAAGTACGAAAAGCAATTGCATACAGTATAGATAGAGATGGCATAATAAAAGACATTCTAAAGTCTAAAGGTGTAAAAATAGACTTGCCATACATATATGATGACGTCAAGTATAAATATGATATTTATGCTGCCGAAAACCTGCTTTTAACGAATGGATATACAAAATCTAATAAAGTATATTCTAAAACCGAAAAAGGAGTAAAAACAACATTAGAACTCGATTTAATATTAAACAAACAAGACGAAGTAAAAGTTGGCATGGCAGAAAAAATAAAAAATAATTTAGGTTCAATTGGAATTAAAATAAATGTTGAAAAACTAACAGAGGAAAAATTACAAACACGAATAAAAAAAGGTGATTATGATTTATTGCTTGCAAGCGTTAATTTAAATAATAGTCCAGATATATCCTTTGTACAGGATAAGTTATTTACAACTGAAGTTATAAAAGAAGTTAAAGAAAATATAGACAAAACAAACATCCAGGAATTGAATAAAAATATAAACTCACTTCAAACAACATTATCTGAACAAATATCTGCGATTGGAATATACAGTGATGTATCATACTTAGTTTATAGCAAAGATATTATTGGAATAGAAAATGTTAGCTATATGAATTTGTTAAAAAGTTTGTTTAAGTAAAGAGGGTGTTCTAAAATAGAACATCCTCTAAAAATTTAATTTAAAAAACGTAAAAAATATTGACAACAAAAAATATCTGTGTTATTATATATAAGTATCCGATATGGTCTCGTAGCTCAGTTGGATAGAGCAACGGCCTTCTAAGCCGTGGGTCGGACGTTCGAATCGTCTCGAGATCACCACAATAGGCACTTAGCTATATGCTGAGTGCTTTTTGTTTGCATTCAATAGGATGACGATTGACATAACTTTCAAAAAGTGGTATAATTTAAATATATTAAATATTGAGTTTTGTTTGAAAAAAAATTAAAGAAAGGTGTCCTCCGTTGAGGACAAAAAGGAAGTTTAACAATGAAGAAGTTTAGGAATGCTCTCGCTAATGTTTTTGCAGTCTCTTGTTTGGTTACAGTTGGATCTATCATCGACGCAGTAATACTTGGAATAATTAATTTCTTTAAGTATTCAGACTTTTTCTTTACCACATCTCCCAACTATACCAATGTTGTTCCCACTCTTTACAAAGTAAACGTAGTCTTTGCGGTAATTGCAGCTCTTGGCTTGTGTGTTTGCCTTGTGTGCATATACATTCGCGATGAGATGGATAAGAGCCGCCGTTAATGAATAGCTTTCATTAACAAACTAAAAAGGAATGAATTCTGTAATTAATAGAATACATTCCTTTTAGTTTTTATTTTCAATATTATTGTTTGTCTGTCATAATTTCTTTTGCTGATCCTAAAGCGCTAAATGCTGAACTTGTATCAAATGGAATAAATACTTTGTTTGCAGGACCTTCTGCAACTCTCTCTAATGATTCTAGAGCTTTAATAGTAACAAGTTCTTTTGTAGGTTTTGCTTTAGTTATAGCACCATATACTAATTCAATTTCTTGAGATTTAGCTTCAGCTATTTTCTTAATGGCTTCAGATGTACCTTCAGCCTCAAGAATTCTAGCTTCTCTTAAACCTTGAGCACGTCTAATGCTTGCTTCGCGTTCTGCTTCAGCTTCAAGAATTTGAGCTTCCTTTTTACCTTCAGCGTGAGTGATTTCTGCCTGGCGATTACCTTCAGCTTCAAGAATAACAGCTCTTTTATTTCTTTCAGCATTCATTTGTTTTTCCATTGCATCACGGATGTCCTTTGGTGGATTGATGTCTTTAATTTCAACTCTATCTACTTTACAACCCCACTTGTCTGTAGCTTCATCTAACACTTCACGAAGTTGAATGTTTATCATATCACGAGAACTAAATGTGCTATCTAAGTCCATTTTACCAACGATATCACGAATAGTTGTAATTGCAAGGTAAGCTATACCTTTTTGTAAGTTTTCTATTTCATAAACAGATTTTACTGGATCCATTATTTGAAAGAAAACAACTGTGTCAATTGTTATAGTAACGTTATCTTTTGTGATAACTCCTTGGGGTGGCACATCCATAGTTTGTTGCTTCATGTTAACAATTGCTCTTACTCTATCTATGAAAGGTAGAATAATGTTAAGACCTGCGTCTGCAACTTTATGGAATTTACCAAATCTTTCTATAACATAAACTTCTGCTTGTCTTACGACTTTAATTGAGAATGCAGCTATTACTAAAACAATAGCTAATATTATAAAGAATATTTCCATATATAACCCTCCTTATTCTGAAACTTCTTTTACAACAAGTTTTACTCCTGATATTGCAAGGACAGTTATTTTACTATCTTTTGCAATAGTTGTATCATCTTCGCATATAGCAGACCAAATTTCGCCTGCAACCTTAACTTGACCTATCTTTTCATCGCCTTTGATATCTTTTAAAACCACACCGCTTTTACCAATTAGAGCGTTTGAGTTCATAGCGGTATCGCGAGTTTTAAAAAGTTTAGTTACAAGTGGTCTTACAAATATTATCATAAGCGCTGATGAAACAGCAAATATGATGCATTGAGCAGTAACATTTGCACCTAGTATAGATGCAATAAATGCGAAGAATGCACCAACACCAGGGAAAAATATTAAAAAGCTAACTGTGAATATTTCTATAACAAGACATAATCCACATAAAATTAACCACATAGTAGTTAGTGACATATTATGTTCCTCCTTAACTTACAAACAAATTATACAATACTTATCTAAAAAAGAAAATACTTTTTATAAATATATTGTATATTTTTCAATTTAAATGTATAATTTGGGTATGAAAAATGTAGAAGAAAATAAAGTAAATATTTGGGTAGAAAAGTATAAATATAACGCAACACTTACTCTAATTATATTTATATTGTTTTTAATGTGTGGATATTCGAATTTTAATAGTAATTATGCATTATACATAAATGATGAAGAAAGTAAGCTTGTTTATGGAATATTGAATGAAAATGATGAGCAATATATACACATAGACGATTTAACAAGCGTGTTTTCAAATAACATATATCATGATAAAATTTCAGGCAAGATAATAATTACCACATACAATAATTTGAAAAAAATAAATAAAACGGATAAAGATTATACTATAAAAAAGGAAGATAACATATATTTTAATTTTAAAAAGATTATAGCTGAATTGGGTAATGATATGGTTGTATCAAATGGAAAAATATATGTATCTAATAATGAATATATTGATGCAAGTATTACAAAAAACAGAACAGAGATATACGATAGCATAACACATGATATAATAGCATTTGTTGAAAAAGACAGTAAAGTAAAACTTATTGTAGATAAAAACATAAAAGAAGGAACTGCCAATATTGCAAATGTAGTTACAAACGAGGGAAATAGAAGCTATTATGGTTATGTATTAAAAGCCAATATAGAATATGAATATACAAAAACAGACAATATAGTAGAAACAGATAAAGTAGTACTAGTTAAAGCAGAAAATAAATTAATGCCTAGCACGGATACAAAATATGTAGATATGGTGGCTATAGATATGTATAGGTTGTCTGGAGCCAGCACACTAACACGATTAGAATACACAAACAATGTTCCAAATAATATTGAGGTATATGCAATTGTAAATAATGGTCAAGCCTCATCAAATTACGACCCGGATATAACAACAGCAATGCTTAACAGCGAAAGCAACAGAGAAGTAATCATACAAAAAATATTAAGCAGTATAGAGTCGTTAGCCGGAGTAAATGTGGATTTTGGTAGTTTAAAAGTATCAGACAAAACAGGATTTACGCAGTTTGTAAGGGAACTATCAGCAGTATTACATGCCGATAGTAAAAAGGTAATAGTAAATGTGCCAAGTACTCAATATATAGATGTAAATGAAATAATAAAAGTTGCAGATTATATTGTTGTGCAACCATATAAAGCAAGAACAATAGCTTCAAAAACGAGTGGACCTATTTCATCTATTTCTTATGTTGAAAATACATTGAAAAACATATTAACAGATAGCATAGAATCAGAAAAAATAGTATTAGAAATACCAGCGTATTCAATATTGTGGACAGAAAGAAAAGGGACTGTTATAAATGCTGAAAGATATAATATGCAAATGATGCAGGAATATATAAAAACAAATGGCATACAGTCAAATTTAGACAAAACATCTGGTCAAAACTATATTAATTACACTAAAGGGATAACAACATATAAAATGTGGTTAGAGGATAAACATAGTGTAAGCGAGAAAACAAAATTGGTATCTAAATATAATTTGGCTGGAGTATCAATATATAAAAGTGGTATGGAATTAAAAGAAATATATAGTAATATTTCGACTAGTTTAAATAAATAGGAGGAAAACATATTATGAAAAAAGGAATTTCATTAGTTGTTTTAGTAATTACGATAGTATTGATGATTATATTAGCAAGTATAGCGATTATAAATATGGACAATGTGTTTTTAAATACAAATTTATCTTTATTGCAAACAGATATTTCTCAAATTGAAGCACTTATGAATACATATAAAATAAGAAAAAGCGGAAATATAGATTTTCATACAGTACAATTTGACACATCTAGCTTATCCGCAAGCGAGCTGTTACAATTTAGCGGTGAGTCTGTGATAGATAATAAGATAGAGTTATATGTAATAGGCTTAGAAGAAATTGATGCAGAAGGTTCAAATTACGGTGATTTAACATTAGGCTCTAAAGACAGATATTTGTATTCAAAAACCACAGAAAAAGTATATTATGAACAAGGCTTAAAAATAGGAAATGAAGTATATTATTATTCTAAAACAAGTGAATAGTAAACCTATAACAGCAACAGAGATAGCATTAGTTAGAAATATATAATATAAAACATAAAAAGTATAGGAAAAAACTGCCTATACTTTTTGTTATGTATAAGGTGGTATAATATAGAAAACAGAACACATATTACAATAAATAAAGTAGAAAAATAGTATTGAAAAAATAAAATATATGGTATAAAATACATAACATAAGAGGAGAACAACGAATGAAAATGAAAAAAGGAATAACAATAAGCATATTAGTTATCACTATTATAGTAATGGCAATACTAGCAAGTGTAATAATTGTTTCAACAAGTTCAAGTATTAGTTACTCAATGTTAGTTGCGTGGTTAACTGAAATAGGTTATATACAAGACACTGTAGATGAATATTCACATACATCATCTGCACTGCCATACACATCAGATATAGTAACAATAGATATTAGCAAGCTATCCAACGAACAGATAGCAGATCAATTTCCTGGTGAAACAATAATAAATAATATAGTGTCATTAAATATATTAAATTTGGGAAATTTAAAAATAACCAATACAACATACGGCAATTTAGAAACACCAAATGATGTGTATGCATATTCTACAACAACAGGAAGGGTTTACTATGTAGAAGGACTTGAGATGGAAGGTTACACATATTATGGAATAACACAAAGCTTGAAAGATAGCTATAATTTAGCACCGGCAAATGGCGAATTATCTTCGGTGGTGTTTGTACCTAATGTAATTGGTTATACAAACAAGCCAATTACAGTAACGGTAAAATTGCCAAAAAGTTATACTAACATTAGTATAACGACATCAAGTGTTGATGTAATAGTTGGACCACAAACAGTTGTAGAGAATACTTACGTGTATAATGTAAACACAAATAATGTGGGCGGCAATTACACAATAACGGTGTCATATAAATCTGGATCACAAAGCTATACAACAACATATTCGGTTAATAGTTATGATGTAACACCACCAGTAATAAGTTCAATATCAAATGAAAATTTTTCTATAGTAGATGTAACGGCAAATTCTATATTAGCATATTTAACTAATATTTCTGCTACGGATACGAGTGGTATAAAACATTTAAAATATACCTTAGGCACAGTTACTAAAGAAAATGCAAAAGCATATTTTCAAACTGCTGGAAACAATTTAGTAGGTGGAAAAATAAATTTGGATAATACCTCTAATGAATATACAATATATGCTGAAGATAATGCAGGTAATTACAATGTTATATCTTTTAGTAAGTTGGATTATATGAATGTTGTAGCAGTAGTAGATTCAGTGCCAATTCCAAGAGGATTTGTTGCATCAAAAGCAACGGGCGAAAACACAAAAGATGGAGGACTTGTAATATATGAAGGAACAGAAGATGTAACAGATGCTAATGTACAACAAGCCAAGAGAGAAAGAAACCAATATGTATGGATTCCAGTAGCAGATCTTTCAACAAATAAATTCGAAAGAGTAAATTGGCATGAAGGAGTTGAAGGTTATGAATGGATAACATTGTCTAACCAATTAGGCACGGGCTTTTGGGAAGTAACGCCGAATATAAAAGATGCGGGAGATTTTGTAACACAACAGACAATAGATGAAGTAACAGAGATGTATGAAAGCGTAGAGAAATATGGAGGCTTTTATATAGCGAGATATGAAGCTGGAATAGAAAAGCAAAGAACAAGTGGTTCTGAAGAAATAACGACAACAATATATTCACAAATGAATAAAATACCGTATAACTATATAGGCTGGAGCAATTCTATTACAATGACAGTAGAGACAGGGGGAGCGGTAGAAGTGGCAAGATGTGTATATCCTAAAACAAATACAAGCTATGGAGTAGTATCAACATTAACCTATGCTGTGCAATGGGATGCAGTAGTACAATGGTTAAAAGATAATGGGGTAAACATATTAGATAGTACTGAATATGGAAATTATAAGAATAACGAAATACTAAATTCAAGCTTTAATGAGGGTGCAAGCGTGTCAAAAGATAGTGGCAAAAATTATATAGCAATAGATTTAACATATGCTAAATCAAACAATGAATATCACCTATTCACAACAGGTGCAACGGAAGAAGCAAGAGTAAAAAATCTTTACGATATAGCAGGTAATTTATTGGAATGGACAATGGAAGGCTACATTCCTGGCTACCGTGTTAGTTGCGGCGGCTACTTTCTTGGTGGCGGCGTCTCCTATCCGATTTCCTATCGTTACGTCGGCGACCACCAAGGCATCCCTCACGACAACCGCGGGTTCCGTTCCACACTTTATATAAAGAAGTAGAACTGGTTACTTGATGTTTCTAATTATATGATTTGAAGACTGGTATGACGTTAAAATAACTGAATAAATTTTATAAAATATTAGTAAAAGTAGTATGAAATTTTGTATCACTTTTACTAATATTAAAATTTTAATGTGCTATTATTTAATTGTATAATCAAGAATTTTCACAAACATTTCAATAAATTGTAAGTGACGGTTGAAGCCTTATTGTTGTCATTTCTCAGCAAGTTATTATTATAAGTATAATATTTTATACATACTGCAAACTAAGTGTGTAAAACATATATCTATCACTTGACATATATGTTATAATATAAATATACCTTATTCTAGGATATAATTTCCTCAGATTATTTCTTGGTTTAAGGCGAATTTAATGAGGGAGGAAAAAGTCATGACTAAAGAAAGAAAGCAAGAAATTCTTACTACTTTCGCTAAGAAAGAAGGAGACACAGGTTCAACTGAAGTTCAAGTAGCTCTTTTAACTGAAAGAATTAACGAGTTAACAGAACACTTAAAAACTCACAAAAAAGATGAACACTCTAGACGTGGTCTTCTAATAATGGTTGGTAAGAGAAAAAGATTATTGTCTTATCTTGAAAAAGTAGATATTGAAGGTTACAGAAATATCAAAGCTAAATTAGGAATAAGATAATTAAACAAACACTTTATAGACTATTTGGTTTATAAAGTGTCTTTTTATATATATTTTGTCTTTTTTATGAGATTTTGTGTAGGTATATTTAATTTTTTTTGCTTTTGTGGTAGTATAATATAAATTTTAATATTAATATATATTGTTGTAAGGGGGAAGTATGAAAGAAGATAAAATGTATAAGTATACAGTAGATGAAACTTTTGAAAAGCTTGTAACAAGCATCAATGGATTAACTTCTACAGAGGCTGAAAATAGACACATAGAAGGCGGCCCAAATAAACTTGTTGAAGCTAAGAAAAAAACGTTATTATCTAGATTTATTGACCAAATGAAAAATGTTATGATAATAATTCTGTTAATAGCAGCAGTAGTTTCTTTTGTTGTAGCTAAAATTGAAAATGAAAGCATTACAGATTCAATTGTAATATTCGCCGTGGTTATAATGAATGCAGTTTTAGGTGTAGCACAAGAATCTAAAGCAGATAAGGCAATAGAATCTTTAAAGAAAATGTCTTTGCCATATATTAAGGTAAGGCGTAACGGGAAAATTGAAAGCATAAAAACAGAAGAACTGGTTGTAGGAGATATAGTATTAATAGAAGCTGGAGATTTTGTCCCAGCAGACATGAGGCTTATTGAATGTAACAGCATAAGAGTAGAGGAAGCATCCTTGACAGGCGAATCGTTACCAGTTAGCAAATTCATAGATGTAATTGATGAAGATACTCCGCTTGCGGAAAGAAGAAATATGTTATACTCGGGAAGTAGTGTAGTATATGGTAGAGGAGAAGGCATAGTTACTGCTATTGGAATGGACACAGAGCTTGGTAAAATTGCTACAATGCTTACAGACACAAAAGAATCACTAACACCACTTCAAAAGAAGATGAACGAAATAAGCAAAGTGCTAAGCATTGTTGTGGTAGTAATAGGCTTTGCAATGGTTATACTTGGAATGATACAAGGGAATAAATTGTTAGAAATATTTATGCTTTCTGTATCTTTAGCGGTTGCAGCGATACCTGAAGGTTTACCGGCATCAATTACAATAATATTATCTATTGGTGTACAAAAGATGGCTCGTGAACATAGTATTGTAAGAAAACTTGCATCTGTTGAAACGCTTGGGGCAACTGAGATAATATGTTCAGATAAAACAGGAACTTTAACTCAAAATAAAATGACCGTAACAGAAGTAAACTTTGGCGGAAAAAGAATTGTTACAGAAGAATTAAAGTATGATGAAAAAGAAGACGTGCTAGATGTATTTATAAAAAACATGATGCTTTGTAATGATGTAAAATTAAACGCAAACGGAGATGGCTTTTTAGGAGATCCAACGGAAGTAGCTCTCGTACAATTAGGAGTAAAGCTAGGGCTAGATAAGGAATTAATAGATACTAGGTATAAAAGAGTAGCAGAGCTTCCATTTGACTCTGAAAGAAAGCTTATGACTACAGTAAATAGTGAAGATGGCAAATTGTATGTTAATACAAAGGGAGCTATTGAAGGTTTAGTAAATAAATGTTCAAAAGCGATAATAGATGGAAATCTTGTAGATATGACAAAAGAGGTTAAAACCCAAATACTAGAAACAAACAATGAAATGTCTTCTAGAGCATTAAGAGTGTTGGGATTTGCATATAAAGTGATAGATGAAGTTCCAAGTGAAGTTACAACAGACACATTAGAAAACGATCTAATATATGTAGGACTCGTTGGAATGATAGATCCGCCTCGTCCAGAGGTTAAGCAGGCTGTAAAAGATTGCTTTAGTGCGGGTATGATCCCTATTATGATAACAGGAGATAGTATATCAACAGCTGTAGCTATTGCAAAAGACATAGGAATATTGACAGATGGAAAAGAGGCTATAACAGGTCAAGAGTTAGACGCTATGTCTGATGAGGAATTTGAAAAAAGAATAAAGAATATTAGAGTATATGCTAGAGTTTCGCCAGAAAATAAAGTGCGTATAGTTAAAGTTTGGAAAAAACTAGGCAAGACTGTTGCTATGACAGGAGACGGCGTAAATGATGCTCCTGCACTAAAAGCTGCAGACATTGGCGTTGGTATGGGAATTACAGGCACTGAGGTTTCAAAAAGTGTAGCAAGTATGGTGCTTACAGATGATAACTTTGCTTCAATTGTAGTTGCAGTTAAAGAGGGTAGAAGAGTATATAGAAATATACAAAACGTAATAGCATACCTTTTAGCATCAAACATAGCAGAAGTACTCATTGTGTTTATTGCAAAAATATTTAATAGTACAATATTCTCACCACTACATCTTTTATGGATTAATCTAATAACAGATGCAATACCAGCAATGACATTAGGGTTTGAACCAGCAGATAAAAACTCAATGAAAGAAAAGCCTAGAAAAGCTAATGAGAAATTCTTTAATCCATTCTTGGTAACGAGAATAGTGGTGCCTGCAATAATTAAAAGTATAATGGTATTATTGTTGTACTTCTTAGTAGAATCAAATCCAATATATATGCATAATCACGCAATGACAGTAGCATTTATAGCATTATCTTTTGCAGAGCTTCTGTTTGCATTTGTAATTCGTTCGGATAGAAAATCTGTTTTAAAAACTGGAATATTTTCAAATCCACAATTATTTATTGGTGTAGTTGTAATAATATTAATACAAACAGGGGTAATATTTATACCAGCAATTAGCGATGTTTTTGGTTTAGTGCATTTAGATAATATGTTATACATTGTATCTATTGGAGCTGGAGTAGCATATATGATTATTGCAGATATCTCAAAGCAAATAGTTGCTAAGATATTTAAGCAAGCCAAATAAAAAAGATAGAAAAATAGAGGAATTAACTTCATAGTTAGCGCCTCTGTTTTTTGTTTTTGATTATAAAATCTAGTTTGCATACGTTATATAATGAAACAATGAAAAGTATTGAATATCCTAAAACCATAAATCAACTTTGATGAAATATATAGTAAGTTCCAAAAAGAATTCCAGATATCATGCCAGAAAATCTTACATATTTCATGTTAGATTGCCATAGACAATATGTTCGTATTATAGCTCCAAACGTAGGAAGAATGAACACGAAGCTCTCCCATGTTAACAGACAATTTATAATTACTATTCCTTCGAAGATAAATAGTAATGCAATATACAAACTTTTGCAAAATTTTTCTTTGTTTGTAAATAAACAGGAACGAATAAAATTTACCAATCCTAGCATGGAACCGGTGTAAGCTTTTATTGTTAATGCATACAAGGCTTCGAACAGGCAATTTGCAGATTGAATTTGTAATGATTTCCTTCTGTCTGTGACACATATACTTATAAATAAAGTAATAAAAGCTAAAATACTAAATATCATATAACTCCCCAAAAATGCGAATAATTAGTATATATTATGCATATATACGAGTAGAGGTGTTAAATATGGGGAATAATATGAATGGTGATAGAAACAGTGTTAATAATTTCGCTAATACTAATAATAGTTTTAGTAACAGTAGCTCAGGATTTAATTTAAGTAATCTTTTTGATTTAAGTAGATTAGGAAATTTATTCAATTTTGGTGGACAAAAAAGAGGAAATATGTCTAATAATCCATTATCTCAGTTAGGAAGAATGTTTGGAATTAACAATTCGCAAAGACAATATAGAAGTCCGGTAAGGGTACTTCCTATAGAGGAGGCGTATAGATTAGTAAAAAGCGGAGCATGTTTTTTGCTAGATGTAAGAACAGAAATGGAATATAGTACAGTTAGAATAAAAGGTAGTGTAAATATTCCATTAGACAAGTTACAATCTGACATTGTACAAATAGTAACCAATAAATCGGAATGCATAATAGTATATTGTGCTACAGGCGCAAGAGTAAGGAGAGCTGTCCAAATACTTTGGTCGCTTGGCTATACAAATATATGCATCTGGGAGGGTGCTGGAATAAACACATTTGCATTTGCAGATCTTATAGTGTATAATGACAAAAGAATGGAAAAAGAAAGTTCCACTTAAGAAGGAGGCCGTTAATGGTAGAGTTAAATGATAAAAATTTTAAAGATACTATAGAAAATAAAAAGTTAGTGTTAGTAGATTTCTATGCTACGTGGTGTGGTCCTTGTGGCATGCAAGCAGAAGCAATAGAAAGATTACAAAATTCTAGGAGCTTGAATTTTGATATTGTTAAAGTAAATGTAGATGAAGCGCCTAGCCTTGCTATGGAATATGGTATAGATTCAATACCAACATTGCTAGTATTTAAGGATAATAAACTTGTAAAAAGAACGATAGGTTATACGAATGAAGAAGAGATATTAAAAATGATAGAGGAATTTGACGATTAAAAACAAATTTAGGCATGATTTCTGTAACATTTATGTAACACAAAGAAGTTTGCTTTGTAACATAAATGTTATCTTTTTGTAGTTGATTTTGTTCCGCATTATAACTATAATGTTAGTATAAAGTAAATATATTATATTATTTCTACAAATGAGGTGTTTATATGAAAGGTTTTTTTGAAAGACAATGGGAATTATTCCTAAATGACATGCAAGAAATAGGAGAGTTTTTCCTAAATGCATTTGGAGCTAATGAGACTTTAATGTTAAGTGCTCCTAAAGCAGAAGGTGAAAAAGAAGGATTCTTTAAAAGAGAATGGAATTTATTCTTGCAAGATATGCAAGACTGGGGAGAAATGATAATGGCTGCTTTTGAAGGAGAAGACCAATTATTATTAGGTGCTCCTAAGGATGCAACAGTTGAAGCTCAACCAGGATTCTTTAAAAGAGAATGGGAACTATTCAAAACAGATTTAGACAATGCTAACAGTGCATTAGAAAATTTATTTGGAATAGAAAAAAAAAATAGTGTAGAGCCAGAATATATAGCTGAACCAGTATATTTAAAAGATGAAGTGGATTTGAAATTAGAATCATTTTTAGGTGAACCAATAGCTGAGTTAAAAGAAAACGCTTGCGGCGACAAAACTCAACATGAAGTTCTTCGCGAATATGCAACATTCTTTAAACCATATTCTGAAAATCCAGAAATGTGTCAAGCTGCGTTTAAAAAATACTATGACAGACATGCTTTAAAAATGGCAGTTAATGAGTTCCCTGTAGACCAAGCAAGAATAATCCAAAACAATGTGGATATATTCATAAAAGATCAAGAAATGTTTGGTGAAGGTGGACAATTCATAGATTCAAGAGTTGACACAGTATTTGAAAAAGCTGGAATAGATGAAGTAAATAAAATGGTAGGAATACTAAGCGATTCTCTAACAGATGGAAAAAATCTACAAGGCGAAAGATTATTTGCTGAAGCAGTAAGCTATATGGTCGATAATGGAATCAAAGTTGGAAAAGACAAATCATTAGTGGCTCCAGTAAAAAAATCATTAGAAGCTAAGCTTGATGAAGTTCATAATAACCTAAGAGCTCATGATGATTGGAACGATGATTACCAAGCACTACTTTCTCAAGAAAGAAAATATTTATATGCTTTAAATAGAATAGAGCAATATGAAACAGAACAAAGAATATCTGAATTCGAATCAAAATTAAATGAATTAGATGTAGTAGTTTAATAAAAGGCGGCCTTATGGCTGCTTTTTTTTCTTGCGTCAACTATGTTGACATAATTTCAAGCTGGTGATATAATTATAAACACAATTAATTTTTATAGCGACAGACTATGTCACTTATTTTAAATCAACAAAATAATTTAAAGGAGAAAGTAGCAATGGAATTGGTAAAACAGGAATTGACAAAAAGTGGAAGGAAGGAGACATACCTCATACCTGGAACGACGAATAAGCTGATACTTGAAGGAAACATGTATTATCTTATCAATGAAAAGGGAAAAGCTATTACCAAACGCTTCGACAAAGTCTCTGACTTTGAAAATGGCATAGCAGTCTTTTCTAGAAAAGATAAGAAAGGTGCAATTAATACCAGTGGCAAAAATGTTCTCGGACGGCTTTACGATAACGTAGCTTTGGATAACGATATAATCCGCGTTTGTGAGGATGGCGAATGGGGATTTGCAAATCTGAAAGGAGAAATTATCTACGCACCGGTATTTTCTTTTCTTGAACGCTTTACAGGAGAATATGCTCGTTTTTCTTACGATGACAATCTTTGGGGTATAGTTCGAAAAAATGGTACAATTGTAATTGATGCAAAATACCAGTATTTAAGTGGCTTGGATAAGCCTGTAATTATCGCAAAAAACTGTTGTGGCTACGGAGCAATAGACATAACGGATAAAGTTATTGAGCCATTCAAATATGATAGAATTCATTTTGATGGAAAAACTAATGTTATATATAATCCGGGTGGCGACAGCTTTACAATTTAACAAAATCAAGAGGGGGTAGATTATTCTACTCCTCTTATTTTTAAACTGTTATATTACCCAATAATTAGGTAAATAAAGTGACATTAAATTCCAAAAAAGCTTTACTTTTCACGCGTTTTGGTATAATATATCTATGTAAAGTTAACAAAGGGTGAAGAAAAATGAAAAGTACATTAAAAATACAAAAAGATGGTGTAAATGCACTAAAGGAAGAAATACTATCACACAGTAATAATAAGTTAAAGAAGATATATATTGTTGTAAGTGATGTAAAAGAAACAGGTTACGATATAATAGAAGAATGCCTAATAGATTTAAAGGCTAGAAAATTTATAGCTTTAGGAATAGATAAGAAAAACACAACAAGAAAAATGCTTGAAAATGTTTTAAAATATACAAAAACTGTGTATATTTGGAACAATAACGCAGAAAATGAGTTTAATGCAAATATATTTATATTTGAATATGAAGATGAGGCCTATATATGCTTAGTACAAGGTAGTCTTACAGATAACATGTTAGATACAGATTTATCTATTTATACCAAACTTGAATATGATTTAATAAAAGACAAAAAGGAATATGAAGAGTATATAGATGGTTTAACAAAACAAATAAAAGAAAGTTTTGTTAAACTTACGAAAGAATATATAGATGAACTTGCAGAACAAAAATTAATATTTACTACAAAACAATATATTCATGTTGTACCTAGTATTGCAGAGCTACTTGGAAAAACTGACGAAAAAGTTAGCGAGGAAAAGGCAGAACAAGCAGAAAAGCTGCCTAAAATACAGTTGGATAATATGGATTTAGATTCTTTTGAAATAGATTTAGGTGAAATGGTATTTGATGAGCCTGAAGTTGAAACACAAGAAAAAGTATTGCCTATAGGTGATGTTGAAACAGAAGCTTTTGGGTTAGATGAGGAGATTTCATCAGATGAAGAACAAGAAGAATATATAATAGCTGATGAAGCCATAGATATGGAGGCTTTGGTGTTAGAAAGTAAAGTTGTAAAACTTAATAAAAATGACATAGTAAAAAACACCAAAAAAGATAAAGTAGAAGTAACAGAAAAACAAGTATCCAAGAAGATAAACCTAGGCAAAGTTTCCAATATAATCATGGAGCTTTCAGCAAAACCAACTAAAGGCAAAGATGTAAATAAAATAAAAATTCCTAATTATATAAAGGATATGATACCTAACTTTTTTGAAATAATGGATGGGGCATCTGTTGTAAAAGATTCTACAGGTGAGTATAAAGAAGCGAAGATAAATCTTGAAGTAATAGATGTAAATACATCAAATAAATATGTAGATAACGAGGCATATTTAAGGCAAAAAGTAGGTCAAACATATATTGAGTTTGAATCAGAAAAACTTACAGATATAATGTATGAAGAATTAGATATCGCAAGAGTAATAAAGCTTGCAAGTGATTCATATCACATTGAGATAATACCACAGGGAATAGAGGAATATTCTTTATGGGACAAAATGTGTACAAATAGTTTTAGGGGAAGTAATAGACAATACGGGTTAATGTAAGGAGAATAAATGCAGTTAAAAAGGATTGAAATACAGGGGTTTAAATCGTTTGCAGATAAAACTATAATAGAGTTCGAGGGTGGAATTACTACTATAGTTGGACCAAATGGTAGTGGAAAGAGTAATATTTCTGACGCAGTAAGATGGGTCCTAGGTGAACAAAGTGCAAAGAGCTTGAGAGGCTCTAAAATGGAAGATGTAATATTTGCAGGGACTAAGCATAGAAAAATGCTTGGTCTTGCTGAGGTTTCGCTTGTTTTAGATAATAGTGACCATAGTTTAAACGTGGAGTTTGACGAAGTGGTTGTTACAAGAAGAGTATATAGAAGTGGAGAAAGTGAATATTTAATAAATAAATCTCAAGTTAGACTTAAAGATGTGCAAGAAATGTTTATGGACACAGGTGTAGGGCGCGATGGTTATAGCATAATTGGACAAGGTAAGATAGATACAATAATTTCTTCAAAATCTGAAGATAGAAGAAGTATTTTTGAGGAAGCTTCTGGCATAGTAAAATACAGAACCAGAAAAGAAGAAGCTGTAAGAAAATTAGAACATACTAACGAGAACTTAGCAAGAGTTACAGATATATTAACTGAGATAAACAATAATTTAGAGCCATTAAGTAAAAAGGCAGAAACAGCAAAAAAATATTTAGATTTAAAAGGTAAATTAAAAGACATAGATGTTAAGATTTTCTTAAATGTAATAGATAGTTGTTCTAAAGATTTGGAAGACTTGAATTTAAAGATAGAGGCATTAAATAATAGTATAGTTTCAAAGGAAGATGAACTTACAGAGTCACAAAGAGCCAGTGATGATACAAGAGTATGTTTAGAAGAGCTTCTTCAAGCTATAGAATCTACTCAAGAGATGTATTATTCTTCTTTAAATGAAGTGGATAGATTGTCATCCAAAATAGAGGCTTTTGATGATAGAGTAGCTTTAAATAAAGAAAATATTTCTAAGTTAAAGGAAGAAATAGCTGGAAGTGATACGTCTATTGCAATATTAGAAGAAGAAATTATAACAAGAACAGGAAAAAAAGATAACTTAGAGAAGAATAAATTAAGATTTGAAAAAGAGTTAGAGGAAAAAACAGAAGAACTTAAAGAATTAACTAATAATATGTCTGAAAGAGAACTTGAAATTGAAGAACTTAAAAGAAAAGTTGAGTCTTTAAAAGAAAATATAAGTGAATTAAAGCTTAAAATAGCAACTGCTAGTATGAAGCTTGAAGCAAATAATAAAAGACTAGCAACAATAGAAAGCGAAGTTGGTTCAGATATATCTAGTTCAGACGGCATAAAAATACGAGTAGCTGAAGTAGAAGATGAATTTGCATTAGTTACAAAAAGAAGAAATGTTTTAAAGGATAAGGCAGAGTCATTAACTCAAAGCAAAATAAAACTTGAAGAATTTTTTGCAACTTTTACAGATAAAGAAAATGAATATAAACAAAAAATATTAGAGACAAGGTCTAAGTTAAATTATATGTTAAACTTAGAAAGCGAGTCAGAGGGCTATACAAGAAGTGTTAAAAGCATAATTGACTTATCCAGAAGAAATGCAAAATATACAGACCATGTATTTGGAACTCTTGCATCTTTAATATCTACTGAAGAAAAATACGAAAAAGCTATTGAAATAGCTATGGGTGGATATATACAAAATATAGTTGTAGACAAGGACTTGGTTGCAAAAGATTTAGTTAATTTTTTAAAAGACGGAATGCTTGGCCGTGCAACATTTTTACCAATTGAGAGTATTAGGCTATATAAAGAAGATATTCCAGCTAATCTTAAGAAGGAAACGGGCTACATTGGAACTGCAATGGAACTTGTGTCTTTCGATAAAAAGTTTGAGGCGGTAGCTCGTTTAGCGCTAGGTAGAACAGTAGTAGTAGATACTATTGAAAATGGAATTAAAATTTCTAAAGTATCTAAAAACAGTGCTAAGATTGTAACTCTTGCTGGTGAAGTTATAGCAACAACAGGAAGCATAACTGGTGGACAAGTTGCGTCAAAACAAATGACACTTGTAGGTCGTGGCAGAAGAATAAATGAGTACAAAGAGCGTCTAGCAACACTTGAAGCAGATTACGCTAAACATTTAGAGAGCATCAAGAAGGAGCAAGGAAGTTACAGCCAAATTGTAGATGAGTTGGCTAAGGTAACTACCGAATATACAGAGTGTAATACAAATTATAGCGTTATAGAAGAAAGATTAAATCAAGTATTAAAAG
Organism: Clostridia bacterium; assembly: GCA_045604405.1. Taxonomy (GTDB): domain Bacteria; phylum Bacillota; class Clostridia; order TANB77; family CAG-465; genus UMGS1649. The sequence goes on from JAZUNZ010000031.1 coordinate 34,608, forward strand.
AAGCAGATAAAATAAAAGATTTAAGAAAGAATAAAGAAGCTGAAAAACTAGAATTGTTATCTTCAAACAAGGATTTAGAGTGGGATATAAATGAAACAAATAAGCAAATAGAAACTTTAAATGTTGAAATCTCTAAATACATAGAAGAAATAGCAGAATATGCAAGATTTAATAAGGAAAAAGAAGCAAGAGTTAACTTCTTAAATGAGGATATCATGAATCTTAAAGTATCTTTATCTTCGTTTGATGAATCGGCACTAGCCATTGATGAAATGGTAGAAAAAATAAGACAAGATATAGCTAGCTTCTTAAACAGTACTGAAAGAAAGAAAGAGTTAATTTTAGAATATGAAAATGAGCTTGCTACAAGTGGGGCTAAAAACGAAGAAGATAAGAAGCAGGTAGAAATTCTTAAAGAAAAAGCAGACAATCTGAAACTAGAAATAGACAAGTTAAAGCAAGATAAAGCAAACAATATAGCAAAACAAAGTGAGCTTGAAAAAACCACATATGAAGCTATGAAGTCATTAGAAAAGTTAAGGGCAGAAAAAGCTAAACTAGACAATAAGAAAGAAAAGTACGACAGCGATACAGAACTTCTAAAAATTAGAATGTGGGAAGAATATGAAATCACAGTATCGTTAGCTCGTGAATTAGATAAAGCTTTAGATGAGCTTAAAGATATATCTAAGACGAAATTAGAGCAAATGGCAAACAAATTAAAATCTGAGATAAAAGCATTAGGAGAAGTAACAGTAAGTGCTATTGAAGAATATAAAGAATTAAGTGAGAGAGGACAATTTATATCTAAACAAAAGGAAGATTTAGAAGAAACCAAATCTAAACTTGAAAACTTAATAGATAATACTACAGCTGTTATGAAGACACAGTTTGCTAAACAGTTTAAAGAGATAAACGAAAACTTTAAAGAAACATTTAAAGAATTATTTGGTGGAGGAAGAGCAGAATTAAGGCTTACAGATGATAAAAACGTATTAGAAAGTGGAATAGAAATAGACGTTGAACCACCTGGAAAGAAGCTTCAAAATATGTCTTTATTATCTGGAGGAGAAAAAGCTTTAACTGCCATTGCAATACTATTTGCAATTTTAAAAATTAAAGCACCACCATTCTGTGTACTAGATGAAATAGAAGCGGCTCTAGACGATATAAACGTTGCAAGATTTGCATCATATCTTGAAAAATATTCAGACGAAACACAATTTATTGTGATTACACATAGAAAAGGTACAATGGAAGTTGCAACATCAGTATATGGTGTTACAATGCAAGAATATGGGGTATCTAAGCTTGTGTCGATGAAAATGAAATAAAATTAAGTAATAAACTAAGGTGTTCATATTGAATACTTTGGTTTATTTTATTTAGAGTTTGTTATTACTAAAACAACCAAAACAGTCCGGGGGTAACCGGACTGTAAAAAGGGTAAATAATATATAATAAATATATTAAAAAGGTTTATGAAAAAGGTAATTGTATTATTGTTAATACTCCTAAATTATAGTATAATGTATAAGAATCTGATGTCGAAATATAGATTGAAATAATAAAAAGAAAATAAAGTTTTGTCGAAGTAGGAGAAGGTAAATGGAACATGTAAATATAATTGGTGCAGGACTTGCAGGATGTGAGTGCGCATATATTTTAAGTAAATATAACATAAAGTCAAGACTATATGAAATGAAGCCTTTAAAGAAAAGTCCGGCTCATGTGTCAGAAAATTTTGCAGAGCTTGTATGCAGTAACTCTTTAAAGTCGGAAGCATTAACAAACGCATGTGGCTTGTTAAAAGAGGAAATGAGACTTCTAGGTAGTATTTTTGTTGAAGCTGCATATAAATCTAAATTGCCAGCAGGCCAAGCATTAGCAGTAAATAGAGAAAAATTTTCAAAATATATAACAGATATAATAAAAAGTGATCCTAACATTGAGATTACATATGAGGAAGTAGAGGATTTAAGTAAATTAGAGGGAATAGTCGTAATAGCAACAGGACCACTTACAAGTGATGCATTATCTAATTCAATTGCAAAACTTATCGGAGAAAACAAATTATATTTTTACGATGCTGCAGCTCCTATTGTGCTTAGAGAAAGTATAGACATGACTAAAGCATATAGAAAAGATAGATATGGTAAGATAGGCCAGGGAGATTACTTAAATCTTGCGATGACTAAAGAAGAATATGATGTGTTCTTTGATGCTTTATTAAATGCGGAACAAGCGCCACGTCATTCTTTTGACAGCATGCAACATTTTGAAGGCTGCATGCCAATAGAAGCTATGGCAAAAAGAGGAGAGAAGACATTAACTTTCGGCCCCCTTAAACCAGTTGGTTTGTATAAAGAGGATGGAACAAAACCTTATGCTGTATTACAACTTAGAAAAGAAGACGAAGAAGAAACTATGTATAATCTTGTGGGCTTTCAAACTAGCCTTAAATTTTCCGAGCAAAAAAGAGTTTTTGGACTTATTCCGGGACTGGAAAACGCAGAATATACAAGATATGGAGTAATGCATAGGAATACATATATAAACGCACCAAAAGTGTTAAATCAAGACTTTAGCATGAAGACAAATCCTAATATATATTTTGCAGGTCAAATAAGTGGAGTAGAGGGATATGTTGAATCAGCTGCAAGTGGACTTATGGTCGCATTTAATATAATAGCAAAGTTAAAACAAGTAAATATACAATTTAGTGATGAAACAATGTTAGGGGCTTTAAGCAAATATATTGCAACACAAAACAGTGACTTCCAGCCTATGAATGCAAACTTTGGAATTATTAAAAGTACAGAAACTAAAATTAAAGATAAAAAAGAAAGATATAGTTTTTATGCTGAAAGGTCATTAAATAAAATAAAGGAGTTGAGCCATGAGCTTAAAAATATTAGATGAAGATATTAAAAATAAAAAATTGCATGGAATATATTTGCTTTACGGAAATGAAAAGTACGATATAGAAAATTATCTAGAGAAAATGAAAAAATGCTTTGCAAATTTGGAGATGGGTGTAAACTTTTTCGTGTTGGATAAAACAACTATAGATAGTTTAGCGGATATTTGTGATAGTGTTTCGTTTTTTGGATTAGAAAAACTGGTAGTTATTAAAAACACAGGACTAAAATTTAATAAAGATATATTTGAAAATATTAATAACCCAGAGCTTGTTATAGTTATCATAGAGGATAGTGTGGATAAAAGGACATCAGAATATAAATATTTAACCAAAAAAGCCGTATGTGTGGAATTTAATAAGCTAAATGAAAAGGATGCTATATTTTTTGTTAAGAGAATGTTAAATGCATACAAAATATCTGTATCTGATGACACTGCAAAATATTTAGTGTCTGTTTGCACAGAAGAAAAACAAATATTAATTAATGAATTTAGAAAAATTGTTGCATACTTAAATGAAGGAGAGAACCTTACAACAGATGTAATAGATAAAATATGTTCAAAAACATTAGATGCAAAAATATTTGACCTTATGGACAGTATTATGACAAAGAAAAAAACTTTAGCGTTATCATTGTTAGAAGATATGCTTGCACAAAGTACATATATTGGAATAATAACGTCTATGATGTTTAAGCAAATAAAACAGATGTATCAAATAAAACTCACTGAGAAAAAAATAAAAGAAACAGGGGCAAGCATAGATATTGCAAAAGATTTAGGAATTCATCCTTTTGCATTTGCAAAGCTGAAATCTGCAAGTTCTATGTATACATTAGAACAACTACAAAATTTAATGCTAGATTTTGACGAATATGATGAAGCATCAAAAACTGGTAAAGTGGACATTGTTGTTGGATTAAAAACAATAATACTTAAGATGTAAAACATATTTTAACTCTTCTTTTGACAAAATATGTAATTTGTGATAAAATATAAACGTATAATATACATAATAACTATTCTAATTAGGAGGTTAATGCAATTGAAAATTTTAGGTAAGGAATTTAAACGGATAGATGACAAAGATTTTGAGTTGTACCTTGTTGACGAAATAAAAAATGACGACGAATTTGTACAAATATTAGATAAAAATTTATTTGGCCTTGTGCAAAAATTAAGCAAATTTATTTACACGGACGGACAAATAAAGGTTATATCTCAACGCGACAGACTTTATCATAAGTGCGCAGAAGTAAGATACAAATTTGAATCAGCTAACTGGTATCTAAAAAAAGATCAAGACAACATACAATTATATGTAAAAGCGGATTATGAATCAGATATAAAAACTGGCAATAAAGATATAGACAATTTCATTGCTAAACATTACATGGTTTTAAAAAACATAATTCAGTCAAAAAAACAATTTGCAAGAGACATGTCAAAGCTAGCATATGCATTAAATTTGCCATTTGAACTGGTGATGTGCTTTAGAGGTGACGAAGAAAGCATAAGTCAATTTGTTGATACGGTAAGAAAGGCAATTGCACATTGTTTTTATGCAGACAGTTTAACAATGAAAAAATTAATCAGTTATTCATCAGAAGAAAGACAAGAAATTTTTGATTACATAGGACTTTATGTTCCCAAAACTTATATGGAAAAAGCTTTAAAGATAGGCAAATATGCATATAATTGCCTGGAAAAAAGAGAAATAATTGGTTACACATGAATTAGTTGAAAAAAATTATAAAAACACTTCTTTTAATACATAATAGTTAAAAGAGGTGTTTTTTTATGGTAAATTTCAATTTTAGAACAGATATGGCAGACGAAAGAGTAGATACATACAAGCAGGTTAATAATTTAACCGAAATAGACGGAATAAAAGTAGAGACTAAATCTGAAGAAATGGTAAAGACGACAACTGTAGATGTACTAAATGAAAATGGTAAAAATGCAGTAAAAAAAGATATAGGCAAATACATAACTATTGAAATAAGTGATGTTGAGTATCTAACAGAGGAACAAAAACAAAGAGTAATTTCAGCACTTTCAGAACAAATCAAAATACTTATAGGAAGAAATCTTAATAGTGTAATGATCGTGGGGCTTGGAAATGAATCAGTAACACCTGATGCGTTAGGACCAAAAGTAGTTTCCTATATTAATGTAACAAGACATATGTTAATGTATGCCAAAGATTATGTTGAACCTGGAACCAGAGAGATAAGCGCCATATCACCAGGTGTACTTGGAACTACTGGTATAGAAACTGAGGAGATAATAGAGTCTGTTACAAAATTGGTAAAACCAGACGTGTTAATAGTAATAGACAGCTTGGCTTCTATGAGTGTAACAAGAATTGGCAAAACCATTCAACTTGGAAATACTGGCATAACACCAGGAGCAGGTGTAGGAAATAAAAGGCGCGCTTTAAACAAACAAAGTCTGGGCATGGATGTAATAGCAATTGGTGTACCTACAGTTGTGGATATGGCAACAATTACAAATGAAGCAATAGATAAACTAACTAATAATTTAAAGAATGAAGCTACAAATTATATGAATCATGGACTGGATAAAGCAAAAGTAGAAGAAATTTTCGCTCTTTTTGATAGAGAAGATAGATACAACATGATAGCAAATGCGCTTCATACAGACAACTACATAGTTACACCAAAGGAAATAGACAATGTTATATTTAAAATTTCCGAGATAATTGCAAGTGGGTTAAATGTGGCGTTGTAATATAAATAATTATTTAAGCAGATAATAAGTTGTTAATTATCTGCTTTTGTGATATGCTTTTAAATGAGAAAAAGGAGTAGAATAAAAAATGTTAGAAATTAAAACTTATCCGTTGGGATATTGTAGTGAATTAGAATACACTAGAGTGGTTTGTGTAAGTAGATATAAAGGTAATTATATATTTTCATATAATAAAAAGCGTGAAGGGTGGGAAATACCTGGTGGACATATTGAAGAAGGTGAAAGTTGGGAAGAAGCAGCTAAAAGAGAAATGTACGAAGAAACTGGTGCTACTAAAATTGAAATAGAGCCAGTTTGTGTGTATAAGATTAATTCATTTGCTTTACTTTGCTTTTGTGAGATTATAGAGATTGAAGAAATGCCTAAAGAGTATGAAATGGAAAAAATAATGTTTTGTGACAAACTGCCACAAAATTTAACTTTTCCAGAAGCTCATACATTATATTTCAGCATTGTGAAAAAGTATCTTGATAATAAAGATATAAAAGAGTTACAATAACGTACTCCGACCTAGAGTTGCAAGAACGTATTTCCACAGTTGTAGACATGGCTACGATTACAAATGAAGCAATAGATAAACATACAAACAGAATAAAAGACGAAGCTACAAATTATACAAACCATGGAATAGATAGAAAAAAAGTAGAAGAAATATTTTATCTTTTTGATAGAGAAGATAGATATAACATGATAGCAAATGCACTTCATACAGACAACTACATAGTTACACCAAAGGAAATAGACAATGTTATACTTAAAATTTCTGAGATAATTGCTAGCGGATTAAATGTTGCATTATAACATAAAAAATAAGCCAAGCCCTGTAATGGAATAAGACAAAAGAAAATAGCAATCCAAAATATTTATAAATATGTAATATTTAGGTATTTACTTGCTTTTTGGGTAAAAAAAGTGTAAAATAACTTCTGTAGAGGGGGGCTTAAAATGAGAAATAAATTTTTGAGTGTTTTAGCGATAATGTTTGTAGTGTTAATTTCTATTACAAATGTTTATGCTACAGATGGGATGTTTCATTTGGGAGTATATGAAGATATATACAAGCTAAGTGAACAAGAAGATGTAATAGATTTACCATTTGTGAATATGTTTGCAAATGCTGCAACTTATGACAAAATAATAACGCATTCTGGAATAAGCTTTGGACAATCTACAATAGATGTAGACGACAAGTTAGAAGGAGCACATATACTTTTTACAAATGATATGATAACTATAAAAGGTGAAGTTGAAAATGCGTTAATATTTGGTTCTAACGCAGTAATAGAAGGAAAAATTACAGAAGATTCTATTATATTAGCTCCAACTGTTCAAATTTTAGAAAATGCTACTATAGAAAAAGATGTAATTATAGTGGCAAATAATTTAGATATAAAAGGAACAATTAAAGGCAATGTAATAGCAACAGTAGCTGAAACAGCTAATATTTCAGGTGTCATACAAGATGATCTTAGAATGATAGCTAGAGAAGTAGTATTTGACGGAGAAGAAATAAAAGGAGATCTATACCTTGAGACAAACGCAGATACAACAGCTATAAAAGAAAAATATACTGAAGCTACTATTGTATCTTTAGTAGAGGAAACAGAATCAGCAATAGATTGGATGAATGTATTTACAAATGGTGTAATTACTGTCATTGTATATAGCATAATATGTTTCGTGGTTACTAGAAAAAATGGCAACATAGTAGAAAAAGCGTGCAATAAGTTTAAAAAATATACAACTTATGGGCTTTTAATGTCAATAGTTATGTTAATATTATTAATATTGTTACCAATGTTATTAATTGTGCTTGCAGTTGCTGGATTCGGAATAATTGCTTGGCCAATATTAATAGCATTTATAGCAATAGTATTACTAACATGGACAACAGCCATGCTAATAGTTGGAATGGCTATATTTGATGCAATAAAAGATAAAGTGGGCAAATTCAAAATACCAGTTATAGCTTTAATATACATAGTATTATTTGCTCTAACACAAATAACATTTATTTCAACATATGCAAATATGGCAATGTTAATAATTGCATTAGCTATAATAATGACAATGATTACTAAAAAGCTTCCAAGTGAAGTAAAAGAAAAAGTAAGCAAATAAAATGAATAAAAAGGCAAAACAATCCTCTTTTAACGAGGATTGTTTTTGCTTTCAAAAAACGTTTTATTATTAAGGTAGCTTGGATTTTCTGGCTTTATGCTACCTGCCATTTCGTTATATTCTATTGCATGATCAATATCTCCTAAATGGTAATAACAAACGCATAAATTTATATATGGTATGAAGTCGTAGTAATCTTTTGAAAAGAAACCGCCAGACGAGATATCATACTTCTTATCTAAGGCCTCTTTTAGCCAATAGATAGCAAGGGTATAGTTTTTTTTAGATATAAAATGCTGGCCTATATTACAGCACACTTCGGCACGAGGTACATCGTATTCAAATGATTTAAACAGCAAACTAAGGGCTGAAGTTTCATCTTTTAAGTCTGTATAAAGGTGATATAAATCAAGGCATGCAGATATCTTGTTTTCTACCCAAGCATCTGGCATGTTAAATAAATTGTTGTATTCTTTTATGCTTTCTTCATATCTTTTTGCATACATAAGCTCTCTTGCATAATAAAAGGTTTGTCTTGCATCAAATATTTCGCCCTTTTCTTTCATCTTTTCAAAAATTGTAAGATTTCTTTTAGGATCAGAGGCATGTATTTTCTTATGAGTTATCGCAATGTCTTCTTTTAATACTTTACCACTTCTTGGAATTACTTCATGAATTGGGCTTATCCATTTGAAATTTTTAGAACGCTTCACAATCCTTTCGCGGTAAAAAGAAAGAGCAGGAATACCATTTTTATCTAAATTTAGATTATATTTTAGTAGAACCATGTCAATATCTAAGGTTAGTATTTTTTTAAGAACCTTTAGTTTTTCTCTATCTTCTTCTAGTATGACATCGTCTGCGTCCAACCACATAATATAGTCTTTAGTTGCTTTTGAAAAAGAAAAGTTTCTAGCCTTTGAAAAGTCATAACACCATTTAAAGTCATAAACATTATTAGTATATCTTAATGCAATTTCTTTAGTATCATCTGTAGAACCGGTATCTACAATTATTATTTCATCTGCAATATCCTTCATAGAGTCTAAACATCTACCTAATGTATCGTGCTCGTTTTTTACAATCATACATAAAGAAAGAGTTATCATAAAATCACCTAATTTAATATATGATATTTTTAAAAGATAAGTGACACAAATTAAGAGGACAAGGCATAATATATATTGGACACGATGTCCGAAGAAAGGGTAGATTAAAAAATGAATAAAAATGGATATAATTGTTGTTGGTGCTGTTGTGAAAACTTTAAGAACGATTGGGGTTGTGGACACGAAAAAGAATCTCACAAATGTTACTATGAGAAAGAAAAAGAATTTCCAAAATGCAATTGCTATGAAAAGGAAAAAGAGTTTCCAAGCTGTGGATGTTCACAAGGAAACTATTCAAACAAAAACTACGATTTTGGATTTGCTAACAAATCTAAATATGAAAATTCTTGTGGATGCCAAAAGGGTAATTACGGACACGAAAAATACGATCAAAAGAATTTTGGCTGGTATTAATATTGAAAAAAGGGGTAGAAAAATCTACCTCTTACATATTGAAAATTAAAAAAAGTTACTATATAATATGCTAAGAAATAAAAACAACTAAACTAAATAATTTTAGGGAGATAAATATATGTTGAAACTTTTACGTATAGAAGATACAAATGTTTTTGCTATAGTAGAGGAGGAGAAATTTAACAAATATCTAGAAGTAGATGGCTATACTCGGATTGAAGAAACTGCTGCGAAAGATTTTGTAGTAAATTTAAGTATGCAAGAACATTCTTGGTTTGGCGAAGTGCAAAAACTACGTGAAGAGAAAAGAGCAGAGCTGTATAAAAATGAAGGAAACGAAAAAAAGGTGTATATAGACTTAAAAACGATTCTTATTCATTACTTTAATGAATCCAATAAGTTTCATGTAGTAGTAAGAAAAATAGTGAACCTGGCAAATCATATGTATAATGCACTAAGAGATAGAATATTACTAGATAATTACGACATTAGTTTAGATATGTTTGCAGAAAGCGTTGAAAGAATACTTCAATATAATAGGGATATTTTTGCAACGGATTCTGACACAGAGATTACTTTTGACTCTTGGATTTATTTTAAATTATCTGTTGAAGATGCTGAAGCATTAGCAAAATTACATCCGTTAGATGAAATTGTATTGGATATTATTAGAGAGTTTATACAAAAGCACAAGTAACAAGAAGGGTAGATAGAAATATCTGCTCTTTTTGTTGCATAAATAGAATTTATGCATATAATACATTAGATGTTTTATACATCTAGAAGGAGTAGTATAATGAACAGAAATTGTTGTAATAATGGATTCGACGAAATAGACAACTGCAACTTCAGACCACCTAGACCAAATTGTTGTTTAGAGGGGCCTATTGGTCCACAAGGACCAATGGGCAGACCAGGTCCACAGGGGCCTCAAGGACCACAAGGACCACAAGGTCCAGTTGGTGCTCAAGGTCCGATGGGAATAACAGGTCCAACTGGCCCAGTGGGTGCGACGGGCGCTACAGGCCCAACTGGTCCTACTGGTGAACAAGGATTACAAGGAACTCCAGGCGTGGCCGGTCCAATAGGTCCAACAGGCGCAACAGGTCTAACAGGGGCTACAGGCGCAACAGGTGCTACAGGCCCAACTGGAGCAACTCCGACCCTTACAATTGGTACGGTAACAACAGGTGAACCTGGAAGTGCAGCAGCTGCGTCAATTACAGGTACAGCACCTAACTTCGTACTAAATCTAACAATACCACAAGGTCCAACGGGGGTTACAGGAGCTACAGGCGCAACAGGTCCAACGGGCGCAACTGGTGAAACAGGAGTGGCTGGAGAAGTAGGTCCAACGGGTGCTACAGGAGCAACTGGCGCTACAGGTCCAACCGGTCCTACAGGAGCTACAGGCCCAACTGGTCCAGCTGGAGCATAGGCAGCAAAGTTAAAAAAATAACTTTCAAACTATTGCAATATTATAGAAATTGTAGTACAATATTAGTGTCAATATGGGAAATGCAAGTGAGAGGACATGAGTCCTCTCACTTAATGTAATGTAAAGGAGGATGCTATGTCGAAATTAACGGATAGTATAGAAAATAAAATTGTAAAAGATGTAGAAGCTTTAGGATATGAAATTGAGTACACAGAATATGTAAAAGAAGGCGACAGCAAAATATTTAGGGTGGTAATAGATAAGCCGGGAGAAAGCCTTACTACAGAGGCCTGTGAAATAGTTAGCAGGAAAATTGAAAATACTGTAGACGGCCTTATGGCTAAAGATGAAGCTTATGTTTTAGAGGTTTCATCACCAGGCTTAGAAAGAGCATTGAAAAATAATAAATTATACCAAAAATACATAGGTAATAATGTTAGAATTAAATTGTATAAGAAGGTAGAAGAAGTAAAGGAGCTAGAAGGAACACTTATTGAATCTAAAGAGGATTATATAGTACTTCTAGTAGAAGATAAACAAATAAAAATAGAAAGAGAAAATATAGCTTGTGGAAACACAGTATATGAATTTTAGGAGGAATTGAAAATGGCAAAGAAAAGTAGTGCAAAAGCAAGTGCAGTAGAATTATTAGAGGCGCTTGATGAACTTCAAAACGAAAAGGGAATAACTAAAGATTATATGGTAGAATCTTTAAAATTAGCTTTAGAAGCGGCATATAAGAAAAACTATGAAACAGGTGAAGAAGTAAACGTAGATATAGATGAAAACACTGGAGTTATATCTGTTTATGCTGTAAAAAAAGTTGTGAGTGATGTGGAAAATCCAGACACAGAAATAACACTTGACGCAGCAAAGTTAATAAATAAAAGAGCAAAATTGGGTTCTGAAATAAAAATTGAAGTTACACCTAAAAATTTTGGAAGAATTGCAGCTTCTGCAGGTAAACAAATAATAATTCAAAGATTAAGAGAAGCAGAACATGATCTTGTATTTACACAATATAGCGATAAACAAGGCGAAATTGTTATAGGTGTTGTTCAAAGAACAGATAAAATGGGTATGATAGTAGACCTAGGTCGTGTTGAAGCATTAATTCCATCTAAAGAATTAGTGCCAACAGAAAGATTTGAAACACACGAGAGAATAAAAGCATATGTGCAAAAAGTAGATGATTCAGCAAAATTCGGACCACAAGTGATACTTTCTCGTCGCGATCCTGGTTTTGTTAAAAAGCTATTTGAACTTGAAGTTCCAGAAATAGAAGAAGGAATAGTTGAAGTTAAGGCAGTAGCAAGAGAAGCAGGACAAAGAAGTAAAGTTGCAGTTTATTCTGAAGATGAAAACATAGATCCAGTAGGAGCATGTATTGGAAAAAAAGGAATGAGAATAAACGAAATAATGGAAGAACTAAATGGCGAAAAAATCGATGTTATACCATACAGCGATGATGTTCCAAGTTTTATAGTAAATGCATTATCTCCAGCAGGAATTATGGCCATAGATATAAATGATGAAGAACATGTAGCAACTATAGTTGTTCCAGATGATCAATTATCTTTAGCTATAGGTGCTAAGGGACAAAATGTAAGACTTGCGGCAATACTTACTGGTTGGAAGATAGATATAAAGACTAAGACGGAAATAGAAAATAGAATAGTTGAATAGGAGTTTACATGAAGAACATAAGAACATGTATAGCATGTAGAACAAAAAAAGAAAAAAGCGAACTTTTAAGAATTATTGCAAAGGATAACATAGCAGTTATAGATGAAATGCAAAAACAAAACACTAGAGGCATGTATATTTGTGACAATAAAAATTGCATAAATAAATTGCTAAAAGTAAAAGATATTACAAAGTGTATAAAAATACAAGCAACAAGTGAAAGTATTAAAGAATTATTGAAGAATTTGGGGGAATAAGATTTGGGTAAAATAAAAGTAGCAGAACTAGCAAAAAGAGTTAATATGTCAGAAGATATGGTTATTAAAAAGCTAAAGACTATGTCAATTAATGTAAACAGTTCAAATGATTTAGTGGAGGAAGCTTTAATAAGCAGGTTTTCTGCAAGTTCAGGACCACATATAATACGCAGAAAGGTAAAAGTAGTAACTACAGATGAAGAAGGTAACAAAGTGGAAAGAATAACTACTAATGCTGGTGGAACAATACAAAAAAGTGTTATTCGTGAGAAGAAACAAGAAAAACCTTCATATAGCAAAGAGGGATTGGGTGTTGTTAGAAGCAATTACTCTAGAAATAACAGAAATGTTATGCAAAATATCGTAGTTACACAAAACGGCAAAAAGGTAGAAAACAAACCAGAAAAACCTGTGGAAAAACCAGAGGTTAGGGTAGCTGAACCTAAAATTCAACAAGAAAAGGTAACAGAACAAAAAGTTCATGAAAAAACAGAAAAATTTGATAGACGTGAACAAAATAGTAGAAATGTAAACAATAACCAAAATAAATTCCAAAGAAATAATAATAATAATCCAAGATTCAACAATAATAGAGATGGAGTAAATCACGAAAGTCGTGGATTTAACAGAAATGCTAGACCAAGTGATAGACCAAATGATAGACAAAATAGACCAGATTTTAAAAATGGAAGTCAAAGTCAAAGCTCAGGATATAGAGTAAATAAGTTCATAAAGGAAACAGGGCTTACAGATAGTATTCAAAAAGAAACAAGAGATTATTCAACAACATTAATAGATAAGAAAAAATACAACTCAGAAAAAGCGGAAAGAAAAGAAGAAACTAGAAGACAGGCTAAAAACGCAAATGAGATGAGAGAACAAAACACTAGAATGGACTTCAGCAAATTTAGAGGTATGCAAGTTTCTGAAGAAGGCCTAATGGATCTTTACGATAGAGGAGAGACAAGACATGGATCTGCTAAGCGTAAAAAACAAAAGGTAGAAATTGGGCAAACCAAGATCATACCTTTAACAGAAGTAGAGCTTCCAGAAGCAATGACTGTTAAAGATTTTGCTGAGAAATTAAAGAAACAAGCCTCTGAAATTATTAAGAAAATGTTCTCTATGGGGATAATGGCAACAGTAAACCAAGAGATAGATTTCGATACAGCATTCTTAATTGCGTCTGAATTTGGCATAAATGCAACTAAACAAGTTGTTGTAACGGAAGAAGATGTGTTATTTGACGACTCTGAAGACGATGAAAAAGATTTAGAGGTAAGACCTCCTATTGTTACAATAATGGGACACGTTGATCATGGTAAAACATCGCTTCTAGACAGAATAAGAAGTACTAATGTTGTAGAAGGAGAATCTGGTGGTATTACTCAACATATAGGGGCATATAAAGTAAAAATAAATGGCAGAGAAATTACATTCTTAGATACTCCGGGACACGCAGCATTCTCAGAAATGAGAGCAAGAGGAGCACAAATTACAGATATAGTTGTAATAGTTGTTGCAGCAAATGATGGAATAAAACCACAAACAGTTGAAGCTATAAATCATGCTAAGGCAGCAGGGGTATCAATTGTTGTAGCAATTAACAAAATAGATGTAGAGGGTGCAAATGTAGAAAGAGTAAAACAAGAATTGTTAGAATATGAGCTTGTTCCAGAAGAATGGGGAGGAGACACAATATGTGTTCCAATATCTGCAAAACAAGGTATAGGCATTGAAAGTCTTCTTGAGATGATACTTCTTGTAGCAGATGTAAAGGAATTAAAAGCAAATCCAAACAAACAAGCAAAAGGAACAGTAATAGAGGCAAAACTAGACAAATCTCGTGGACCACTTGCTACAGTTCTTGTACAAAGAGGAACGCTTAATGTTGGAGATACTATTGTTTTAGGTGACATCGTTGGTAGAGTGCGTAATATGACAAACGATAGAGGAGAGAAAGTAAAGAAAGCAGGTCCATCTACACCAGTAGAAATACTAGGACTAGGCAGTGTACCAGATACAGGAGATACATTCTACGAAGTTAAGGATGAAAAGACAGCACATAAGCTTATAGAAAAGAGAAAAGCACAACATAGACTTGATCTTATTAAGAAGGGTAGTGTAGTAACGCTAGATGATTTATTTAACAAGATTAAAGATGGCGAAACTACTAACCTAGACATAGTTTTAAGAGCAGATGTTAAAGGCTCTGTTGAGGCTTTAAAAGAATCATTAGAAAAACTATCTAATGAAGAAATTAGAGTAAGAGTTATAGCAAGTAATACGGGTTCTATAACAGAATCAGATATAACGCTTGCAAAACTTTCAAATGCTATAGTTATTGGATTTAACGTAAAACCAGATGCTACAGTACAACATGCTGCAGAAAAAGAAAATGTAGACTTAAGATTATATAGAGTAATCTACGATGCAATAGAAGATGTAGAAGCTGCGATGAAGGGACTACATAAACCTACATATAAAGAGGAAGCTTTGGGCACAGCAGAAGTAAGACATGTATTTAAGATTACTGGTGCTGGTGTAATTGCAGGAAGCTATGTAACTCACGGAACGCTTGAAAGAAATGCAATGGTAAGACTTGTAAGAAATGGTGAAGTTTTATGCGATACAAAACTTGAATCATTAAAACGTGAAAAGGATGATGTAAAAGAAGTAGCAGAAGGATACGAATGTGGTGTTAAACTAGAGAAATTTAGTGATGTAAAAGAAGGAGATATCCTTGAATGTTACAAGCTAGTTGAGGAGAAAAAATAATGCGTACAGAAAGAATAGACGAAGATATTAAATACTATATAGATAGGATCCTAAGAGAAAATATATCTAAATTTACAAATTCAGGAATTATTACAGTAACAGCTGTAAAAACAACTAAAGATTTAAGATATTCAAAGGTATATGTGAGTATATTTGGTACAAAATATACTCACCAAACTTTCGAAAAGCTTAAAAACGCTTCTGGTTTTATAAGAAAGAATTTAGCAGGAATGCTAAAAGCAAGAAATATACCAGATATAGTTTTTGAACTTGATGATTCTATGGAGTATGGAGAAAAAATGGACAGACTTATAGATAATTTGGATATACATAAGGAAGAAGAATAGGGGGATTATATGGAAGTTTTAGAACATATTAAAAAACATATAGAGGAAGCTAGTACAATATGCCTAATAGCTCATATACGCGCAGATGGAGATGCGGTAGGAAGCGTTGGAGCAATGTATCATTTCTTAAAAGAAATTGGTAAAGAAGTATATATGTTATTGCCGAATTTAGAAGATACTTTTGAGTTTCTTCCTAATATACAAGAGCGTGTTGATATGGTGCCGCTTGAGAGTTATGATCTTTTAATGTGTTTAGATACTTCAAATTTAGAAAGACTGAATATTACCCCTGAAGATATGGCTAAAGCTAAAAAAATAGTAGTAATAGATCATCATAGAAATAATATGATAGATGCAGGCATAAAGCTTGTCGATGAGAACGCCCCTGCAAATTGCGAAATTATATATGATTTAATAAATTATATGGGGCATAATATCTCAAAGAATACAGCAGAATATATATATATGGGTCTTATGACAGACACAGGAAGCTTTAATTATGAAAGAACTAGTTCTAAAACTCACAAAATTGCAGGTGAGATGATAGATAAAGGAGCAGACTATGTTAAAACATGTAAGATTTTAAATCACACATATTCTGAGTCAAGGATGAAGCTTGTATCTCAAGTCATAAACAACATGGAAACATATTTAGATGGCAAAGTTAGGGTTGGAATGACGGATAAGGATACTATGGACAGTCTTAATGCTAAAGAACAAGATGTTCAAAGCCTAGTAAATTATTTAAGAGGCATTGAAGGGACTGTAGTTGCGATATATTTTAGAGCATTAGATGAAACCAATTACAAAGTAAGCATCCGTGCGGAAGAACCTGTAGATGCATCAGAACTATCTTTAATGTTTGGTGGTGGTGGCCACAAAAGGGCAGCGGGATTTTCTACAGACAATGTGGAGGCTACAAAAATTAAGCTAATTGAAATACTAGAAAGGTTGTTAAAAAGTGAAGATAACAGGAATACTTAATATAGACAAACCAGCAGGAATTACATCTTATGACGTTGTTGATGTTATTAAAAAGTTGTTTATAGGGTCAAAAGTGGGACATACAGGAACACTTGATCCGGTAGCAACAGGAGTTTTGCCTATACTTATAGGTGATGCAACAAAATTATCAGATAACTTGACTGCTGAAAATAAAGCATATAGAGTAAAAATGTTACTTGGAGTAGAAACTAATACTTATGATATAACGGGAAAAATAGTTTATGCTTCGGTAGTAAATAAAGACGAAATATATATACGCGAAAGAATAAAGAGATTTATTGGAGTACAACAACAAACTCCACCTCAATATAGCGCTATAAAAGTTGAGGGAAAAAGAGCGTATCAATATGCCAGAGAAGGAAAAGAAGTAGAGCTTAAACCTAGAATAATAGAGATTTATGATATAAATAATATTGCGGTGGATTTGAAAAAACGTGAAGTGTCTTTTGATGTATATTGCACAAAGGGGACATATATAAGAAGTCTTGTAAGTGATATTGGTAAAAAGCTAGGCTGTGGCGCTACAATGGTGGATTTAATAAGACTTAAAAATGGCAATTTCGATATAAAAGATAGCATTCCTTTATATGATTTTCTAAAGCTTAATTTTGAAGAGATGAAGAAAAAAATAATTAGTATAGATGATTATTATGAAGATTTAAAAAGAATAAATATGGATGAAATAGAGTATACTAAATTCTTTAATGGAGTAAAACTAGAATATAATGAACAAGACAAACTTGTAAAGGTATATGAAAATAACAAATATAAAGGATTAGGACAGATTAAAGATGGTGTGCTTAAAAGATATTTAATAGAGAACGAGTAATCGTTCTCTTTTTCTTGTATTATGCTTGAAAAAAATGCATATTTATAATAATATATATATAACTTAGGGGGGTATTTATGATATTAGTTACAGGTGGACTTGGATATATAGGAAGCCATACATGCGTGGAATTATTAAAAAACGGAGAAAGATTAGCGGTTATGGACAATCTTTCTAACAGTAAAATTGAAATGATGGATAAAATAAAACAAATAACAGGTAAAGGATTTGTATTTTATAAAGCTGACCTGTTAGATAAAGAAGCAATGCGCAAAATATTTGCTGAAAACAAAATACGTGCAGTTGTACATTTTGCTGGACTTAAAGCTGTTGGAGAATCTGTTGCAAAACCAATTGAATATTACAAAAATAATGTTGTAGGAACTCTAAATTTATTAGAAGTAATGAAAGAATTTGGAGTAAACAAAATGGTATTTAGTTCTTCAGCAACGGTTTATGGTGCGCCTAAAACTGTACCAATAACAGAAGACATGCCACTTTCTACGACAAATCCTTATGGAACAACAAAGCTTATGATAGAACAAATTCTTACAGATGTTTCAAAAGCAAACAAGGATTTTAAGGTTGCAATTTTAAGATACTTTAATCCAATAGGGGCTCATGAAAGCGGTATAATTGGTGAGGATCCAAATGGTATACCTAACAATCTTATGCCATATATTTCAAGAGTGGCTTCAGGAAAATTAGAGTGTTTAAGCGTATTTGGCAATGATTATCCAACACACGATGGCACTGGAGTAAGAGACTATATACATGTAGTAGATTTAACAAAAGGACATTTAAAAGCATTAGCAAGACTAGCAAAAGACGATACGGGAGTATTCATATATAATCTGGGAACAGGAAATGGATATAGCGTACTAGATATAGTAAATGCTTTCCAAAAAGCAAATGATGTAACAATAAAATATAAAATTGTAGAAAGAAGACCAGGAGATATTGCGGAGTGTTATGCAAATCCATCTAAAGCATTAAGAGAATTAGAATGGAAAGCTGAAAAAACTCTAGAAGACATGGTAAGAGATGCGTGGAATTTTGAGAAAAATAACATGTAGATTCAAAGGACAGGAGTATTTCACTCCTGTCCTTTCCCTTGACAAAACATATAAATTATAGTAAGATACAAGCGGTAAAAAGAAATTGTAAATATACACTAAAGGAAGGAGAAAAACTATATAAGCGCCAGGACACGAAAGTGTTGACGAGGAAGAAACTTATCGAAAGATTCGGCGGATGGTTTCTTGGCATTGATTACTGCCATAGTATGCACAAAAAACTAACAGTGATGTTAGAACAAAGTAAGTACAGTAATCATATATTTACAATACTTTTTTGAATATATTGGGTGTATTTAGGCAAAACAATGTTAGTTTTGTCATACCTTTTGAGCACGTAAATATAATTTAAGGAGGTATTTTTTTATGTGTGGTATAGTTGGATATATTGGGAGTAAAAAAGCTACTCCCGTACTTATTGATGGGCTTTTGAGCTTAGAATACAGAGGATATGACTCTGCTGGAATTGCTACAATTGAGAAAAACGAAGTAGTAATAAACAAAGACAAGGGGAGAGTGCAAAATCTATTAAATTTAGATCGTATAAATAAGTTGGAGGGAACAGTAGGAATTGCGCACACTAGATGGGCAACTCATGGTAAGCCTTCAAAAGAAAATTCTCATCCTCATGCAGATGGAAATGGTAGTTTTATAGTAGTACATAACGGAATTATAGAAAACTATAGCGAACTTAAAGAATTTTTAGGACAAAAAGGATACAGTTTTGTATCTGAAACAGATACGGAGGTTATTCCTAATCTAATTCATTACTATTATAATAATGGATTTGTAAATGGTACAGATAAATTCTTATCAGCAGTAAAGTCTGCTGCAGACAATTTAAAAGGGAGTTATGCATTAGAGGTAATATCTCATCTTTATCCAGATAGAGTTATAGTAGTAAGAAAGGATAGTCCGCTAGTTATTGGTAAGGGTATAGGTGAAAATTACATTGCATCAGATATACCTGCAATATTAAAATATACAAAAGAATTCTATATGTTAGAGGACAATGAATTTGCAGTTATATATAAAGACCATATAGAATTTATGGATAATTCTTTAGAAAAGCATAATAAAGGCGTAAAAATTATAGATTGGAATTTTGATGCGGCATCTAAGGATGGCTATGAAGACTATATGTTAAAAGAAATATTTGAGCAGCCAAAAGCAACAAGAGAAACAATAGGCTCAAGAGTTGTATTAAATGAAAGATGTCAGTTTGCTGATTTAGATATTTCAAAAGAATATTTAGAAAGTATAAACAAAATATATATAGTAGCCTGCGGTACTGCAATGCATGCAGGACTTGTGGGAAAGAATATTATAGAAAAAATATGTAGAATAAGTGTAGAGGTAGATATTGCATCAGAATTTAGATATAGACAGCCAATAATAGATGAAAAAACACTATGTATATATATTAGTCAATCTGGAGAAACGGCGGATACAATAGCAGCATTAAAGCTTGCAAAAGAAAGAAATGCAAAAACTATTGCTGTATCTAATGTAATAGGAAGTTCGATTACAAGAGAAGCGGACTATACAATATACACCCATGCTGGTCCAGAAATAGCGGTGGCTTCAACCAAAGCGTATACATCACAAGTAGTATTATTGGCAATACTTGCTGTACATTTTGCAGAAATATTAGACAGTTGCGATTTAGAAAGGTTACAAGAATTAAAGAAAGAAATACTGGATATACCAACTAAATTGGAGGTTGTATTAGACAACATAAAAGAAATAGAGGATTTTGCAAAATCAGTATACACTCAAAAAGACATGTTTTTTCTAGGCAGAGGAATAGATTATTACACTGCTCTTGAAGCCTCACTAAAACTTAAGGAAATTTCATACATTCATTCTGAAGCGTATGCATCTGGTGAATTAAAACATGGACCAATTGCACTAATAGAAAATGGCGTTGCTGTGATATCTATACTTACTGATGAAAAACTTCTAGAAAAATCTATTAGTAATATACAAGAAGTAATTTCAAGAGGAGCAAATACTTTAGTTATAACAAACAGACAATTACCAAACAACAATTATAACTTTGTTATAAATATTCCAGAGATAGACTCGTTATTATCTCCAATACTTGCTATAGCACCTTTACAACTTCTAAGCTATTATATTTCTAAGAATAAGGGCTTGGATGTAGATAAACCTAGGAATTTAGCAAAATCAGTAACGGTTGAATAAAGTAAAATAAAGACTATTGATTTCAATAGTCTTAAATTTTTTTGCAAACAACTAAATTAAATGTTTGACATATAATATACTATGTGATAAACTATAGCTAGTTAAGTAGTGTACAAATAGGGTAGAAAAGGTGCATTATTTGGGAGAAGAGGTTAAAAAGTTGCAATTTTTATACTTTTATGGTATAATATATGTTGTGACCGAAAGGAAAGGTGTAATTTAAGTGAAAAAAGGGAGTGCCCTCAGAACACTAAGATTCATATTTATAACAGTTGTTTTATTTGTTTTATCATTTACTGCTGTTGTAATAACAGTATTAAATGTATATGTGCCAGAGTATTTGGCAAAAATAGATGGAGAAGAAGTAGGTTATTTTACATCTCCTGCTGAATTTGATGAAGTCTATGAAAAATTAGTAGAAGAAAAAGAAGCCGATGGATTAGAAGTTAAAGTATATCTTGCTTCTGAGCCAGAGTTCGAACTTAAGTATGTAAGAGATTCTGTTACTGAAGAACAAAATTTATATACAAATGTAAGGGCGTTTGTAAAAACAGAGTATACAGTGTATAACGTAGAAGTTAAAGGTAAAACTGAGATGACTTTTGCTACTAAAAAAGAAGCAGATGATTATGCTAAAAAGATAAAATCTGCCGTTAAGTCTACTGTAAAATCTACAGTTAAGGTAAAAAAATCTACAACAGAAGAATTAGTAAAGACTACAGAAAAAGCATCGGCTAAGAAGATATATAATGATTTAGTAAGTAGATATAAACCGGTGGTAAGAACATATACTACAACATCATGGACTGGTTCTACAACTAACAAAGGTAAAGCCACAGGTGCACTTCATACATTTATATCTGGTGGTAGAAGACCGACAATCGGTGTAGTAACTCAACAATATGGTGTATATAACTATTCATTATATGGAAATTCTATGCACACAGGTATAGATATAGCAGACAACTCTAAACCTAATATATATCCATATAAAGATGGTACTGTAGTAAAAGTTGTATACGGAAGTACAGGTTATGGATATTACGTAATAGTAAGCCATGGTAAAGATGAAAGCGGAAACGAACTTCAAACATTATATGCTCATATGAGTAAAATAAATGTAAGCGTAGGACAACAAGTAACACAATCTACTGCTTTAGGTAGAATGGGAACAACGGGATTATCTACAGGTATCCACTTACACTTTGAAATAAGAGTGTTAAATGGTAGCCAAATGACAAGATATAATCCAGGATATTATATATAAAATTAAAATCTTAAGGGACAACCCTTAAGATTTTTTTTGCCGATTTTTATCCGCTTTTTTCTTTTTTAGAAAAATTTCCTCCACTTTAAACCACAAATTTATTGTAAATACTGAGATGTATGGAATTGCTAAATTTTAATTAAAAATAATTACATAATTTTTTAAATTTTTTCAAAAAAGGTATTGCAATTATATATATATTTGTATATAATATGGGTGCAGGTGGTAGAAAGTGGAGAAAAGTGGAGGAGGTGTTGAAACTTGTTATTAGGAGAGTATAACCACACAATTGATGAGAAGTCTAGAGTTATAGTACCAAGTAAATTTAGAGATGATCTTGGTAGTACTTTCGTTGTAACTAAAGGTTTTGACAAATGCTTATTCGCTTTTTCAATAACAGAATGGCAAAATTTCGAAGCGCAACTTAAATCATTACCACTTTCAAACGAAAATGCAAGAAAATATGTAAGATATTTTATGGCTGGAGCTACTGAGTGTCAAGTAGACAAACAAGGTAGAGTGTTAATACCAGCAAACCTAAAAGAACATGCAGGTCTTAAAAAGGATGTTGTTATAACAGGTGTATCGACTAGAGCGGAAATTTGGGACAAAGACACATGGACTGCTTATACTAGCGGGGACAACATTGACCTTGATGAAATTGCTAGTCACATGTCAGAGTTTGGCATATGATATAGATTAAACTAAAGATAAAAATTAATATACAAAAGAAAAAACAAATAAAAACAAAGGATAAAAAATTAAAGAACAAAAGATTTAAAAAGAGAAAACTACTTACTCATACTTATGATAAGATTTACATTATTTACAAAAGATAAAAGATTAAATAAACAAAAGATAAAATTTTAATAAACAAAAGATAGCTATATTTTTATTACAGGAGAAAGATAATTGTGGAGTTTAATCATGTACCAGTATTACTAGAGGATTGTATTGAATGTCTGAACATAAAAGAGGGTGGAGTCTATGTAGATGGTACCCTTGGCGGTGGCGGGCATTCTTCGTGCGTTTTAAAAAGACTAAACAACACAGGCAGACTTATAGGAATAGACAGAGACAGTGAGGCGTTAGCCCACACAAGTAAAAGATTACAAGAATATTCTAATGTTACATATGTAAAAGATAAACATGAGAATATTAAAAATATATTGTTGCAACTTGGAATAGACAAGGTGGATGGAATACTACTAGACTTAGGAGTGTCTTCATACCAACTAGATGAACCGTCTAGGGGATTTAGCTATATGCATGACGCACCTCTAGATATGAGAATGAATAAGGATCAAGATTTTACAGCATATGACATAGTAAATAAATATTCTGAAGAACGTTTGGCAGAAATATTTTTTACATATGGTGAAGAAAAATATTCAAAATCTATTGCAAGAAGAATAGTAGAAACTAGAAAAACAAAAGAGATTAATACAACTTTTGAACTAGTAGATATAATTAAATCTGCAATACCCAAAAAAGCAAGAAACGAAAAACAGCATCCGGCAAAGAGAGTTTTCCAGGCTATACGTATAGAAGTTAATGGAGAACTTGTGGATTTAGAAAATGCCTTAAAAGATGCAGTGATGAGTTTAAATACACATGGAAGATTACTTGTTATAACATTCCATTCATTAGAAGATAGAATAGTTAAAAAGACGTTTGAAAATCTTCAAGGGAAGTGTACTTGCCCACCAGATTTTCCAAAATGCATTTGTGGATTTGAATCAGTAGGTAAGATAATAACGAAAAAGCCAATTATAGCAGACGAAGAAGAATTAGAAATCAACCCAAGGTCTAGAAGTGCTAAGCTAAGGGTATTTGAAAGAAGATAATAAACATATAATAAATTAACAAAAGAAGTGAGGTGAATTTAGTGATAGCGGATAGAGCATATGCATATGATTTAAGTGTACCGGAAATAGCACCAGATTATATGCCTAACAAAAAAGACTTTAAAATAATTAAAGCCCCTAAGAAGGTGCAAAGTACAAATAACGTTAAAAAGCCAAAGACACAACCTAAGTCAAAGTTATCACTAATTTTATCTGTTGTTGCATTATTTACTATGGCTATAGTTATAAGTTATAGATACAATGTAATAAGCGAAAAGAACTTGGAGGTTCAGAGACTTAAAATGGATCAGGTTACAGCTAATTCTGAACTAGCTACTACAGAGGTTTGGGCTGAAAGAATAATAGATAAAGATACAATTGAGTCGTATGCAAAACAACAGTTAGGAATGCAAAAACCTGAAAAAAGTCAAATCGTATATATAAATTCTAATTACGAAACAAAAGTAGAAGAGGTTAATACAAAAAACATTTTCGAAAAGGGATTAGAACAACTTAAAAAATTAATAGGAATGTAATAATCATAAAGATAGCTAATGTTGTTAAAATGAGTAGCTTAATTTATGATTGTTTTTTTAGAGGAGGGAGAATTTTTTGGCATTTGCTACAGTAAAGAATAAAAAAAGAGTAACATGGATGCTTATATTAGCACTCGTGGGCTTTTTTGCGTTAATAGCCAGACTCTTTTATGTTCAAATAGTAAAGGGAAGTTACTACAAAGAAAAAGCATATACGCAACAAACTAAAGATAGAACTGTTGATGCAAGTAGGGGCACAATATATGATTGTAATGAAAACAAACTAGCGCTTAGTGTATCTACTAACACTTTATCTGTAGCACCAACTAATATAGACGATGAGGAAAAAGAAAAAATCGCCAAAGATATAAGTGAAATAATAGAAGAAGAATATGATGACATTCTTGCAAAATTAAACAAAACGGTAGCTCTTGTTACAATAAAGACTAATATTGGAGAAGAAATGGCAACAAAACTCTTGAGTTATATATTAGAAAATGATTTAAAGGGAATATATGTAGATGAATCAACAAACAGAATTTACCCATATAATTCACTTTTATCTCATGTTTTAGGATTTACTGGAACAGACGATCAAGGATTATATGGACTAGAGTCATACTATGAAGATGAACTTGCTGGTATTGACGGTAGGATTATAGGTAGCATAGATGGTGGCGGAAATGAGACTCCATATGAGGATGAAGAATATGTAGCGCCACAAAACGGTAATAGCTTAGTGCTTACTGTAGATGCTACGATTCAATCTATAGTTGAGAAAAATTTAGAAAAAGCAGTAAAAGAGAATGTGGCAGACAAGGGTGTATGTATTGTCATGAGACCATCTACTGGTGAGGTGCTTGCAATGGCAACATATCCAGATTTTGATCCAAACCTGCCATTTGAAATAAATAATGAAGAACTTAAAGTTAAATGGGATACATTATCTTCAAAAGAAAAGAACAACGCGCTTTTAGAGATGTGGAGAAACACCGCAATCTCTGATGCATTTGAGCCGGGCTCAACATTTAAAGTTTTAACAGCATCGGCAGCACTAGAAGAAAATATAACAGATATAGATACGGCTGGGACATTTAACTGTAATGGATATTTAAGCATTGCTGGTTGGAAAATTAGATGTTGGAGATATCCAAGAACACATGGTGCGCAAAGTCTTCGCCAAGCCATTATGAATTCATGTAACCCATCATTTATGCAAGCGGGATTAAAACTTGGAATTGATACATATACTGAATACTTAAAAGCATATAATTTATATGACACAACTGGAATTGATTTGCCAGGTGAGACAACTGGAATAATACACAATCCAGAAACGATGACAGAACTAGATTTAGCTACTACGTCATTCGGTCAGACAGTATCCATTACTGCACTTCAATCTGCTGTAATGTATTCTGCAATAGCTAACGGTGGAAAAATAATGCAACCTTATGTTGTAAAAGAGATAAGATCTGAAAGTGGTGCATTAATCTCTGAAACTACACCTATAGTAAAAAAACAAGTAATTTCTGAGGAGACCGCAACAAAAATTTTATCTGCACTTTATGATACAGTAGATAAAGGAACAGGTAAAGCGGCAAAGGTTAGTGGATACACCGTTGCCGGAAAAACAGGAACAGCTGAAGAGGGTAGAGGAAGCGATGGATGGTATATGGCATCATTTGCAGGAATTGCACCAGTAAATGATCCAGAACTTGTAGTTATATTTAATATATATGATCCAAAAGGGCCTCAAGGACACCAAGGAGGTACAATATGTGCACCTGTCGTAGGTAACATTATGGATGAAGCGTTAAGATACATGGATGTAAATCCAAGTTATACAGTAGAAGAAACTACTACTATGGAAACGATTGTTACAGATGTAACAGGCAAAACATATGCAGAGGCAAAGAAGATATTTACAGAAGCAGGCTTTAAAATTGCAAGTGATAATACAATAAAAGACGACGAGATAATTCTAGAACAAATACCTAAAGCTGGTGCAAGTTTAATTGAAGGGGCGACTATTAGAGTATACACAGACACGACTAGTCAAAAACAAACTACAACAGTGCCAGATGTAAGGTCTTATAGCGAATCTAAAGCTATCTCTAAACTCAAATCTGCAGGATTAAATATACGTATTATAGGAAAAGGAAACGCTATAATACAAGACCCTAGTCCGGCGGAAGTAGTAACTAAAGGTTCGATAGTAACGGTTAAGTTTGTAGATACTACAGATATTCACTAGGTGCTATTAATTTATATAAAGATGTGGTATAATTACTACACATATTGGAGGGATATAATATGTTATTACAATATCTAGTAGAAGGAATAGAATGTAAAACTAAAGGATGTCTAAATATTGAAATAAATAAAATAGAATATGATTCTAAAAAAATAGAAAAAGGAGACCTATTTGTAGCAATAAAAGGCTACAAAGAAGATGGGCATGAATATATTGCAGAAGCCGTAGAAAATGGTGCGGCAGCAGTAATAATAAATCAAGATGAAGAAGCTAAAGCAGAAATGTTAGAAGGTGTAACTGTAGTTATGACAACAAATACTAGAGTGACACTAGCAGAGATTTCAGCTAGATATTATGATTATCCGGCATCAAAATTAAGAATTATTGGTGTGACAGGAACTAAAGGCAAAACAACAACAGCATATATGATAAGAGACATAATGCTAGCAAGTGGCAAAAAAATTGGCATGATTGGGACTATATATAATACATATGCAGATAAAAAGATAGAATCCTATAGAACATCGCCAGAATCTTTAGAATTGCATAAATTACTAAAAGATATGGTGGATTCTGGAATAGAATATGTTGTTATGGAAGTTTCTTCACATGCGCTAGAGCTTTTCAGAGTACATGGAATAAAGTTTGAAATAGGAGTATTTACAAATCTTGCTCGTGAGCATTTAGATTTCCACTCAGATATGGATAGTTACTTAAATGCTAAAGCAAAATTATTTGACCAATCTATATTTGGTGTAATAAATGCTGATGACATTTATACGCCAAAACTTATTAAGAAGGTTAAATGTAAATATGTAAGATATGGCTTAGATAATGAGGCAAATATATCTGCTACAGATATACGCATAAATAATAATTATGTGGATTTTAAAATGTATATAAACAAACAACTTCAAACAATAACAGTACCAATACCAGGTAAATACACTGTATATAATGCTATTGCAGCGGTGGCAGTAACTAGTATGCTAGGGGCACAAATGGAGGATGTGCTAAAGGGCTTGGCTCAAGTTAAAGTGCCAGGAAGAAGTGAAATAGTAGATATAGGAAAAAGCTTTGCCGTTTTAATAGACTATGCTCACAATCCTTCTAGCCTAGAAGCAATTCTTATGAATACAAAAAAATATGTAAAAGGTAGAGTTATTTTAGTATTCGGCTGCGGTGGAAATAGAGACACAACAAAACGAGCTAAAATGGGTGAAATAGCAGGAAAATATGCAGACTTTACAGTAATTACAACAGATAATCCAAGAGACGAAAAACCATCTAGTATCGCAAAAGATATAGAGCAAGGAATAAATACTACTAACGGATTATACAAGGTTATAGAAAATAGAAAAGAAGCAATTGAATTTGCAATGCGTATTGCATGGAAGAATGATACAGTTATTTTAGCTGGCAAGGGACATGAAACCTATCAAGAGCTAGCAAAAGGTAGAAAGATACATTTAGACGAAAGAGAAATAGTAAAAAAAGCGGCAGAAAAAATGCCGGGTAAAGATGAAATAAAGTATTAGAAAGAGGAATATTATGAATATACAAATGCTTGTAGGGGTAATATCTTTTATAATCACAGTAATCTTAAGTTTGTGTATAATACCATATTTAAAAAAGCTTAAGGTAGGTCAAGTGGTAAGAACAGATGGCCCTGAATCACATTTAAAAAAACAAGGAACACCGACTATGGGTGGAATAATGATGCTTATTGCGATACTTTTAGTACTTGCAGTGTTTGCATTTAAGTACCCAGTATTAATACTTGCAATTGTATTAATAGCTGGATTTGGTATAGTTGGGTTTATAGACGATAGAAAAAAATTAGTAGAACATAGCAGCGATGGAATAAGTGCAAAAATGAAAATGATATTACTGTTTGTGTTTTCAGCTATATTTTTAGTGGTATACCTTACAGTTTTTGACCTAGGCACTGAGCTAATAATTCCATTTTTAAACACGCCATTTGAATTAAGCGTAGGAGTATTTGTTTTGTTTACAATGGTTGTGCTACTAGGCACAAGTAACGCAGTAAATTTAACAGATGGCTTAGACGGATTGTGCTCTGGAGTTGTTGCAATAGTTATGACATTCTTTACAATCGTAGCTATTAAAAATGGAGATACTCCGATGATAGTTTTAGGTGCCTCAACGGTAGGAGCAACTTTAGGATTTCTAATCTTTAATGTAAAACCTGCAAAGGTATTTATGGGAGATACAGGCTCTCTTGCATTAGGTGCAGCTATTGCATCCATTGCAATTATTATGAAGATGCCAATATATCTTTTAATAGTGGCGCTTATACCTGTTGTTGAAACATTGTCTGTTGCAATGCAGGTAATATATTTTAAACTGTCAAAAGGAAAAAGATTATTTAAAATGGCACCACTTCATCATCATTTAGAATTATCTGGAATGAAGGAAACAGGAGTTGTTGTACTATTTTGGGTGATTACAGCAATATTAGCGGTATTAGCATATTTTATATAAATATAATTAAATAGTTAAAAAGGAGGAGGAAAATGCTAGAGTTTTTAAAAAAATTAACAGCAGACAGTAAAAATAAACAATTAGATTTTACGTTTTTGTTTACATTAATAATATTACTTGCTATTGGTCTTGTAGCACTTTCTTCCGCAAGTTCATATTATGCCCTAACAGAATATGGTGATAGTTCATACTATCTTGTAAGGCAGCTTATATTTGCAATTATTGGAATAGTTGTTATGTTAGTTGTCTCAAAGATAGATTATAAAGAATATAAAAAATATGGTTATTTATTTTATATAATAGGTATAGCCTTAATGCTTATGGTATTTGTACCAGGAATAGGCTCATCTGCAAAAGGCGCACAACGTTGGCTAAATTTGGGGCTATTTACATTTCAACCATCAGAGATAATGAAGTTAGGCTTAATAATTGGAATGGCTACATATATAGTAAAAAACCAAAAGAAAATGAATACATGGAAAGGATATATAGTCCCAATTTGTATGACAGGACTTGTATGTGTTCTTATGTATTTCCAATCGCACTTAAGCGGAGCAATAGTTATGCTTGCAATATGTGCAGTAATAATTATTGCGGGAGGATTTAAGGTAAAACTTAGAACTGTAATTATAGTGGGAATAACGGCTATAGCGCTTGTTGCAGCCTTCTTATTCTCAGAAGAATATAGATTAGAAAGAGTAAAATCTTTCTTAAATCCAGAAGCAGATATTCAAGGCGGAAATTGGCAACCAACACAAAGCTTGTACGCTATAGGCTCTGGAGGAATATTCGGTAGAGGAATAGGCCAAAGTAGACAAAAATATTTATGGCTTCCAGAAGCACAAAACGACTTTGTCTTTGCAGTATTTGCAGAGGAGT
Source organism: Clostridia bacterium (assembly GCA_045604405.1). Taxonomy (GTDB): domain Bacteria; phylum Bacillota; class Clostridia; order TANB77; family CAG-465; genus UMGS1649. The sequence goes on from JAZUNZ010000031.1 coordinate 64,864, forward strand.
TTGGGTTTGTAGGAGCAACTATAGTGGTAGGTCTATTTGCCTTTTTAATAATTAGAGGAATTATAATAGCACTAAAATCTAAAGATTTATACGGTATGCTTATAGCTGCCGGAATTATTGGAATGTTTGCATTCCAAATAGTGGTAAACATAGCGGTTGTAACTAAGCTTATACCTACAACAGGTATGCCCCTTCCATTCTTTAGTTCGGGAGGAACATCGCTTGTTATAAATTTGGCGGCGATGGGCATAGTTTTAAATATATCTAGACAAGGAGCAAAATAGAGGTGAGATTATGAGAGCAATTATTGCATGTGCAGGTAGTGGAGGACATATAAATCCCGGAATTGCAATAGCAAATGTTATTAAGAAAAATGAACCGGATAGTGAAATTTTATTTCTTGGAACAAAAACAGGAATGGAAAACGATTTAGTAAAAAAAGCAGGATACAATCTTTCACATGTAAAAGCAGGAAGATTTCATAGAAAGCTTACACTATATAACATACGCAATATGACGTATGCAGTGCTTGGTATTTTTGATACAATGAAAATAATATCTAAATTTAAACCGGATGTTATTATTGGAACAGGCGGCTTTATATGTGTGCCTGTAATGAAAGCAGCAGCAATTAAACATATACCTTATGTACTTCACGAAAGCAACGCATATCCGGGACTTTCTGTAAAGGTTGTTGCAAAAGATGCTGCAAAAATTTTAACGGGATTTGAGGATGCTGTTTTAAGATTACCTGAGGGAACAAATACTGTATTTACAGGAACACCAGCTAAATTTGATATGGACGATATGATGGCATTAGACAAAGAAAAGTGTAAAAAACTTGTATGTAGTGAAGATAAAAAAATTGTATTTGTAACTGGCGGAAGTCAGGGTGCTATTAAGTTTAATAAAACAATTATAGACATGGTTAAAAAATATAAACCTCAAGACATCTTTTTTGTTATTGCTGTAGGACCAGATAATTATGAAAAAACACTGGAAAGCATAAAAGATGAAAAGGATATAGATAAATATTTAAAAGTAGAAAAATTTGTATATGAAATGGATAAAATGTACAAAGCGGCGGACTTGCTAATCACTAGAGCTGGAGCAATGACAGTAACAGAATTAAGCATTGCAAGAAGACCAGCAATACTAATACCACTTCCGTCTGCCGCAGAAAACCACCAACTATTTAATGCTAAAGCTATGGAAAATGCGGGTGCAGGAATAGTAATCGAAGAAAATGTATTGAATGAAGACCTTTTATATGATAAAATAAAAAAGGTTATATTTGATGATAACCTTCTTAAATCTATGGAAGACAATGCAGCGAAGCTGTATAAGCCAAACGTAGACCAAGAGATATATAACGAGATAAAATCGGTGGTAAAGTGAGAAAAAGTGTAGAAACTAAAAATAAACATATAGGAAAAAAGAAAACGTTAGGAAAGCATAAAAAGAAAGTTTTAAGAGTACTTGTATATATAGTACTTGTAGCAGTTATGCTTTCTTTGTTGTTGCTAGTAGCATATGGAGTGCGTTACATTAGTACAAGCTCCAAGTTTAATGTATCTAAAGTAACATTTAAAAACAATAAAATTTATGACATACAAACTTTAACAGATACGGCAGCAGTTCCAATTGGCACAAATTTATATAAAGTATCTAAAAAAGACATAACATTAAATCTTGAAGCTTTACCATATATTGAAGAAGTTAATGTAAAAAAAGTAAGTCCAGACACAATAGAAATAATAATAAAAGAATATACAAGCACATATTTTGCATATAACGAAGAAACAAACAAATATATAAGGTTGAATTCTGAAGGAGTTATACTGGAAGAAGTTGACGGAGAACTTAAAACAGAATCAGAATTATTAGTGTTTGGAATTAGTTTTGATGATAATTTAGTGGCTAAAAACACCATTGCAAAAACAGAATTAGATAAAATAGCGTTATATGAGAAAACAAATAATGTATATATAAAGTCTGGAATAGAAAAGGAAATAACAAATATAGAATTTAAGGACAAAAATATAATTTTAACATTAAATCATGACATTAATGTAATACTTAATGATCAAGACTTAGATTATGATATGAACTTTTTGAAAGGTATTTTAGAAAAGATAGAGGGGAAATCAGGAACAATAGATATGACGGAAGAAAACCCTGTATTTACAGAAAGTATAAGATAAGGAGGATGTTATGGCAGTAAAAAAAGAAAAAGAGGTAAAACCTAAGATAGATATTACTAAGACGGAACCTTTAGACAAGAAAGCCGATTCTAAAAAAGCAGATAAAGTGGTGCGTAATATAAAATCAAGAGCACAAAAGGAAAAAAATCCTGTAGATATGATTAAAAAGTATAACTTAACAGCAGTTACTATGATTGCATTAGCGTTATTTATATTTTCATTTGTAATCGCAGCACAACTTAATACTGTTGGAAACACTAATATAATATCTGAGGGCATGAGAGAAGCAGAACTTTTAAGAGAGCTTCAAAATTTAAAAGAAGAATATGAAACTTTAAAAGAAAACTATGAAGAAAGCCAGGAAATAGTTGAAGAATACAAAACTAGTAGTTCTTCTAATGACGCATTAATCGCATCAATGAAAACTGAATTAGATAAAGCAAATGTATTAGCTGGCCTTGTAAATGTTAGAGGTGAAGGTGTAGTAGTAACACTTAAAGATAGTACGGATACTGAAATGTCATTAGAAGCCGGCCTTGTTCATGATACAGACTTAACTGCTATAGTAACAGAGCTTAAAGCTGCAGGGGCTGAAGCTATAAGCATCAATGGACAAAGAGTCATAGCTACAACTGCAATAAGATGTGTGGGCCCAACAATACAAGTAAATAGTGTAAAAGTAGCCTCTCCTTTTTATATAAAAGCTATAGGAAACTCTAAATATCTAGAGAGCGCATTAAATATAAAAAATGGTGTAGTAGACAGCTTAAAAGCATATGGAATTGAAGTGCAAGTTGAAACAAACGAAAGTATAACAATAGATAAATATGATTTGACTTTAAAATTAAAATATGCAAGTGAGATTAAATAGGAGGTAGTATATGAAAAACATTATAATAGTATTTATATTTCTTGTTATAATAGCACTAGGCTTCCTATTTGGATACAGTTTAGAAATACCATATACATTTACAGAGTATATTGCAGTTGCAATACTTGCTTTCTTAGATTCAATATTTGGTGGCATAGCATCAAACATGCAAAATAAATTCGATATATATGTTTTTATATCTGGATTTTTCTTAAACGCAATTATTGCTATGTTCTTAGTATATCTAGGTCAAAAATTAAATGTGGATATTTATCTTGCGGCAGTAATAGTGTTTAGTACAAGACTATTTACAAATCTTAGCATTATACGAGTTATAGCTATAGAGAGAATGAGAAATAAAAACAACAAGAAACAAATGTCATAAAAAAACATGTATAGTCGAAAGGATAGCGAGACTAAACTTGTTATAATATAATAATACCGAAGCTTATTAAGTGGAGGTATATTTTTTTATGTATGAATTTACAAAAAGAGCCGAGATTGCATTAGAAGAGACAAGGGAATTTGCAATAGAAAATTGTTATAGTTATATAGGAACAGAACACTTGCTATATGGCTTGGTAAGAGAGGAAAAGGGCATAGCAGCAAGAATACTTAAGAATCAAAATATAACGTCAGAATATATAAAAGAGCAGGTATTAAAAATAGATGGCAAAATGAGTAAGAAAGAAGTAGGAGAACCGGAGCTTACTCCAAGAGCAAAAAGAGTTTTGGAAAACAGTATGAAGGAATCTAAACGACTAGGATATAATTATATAGGAACAGAGCATATCCTCTTATCGCTTATGAAAGAAACAGATAGCATTGGTGTAAGAATTTTAATTGATGCAAATGTTGACCCGGAGAAGATATTTACAGACATTTTAAAAATAGTAAGCAAAGAAAGCCCGGTTTCAAATATATATAACACCTCAAATATTAGTACACCAACTTTAGACGTATATTCAGAAGATTTAAACATGCTTGCTCGAAACGGGAAAATAGATAAAATAATTGGTAGAGAAGATGAATTAAATAGAATTATACAGATACTTAATCGTAAGCTTAAAAACAATCCTTTAATCATTGGTGAAGCAGGAGTTGGAAAAACTGCCATTGTAGAGGGCTTGGCCTATCTTATTGAAAAAGGAGAAGTACCACAAGAACTCAAAGATAAAAGAATTTTGATGTTAGACATTTCATCGATGATTGCTGGCGCAAAGTATAGAGGAGATTTTGAAGAACGTTTTAAAAAGTGTATTGCTGAGACTAAAAAAGCAGGAAATATAATACTCTTTATAGATGAAATGAGGACCATTATAGGTGCAGGAAGTGCAGAGGGCGCACTTGATGCAGCAAACATCTTAAAACCACACCTGTCGCGTGGGGCTGTAAAAATAATAGGTGCCACTACTAAAGAGGAATATGCAAAATACATTGAAAAAGATAGTGCTTTGGATAGAAGATTCCAACGAGTAGATATATCTGAACCAACGGAAAAAGAATGTATAGAAATTATTAAAGGAATAAAAGAAAAGTATGAAAAATACCACAATGTAAAAATTACAGAAGATGCAATAATTCAAGCAGTAAGACTTTCAAAAAGATATATAGTAGATAGGAACCTTCCAGATAAAGCTATAGATATAATAGATGAGGCTTGCTCTAAGGCTAAATATGTAAAAAGCAAAAAGCAAGAAGCAGATAACAAAGTAGAAGAATTAAAAAATAAAATATTAAAAACAAAGGATGAGAAAAGAACAATTTCGATTCTTTCAAAGGATGTTGAAGAAGTGGTAGCAAGAATGGTAAAAATACCGGTAGAAAAAATAGGAAAAGACGACATCTTGCGTCTTAAAGGCTTAGAAGAAAAATTGAAGAAAAGAGTTATAGGCCAAGATGAGGCAGTAACTTTACTTGCAAGAGCAATTAAAAGAAGTAGGGTTGGACTACGAGATCCTAAAAGACCAATTGCATCATTTCTTTTCACGGGACCTACAGGAGTGGGTAAAACTGAGATAGTAAAGGCTCTTGCAGCTGAACTTTTTGACGATGAAAACAGCATAATTAGAGTGGATATGTCTGAGTATATGGAATCACATAGTGTATCAAAACTTATTGGCTCGCCACCTGGCTATGTTGGTTTTGGAGAAGGTGGATATCTTACAGAAAAAGTAAGACGTCATCCTTATTCAATAGTGTTATTTGATGAAGTGGAAAAAGCGCATATAGATGTATATAATATGTTGCTTCAGGTGTTAGATGATGGCAGACTTACAGACGCTCAGGGAAGGACGGTAGATTTTAAAAATACCATTTGTATTATGACTTCTAATTTAGGAGCAAGAAATATTGTAGATAATAAAAGCGTGGGATTTGTTAAAGAGGAAAGCAGTCATGAAGCATATATTAAGATGAAGAAAGCAGTAATGGAGGAAGTAAATAAGAATTTTAGTCCAGAATTCTTAAATAGATTAGATGATGTAATAGTATTTAATAAATTGGATGAAGACTGTGTTAAGAAGATAACCAGTTTACTTCTTAAAGATGTAGAAAAAAGAGCAAAATTGCAAGGTGTAAAAATTAAATTTGAACAAGGAGTAGTGGATTATATAACTAAGATAGGATATGATGCAAAGAAAGGAGCAAGACCACTTAAAAGGGCAATACAAAGCAAAATAGAAGACAAATTTGCGGACTATGTAATAGATCAAAAAATAACTATGGAAGATAGCATAATTGTATCTTTTTCTGAATCTAAAGATGAGGTTATAATAAAAAAGAAAGAGCGTAGTAAGATATAGAAAATGCGGCATTCCAATTTGGAATTGCCGCATTTTAAGGTTATAAAAAACTGTAAATTTGTTCTAATACACATATATCTGTTAAATCAAAGTGTTGTATTATGTGATTAGAAGGATCAGTGTGTTTAGTGTTTAAACGTATAGCTAAAGAGTAGTTGCCAGGAGTTATATCAGAAATATATCCAAGTGGTTTAACTAATAATTTCCCATTTACAATTTCTGTTAAAATATAATTAAAACAGTTTGTATTAAGGGATTCGTTTGTATCATTTAATACTGCTTGTATTTTATATTTTGCCAGAAATCTTTCGGCCATTACATAAAAACACCGGTCACCTTGTTGGACTTTTAAAATAGTCTTCATGAGTCATTCTCCTAAATTCGTTCTACAATTGTAGTTGTTTTACAATGCGTAATAAACCCATTTTAATTTTCTAAATTTAGAAATTACAAAAAATATTTATGAGTAGTATGTTACCATATATGCATAATAAAGTCAATAAAAGGAGAAGACGATCACAATCAGACTATATACCAAACCTTATTATCTGGAAAATATTTATTTAATAATTCTTTGAAAAATATAGTCGCGTCTTCTTTTATTTCTTTTTTATATGAATATTTTCCTTTGCCTCGTGACACAAATTTATCTTTATCATATATCTTAATGGCATTTGGGAAAGCCTCAGTATTTATTGCATTATGCACAAAACTATATGTCATAAATATTAGTTCAAAAAAGATGCCTTTTAATAGTGCTTTAGGGATAGTTTGTTTTATTTCTAAAAACAACTCCTCGTAAAGCTCTTTATAGTTGTCTAAAAGAATTATTGGTGCAATTAAAATTCCAACTTTATAACCTGCTTTTTTAAGTTTAACAATAGCTTCAAGTCTTTCTTTTAAAGAGGATGTTCCTAATTCTACTCTAGAAATTATATATTTAGGATTTAAACTCATTCTAACGATTATTTTATCTTTTCCAGTTATATTTAAAATGTCTTCCACCATATGAAATTTGGTAGGAAAGGTAAGATAACCCTTTTGGCTTTTTGCAAAATTTTCGATAGTCCATTTAAGATTACCTGTAATGGTGTTTTCCAAAACCAGATCGCTGTTTGAACCTATTTCAAATACTAAGTCTGTATCAGACTTTTCTTGAGTTTTAATAATCTTATTTAACATTTCTTCGCGATTAACAAATAGTCTTAAATATGCACATTTATTGTAGTGACAAACAAGATAACAATACATACACATTGCAGTACAGCCTGATGAGGTGTAGGGAACAAGATAATTAGAAACTTTATGATTAGGTACAAATTTTTGAGTTCGCCTAACGCCAATTATTAACTTTCTTTTCATACGAGCAAATTCTTTATTTGGTTGTTTTCTCATTTCTTCAATATTATTATGATTCTCTATTTTATATTTCGGAAGATATTTATACTTTTCCATAAGTTCTTTACCTAATGGATAATTTAAAATATTTTCTTCATAATATACACTATCAAACATATAATCACCAAATGTATTATGCGCAAAAAAAGTAGCACTCACTCAGTGCTACAAAACTATTCTTCTGTATCTATAGAATCAGATGATTCATCTAATTGTAAATTATAGAAATCATTTTCATTTGAAACGGGAAGTGCTTCTACATTTTTTAATTTTCTTTCGATAGTACGAGTTTTACGAGTTGCATCAGACATTGTATTAGATATTTCTAGAAGCTTTTTATTTGTTTTGTCTAATAAGTCGCCAAACTTACCAAATTCAGTTTTAACAATACCTAAAAGCTCCCAAACTTCGCTTGAACGTTTCTCTATAGCAAGTGTTCTAAATCCCATTTGTAGGCTGTTAAGAAGTGCTATAAATGTAGATGGACCAGCAACTACAACTCTATATTTTTGATTTAACGTTTCACATAAATTGGTATTTCTTAAAACTTCAGAATAAAGGCTTTCTGTAGGTAAGAACATTATACCAAAATCTGTAGTATATGGTGGATCAAGATATTTTTCGTTTATATCTTTTGCACATTTTTTAATTCCATTTTCTAATGCTTTTCTGCATTCAGTGACAGCATTTACATCGCCGGCTTCTTCTGATGCTACAAGTCTAGAGTAATCTTCGATAGGAAACTTTGAGTCAACAGGAAGAAGAACATACTCTAAATTATTCTTTCCAGGAAATTTTATTGCAAATTCTACAAAGTCGTTTGAGTTTTTCTTTGTTTTTACTGATTTTAGGTATTGGTCTGGAGTTAAGAATTGTTCTAATATATTTCCAAGTTGGATTTCACCCCAATAACCACGAGCCTTAACATTAGTAAATACATTTTTTAAATCTCCAACACCTTTAGCAAGATTTTGCATTTCTCCTAAGCCTTTTTGAACAGATTCTAAATTATTACTTACTATTTTAAAAGATTCACTAAGCCTTTTTTCCAAAGTTGACTGAAGTTTTTCGTCTACGGTTAATCTCATTTTTTCTAACTTTTCACCATTGTCTTTTTGTATAGAAGCAAGTTTTTCTTCAACAGACTTACGAATATTTTCAAGCTTTGTCTCATTAAGATTAGTAAGTGTTGCAAGATTATTTTGCTGTATTGTGGTATTATCTACAATTTTACTACCAATATTATTTGTTATTTCTTCGCGGTTATTTTTTAGTTGAAAAGCAAGTTCCTTTCTAAAATCCTCTATATAACCTTTTTTGTTTTTCTTTAAAATTGCTATAGCTAGTATAAATACTATAACCAAAAGAACAGCAATTATTACTAGTAATGTTGTTTCCATATATTTTCACCTCAAGTAAAACTAGTATAGCATATAAACAAATGTTTGTCAAACGATTGGAAATTAATTTTATTTTTTTTACAAAACTATTTACATTTGTCATTATTTGTGTTAGTATTTTAAGAACGTTGTTTAACATATTACTATAGAGAACTAAAATAAAGATAAAATCTTAAAAAGTTACCTTAGGTAATATGTTTTTTTGCGTGGAAAGAAGGTGTTTTTATGTATATTAATGTGCAAAATCTTACCAAACACTTTAAAATTAAGGTAAGAGACAAAGGATTAATTAATGCAATAAAAGCATTTATTAAACCAAAATACCGAACAGTACAAGCAGTAAATGATATAACGTTCGGTATTGAAAAAGGAGAAATCCTCGGATTTATTGGCCCAAATGGGGCGGGCAAATCAACAACAATTAAGATGCTGTGCGGAATACTACAGCCAGATAGCGGAGAAATTTGTATTGACGGTATGAATCCTTTTAAAAATAGGAAAGAGTATGTATCAAAAATTGGAGTTGTATTTGGACAAAAGTCTCAACTATGGTGGGATATCCCAGTAATTGAGTCATTTGAACTATTAAAATCTATATACAAGATACCAGAGGAAAAATACAATGAAACGAAAGAACAATTAATAGACAATTTAAATCTGCAAAATTTATTAGATGTACCAGTTAGACAACTAAGTCTCGGCCAGAGGATGAGATGCGAACTTGCCGCAGCACTGTTACATAATCCAGACATTTTATTCTTAGATGAACCTACAATAGGACTAGATGCAACCTCAAAAGTACAACTTAGAGAATTTATAAAAGAAATCAACAAAAAGAAGAAAACAACCATTATTTTAACAACACATGATATGACAGATATTGAAGAATTAGCCAAAAGAGTTATAGTAATAGGAAAAGGCAAACTACTTTATGATGGTGACTTAAATAAAATCAAATCGAAATTTCAATCAAACAAAAAACTAGAAATATTATTTAGAAATATAAAACAAGTTCCAAAGATAAAATCAAAAATATTAGAACAAGATAATAACAAGGTGATAATAGAAGTAGACACTAAACAAGAGACTATATCTAGCATAATAGAAAAATATAGCAAAGCCTGCTCAATAGAAGATGTAAATATTCATGAAAACAATATAGATAATATTATTTTACAAATGTATAAGGAGTATGAGCTATGAAGGGATATATAAGTTATTTTAAAACTGTTCTATTATCTGGACTTCAATATAAAACAGCAGCAATTGCTGGAATATGTACTCAATTTTTCTGGGGATTTTTACAAATATGTATTTATCAAGCTTTTTATGCAGGAACTGGTCAAAATGTTCCAATGAATTTTAAAAACTTAGTTACATATGTTTGGCTACAGCAAGCATTACTTACACTTGTATTTGTACGTTCAAGAGACGAAAGTATAGCTAAAAGTATTAAAAATGGAACTGTTGCATATGAGCTTATACGTCCATATAATTTGTATGTTTGGTGGTTTGTTAAATGCATTGCAGGAAGACTTGCAGCAGTTACTTTGCGTTCGGGAGTATTAATAATAGTAACATTGTTTTTACCAGCCCCATATAATTTATCACTGCCAATTTCATTTGGAGCATTTATGTTATTTTTATTGAATTTGTTTTTAGGATCATTAATAGTAACTGCAATAATGGTAATAATACATTCAATAGCATTTTTCACATATGAAGATAAAGGGATAGCGACTGTAATATATAATTTTGCTGAAATATTAAGTGGGACGAGTTTACCACTACCATTATTGCCCAAAATTATACAAAACATCTGTATAATATTTCCTTTTTGGCTGATAGGAGATTTCCCGTTTAGAATATATTGCGGCGAAATACCAATATCTGAAGGAATTAGATATTTGGGATTACAAGTATTTTGGGTAATAGCTTTAATATTTATTGGAGCAAAAATATTAAAGTATGCAATGAAAAAAGTATATATACAAGGAGGTTAATATGTTTAAATATATGTTAGCGCATATAAAATCTCAACTAGAGTATAAAAGCTCCTTTATATTTCTGGTGATAGCGCAGATAATAGCTTTTTGGGGATATTGCATTGTGTTTTATTCACTATTTGCTAAATTTAATTTAGTACAATCATTTAATATTTATCAAGTGATGCTTTGTTTTGCTATAGTGCAATTTGGAGAAAACTTTGCAGAAGGAATTTTAAGAGGATTTGACCAGTTTTCAGAAATAATAAAACATGGACATTTGGATCAACTATTAGTAAGACCGCAAAATATATATTTACAAATAATAGGATATAAAACAGAACTTTCCAAATTTGTAAAAAGTATAATATCTTTGGCAATATTAGTATTTGCAGTAATAAAACTACAAATTCAAGTTAAATACTATCCGATAATTCTACTTATGATGCTTGGTAGTTCTGTGATATTTGGAGCATTTTTAATAATTAGTGCGGCTATGTGTTTTGTAACTATAGAAGGATTAGAAGTAATAAATATATTTATATATGGTACAAGAGATTTTGCGCAATATCCAATAGGAATATATAATAAGGTAGTAAAAACTTTTTTTACTTATATAGTTCCGATAGGACTTACTTCGTATTATCCTATGCTATATATAACGGGAGCCTCAGATAGATGGTGGTATATATTTTTGCCAATATTAAGTTTATTAATTTTAGTGCCAGCATGTTTAATATTTAATGCGGGGATGACTAAGTATAAGAGTACAGGTTCTTAGATTAAAAAGTGTAAGAAGTGTTTAAATGGAAAAGAGGTGAGCAAGAAAAGGCTTGAAAATACTCACTTCTTTTGATATAATAATTTAGATTAAATAGTATACTTAAAATAATTATTTTGAAGGAGCAGAATTAAGATGAGCAATAAAAAACAATTGAACGACAAAGTATTAAATTTTGTTTTGACTTTTGAAGATTCATTTACTGTTGAACAGCTATTTGGAGTTTTAAGAGAAGCAAATATTATGGATGATGAGAATAAAGAACAAGTCATAGACATTGTAGATAATCTTATGGAATCGAGTATAATTCAGCACGTTCCGCTTTCAGACAAATATTTTGTTTTTTAATATAAAATTTCTAAAGCAAGAATAGATATGTCCACAAACAAAAATATGTATCCAATTTTGGGTACATATTTTTGCATTTTTAGTATTTTTATTATATTTAGCGTTTCGCAATTGTTAATTAATTTAGAATTAAAATTTGTTTGTGAGCCTTCTCCAAGTGTTACATCCTACAATTCCATCAGCACTTAAATTATTGTCTCTTTGAAATCTAACAACAGCATTTCTTGTATTAGCGCCAAATATTCCATCTATATTTCCAGAGTTATATCCTAGGTAATTTAAAGCGTCTTGCAATACCATAACATAAACTCCGCGACTCCCTTGACGAATTACAGGGTATCCTCCGGTAGGACATGCAGGAGTTCCATATCTTTTATCAATATGTACCCAGGTTGGTAGCCATTTGGAAAAGTTTATAATCCGTTAGGAGGTGTTAATACTATTTCATCTCCTGTTATTGTTATACTTTTTCTATTCGTATAGCTAATATCCCATATTTTTTTTCTTCTTCAATAGAATATATTTTATGAATATTGTCCAATTTTTCTTCCAAACTATTAGCAGGGCCACAAATGTTAAAGTCAACATCTTTGAATAAATCTTCAAAAGAATTATATCTTAATAGTCCAACAACTTTTACTTTGATAGTTTGTGATAAATCTGTTGTTTTTTGAAAAACAATATAATCATTTAGTGTAATTTTTGACCTTTTTTCATCATATAATCTAAGTTCAATTTTTTTAACCCCATTATCAATATTTGTAAAAGGTTTTTCATTTAATTTCATTGTATGTATCATAATAACTCACCATCCTAGGAGTTAATATACAATAAATATGTAAAATAGTCAATTATATCCATTATTTAATTTATGGTAAGAAAGTTTCATTGAAAATAGAAAGTTATAAAAGCACTTTTTGGAAACGATTGAATTGTGTATACTTATATGATATAATGTACATGGTATATTGAAGATGCTTCTAAAATAATTTTTAAGGAGAACAGTTATGGAAAAAATATTTAACATTAACGACTTTGTCAAAGTAAAGCTTACAGAAGAAGGGATGAGAATACTTGAAGCTCAATATAATGAGCTGTTAAAGCAAATGCCCCCACAAGCTAGAAAATCTATGGGACCTTTCAAGAAACCAAAAGCTGATAAAGAAGGATATAGTGAATTTCAACTTTGGGACTTAATGCATCATTTTGGAGAATATATGTATAATGGTAATCCAAATTCGCCATTTTTTAACAATATTAAGATCTCGGAGAAATATTTAACTGATAAGTAGGCTTATAAAGCAGGAATAGATGTGTCTACACATCATATGTACAGCTTAAAAGCAAAGCTTTTAACGTGTGTCCGAAAGCAAAAATATGTATCCAATTTTGGGTACATATTTTTTGTAAATTTTTACCGTATTTTTTAATTTTGCCCATCCTATTATGACTGTTAAGGAGTGAAGGGATATATATCATAAGTACAAGTTTTGTGAGAATAAGATATATTAGGTGATTTTGTGGATAACATTGAAATTAAATATGAGTTTAATGATAATGCTGATACTACTTTAGATAATATTTTAATTTCTATACTTAATTCAAAACTTAGGGTGGTCGACTTTGAGAATGAAACTTAATATAATTATATCAAAGGAGCGTTAAGGTGAAATATAAAGTAGGTGCATATGTAAGACTTTCTAGAGATGATGAAATTAAAAAATCAAACTTTTCTGAAAGTATAAATAATCAAAAAGAATATATTTTAAAGTATATTGAGAATAACAATTTAAACTTAGTTAATATTTATGTTGATGATGGCTTCTCTGGTACAAACTTTGATAGACCACGGTTTTAAGGCATTAATGCAAGATATTGAAAATGGAATTGTTAATATGGTTATAACAAAAGATTTATCTAGACTAGGTCGTGACCATATTGAAACCGGAAACTTGATTGAGAAAGTCTTTCCAGCATATAATATTCGTTACGTTGCTATAAACGATGGATATGACAGTTTAGATGAAGATTCTTCAGCAAATGATATAGCTCCATTTAAAAATGTATTTAATGATATGTATGCTAAAGATATTTCAAAGAAAGTAAGAACAGCACTCTATACTAAACAATTAAATGGTGAATTTATTGGAACTAATGCTCCAATTGGTTATATAAAAGATAAAGAAAATAGACATAAATTAGTTATAGATGAAAATACTTCTTATATCGTTAAAAGAATATATAGGGAGTTTTTAAATAGAAAACGGAATAAATAGTATATGTAAAGACTTAATAAAAGATAATATTCCCTCACCTGCAAGTTTAACTAACAAAGATAAAACAAATTGTCTTTGGAATGGAACTGCTATTAGAAGAATTCTAAAAAATGAAGTGTATATTGGAAATACTGTTGGTCATAAAGTTAAGAAAATAAATTACAAACTAAAGAAACAAATAATGTTAGATAAAGATGAATGGATAAAGGTTGAAAATACTCACGAACCTATTATTCCAAAGGAAGATTTTGAAAAGGTACAAAATATATTAAATAAAAGGTCATATACTCCAGAAAAACGGAAAAGTACATTTACTTACAGGAATTATATATTGTGAAAAGTGTGGAGCTAAATATACATTTATAAAAGGATATAAAAATAGTAGTTACGCTATATGCAGAAACAAAAAAATATATGGTAATATGATTTGCAACTGTAAAAGTATAAAAGAAGAAGAGTTAAATAATGCTGTTATAATTTCTTTAAAAGATGTTATTTCTAAATACACTAATAAAGATTATATATTAAATAATATAGATAATAAAGCTAATGATAATTTAAAAAGTAGTTTACTAAAAGAAAAAGAAAGCCTAGAGTTAAAACTTGATGAAAGCAATAATTTAAAATTCAACTTATATAAAGATAAAGTAAATTATATTGTATCTGAAAAAGACTATACTCTATTTATATCTAATGTAAATAAAGATATTGAAAACTATGAAGATAGAATAAAAAGTATAGATGATAGTCTTGAAAATATATACAATGATACTAAAAATAAAAATGATATGCTTAATATTGTGAACAAATTTTTTGATACTGATAGTTTTGATAGAAACGATATTTTACAACTAATAGACAAAATAGAAATAGGTGCTCACATTGAACACCCTAAAATAAAAATACATTTTAAATTTAGTAAGATATAATTTTCTCATTACAACAAAATCGTATATATGTGCAATTATTTATACTAATTATTAATTGGGAATTTAAATAATATGAATATAGATAAAGTAAAAAAATGCTAGTAATAACATTGCAAAAATAGTCAATAAAATATAGCATTTTTACTAGACTTATGGTAAAATATATATGTGAGTATTTTGAACGGAATTAAAGAAAATATGGTAGAAGGAGGAAACAAATGACAGTATTTACATTGATGAATAAAAATAAAAAGATATTAGATTTTGAATATGATAATGATCAACATTTAATAGCTAACTTTTATTTAATATACAAAGAAAATGAGAAATATGCACCTTTTCGGATTAATAAAAGAAGGTGCAATAAATAAATCAGAATTTAATAGATGGTGGAAAAATAGACAAATACCAGCTTCAAGAAATGGACTAAAAGAAGTATTGCACAATAACAATATTTATAATACAGATAATTTTGATTTGTTAGATTCTAAAGCTTATTGTTTATCTTTATCTGACCATTATTGGGTAAAACCAAAGGATATTGATATTAACTGGAATGATATTAACTTTTTTGATAATGAATTTTCTGAAGATATAGGAAAGATATTGTTAGGTGGTGGAACAGCTAAATTAAATTTAGATTTAAACACTCCAGATATGACAAGTAATGGTAATTACGAAAAGAGATGGAAGATTATAAACGGCGAAAGATATTTAGTAAAAGCAGGTGGTAAAATATTAAATCAAGAGCCATTTAATGAATTGATTGCTACTAAACTATACGAAAGATTACTTGAAGATAGTGAATTTGTTAAATATGAATTAGTAGAAGATGAAAACAAAGTTGTTTCTATTTGTAAAAACTTTGTAACTAAAGAAACCGAACTTGTACCTGCTTGGAAAATCAATGAATATTTTGAAGAAACAACTAGTGAAAATAAATATGAGCATTATATAAATTGTTTAAATAAATTAGGTATTAAAAATGCAAAAGAACAAGTAGATAAAATGATAGTTTGTGATTATATTCTTGCTAATAAAGATAGACATTTTAATAATTTTGGAGCTATACGAAATGTTGAAACTTTAGACTTTATAAGCGTTGCACCAATATTTGATAATGGTTGTTCTTTATGGTTTGATGAAAATGATTTATATGTTGGAGAGTTTTTCTTAACTAAACCTTTTGAAGAATATGAACAAATTCAGCTTTCACTTATAAAAGATTTTAAATGGTTAGATATATCCAAACTTGACGGCTTTGTAGATGAAGTAAAAGAAATATTACAACGCAATAAATTATTAACTACGGATAGAATAAATAAGATTTGTTTAGAAGTGCAAAAAAGAATAGACAATGTTAAGAAATTAGCTAATTAAAAACTAGAAAGATTAAGTTATATAAAAGTTATTAACGCTTTGCCACTGTCGGCAAAGCGTTAATAACTAATTTACAAGCCATTGTCCATTTCGTTTCCCATTTTTTCTTTCGATCAATCCTTTCTTTTTCATCACTGACATATGTGATTTAACAGTTCTTAAAGATTTATTAATTTCTTTTGCTATTTCATCTTGTGTTATTGCCGGATTGTTTTTTAATATATTTAAAATTGCTTGTTCTTCTAAAGTGCAATTTTTGCACTTTGAATCATTATTATTTGCACTTTTATCATTATCTATATGTGTATATCTGTTTTTTAATTCATATTTTGTATTGGTTAATAGATTATAAAAGAACTTTTCTAAAAATGATGTATCTTCAAATATATTTTTTTCAAAGTTTTTGTAATTTGCTCTAACTAACGAATTTCTAAAATACCAAGAGTTTTCAGCAAAAACATCATCGTTAATATTAAAACCAAAAGTCCTTAAATATTTTATTATAAACACAGCTGTTGTTCTTGTATTACCTTCACAAAATGGATGAACTTGCCAAATGTTTGAAGTAAATCTACATAAATGTTTTATAGATTCATCTATACTTAAGTCTTTATATGAGAACTCTTTTTCTTGCTCAAAATCATAATTTAATGCATCTTTAATTGTTTCATATGAAGAATATATTACTGTATCTTTATTTAATATCCATTCTTCTTTAGTAAAATTATAATCTCTAAATACTCCTGCACATTTATATATGCCAGCAAATAATCTTTTATGAATATTTAATAATTCTGCTACCGAAAAATTAAATGTATTTTCACTTAATATCTCTGTAATTCTAACTGAAACTTTATCTGCTTCTTCGTTTTCTCTTTCTTCGGATTCTCTAGTATCTACAGCTTTATAATATTCATTTATTCTATACTTGACTTCTTCAATATCTATATTACCTTCAATATGTTCTTTTGCTGTTTCTATTAAATATTTTGATGGTTTTAAACCATCTACGTCTTGGAGCCCTATAGCTGTTTCCCATACTTTAGTTTTTTCTACTTTGTTTGGTTCCCCTTGTTTTATATATTCTACTAATTCTAAATTCCACTCTTTTTTATTATCCATTATATACATCCTCCACACATATTATTATACCATTTTTAATGTACAAAGTCAATTTCAAAGTGCAATTTTTGCACTTTGAAACATATGAAATTGCACTTTGAATATTGTTTTTATATAATAGCTTTTTTCTCTTCCAAAAGAACATTTACCCAGGTTGGTGTTAATGCCTTGGGCTCAACATAAGTAAAGAGCCTGGAATTAATAGCAAGATCTCTTAACCTATTTCTTTCGCTATTAGAGAAAGTTTGGGCCATATCCATTGCAAGGCCTGCATAGTGCTGTGACATGCCAGAATGACCGCCTTGCCAAATCCTTTTAAAAGCGTATCCGACATATATAGGTTTTCCCCATTGACGGCGGAGAGAATTCCAAGCTTCCATAAATGCTTTAGTTGTCCACATTATATCTGAACCAGAACTTCCTCTAAATTCTTTAACAGTTAATGTGGTCCCCGTGACATAGGGCATTGCTTCGTTAGGCCCGCGATTATATCTTTCTATTTTGTTTGTGTCTTGGTTATATACTAGTATAGTAGCCATTTTTAACCTCCTTAATATTGTATATTATGATTAAATGCTTACTTGTGTGATAACCTGAAAAAACAAATCATATATTGTATTGGTGATAAATATGGAAAAACCAACTTGTGTAGCAGGAATACTAATAGTAAATGAGGAGATAGGACTACCTAAGACATATAATCCAGGATTAAATAAAGAAATGATGTTAATGTACTTTTATATGAAAATGTGTGCCTTAAAAGATGGAGCTAGATTAAATATTGTATCCGGATTTAGATCATATGACTACCAAGAAAAGATATATAAAGAGTATGTAAAAGAATATGGAAAAAAACAGGCAGATACTTTTTCTGCACAACCTGGACATTCTGAACATCAATCGGGTCTGGCTCTAGATATTTGTGATGACAGTGATAATTTTATAGACACAAAAGAAGATAAGTGGTTACAAAAAAACGCGTATAAATTTGGTTTTATTATACGTTATCCTAAAGGGAAAGAACACATAACAGGGTATAAATATGAACCTTGGCATTTGCGTTATGTTGGCAGGAAACACGCTAAAAGAATACAAGATAAAAAACAAACTTTAGAAGAATATTTAGGATTATGGCAGAAAAATTAAACAGTTTTTAATAAAATTTAAATTTCTCTGTTGACATTTTTTTTGCTGTGTGCTAATATATATGTACGGTCGCGAGTGTGGCGGAATTGGCAGACGCGCCAGACTTAGAATCTGGTACCAACCGGTGTGTAGGTTCAAGTCCTATCACTCGCACCAAACAAAACAAATCACAGTTTACTGTGATTTGTTTTTTAGTTTGCAAATATGTAGAAAATATGATATAAAAGATAAAGGTATAATTAATGAAAAAGGGGATAGATTGTAATGGGTATTACTGGAAAAGATAATAAAAATATTAATCAATCAATACAAATATGTAGATTAATTGCAGCAATTTTTGTTGTATTTATTCATGTTGGCTTTCCTGGGAGATTAGGAACTGTTATAGATTGTGTCGCTAGATTTGCGGTACCTACTTTTTTTGCTATTTCAGGTTATTTTAGTTATTTGGCAGATAGTTCTAAGATAAAGAAAAGAATTGTTTACATGATAAAGTTAAATTTGGTGGCGGTCGCATTTTACGCTTTTTTGAATATGTGTGAAACAAAATATATTTTCGGCGGTAGTTTAATGCAATACTTAAATAACACTTTAAATATGAATAGTATTGCAAAATGGATATTTATTAACATTGAACCAATTGCTGGTCACTTATGGTATTTAGCGGCAATTTTGATTTGTTATATATTTTTATGGGTTTATGTTAAATTCTTTGAAAAGGAGAAAATTAACTATACGCCGTTATATATTACAAGTGCATGTGCGCTTTTAATACATGTTGTATTAGGTGCTAACGCTACAGCGGCAGGTATGGATGTTCCGTATCACATATATCGCAATGCGCTCTTTTATGCCTTGCCAATGTTTTCAATTGGAATGTTTATTCATCAGTATCATGAGAGAATAATAGAAAAATACAACTTAAATATATGGAAAGAAATAATAGTGATTGTACTTGGATTATTCTTTAGCTTGGTACAATATGTAGGCATTGGAAAAGCAGAGATGCCTATTGGAATTATTTTTGTAACAGTAGCGCTCATGTTATTGGTTGTTTCGCATCCTATTATACCTTTTCTTTCTAAAAGGAAGAAATTTATTGCTAGCCTTAGTAATATTTCATTAATAATATATATTATACATCCTGCAATAAAGTGGTTCTACAAATATTTACATGGTAAAGTTGAAGCTTGTGTTTGTGAAAACCCTTACCTAAATCCGTTGGCGGTTGTGGGTGGCTCAATAATTTGCGGGATAGTTTTTACAATATTAGCAAACGTTATAAATAAATTAAGACAATTATTAGACAGTAAAATTAATAAGGCATATAATAAATTGAAAGAAATAAGAAATAAATAATTGTTTGATGAATATAAAAATATATTTTTTGACAAGAAAAAAGGGCTAGCTTGCTAGCTCTTTTCTGATATTAAAAATAGTAATGTAATATATGAAAAAATACATATAAGTATGTGGAAGACTAAAGAGAGAGTAGTACTCAAATATGAAAACTTAAATATACTAGATATAAATAAAGAGAAGCATATACATATAACTGGTAGTATAACCCATTCAAAGTATTTAAATTTAAGTTCAGTTTCTTTAAATAATGTAATAACACTAATTGTATAATTTAGCATTTCGCTTATATACATGACTATAATATACCCAACACTTCCAAATATAGGGAGAAGGAAGTATATGAATGATACAGATATTACTAAGTCTAAAATGTTACAGCACATAACACTAACTTGTTTTCCAAGTCCCTTTAAAATATTATCTATAACATTATCTAGGTACATAAGAACTATAAGTGGTGCCATTATTTTTATATACCAACCCACATCTTGTGTGTTATATAAAAGGTTTCCAATATCTTTTCCAAAGCACATTAAAATTCCAGCTATAGCAATAGAAAAGTATAATGTTATTTTAAACATTCTACCAATATTTCTTCGCATAACAGATTTATCTTCATGCACACTAAATCTAGAAAATTCAGGAACAAGTAATGAGCTATATGAATACACAATAACACTTGGGAACATTATAATTGGCATTGCCATACCGCATATAATTCCATATTGTGATAGAGCTTTTTCGTAAGACATACCAGACAGTTTAAGTCTTATTGGAATAATAATTTGTTTTAAAGTGTTAAGTCCAGAGCGTATATATGATGTTATGGCAATAGGCAAAGAAATTTTAAGTATTCTTTTTGTAAGAAATGAGTTTGGTGCATTTAACTTAGTATATTTCTTTTTATCCTTAGAATAAGTGATATATAAAAATACTAATGAAATAATTTCACTTAGTGTACTTCCAACAACTAAAGCTAAAGCAGAGTTGTTTATACTTTTTGTAAAGACCGAAGTCACAAGAAAAAATACAATGCCTATTCTAATTAGTTGTCCGGCAATTTGAGATATGGAGGTTCTAAGGACATTGCGAACTGCTAGAAAGTAACCAGAAATTGCGGATGTCATTGAAACAAACGGTAGTGATACTGCTAAAGTGTAAAGGACAGAATATGACACCTTATCCATAAGCCAATGCGAACAAATATATGGTGTAAAAGATACAAGGAGGATACATGCAAATATTCCCATGATAATGCTATATAAAAAGCAACGTTTAACGATTCTAGGAATATTTGATGTATTTTCTTTTTCAATTTCTTCAGAAATTACTTTCGTTGCTGCAAGATTAACCCCTGAAGTTGCAACAGTTACTGTAAACATGTATATTGACATGATTAAACCATATACACCTATTGCCTCAGCACCTATTTGATTCGCAAGGAAAATATCAAAAACTGAGGCTATTATTTTAATAATAAGGGAACTTATTATAATTATTATGCTATTTACAATAAACAATTTGGATTTTTTCAAAAAACTCACCCAAACTAATATATGAAAATCATGTAACAAGATATGTCTATTCTTGACAAATAGCCCTTAAGGGTGTTAATATATCTTCATAAAATATATTTGTTCTAAAAGGAGAATTGTTCATGAAGAAGTATAGATATGAGTTAAGTAACTTAGATTGTGCAAACTGTGCAAGAAAAATAGAAGATGCTTTAAAAAGAAGTAGTTTGTTTAAAAATGTAGTTGTAAATTTTGCGACTTCAACACTTTCTTTTGAAACGGACGTGGACTATAAACCAAATGTTAATGCAGTAATATCTAGAGTTGTACCGGGTGTAAAAGCAACTGAGACAAAGGCCAAAAAAGAAAAGACAGAAAATACGCGCAAGGTAAACATAGATATAATAGTTCTAATTATAGGGATTATTTTTGCAGGACTTTCCATTGTAATAAAAACAGAACTAGTTAGTACAATATGTATTATTATTTCCTATGCCCTTTTAATGTATAAGACATTTGTGGCGGCCATAAAAAAGCTTAGGAATAAGACTATCGACGAGAGTGCCTTGATTTGTATCTCTGCAATAGGTGCTTATCTTATAGCTAAACCAGTTGAAGGTATGATGGTTCTGGCTCTTTATGATATAGGAAAAATTCTTGAAGCTCGTGCTGTAAGCAAAACAAGAAAAAGCATTAAAGAGCTAATGAACATTAGACCTGAGTATGCAAACGTAAAAGATATAAATAACATTAGAACCATTTCGCCAGATGAAGTGCAAATTGGGGATATCTTGGTTATTAAATCGGGAGAAAAAGTGCCTGTTGATGGAAAAGTTATAACTGGTAAGACAAAACTAGATAAATCAGTCCTTACAGGAGAATCTATGTATGTATCTGTAGGAATAGGAGATGAAATTTTATCCGGAAGTGTGAATGTAGGCGACACCATAGAGATAGAAGCGACAAGTGTGTATGTAAATAGTACAGTAAGTAGAATTTTGGAACTTACAGAAAATGCAACAGATAGAAAGGCTAAGACTGAAAACTTTGTTGCACGCATGGCTAAGATATATGTTCCAATTGTTATGCTATTATCTGTTACAGTAGGTGTATTTTTACCACTCGTATCTAGCGTGACATATGACGAAAGTATTTACAGAGCACTAATGTTTCTTGTAATATCTTGTCCGTGTGCAATTGCGATTTCTGTGCCTTTAAGTTATTTTTGTGGTATAGGAAAAGCATCATCGCAAGGAATTCTTGTAAAAGGTAGTGACTACTTAGATGCACTTCGTGGTATAAAAACTCTTGTAATGGATAAGACAGGAACAATAACTACAGGAAAGTTTGGAATAGCAAAAGTAATTGCTTTAAGCGATAGTTATAGCGAAGAGCAAATTTTAACACTTTGTAAGTTGGGCGAAAGCTTTTCAAACCACCCAATAGCTAAAGCAATTCTTGCAGAAAGCACGGAAACGCTAGATACTAAAGATGTAACAGAACATAAAGAAATTGCGGGCCTTGGAATTAGTTATTGCTTGGATGGGAAGACGATACTAATTGGGAATGAAAAGTTAGTAGGCATTCCTAGTAGCAGTCAAAATATTGGCATAACTACTATATATGTTTCAGTAGATGGCAAGGTTGTGGGGCAGATAGAACTAACAGATAAAGTAAAAGACGGTGTAAAGGAAACACTACAGTCTCTTAAGAACCAAAACATTGTGCTTTATATGTTTACAGGAGACAACCTATCTGTTGCGCAAAAAGTAGCAAGTGAAGTTGGAATAGACAATGTTTCTGCTGAACTTTTGCCACAAGACAAATACGCTAAGCTAGAAGAACTAATAGAAAAAAAGAGTAGCGAGAATAATAAAGTTGCTTTTGTAGGTGACGGCATTAATGATTCACCTGTTATAGCAAGAGCGGACATTGGAATTTCAATGGGTGGAGTCGGCGTAAGTAGTAGTATCGAAGCTTCTGATGTAGTAATTATGACAGATGAGATTTCAAAAGTTAAAGAGGCAATAGATATTTCTAAGTATACAAATAAGATTATAAAACAAAACTTGGTATTTGCACTTGGAATGAAAATTACCTTCTTAACACTTAGCTTATTTGGTCTAACTAATATGCTAATTGCTGTATTTGCGGACGTTGGCGTAACGCTTATGACAATACTAAATAGTGTTAGAATTTTGAAGAAAAAATAATGTATTAAAGGATAGCGACTTTGTCGCTATCCTTTAATAATTTTATATCACTAAAAATATACTTTTAATTTTCTTGCAATGCAAGAAGCTGTGTAGTATAATATATGTAGCTTTTTGGGAAGAGGTAGTAATAATTTGTGAGGCTTTATAGACTAGGCTTTAGAAATTATTACTTCCTTTAAAAGAAGCTAGAAGGAGGAATTTCTATGTTTAGAAAATTTGAAACAGAATTTGCAGGCAGACCACTTGTAATAGAAACAGGAAAAATGGCAGGACTTGCAAACGGTTCGTGTCTAGTAAGATACGGAGACACTTGCGTTTTAGTTAACGCTACAATGTCAAAAGAGCCAAGAGATGGTATAGACTTTTTACCTTTATCTGTAGATTATGAAGAAAGATTATATGCAGTAGGTAAAATACCAGGTGGCTTTATTAAAAGAGAGGGAAAGCCAACAGATAAGGCTATCCTTGTATCAAGGGTAATAGATAGACCAATGAGACCACTATTTCCTAAGGATTACAGAAATGATACAGCAATAAATGCAATTGCTATGTGTATGGATCCAGATGTGCTTCCAGAAGTGCCTGCAATGCTTGGAGCATCTATTGCACTTAACATTTCTGACATACCTTTTGATAGAGTAGTTGGTGCAGCAAAAGTTGGTCTTGTTGATGGAAAACTTATAGTTAACCCAGGACTTAAAGATAGGGAAAAATCTGACTTAGATTTAACAGTTGCAGCAACTAAAGAAAAAGTTTGTATGATTGAAGCAGGAGCAAACGAAGTACCAGATGATGTAATGTTAGAGGCTATTAAACTTGCTCACACAGAAATCAAAAAAGTAGTAGAGTTTATTGAAGGTATTAAAAAAGAAATTGGTAAACCAAAAGCAGCTTACAAATCTTTTGAAGTACCAGCTGAAATGTTTGAAGAACTAAAAGATAAATTCTATACTAAAATTTATGATGCTATACAAACTACAGATAAAACTATTAGAGATGAAAATATGTCTAAAGTTGATGAAGAAATCAAAGCTTACTACATCGAGGCTCATGGCGAAGATGCATACAACGAAGATAAAAAAGATATAGCTGAAATTGTATACAGATTAGAAAAGAAAAACGTTCGTAATATGATAATAAACGAATCAAAACGTCCAGACGGAAGAGGATTTGATGAAATACGCCCATTATCTGCAGAGGTAGATTTATTACCAAGAACACATGGAAGTGCACTTTTCTCAAGAGGACAAACACAAGTATTATCTATTGTAACGCTTGGACCTAAATCTGACGAACAAACATTAGATGGACTAGATGAGGAGTCAACAAAAAGATATATCCACCATTATAATTTCCCACCATACAGTGTAGGTGAAGCTAGACCAACAAGAGGACCAGGAAGAAGAGAAATTGGACATGGGGCATTAGCTGAAAGAGCATTAGAACCAGTTATACCATCAGTTGAGGACTTCCCTTATGCAATAAGAGTAGTATCTGAAGTATTAAGCTCAAATGGTTCAACATCACAAGGAAGCATTTGTGGTTCAACTATGGCGCTTATGGCTGCAGGTGTACCAATTAAAGCACCAGTTGCAGGTATATCTACAGGATTATTCACAAAAGAAGATTCTGAAGATTATATAATGGTAACAGATATTCAAGGAATTGAAGACTTCTTTGGAGATATGGACTTTAAAGTTGGAGGTACTAAAAAAGGTATTACAGCTATACAAGTAGACATTAAAGTCGATGGTTTATCATATGAAATAATAGAGGAAGCTTTTGCAAGAACAAGAAAAGCTAGAAATTACATTCTAGATGAAGTAATGCTAAAAGCAATTCCTGAATCTCGTGAACATGTATCTGAGTATGCGCCAAAGATTAAAACAATAAAGATTGACCCAGAAAAGATAAAAGACGTTATAGGTTCTGGTGGTAAGACTATAAACAAGATTATTGAAGATACTGGCGTTAAGATTGACATTGAAGATGATGGAACAGTATTTGTATACGGCATGGATGAAGAAATGATTATGAAAGCTTTAACTATTATTGTAGGGCTTACAGAAGAAGTTGAACAAGGTGCTGTTTACATGGGTAAAGTTACAAAAATTATGCCAGCATTTGCAATAGTAGAAGTATTACCAAACAAAGAAGGACTTTTACATATTTCTCAAATATCTAAAGAAAGAATAGCTAAGATAGAAGACAAGTTAACTGTTGGTCAAGAGATAATGGTAAAAGTTATAGAAGTGGATAAGGAACAAGGTCGTTTCAAATTATCTGCAAAAGATGTTTAAAGTTAAAGGATAAGTGAATTTATGAAAGTATATGCTTTTGTTGGACCTTCGGGTACAGGAAAAAGTCACAACTCACAAAATGTAGCATTTGTAAATAATATAGACTATATTATAGATGATGCGCTTTTAATAAAAGGAAACAAAGTAGTTGCAGGAAGATCAGCTAAAACAGAACCTACCAAAATAGGTTCTGTTAAAGCGGCACTGTTTACAGATGAATCAAGACGCGATGCAATGCGTAAAGCCATAAAAGCAGAGAAGATTAAGTCGCTTCTAATACTTGGTACATCTGATGAAATGGTAGAAAGAATTGCAGAAAACTTGGGCCTTCCAGAAATAGAAAAGAAAATATATATTGAGCAGATATCTTCTAAAGAACAAATTGAAGAAGCTAAAAAGATCAGAAAAGAACAAGGGAAACATGTTGTTCCTGTACCAACTTTTGAAATAAAAGAGCAATTTTCCGGATATTTTATGGATCCACTAAAAATGTTCGAAAAGAAGGATAAAGTATATAGTGAAAAAAGTGTAATTCGCCCAACATTTAGTTATCTTGGTAACTTTACTATTTCAGATAAAGTGTTAAAAGAGATAATATTACATGAAGGAATGAAGATAGACGGGATAACTAGAATATCTAAAGTAGATATAGATAAGTATGTAGATGGAGTAAATTTAAACTTAGATATATATGTTAAATTTGGCCATAGCATACCAAGGGCAACTACAAAATTACAGACAACAATAGCAGGAGACATAGATTATATAACCGGAATAAATATCTTGAGCATAAATGTATATGTTAAAGGAATAGATATGGATAAAAGATAAAAGCATGAATGATTCATGCTTTTATCTTTTATAATAAGTATTCACTAGTTTCTTGTAAACCACCAAACATATATTGTCTTTCTACTTCATAAGCTACTATTGCAACAGAATTAGAAAGATTTAAAGAACGTATATCATACCCCATTGGGATACGAATAGTTCTGTCTAAATTTTCTTTTAAAAGATTTTCTGGTAATCCCTTTGTTTCTTTACCAAAAAGCAAAAATATATTTTCTTGTTTAGAATAATCCACATCACTATATACATGAGTCGCTTTTGTAGAAACTAAATACATGTTATTATCATTAATAGGATATTTTTCCAAAAAAGCGGCTAAATTTTGGTGTTCTTCTATTTCTAATTTATCCCAATAATCCAGACCAGCTCTTTTAACGCTTTTTTCAGATATATCAAAACCAAGCGGATGGACTAGGTGTAGTTTGGCTCCTATTGCTGCACATGTTCTTGCTATATTTCCAGTATTCTGAGGTATTTCTGGTTCTACCAGTACAATATTTAAATTCATTTTATAATCTCCAATCAATGTATATATTATATCGCCATTGTTTAAAAATTCAACATATTTAGATAAAATTAGCCAATAAAATGCATATTGCTTCACATTTAAAATTGTTTAATATATAATTATTTGGTAAACAATATATATATAATTGTTAAAAGTAAAGGGAGAAAATATGGAAAACAAACCTAATCACATAGCAATAATATTAGATGGAAATAGAAGATGGGCTCGCTCAAAAGGTATGCCTGGAACGGCTGGACATAAAGAAGGAGCAAAAGTGTTAACTGAAATTTCAAAATATGCAAATGAAATAGGAATAAAACACTTAACGGTATATGCTTTTTCTACAGAAAATTGGAAACGTTCAGAAGATGAAGTAAATATGCTAATGAACTTGTTTCAAAATTACTTGGATGAATATACTCAAAAAGCCTTGGAAAACAATATAAGAGTAAAAATAATAGGGACTAGAGAAGGCTTAAATGAAAAATTAGTAAATAGCATAGAAAAATGCGAAGAGTTAACAAGTAGTTGTACAGGTTTAACATTTAATGTAGCCATAAATTATGGCTCAAGAAATGAAATAGTAAATGCTGTAAAAAATATTGCAACAGATGTAAAGAATGGGAAACTAACAGTAGATAATATAAATGAAGAAACTGTTCAAAAACATTTATATACAGCTCATTCACCTGATCCAGATTTAGTTATAAGGACAAGCGGAGAGTTGAGGCTAAGTAATTTTCTACTATGGCAATTAGCATATGCAGAATTTTTATTCTTCGATAAAAATTGGCCAGAGTTTACAAAAGAGGATTTAGATTTTGCGGTAGCAGAGTTTTCAAGAAGAAACAGAAAGTTTGGTGGAAAATGAGAAGGATAGATTATAACAAAATAATGTATGTAGTATCAATACTTCTTATAATTTGTTTTGCTATATTTGTAACGTATGATTATATTAATTACAATAAAATAACAAATTCAGCACCATTTTACGCATTTGTATTTGTTAGAACATTACAGTTTATATTACCAAGCGTTATACTTCTTTATTTGTATAACCAAAATACACAAGTCAAAGTAAGTCATTATACTGTAAAAAGCAAAAAAATTTCAAACTGTTTTAATGGATACAAAATAGCACATATTTCAGACTACCATAATACAAATTCTAAGCGAATTAAAGAGACTTTAATTAAAAGGTTAAAAGAAAACAGACCGGATATTATAGTTATAACAGGTGATTTAATAGACTCAAGAAGAACTAATATCGAAACAGCATCAGATTTTGTAAAAAGCATAGCTCACATTGCACCTATATACTATGTTTTTGGGAATCACGAATCTAGATTAAAAAATATAGAATATTTAGAAGAAAAAATACAAAATGTTGGAGCTAAAATACTAAGAAACAACTATGTTAAGCTTGAAAAAGATGGAGAATACATAAAGTTAATTGGAATAGATGATCCATGTTTCTTTGGTATATCTAAAGAGGAAGAAAAAACAAAACTAGAAAACATAATTAAAACTTTAGCTAAAGAAGAAAATAGATTTACAATATTACTCATTCATAGGCCAGAATACATGCAAATATATTCAAATAATAACGTAGATTTAGTATTTACAGGACATGCTCATGGTGGACAGATAAGAATTCCATTTGTTGGAGGAATAATAGCTCCAGGGCAAGGAATGTTTCCTAAATACACCAGTGGAATACATGAAATGAATGATACGAAAACAGTTATAAGTAGAGGTATAGGAAATAGTAGCTTCCCGTTTAGAGTAAATAATAGACCAGAACTTGTAATTGCAACTTTAACAAATAATTAATCTCGCCTATATCAGCAATAAAAATATAGAAATAAAACAAAAATATAATTATAAAATGAAGCTGTAAACAACAAAAGCGGCTTCATTTTTGGCTTTTAGACCATCGTGTTATATAACTGTGTGACATAACTGGCAATCCTCGTTATTTATTAATAAAAGGAGTGTAAGACTATGAATGAATTGAAGAATGAAAATGTACATGCAAATGTACTCAAGGTGTTTGAACTTGTCACAGATATTGAGTGATCGTTTGATGACGAATAATTTAGAAACATCTGTGTTTGGGATGATGATTTCTTAAGCGAAAAGATAATGTTTCTTGTAAAGCAATAATAATTAAATATACACGTATTATCTGGATAATATTTTAAGAAAAAAATTAATAAAGTATTGAAATAAAAATAGATTTGTTATACACTTAATGCGACAAAGGTTAAGGGTAAGATATAGTAGAATAAAAACACAGACAATAAAAAACAAATAATCTTTGTAAGAGCGTATATGCAAATAGAAGTACATTGAAAAGAGAATATTATTGTTATTAAAAAGCAATGTGTAAATATTTGTATATATGACCGAAAAAACATAATAAAGAGAAAAATAATATAAACAAAAAAACAAAGGAAAGGAGCAAATAAGAGGAATATGAAAATAAAAAACAAACAACAAAGACAAAAGAAAAAAGGAATAAGTCTAATAGTATTAGTAATAACAATAATAGTAATGATTATACTTGCATCAGCAATAGTAATATCATTAAACAATAGTGATATAATAAATCGTGCAAATGAAGCGGTAGATTTAACAAACAAAAACGAAGTT
>JAZUNZ010000032.1:0-1794 GCA_045604405.1 Clostridia bacterium
TGTTCAAGAATAGCAACTGGCGATTATGATGCTGTAATCATAAGTCATTCACAGTTTGAAAAAATACCAATGTCTGCTGAAAGGCAAAGAGCAATTATTCAAAAACAAATAGATGAAATAACATTTGGTATTACAGATTTACAAAATAATAATGGCGAAAGATTTTCTATAAAACAATTAGAAAAAACTAAAAAAAGTTTAGAGGCTAAACTTGCAAAGTTAAATGATACTAGCCGAAAAGATGATGTAATAACATTTGAAGAACTTGGTGTAGATAGAATTTTTGTTGATGAGGCTCATTATTATAAGAACTTATTTTTATATACAAAGATGAGAAATGTAGGTGGAATTGCACAGACAGAGGCTCAAAAAAGTTCTGATTTATATATGAAATGTCGCTATCTTGATGAGATAACAGGAGGAAAAGGAGTTATATTCGCTACCGGAACACCTATATCTAATTCAATGGTAGAACTTTATACAATGCAAAGATATCTTCAATATAATGAATTAGAAAAAAGAAACTTACAACATTTTGACGCTTGGGCTTCAACATTTGGGGAAACAACAACAGCAATAGAATTAAGTCCGGAGGGAACAGGTTATAGAGCAAAAACAAGATTTGCAAAGTTCTTTAATCTTCCAGAACTTATGGCAATGTTTAAAGAAGTTGCAGATATTCAAACTGCTGATATGTTGAAACTACCTGTACCAAAAGCGAACTATCATAATATGGTTATTGAGCCAAGTGAGATTCAAAAAGAGTTAGTAAAAGAGTTAGCAGATAGAGCAGAACGAGTAAGAAATAAGATGGTAGATTCAACAGTAGATAATATGTTGAAGATTACAAATGATGGTAGGAAATTAGCACTAGATCAGAGACTGTCTAATGAAATGTTAGAAGATTTTGAGAAAAGTAAAGTTGCAACTTGTGCTAATAATATTCACGAAATATGGGAAAAAACAACTGAAAATAAGTCTGCACAATTAGTATTTTGTGACTTATCTACACCTCATAATGATGGAAAATTTAATATATATGATGACCTAAAAACAAAGTTAATTGATAAAGGAATACCAGAAGATGAGATAGCATTTATCCACGACGCTAATACAGATATAAGAAAACAAGAGTTATTTAATAAAGTTAGAAAAGGGCAAGTAAGAGTTTTAATGGGTAGTACACAGAAAATGGGGGCAGGTACAAACTGTCAAGATAGACTAATTGCATTGCACGATTTAGACTGTCCGTGGCGACCTAGTGACCTAACTCAAAGAAGTGGAAGAATCATAAGACAGGGGAATAAAAATGAAGAAGTTGATATTTATAGATATGTCACAGAGGGAACTTTTGGCGCATATTTATATCAGTTAGTAGAAAATAAACAGAGATTTATTTCACAAATAATGACTTCAAAAACTCCGGTAAGATTTGCAGAAGATATAGATGAAACTGCTTTATCTTATGCAGAAATTAAAGCACTTGCCGCCGGTAATCCAGATATTATAGAAAAAACTGAACTAGATACACAAGTAGCAAAGTTAAAATTATTAAAGCAAACTCATTTAAGTGAGATATATGCTTTGGAAGATAAAGTTATAAAATATTATCCTAATGAAATAAAAAGATTAGAAAAAAGAATTGTAGATATTACAGAAGATATAGAACATTTAAAGAATAATACTCAAAATATAGATGGCTTTCAAGGTATGAAAATTAAAGATAAATTTTATACAGAAAAAGCAGATGCAGGACAGTTAATTATAGACGCTTGTAAAGCTATGACTAACGGT
>JAZUNZ010000033.1:0-5165 GCA_045604405.1 Clostridia bacterium
ATTATATAAGAATAAATGGTAATAGTTTTAACAACCCACTACCAAGCAAATATAAATTATACCCAAAAATAATACAAGACATGGATAGTGAAAGAACAGCAAGTGGTTTATTACATAGAAACATATTATCACACAATCCACCCAAAATAGAGTTAGAATTTCCTCCTATGACATTTTCTCAATTTAGAGAGTATCACAACGCAATAGATTACAACGAGTTAAACGTTGAATACTATGATTATTCAAGTGACAGTTATAAAACATGGAGAATGTATCATAATGATATAGTTATAGAAGAAATAAATACATACGGAGCAGAACATTATATAGATAGATGGGTAATACATTTAATAGGATATTAAGGAGGGATAAGAAATGTACGTAGTAACAGAACAAGTTAAAAATGATTTTAAATCTGTTGGAACAATTAAAAGAGGACGTATTGGACTTATCCCTCTTTCTGATGAAGAAGAACCAGTAACATTTGATGAAAATTCTATAAAACAATTTAGGATATTAGATGATATATATACACCAGACGAAGGAGTAATTGGCAGTGTAATAGCAAAACAGTTAAATATAGAATTATTTAAACCAAGTGAAATTGATTTAGTTGATAGGGAAGTTGAAGCCTTTATTGGTGTAGAAGATATAGAAGGAAATGCAACTTACATTCCTTATGGTAGGTATATAATACAAAAACCAGAAAATGAAGTCATAACAGAAAACACAACATTTGAAGCACTAGACTATATGATTAAATTCAATATTCCATACGTAGATAACTTAGAATACCCTACCACATTAAAAAATGTCTTAAATTCAATTTGTGAACTTTCTGAGGTTGATTTAGGAACACAAACTTTTGCTAATCAAAATTTTATAGTAGAAAATAATCAATTTGTAAATGGAGAAACATGTAGAGATGTTTTAAAAGCGATATGTCAACAAGCTGGCTGTTATGCAAAAATAGACAGAAATAATGTATTAAACTTATCTGTTTTAGGCAGTGAAGCACACGAAATAGACGATACTGAATATTACCCAGATTTAAAAATAAACCAATTATTTGGACCAGTAAATAGACTTGTATTAAGAATGTCACAAGTAGAAGGAGAGAATGTAGTTGTAGAAGATACTGAAAGCATTGAATTAAATGGTTTAAAAGAACTAGTAATTTACGACAATCCTTTTACATATACGCAAGAAAAAAGGGAACAATCAATCAATGCTATATGGAATGTAGTAAGAGGTTTAACATATTATGATTTTGAAACTAAAAATGTACCAAGACCTTATGCAGATAGTGGAGATAGTATAAACATAATAGTAGACAATGAAACTTTTTCAAGTTATATTTTAACACAAGAGATAATATTTAATGGTGGTTTAAATGGAAGTATAAGTGCAACAACAGATACAGAAACACAAACAAAATATGCTTTTCAACCTAACATTGGAACAAGGCTTAAAAGAACAGAAATAGTTGTAGACAAACACGACCAAACTATAACACAAATAGCAGAACAAGTAGAAGGAAATACGCAACAAATAACACAACAAAGATTAGAAATAGGCAGTATAAACAGTTCTGTAAAAATGCTAGGTGGAAACAACAAACAACAAAACTCTGTAGGAGCATTTGGAGTAAATGGCTATGAAGGCGGAACATTACTTGTTAATGAAGGATATAACCTTGAAGAAAGTGGAAATACGTATACTGCAAGTGTAGAAGTTGAAGGTGGTAGAGAATTACTTGTATATGGTAATAACAGCTTATCAATTCAAATAGTACAATTAGATGAAAACGACAGTCAAGTAGCAAGTGATACATTTACATTTGAAACAACTGAGAGCAAGTTATTTACACTTGAAAACGATACAGAAAAAATAAATGTCACAGTAACAAAAGTAACAGATACAATTGATTTATCAACATTTAATATAAGTTACAATTACAAAACTATGGAAGCATTAGAAACGGAAGAACTAAAAAATATTACAGAAAGTGGAAGGGCTATTAAATCATCAGATTTCACATGGTACAAGTTAAAGTCAGATAATTTAGTTGTAGGCAACACATACACGGTAAGTTTTTTATATAAAAGTTCAAGATATAATGCTTTAAAAATCAAGCTATTAAATAACACTATAACAGATTTAGTAAATATAGACCCAAGTATAGCAGGTATACCATATCCAAGTCCAAATTTATATCCAAGTCCAAATTTATATCCAAGTTATATTGATACAGATATATATGTAGAAGAATTTGAAAAAATAGAATATACATTTGTTGCTAATACTGCAAATGTTGAATTATATGTTGAAACGCATGATTATGATACGCAGCTCGCAGATTATTACTTACAAACAGGCGACCAAGCGACAGTATGGCAACCAGGCGAAGGCGAAATAAGAGGTGCAAATGTTAGAATTAACAAAGATGGGCTTGAAATTGAAAACGATAACTCTGAAACTAAGACTACTATAAACAGTCTTGGATTTAGTGTAAAAAATCAAGAAGGAAAAACACTTATAACAGCAAATAAAGATGAAGCATTGCTAGCAGATACAAGAATACAAGGAGATTTAAGTCAAGGACATTGGAAAAGATATGTACAAACAATAGATAATAAGGAGATATTACTGGAGGTGTATGAATAATGACGCAATATACAGCTAATGGAAGTATAAATAATACTTATAGATTAGAGTTAAATGTAAATGAAACTTACGTAAGTGGTGGAGCTGATAATTATAGTACTGTAAGCTGGTCTGTTGTATTACGTTCTACAGGAGCATGGAGTTTTTACACAATAGGTAGTACAGTAGTAGTAAATGTTGATGGCGAAGTATATAATGCTTATTCACAGAAAGATTTGCCAGCAGGTGGTTCAATTACTATAGCTAGTGGTAGTAAAAATATAACTCATAATAGTGATGGAAGTAAATCAATAAATGTAAGTGCATCATATACACAAACATCAACATCAAATTATACACCTGGCAATATGAGTTGTAGTGGTACATTTGGATTAACTAAAATAGCAAGATATGCAACTTGTAATCAATCGTTAAATAGTAAAACAGCATACACAATAAAGATGAATTGGTCATCTGATAGTACAATAGATTATTTGTGGTATTCAACTAATAATGGAAGTACATGGACAGCAGTAGGAAGTGTAAATGCGAGCAGTGGAACATATACAATAAGTGGTTTATCACAAGGAACATCTTACAGCATCAAAACAAGAGTGAGGCGTAAAGATAGTGGACTAACAACAGACAGTAGTGCATTATCTGTAACTACATACTCATATCCAACATCAAATCAATCACTTTCATCAAAGACTACAAGCTCAATTACGATAAATTGGAGTTCAAATAGTACTATAGATTATGTTTGGTATAGTAAAGATAGTGGAAGTACATGGACAGCAGTAGGCTCAGTTAATGGAAGTAGTGGTAGTTATACAATAGGTGGATTATCAAGTGATACTACATATAGTATAAAAACAAGAGTACGAAAAAAAGATGGACAGCTTACAACAGATAGTTCGGCATTAAGTGTAAAAACATATGGATATGCTACTTCTAACCAATCCTTAAATAGTAAAACAGTCAATTCAATAAAAATGAATTGGAGCTCAAATAACACAGTAGATTATATATGGTATTCAATAAACAATGGTTCATCATGGATAGCAGTAGGAAGTGTTAATGCAACATCAGGAAATTATACAATTTCAGGTCTTTCTGCTAATACTTCATACAATATAAAAACGAGAGTAAGACGTAAAGATAGTGGATTAACAACAGATAGTAGCGCTTTATCAGTAACAACATATGATTATGCTAAAATCACAGAAGCACTTGACGTCACTATTGGTAACAATACAACAGTAAAATATACAAATCCTAGTGGCTCAACTATTAATATTGGTATATATAAGACAGATGGTTCGACTGTAATAGCAGCTTATAGAGCATGTTCTGGCAGTTCATACACATTTAATTTTACTAATGCAGAAATAAATACTATGTATAGTCAAACAGCAGATTATAAATCAATAAAATTTAGATATTATTTAAGAACTACATGCAATGGAGTAAATTATTATAATTATGTTACTAAAACATTTAGTGTAAATCCTAATACAAACAAGCCAATATTTACAAATTTTGAATATCAAGATTTACAAAATAGCGTAGTTGCATTAACTGGAAATAATCAAATATTAGTAAACGAAATAAGTCAACCACAAATAATTATAAGTAGTGCAAATAAAGCAGTAGGACAAAACAGCGCAAGTATAATAGGATATAAAATAACTTTTGAAAATTATTCTAATACTGTTTCATATAGTTCTAGTGATATAACTGTATCAATAAGATATATTTCGACTGAAAATACAACACCACAAATAACTGTAACAGCAATAGACAGTAGAGGATTTCAAACATCAGTAACCAAAACACCAATATGGAAAAATTATAGAAAAATAGTTGAAAATGATTTTATAACAAGAGAAAGAGGCGTAGGCACAACAGCATTTTTTGATATTAACGGAACATTTTGGAATGATAATTTTGGAAGTGTAAATAATGCTTTAAGTGTACATTTTAATTATAAAAAAAGAGGAGAAACTAATTGGGAAAATGCAAATCCAATTGATATAACACAAAGATTTAATATAAATGGAAATGAGTTTACAACAATTTCAACAGGAAGTATAAATTATTTACCGACTACTAATAATGGAATTATTCCAATTGTATTTGAATTTGGTAAGTTTTATGAAATTGAAATTATTGTACAAGATAGTGCTGGTGAATTGAGTAACTATACAAGAACTATTATTTTAACGAGTGGTATACCAGCAACTTCAAAAATGCAAAATGATGATAATACCTATAGTATTGGTATAAATTGTATGCCAGATGCCGATTATGCTTTAAAGGTAAACGGTAATACAAACTTAAATGGAACTGATATGGATAGTTTCTTGTTAAGAAATGATGGACCTCGAATAGACCAAAATAGACAAGTAGCAAATTGTAAAATTTTCAATGATATATTAGCAGTTGAAACAAATGACGAATTATACGGAATAATGCAAATAATAATGGGAGATTTAGAAGCTACATATACACCAATA
>JAZUNZ010000034.1:0-1977 GCA_045604405.1 Clostridia bacterium
TTAACAATAGTAAGAATTTTAAGTAGTAGTTTAGGGGAAGAAGAAGCTACTTTGCAATATGGAATCTTAAGTGGTAAAGTTGATACTTTAATAACACTTCCTTATTCATTTAATATAGCTTTTGCAACTGCACTAGTACCTACAATTTCTGCTGCAATTGCAAAAAAAGAAATACAAACTGCAAAAAGAAGAATAGAATTTTCAATTTTAGTTACTATATTAATAGGTCTTCCGTGCTCAATATGCATGAGTTTGTTTTCTGAGCCAATACTTAATTTATTATTTCCAAATGCTTCAGCAGGGGCAGAAATGCTTAAGGTTGCATCATGGACAATTGTATTTGTTGTACTAATTCAAACAATAAATGGAGCTCTTCAAGGGCTTGGAAAAGTTAATATCCCAGTAATCGCATTTGCTATTTCTGCAACAATAAAATTAATACTAAATGTAGTATTATTACCTTTAATCGTGATAAAAGGAGCAATTATTTCATCAATCATATCTCACGCTATAGCTTTTATAATATGTTTTGCAACTTTAAAAAGAGACTTTAACTTATCTTTTAAATTAAACAAGTTTATACTTAAACCGATAATCGCGTGCTTGTTAATGACAATATCTTCATATTTAATATATATAAAATCGTATGAGGTTTTACCTGAAAGGCTTTTGCTAATAATTTCTTTAATGATAGGAATAATAATATATATAATTTCAGTTTTTATACTTAAAATATTATCGCGAGAGGAGATTTTTATGATTCCTTACGGGCAAAAGCTGTATAGAAAAACAAAAAAAGAAAAACTCTAAAACCCAGTAATATCAACGGTTGCGAAAAACGCGAAACCGAAACTCTTAGGGAATAAAAGGGTTCACAAAAAAATAAAAATAAAAAAAGAAGGATTTTAGCTAAATTTGGCGAATAATCTTTTTAGTAGAGTTGTTCTACTAAAGAAAACAAATCTTATTAGGAGGTAATTTTAAATGAACAAAGCTGAATTAATCGCAGCAATAGCTGCAAAAACAGGAGAAACAAAAAAAGGTGCTGAAGCAGCAGTAAACGCATTAGTTGATGTTGTAACAGACGCATTAGTAAAAGGAGACAAAGTTCAATTAGTTGGATTTGGATCTTTCGAAGTAAGAAAAAGAGCAGCTAGAAAAGGTAGAAACCCACAAACTAAAGAAGAAATCAAAATACCTGCATCAAAAGCTCCAGTATTCAAAGCTGGTAAAGCATTAAAAGATTTAGTTAACAAAAAATAAGAATTAATACAGAGAAATATAAAGTATGAATTCATATGTTAAAAGAGCGAAGTTATCTTCGCTCTTTTGCTTTGATTTCCGTAAGAAAAAATAAGAAAAAACTATTGACAAAAATTGGTTAGAATGATAGAATATAACGCGTTAGTGTTTAAAAGTAAATTAGCACTTTTAATTATAAAAATCAGGAGGTGAAAAATAAGTGCCAACAATCAACCAATTAGTAAGAAAAGGAAGAAAAACTACTAAAGCAAAATCAACAGCTCCAGCTCTACAAAAAGGATTTAACTCAAAGTTAAATAGACAAACAAATAATAGAGCACCACAAAAAAGAGGAGTATGTACAGTAGTTAAAACAGTAACACCTAAAAAACCAAACTCTGCTTTAAGAAAAGTTGCTAGGGTTAGACTATCTAATGGATATGAAGTAACATCATATATTCCAGGTATAGGACATAACTTGCAAGAACATAGTGTTGTATTAATCAGAGGTGGAAGGGTAAAAGATATCCCTGGTGTTAGATACCACATTATAAGAGGTACATTAGATACAGCTGGTGTTAAAGATAGAATGCAAGCTAGATCTAAGTACGGTGCAAAAAGACCTAAGAAATAAAAAAATCCATGAAAAGCTTCGTACTACGTTGTCAAACCGCATAAATTTTTATTCGACATACTTATGTATAGTCTCACAAAAATTTATTAGTTTTCCTAGTA
>JAZUNZ010000035.1:0-101334 GCA_045604405.1 Clostridia bacterium
GCAGTAATTTCTAAGAAAAAACTGCTTAAAACATAGACTAAAATTGTTAGATTAAGAGTCATATGTTATGCATAAATATTACCACAAAAAAGATAAAAAGAAAAGACTGTTAACAAAAAACTTTGTCAACAGTCTGAAAAACAACATACTAAAGTATGTTGTTTTTATTAAACTTTATTGTTAACTTTTCTAATTAATAGCTTTTCTACCAAGCCCTTTTTATGCTTAATAGAAATATAGCTTATTATAGCTACTACCAATGCGCCGACCAAGTCCACTATTAAATCTTTCATTGTATCCATTACTGCTGCTCTGCCTATAAGATTTGTGCCGTCAGATAAGGCAAATTTTTGCATATTACTGCCAAGTATTGCATCTGCTGAAAATTCATATATTTCCCATACAACTCCTAAAGCTAGAGCAAAACACAAAGTAAAACATGCTATGAATATTGGGCTTAAATTTGCTGGTATATTATCTGATTTATTCATAAGAGATATAATAGAAAGTCCCAATATGGCTATCATTGCTCCACTAATAGTGTGTAATGCTGTATCAAAATGAGGAATTTTATAATAGAAACTTAGTACCTCTCCTAAAAATGTTGCTGCATATATAAATAAAGCATATAAACTTGCCAAACTTGACGGTATTTTTATCTTTAGCTTTCTTTCAATTATAATTGGAAGTAATAATGCAATTACCCCAAGTATACATTGTGTAAGCATCAACGAATGATCTGTATTGACATTGCTACTAGAGACATTTATCTCTTGTTTAGAAGGAGATATTATCATCATTACAATAACGCCTATAATTGCTAAAATTAGAGAAACAAATACAAATATATTAACTATTTTTCTATAATTTACTTTCATTTTACTCTTCGTCTAATATCTTAAGTTGTGCTTCTAGCATTGATTTAACTTTTATTTTATATATTTGCATTTCTTTTTTCATTTCTTCTAAATCATATTCTTTTTTCTTAACGTCTAAGTCCAGCTCGGCAATTCTTGCTTTATATTCTTTTTCTTTTCTTTCTCTTATCTCTGACGCTTCTGCTAATGCTCTTTCTTTTATTTTGTCTGCTTCCTCTTTTGCATTATTTATGCTTTGCTCAATTCCTTGCTCAAGAGATTTATAATATTTAACTGATTCTTGCAGATTCTCACATTTGTCTTTAAGCTCTGTAACTTCTTTAAATACCGCTTCATAATCTACTATTAATTTTTCTAAGAAGTCTTCAACATCGTTTATATCATAACCTCCTATTTTTGCCTTTTTAAAAACCTTGTTCTCAACATCTACTGGTGTTAACATTTAAATACCCTCCTTTTAATTAAAAAGGCGATAAGCTTCTATGCCTACCACCCTTCCTTTATTTCATCCAAGAAAATGAAAGTTTATTTCTATATTGTGCCTTTTCAATATCATTTTGTATTTCTACAGTTTTTGGTGTTATTAAATAAATAAGTGTAGAAATTTTTTGTATGCTTCCTTCTACTACGAAAGTTGCTCCACTTAAAAAGTCTATTATTCTTCTTTGATCTTCTTTAGTAACAGTCTCTAAATTTACTATTACTGATCTTCTTTCTTTTAAGTGCTCACTTATCTCTTTAACATCATCAAAACATTGAGGCTCTGTAATAACCATCTTTGATGAAGTAACTACAGGGCTTGCGCCTGTCATAGGCAATACTTTTGCAGTTCTAGATACTTTTTCTTCATTATCTTTTTCTCTTCTTGCAAAATATCCTGTTCTTGCTGGTCTTTCATATGTTTCTTCTACTTCGTCTACTACTTCTTCCTCATCGTATTCCTCTGCTTCATTAAGTCCCAACATTCCCATAAATTTACTTATCATTGCTGCGCTCATCTTTATATAACCCCTCTCATCTTACTATATCGATATAATACTATATATGATTATAAATTGCAAGGGTTTTTTAAAGTTTTTTGAAGAAAAATCGCCTCTTTTAATTAATTTTTTGTCGATTTTAGTCGGATTGTTTTGCTAAAAAATAAACAAAAGCATCTCTGCTTTTGCTCACTTTTAATATTGTACTCCGTAATAATTATCTCCTCTGTACTCTATACCTTTTAGATAGTATATATTATTTGAATTTTCAGCAACAACAAAAACATCCATGTCTCCTACACTTCCATTTCCTATGTTAACGCTTTCAACTCTTATTTTGGTCATATCAACAACAAAAAGATTATTAGCATTATCATTGTTTTTAGATATTTCTGCTTTCAGATCATCTGGTAATCCCTCTTTAGCAACTATTTCTAATGTTGTTGGTAAAGTTTTGTTGTCTACAACATACTTATTTACACCGTCTGAAACTCTTGTAATTTTACTTAAAAATTCTTCGTATGAAGCTGTTTGAATAGCCCTTATTCCTACTACTGTAGATGCAGTCACTAATATAAACATCAATACTACCGTTACCGCCAATATGCTTATTGTTATACCTTTTTTCATTATATCCTCCTACTTATCACTTTGTATTATTACTCTGTCATAAAGCTTTAAATTATATTCACACTCTAGTCCTAACTCTTCTAATTCTTCGTCAGTATAATTTTTTACTAACACATAATTTTCATTTTCTATTCTTACTAATACTGGAATGTTTTCGTATTCAGCATACTTAATAGCTGTAACATAGTATGCATCTATATTATCATATTTGTTAAGTGCTTTACTCGGAACAATTAGCCCTATAGAATAATCCCATACTATTTCTATTTCTGCTTCTCTTAAATTCACTATATGCTCTATACCATTTGTAACTTTAAAATATACTTCTATTCCATCTTCAAGAGTATTTATTTTTTCTAAGCTTGCTTCTAATTCATAATTTTCTTGCTCTATAAGTCGTAATGTATAATTGTCGCCTTGTTCCATGTACTTAGCATTATCTAAATTTGCTTTTACAACAATATATGCTTCGTAGTTATTTACAATCTTTATTTTAGTATTATCTGTATGTTTTTCATCTTTTATTGCCTTTTTAATAGTATCATAAGACGTGTTCAATATGTTGGTATAATTAAACTTGTTTTCTAAACCGTCAGTTGTATATGATACTATACCTCCCATTGTAGCTAATATATTATCATTAGAGTTTTTAGCATCTGCTTCATATTTATTTCGTTCTTCTATTAAATCTTTAATTTCAGCACCAGCTGGACTAAGCTCTCCAATTATATTTGCTCTTTTACTTATATTCGCATTAATTTTTTGCTTATATTCTTGCATTTTATTATATGAGGCCTCGCCTATACTTTCTTTCACAAGTGAGTATATGGTGTTTTCTATTGCATCTACTTCACTAGAATATACAGCTGGCAAATCTTGCATACGCTCAAGTATTTCTTTATCCATCTGGCTTAAAGTTTGTTCATAGTTTTTATATTCTTCACCTTTATACGTTGCTATTATATCTCCTTTAGATATCCTGGCGCCTTCTGCAATAACAGGTACTAATACTTTTGTTTGGTCTTTAGAAATTGTTTCCTCTTGTTTTACTATATAACCTGTAGTAAGCTCCGTATATTCTAACTTTTCATTTTGAACTAATTGTTGCTTAGTGTTCTCTTTTATAGAAAGAATTAGTAAAGCTATTACTGCAGCCATACATATACTTCCTATAATTACATAGTATTTGTTTATTTTATTTTCCACATTTATTTTTTTCATTGTACTCCTTTAAAATATTTTGTACTATTTCATCTTTTGTTTTTGTACCATCTACTATAAATTTATCTTGTAACTTTTTAAACCAAGTTATTTGTCTTTTAGCATAATTTCTTGATTTCTGTTTTAATAGCTCTACACATTCTGCCAAACTTTTAGTTCCTTCTATGTATTCGAAAAATTCTTTATATCCAATTGCATGTTTTGCTGTTATATTCTCATCTTTAATATTATATAGCATTTTTACTTCATCAAGAATTCCTAGTTCTACCATCATGTCAACTCTTTTATTTATCCTATCATATAACAAATCACGAGGCATATCAATATATGTAACTAAAAAATTATATTTAGATTCGTTTTTATTCCACAAATCATTACGACTATCTATATCGCTTTTCTTTGTCCCCAAGAGATTCAACTTTATAGCTCTAATTATCCTTTTATCATTACCAGGGCCAATTTTTAAAGCTGCCTTTTCATCCAAAGCATTTAACAGTTCATATAACTCATCTGACGTTTTTGTAGATGTTAATTGCTTTAGTTTTTCTTCTACTTCTATTTCTTGCAACTCGTCTATTTTTTCAAAATTCATGTTATTTACGACAGCATTTATATACAACCCTGTACCGCCTACAATTATTGGTTGCTTGCCTAAAGCAAACGCTTCCTCTATTTTATCATAGCAAGCTTCTTTATACTGGCTTACACTAAAGTTTTCTGACACACCTACTATGTCTATAAGCTCATGGGAAATTCCTTGAGCTTCATTTAAAGTCACCTTAGCAGTGCCTATGTCCAATCCTTTATATATTTGCATTGAATCTGCAGATA
Source organism: Clostridia bacterium (assembly GCA_045604405.1). Lineage (GTDB taxonomy): Bacteria > Bacillota > Clostridia > TANB77 > CAG-465 > UMGS1649. Next base: position 4,541 of record JAZUNZ010000035.1, read on the forward strand.
TTACTACACCATTTATTTTCTTAGCTAGTTCAATTCCTATTCCGCTTTTTCCTGATGCAGTTGGCCCCGCAATAACTATTACTGTTTGTTTCATATCCAATTCCTTATTTTCTTGAAAATCTTCTTTCTATTTCATACTTACTTATCTCATATGCAGTAGGTCTACCATGAGGACAAGTAAATGGTCTATCTAATTTCACCATCTTATCTATTAATGCTATATGCTCTTCACGAGTTAGTTTCATATTTGCTTTCACTGCAGCTTTACAAGCTAGTGTATATACAAATCTTGTTTCTCTTTCCTCTTTAGTAGTCTTTGTATCTGTAACCAGACTATCTATTGTATCCTTAAACATTTCTGCAAAGTCTATATCATATCCTATATTTGGTACTCCAGAGATTTTTATCATATTATCTCCAAATTCTTCTAACACAAATCCTGTCGACTCAAAAAGTTCAATATTTCTTAAAACCATTTCCTTTTCATTGTTTTTTAGTTCTACTAATGTTGGTATAAGCAGCATTTGTGTTTCTTTTGTCTTAGAATAATACATGTCTTTTATTTGTTCATAAAGCAAACGTTCATGTGCTGCATGCTGATCTATAATATACAACTTGTCCTGTATTTCTATTAGAATATATGTATCAAAGAGACACCCAATATATTTATATTTTATCTTTGTTTCATATTCGTTTTTAACTTCTTCTTTTACTAAATCTTTAATTTCAACAACAGAGCTTTCTTCTGTATAATACACAGGCTTGAATTCTACCTTAGGTGTTTCTAAGATTTCTATGTTTTGTGCGTTGCTAGTGTTAGATTCACTTTTTGTTTCTGTTTCTTGTGATTTTTCCACGTTCTCCACAGTTAAAGCGTAATTTGATGTCGTGTTTTTTATTGGTATATTTACCACGTCTGATGTTGGTCTATCTATCACTGCAAAAGGACTTGTTGCCTTATGGTATCCTAGAAGGGCATTAGTAACTCCGTGATATATTATTTCAAAAACTTTAGATTCGTTTTCAAACTTAACTTCAAGTTTGGCCGGATGAACATTTACATCTACTTCGCTTGGAGATACTCCCAAATTAAGCACGGCAAAAGGGAATTTCCCTATATTTAAATTCTGGTCAAAAGCTTTTTCTAAGGCAGATGTCATAGTTTTATCTTTGACAAATCTACTGTTTATATATGTAAATTCATGCTGTCTTGTTGAGCGAGATACTTTAGGCGTGCCTATAACCCCAGATAGTTTCATATTATCTATGGTATAATCTACAGTTATAAGTTCACGAGCAATATCTTTACCAAACACATTATATATTGCAGTTTTCATATCTGCATTACCTGTTGTTTGCATTACACATTTATTGTTGTTTACAAATTTAAAAGATATTTCCGGGTGTATTATAGCAAGACGTGTTACTATATCCTCAATATATCCTGCTTCAGTGTAATCCTTTTTTAGAAATTTATATCTGGCTGGTACATTAAAGAATACATTTTCTACTGTTATTGTAGTTCCTTTATTAAATGCTATTTCTTCTAGGCTTAAAGTTTTTCCACCCTCTATAACAATTTTTGTGCCTGTTGGTTCATCATGTGTTTTAGTTTCTAAGGTTACTTTTGCAATGCTTGCAATAGAGGCTAACGCTTCTCCTCTAAACCCCATAGATGTTATATTTAAAATATCTGATTCACGCCTTATTTTACTTGTAGCATGTCTTTCAAAAGCAAGCTCCACATCATCTGATGCTATTCCCTTACCATTGTCCGTAAGCTTTAGATAACTTATTCCACCATTTTTAATTTCCAACCCTATATGAGTGGCTCCCGCATCTATTGAGTTTTCTATTAGCTCTTTTACAATAGATGCTGGTCTATCTACAACCTCACCTGCCGCAATTTTATTTATTGTATTTTCATCAAGTATCGCTATACTTCCCATATTACTCACCTAACAATTCTAATATTATTTTATTCCATCTTTTCTTTCAATTTATATAATGCGTCTAACGCCTCTTTAGCTGTAAGCTCGTCTAGACACATTTTGTCTAACATTCTGCCTACTTCTGCCAATTTATAATTAAATAGATTTACTTGAAGATTATCGTCTATTACTTTAGTTGTATTGTCTTTTACCTTTTTGCTTTGATTTTGTTCTTCTAATCTATTTAGTATCTTTTTAGCTCTGTTTACAACTGTGTTTGGTACACCAGCAAGCTTTGCTACATATATACCATAAGATTCATCCGCAGGTCCTTCTATAATCTTTCTTAGGAAGATTACCTCGTCACCTTTTTCTTTTACAGCTACTGAATAGTTCTTAACACCTTCAATTGTTCCTTCAAGTTCATTTAACTCATGATAATGCGTTGCAAATAACGTTTTTGCCCCTATTTTTTCTGTGTCTGCTATATGCTCTACAGTAGCCCAAGCTATGGCCATACCATCATATGTTGAAGTTCCCCTACCTATTTCATCTAGTATCACTAACGAATTTGTTGTGGCATTTTCTAGTATATTTGAAAGCTCTGTCATTTCTACCATAAATGTAGATTCTCCATGTGCCAAATCATCACTTGCTCCAACTCTTGTAAATATTCTATCTACTATTCCTATACTAGCTTCAGTTGCAGGAACAAAACTTCCGAGCTGTGCCATATATGTAATTATAGCAACCTGCCTCATATATGTGGATTTACCTGCCATGTTAGGCCCTGTTATTATGTGAAAACGATTAATGTTGTCTATATATGTGTCATTAGGTATAAAGGTTGTAGATTTCAAAGTCTTCTCAACCACAGGATGTCTTCCTTGTGTTATTTTTATAACCCCATCTGTAGTAATATTAGGTCTTACATAGTTCATATCTTCTGCAACCTTTGCCAAGCTACAAATACTATCTATTACACCAATTGCAGCTGCCGTTTTTTGTATTCTTACAATTTCACCATTAACCTTTTCTCTTACTTCAGTAAACAATTTATATTCTAAGTCTACCAATTTTTCTTCGCTGCCTAGAATTTTGTTTTCTAGTTCTTTTAATTCTGGTGTTATATATCTTTCCTTGTCTACAAGTGTTTGCTTACGTATATATCTATCCTCTGGTACATCTGCAAAGTTAGACTTAGTAACTTCTATATAATACCCAAAGACCCTATTAAATCCTACTTTAAGTCCCTTTATTCCTGTAAACTCTCTTTCTTTAGCTTCTAACTCCATAAGCCACGCCTTACCGTCGCGGCTTGCTGCTTTTAATTCATCCACTTCATCTGAGTAGCCTTGTTTTATTATTCCGCCTTCTTTTACCGTTACTGGCGGTTCAGGTTCTATAGCTTTTTCTATTAACTCATACATATCTTGCAGCTCATCAATACTGTTGTATATCTTTACAATGTACTGTGGGTTATTGTCTTTAACTAGATTTGCTATACATCTTTTTAAGTCCGGCAATACTCTAAAGGAATTCTTTAAAGCTATTAAATCTCTCGCATTAGTATTTGTGCCTGCCATCTTAGACACAAGTCTTTCAATGTCATGAACATTTTTTAAAAGTTCTATTATATCTTCTCTTACGAATATATCGTTTTTAACTACCTCTACTGCATCTAATCTTTCATCTATAACCTTTTTGCTTAACAGCGGACTTTCTATCCAACGTCTAAGTTGTCTTGCGCCTATAGCAGTTGTAGTTTTATCTAGCACCCATAAAAGACTTCCTTTTTTTGTTCTTTCCTTGTTAGATTCTGTTATCTCAAGATTTCTTCTTGTATTTGCATCTAGTCTCATGCTGTCTTCAATATTATATGATGTTATTTTATTTAGCTGAGATATAACAGACTTTTGTGTGTCTGAAATGTAATTTAAAAGTAGTGTTAAACTCTTTCTTTCAGCTAATGTAAACTGTTCGTCCATTATGCTCATGCTATTTACAAGTGCCTCATCAAGATTTAAATATCTTGAAACATATATTTCATGCTTCTTTATTATTCTGTCTATAATTTCCCCATCATTTAGTATACTATCTTCTAGCACTAATTCTTTTGGCTTTATTTTTATCACTTCATCTACTATTTTATATACCGCATCAATACTTTCTGCGTGTGTTACAAAGCATTCTCCTGTAGATATGTCTGCATAAGAAAAAGCAAACTCCTTACCTATAGCATAAATATTTGCAATGTAATTGTTACGAGTCTCGTCAAGCATTGTGTTTTCTGTTATAGTTCCAGGTGTTATTATCTTTACTATATCTCTTTTAACTAATCCTTTTGCTTCCTTAGGATCTTCTACTTGTTCACAAAGCCCCACTTTATATCCTTTTTCTACAAGGCGGGCAATATATCCATCTACTGCATGAAATGGTATTCCACACATTGGAGCTCTTTCTTCTAAACCGCAGTCCTTACCTGTAAGCGTAAGCTCTAATTCTCTTGAACAAAGCTCTGCTTGTTCAAAAAACATCTCATAAAAATCTCCTAGTCTAAATAACACAATTGTATCTGGATATTTTTCACGTATATCTAAGTATTGTTGTATCATCGGTGAAAGTGCCATAATATGCCTCCTAAAATTATATATGGATTTTATCACAAAAAGTCGAATTTTTCAATGGAAGATTCTCACCATAACGTTTTGTTGTAATATTTTTTGTATTTGCTTCTTATTTACTTGTTAATTGCATAAAAGTGCTACCTACATTTGTAGATAGCACTTTTTAGTTTACCTTCTTGTTACTCCGTTTCCACTTTCATATTTTTTAAGTCCCTTATTGTAAAGGAAAAACATTAGAAGGGTAAAAAGTATTGTAGCAAGTAACATTATACCTATTCCCGTTAGTGATACTCTATTAAGTAATTTTATAGGGACGTGCGCAACATATGCTGCGGGTATTACTGTATACATCACAAACTTTATTACATTTGGAAACATCTGCTCAGGATATATCGTAAGCGTTATAAACAAGGAATGAGTATACTTTTGCGTTGCATTAGAAATATCTCCAAGCCAAAAACTTAAAAGTCTTACACTTGTAAGAATACTTACTGTAAGTATTCCCGAGATAAGTCCTAATGTTAACAACAGTAATATTTTTAACGGATTAAATCCTACCGCTATAACACCACATACTATACCAAAAACTAAGTCTCCCATTGCAGAAAGCACCGACCTTGAAGTCAAGGTTGAGATAAGACTATGTTTAGGTTTAGTAATATAGATGTCTAAGTTGCCATCCACTATATCCTTGCACAATGTGTCCATACCGCCAAAGCAAAAGAATGCAATTCCATATCCAATGGTAGGAATAGACCACAAATACAAGATATCTTGTATGTTGATTCCATTTATACTTCCGCCCTTGTTAGCAAACAATATCTGCCAGAAGAAAATAAACACAAAGTTGTTTATAAACATGGCAACTGTCTGTATAACAAAACTTTTTTTATTAGATACACTTTCCTTAACATTGTAGCATACACACAGCCACAGATATCTTAAGTTAGAAAGTATGCTCTTAAATACCGTTGACATTTTGTTTCTTTACTCCTTTCTTGTATATTACCCAAAGCAGCAATGCAAGAAGTACAAAAGAACCTCCTATGTATATGCTTGAGGTGATTAATTTGCTTAGTGTAAAATGAACGAATAGGCTCGCTGGCGTGTATATAACATGAGTAGTAGGAAGCACCAACAGTACTTTTTGTATAGCATTTGGGAATAGCTCAATTGGCGTAAACGCAAATATGAGCATCGCTTTTTGGCACAACAACCATAGTGAAGACACATCCCTACCCAACCATATGGAAAGTAGTCCTATTATAATATTAATTAGCAACAATAGTTTTGTGGCTAATAGCGTAATAACAAGGCTTGCTATCACTTGCAATGGTCCAATTTGTAATGTTCCTACAAATATTGTTCCAAGCACACTTCCTACTAGAATTAATACTGCTGTCATAGGCAGCTCTGCCATTCCTTCGACAATTATCCTTATAAGGAAGTTAAATGGTTTTGTCATGTCATAAGCAAAGTCTCCCATTTCCACCTTGGTTGCCACCTTCCTATAATAATGGTGAAAAGAATAAAGTATTGCTTCTGCCATTATTACATACCATACTAGCTCTTGTTTTGTGTAGCCTGCAAGCATTTTCCCCTCTAGAACAAAGTCCCAAAGAAAAGAGAAAATAACAATGTGAATACAAAAAGAAAATACTGTGCCCAATTCATCAAGCACTTTCTTTAATTGCTCAAGAATTGCAACTTTTGCAAAAGCTATGTACTTCTTCATGATTTTTTGTCTCCTTTCTTGCTAGTGTAAATATCATAAATGATGTTTTCCAAAGACGTGCTGCTAATACTTAAATCTTGAACACTTCCAAGCATCATAAGCTTTTCTATTACTTTTCCTGTCTGAATAATAGTTTCGTCATATTCAACTTGCAGTTTTTCTTCAAGTTTTATCTGTACTTTAGCATTAGCAAACGCTTTATTTACTTCTACTTCTGTCACTTGTTCTAGATAGGTCGCTTCTATCCTTTTTTTGGTTAAGAAGCTGTGCCTTATATCCTCAAGTTTGCTATCTAACATAACCTTACCATGATTAATAAGGATTATCCTAGAACACAATTTTTCTATATCGGATATATCATGGCTCGTAATAAAGATAGTCGTTCCGTACTTTTCGTTTAAAGTACGAATCATCTGTCTTACCTTCTTCTTAACCACGATGTCCAAGCCTATGGTAGGTTCATCAAAAAATATAACGCGTGGTCTGTGTAAAGTAACAGCTGCTACTTCACAAATCATCCTTTGCCCAAGTGATAAGCTACTAGTTTTTTTCGTCAGAAGTTCTTCTATCTCAAAAAACTCCGATACTTCCTTAATTCTTTCATTCAACGTTTCGCGGTCAATGTCATAAATTGCACCTAACAATTTGTAACTTTCAATAACCGGTAAGTGTGAAAGCAATGACGATTTCTGTCCAAACATTGTTGCAATATGATACGTCATTTCATTTCTGTTTTTCCATGGACTATATCCGCAGACATCTACCTCTCCAGAGCTAGGATAAAGAATTCCAGTCATCATCTTTATAGTAGTGCTCTTTCCAGCGCCATTAGGTCCGATGAATCCTATAATTTCTCCCTGCTCTACTTCAAAAGATATATTGTCTACAGCTGTAAACAAACTCTTTTGTTTTTTCTTATCCTTTACCTCAAACGTCTTGCTTAAGCCCTTAACTGTGATTTCCTTTTTCATAATATTGCCTCCTTAAAATATGTTTAAATTGTTTATATATATGAAAAAGGTGCATTGATTTTTATTATCTCAATACACCTTTTAAATATAACAAATTAATATATGTATGGTCTACCCCTTACATATTTATTCCCTTTGCTTTTATATATTCTCTAGGACATATTGATACGACAAATTCAGCTGATCCATACCATAGATCTGCTACGACACATTTATTTTGCATTGGTTTTATATTGTTTATAGTCATACCAAATACCTCCTTTTCTTTCTTAATTTATTTGCTATGATTATCACTTGGGTAATAAGTAAATCTACTCGGATTTAATCATCACCTGTTTTCATAATAACATAATATTTTTAAAGTGTCAACCTTTTTTACTTTACTTTTAAAAAATATTATAAAAAGGGCATCAAAAAGCCGCCAACATTTGTTGACGACTTTTTATAATAATTTTAAGAATTCTCGCTTACATCAGAATCTTTTGAAGCATTTTGTCCCATTTTTCCACCAAGGAATCCAGCAATGAGCGCTGCAGGATCGATTCCGGTAGAAGCTTTAATTCCTTCCATTACCTGCTTAGAAGACTTAACTATGTCTTCTACCATTTTAGCAGAATTACCCTCTCCAAACATCGTAATCTGATCGACATTTGCCAGGGGTTTGGCTGCCGCTTCCATAATCTGAGGATATGCGTTGAAGAACATTTCAAGTACTGATGCTTCTCCCATCTTCTTCATAGCTTCAGCCTTCTTGTCTATTCCCTCAGCTTCAGCAATACCCTTTGCTCTGATGGCTTCAGCTTCAGCCTCTCCGACAAGACGTATTCCCTCTGCTTCCTGTTCCTTTGCATATCTTTCAGCTTCAGCCTTAATCTTAAGGGCTTGTGCTTCCTGCTCGAGTTCATAACGTTTTGCCTCAGCATCTTTCTGACGCTTATACAACTCAACTTCTGCCGCTCTTTCATCAGCATATCGCTTAGCGTCAGCTTCTTTCTTGATTGCTGCTGCCAGCTCTTGCTCTCTTACTGCTGCTTGCTTTTCCTTAAGCTCGATCTCTTTTTCTTCTTTTGCAATATTTGCTGCAGCTGCTGTTGTTTCAATAGTCTTTCTCTGCTGTTCCTCTTGGATCCTATATGCAGCATCTGCCTCTGCTCGCTTGATATCTGCTTCTTTCTTCAGTTCAGCTTTTATTATTTCAAGCTGATTTTGCTTATGCGCAATCTCAGTTTGCGATGCTACTTCAGCTTCATTGGCTTCTTTAGCAGCTTTAGCCTGCGCAATTTTTACTTCCTTATCTGCTTCTGCTTTTGCAATGGAAGCATTCTTCTGGATTTGCGCCATATTGTCCTGACCCAGGGCATTGATTAGGCCATTTTCATCTTCAACACGCTGAATGTTACAGGAAATAATCTCAATTCCAAGGGCGTTCATATCTCGTTGAGCTTTTTCTTGAACCTGATCTCCGAATTGCTTTCTTTCATTACAAATGGACTTTAACGCCATTGTGCCTATGATTTCGCGCATGTTTCCCTGTAGCGAGTCAGTAAGCGCTTTTGCAATATCTTGTTCAGACATGTTAAGGAAATTCTTCATTGCAAGTTGAATGCCTTGGTCATCAGTTTTTACTCTTATCTTGGCTATAGCATCTACATTTACACCAATGAAATCATTGGTAGGAATATATCCGTTTGTTTTAATGTCTACGCTAATCTGCTTAATAATTAAAGCATCTTTTCTATCAAGAAAAGGAATTCTGATCCCTGCTCTGCCGATAAGAATCTTGGGTTTTTTCCGTGTACCAGAAATAATGACAGCTCTATCCGGAGGTGCCTTGACATAGCCAGTGCAAATATACACACCAAGACAAGTACAGCTACTCCTACAGGAATAATAATGGGTAATAATTGTGTGAACATTTAAGTTCCTCCTAAAAAATTATTTTTTATAACAGTGCCTTTCGGTACAATTATACAGGATAAAATTTGCGTGCGTCTAAGATTATATCATAGTTATTAATATTATGTCAAATTGATCTTGCATATTTACCCACTCCTTTAGTTGCTAAAATACTTCCTAAAACAAGTAAAAAGCCATTCTTACGAATGACTTTTATTTGTTGTATTATTCCCCAGATTTTAATCTTTCTGCTTTATCATAAGCTTGAAGCGCTTCTACTATTGACACAATGTTTCCATTCATAAATGATTCTAATTGATACATTGTATAGTTTATTCTATGATCGGTTACTCTACCTTGTGGGAAGTTATATGTTCTAATTTTTTCGCTTCTTGCACCACTTCCTACTTGTAGCTTTCTTGTATTTGCTATTTCTTGATTTTGTTTTTCTTGCATGTACTCATATAATTTTGCTCTAAGCATTTTCATACAAGATTCTCTATTTTGTATTTGAGAACGTTCAGATTGACTTGCTACTATAAAACCCGTTGGTATGTGTGTTATTCTTACTGCTGATTCAGTTTTGTTAACGTGTTGTCCGCCTGCACCAGACGCTCTATATGTATCTATTTTAAGATCACTAGCATTTATCTCTACATCTACTTCATCAACCTCTGGTAAAACTGCTACTGTTACTGTAGATGTATGTATTCTACCACTGGCTTCAGTTTCTGGTACACGTTGTACTCTATGTACACCACTTTCAAATTTAAGTTTGCTATATGCACCTTTCCCTTTAATACCGAAAGATATTTCTTTTATTCCTCCAAGTTCAGTTTCATTTATATCTAAAACTTCAACTTGCCATCTATTTAAGTCCGCATACATTGAATACATTCTATACAACGCATGAGCAAAAAGAGCCGCTTCTTCACCGCCTGCACCGCCACGTATTTCAATTATTACGTTGTTATCGTCATTTGCATCTTTTGGAAGTAGTAATACTTTTAGTTCTTCTTCTAGTCCGACAATTTTTTCTTTGCATTCGTAGTATTCCGTTTCTGCCATTTCTTTCATTTCTGGATCATTAAGCATTTCTCCTGCTTCATCCATATTTTGCTTAACCTTTTTATATTCTCTATATTTTTCTACTACCTCTGTTAGTCCAGATTGCTCTTTCATATACTTTTTAAAAGAGTTTTGATCCGCTATTACACTTGGGTCAGCTATTAAGGTGTTTAGTTCTTCATATCTTTTTTCTACTTCTTCTAATTTATCTAACATAGTTTCACTCCTCGTCTATATATTGTAACATTATATCGCCTCATTTTCAAGTGCAGAGAAAAAATTAAAAAATGGCACTCATTTGCATAAATGAGCGCATCACCTAATTGTTTGATGTGGACATTCAACTTGCGAAACTGAATGTTCCCTTTTATTTTATGTATTTCTACTTTATATATACGTATTAACACATATTGTTTGTTTTGTCAAACTTATATTAGTTTTTCTATTCAAATAATTTATCATAATCATAATTTATATAAAACTCTCTTGCATTTTGTAAATATTTTTTATAATTCTCCTTTGTCATCTCATTTTTTCCACTATCAATCCATTTTAATATTTTTGAATTAATTTGCCCGCTGTGATGCTCATAGTCTTTATAATTATTTAAATCACATATTACATCATATTCATTTATATACGAATATATATGTATATTTGGATGTTCAAGTAATAATTCAGTTGCATATTCTATCGCATCTAATTGTCTATTTATGCTTCCGGCTTGGTTTAGCTTATCCCAATAATATATGCTATATGGTGGAAAATATAAGTAAAATTGAATATTTAAATTATCATCTATTATATTAGTTACATTTTGAGTTATATTTGCTTTTATATTCTTATAATCATCTTCAGTTATATCTAATGTGTATGTATTTTTGCTTGGTCTAACATATCTTTTTCTAACTTCTTCATTACTATATATAAAATAATCATTCCAATTACTATAATCATCAAAGGATGTAAATTCCCTTTTCTGTAAAGTATTGATTAATACCGATAGCGTCTCCTCTAATATTGTTTTATTAAATATATACTTTACATCATTATATAATATACTATCATACAAATAATTTGGATATGATTCTTCCGAATATTCCATTGTTTCTGGTTTATCAAATAATCTATATAAATCCAAACATCTTACTATTATTTTTATATTATCATTGTATTTTATTGCTTTAATTAAATTGTCATTTATTTCTTTATAGCTCCCACCAGAAAAAGGGACCTTAATACTATTAACATTAAAAATCTCATCTAATTCTGATGTTTTGAAATTTTCTGTCATGGAAGTTCCAGTTATTATTGCATCATATTCAAAATGTTTTACTATTCCATCATTTTGATATCTTTGATTACTAAGCGCATATGATAAACCTTTTAATGGCTTGTGATAATGAAAGTATGGATCTATTATAATTGTCAAGCCTGCTAGCAGCACTAACATTACGATTAATAGTATAATACTTGTTATAATATATTTTTTACTTGTTTTTATCATTGTACCCCTCCTAAAAGTTAAAATACAAGAATGTGCTTACTCCACTAAAAGAAAATATACACCATATTAATAAACATACTGTGAATATCGCATTTTTTAAAGATGGCTTAAATTCTTTCATTTTTTCATATGCATTTTTGCTGCCCAAAATAAGTATAATTGCAGTTATAACAAACATTTGTAATATAAAATATGGAAAATATGATTCAATATTTAGTTTTTCAACAAGCCAACTAAATTCTGTAAGTCTAAAACAATTCAATATATCTTGACTTATCGGTTGAAAATCAAATATTGCAATTCTATTTAGTATCTTCAAAGCTTGTCCAATAGAATTTGCCCTAAATAATACCCAGGTTATATTTATAAAACCAAACGTTATTATCCAATTTAACGCAGGATGTAACTTTTCAAAAAACTTTTTAAAATGTCTAGTTATAATAGAAAATATACCATGCATTATTCCCCAAAGTACAAATGTCCAATTTGCTCCATGCCAAAACCCACTAACTAAGAATACTATTAATACATTTAAATAAGTTCTATATTTTCCTTTTCTACTCCCACCTAATGGGATATATATATATCTAGTAAAAAATCTTGTTAATGTCATGTGCCATCTATCCCAAAAATCATTAATAGTTAATGCCTTATATGGAGAATTAAAGTTTAACGGTAAGTCTATATTAAACATTTTACCAATACCTATTGCCATATCAGAATATCCGCTGAAATCAAAATATATCTGAATTGTATATGACAATACTATTATAATTGCACTAGTTGTATTTAAGGCCTCTACATTTGAAAAACCAAAATTAGCTACATTTCCAAAAGTATCTGCTATTAAAACTTTCTTTGCAAGTCCTAGTACAAAAATATATATGCCTTTTGCTAAATTATCCCAATTTATATTTTTCTTTCTTTTATCAAGAAATTGTGGTACTAATTCATCATGAGTTACAATAGGCCCCGCTATTAGTTGTGGAAAAAATGTAACAAATGATGCATAATGTATAATATTGTATTTAGGAACTTCTCTATTGTATGCATCTATAACAAAAGATAATTGTTGAAACGTAAAAAAACTAATTCCTAGTGGTAATACAATATTCAAAAATGCATAATTAGTATTAAATATTGAATTAACATTTGATATAAAAAAATCCATATATTTAAAATAAATTAATATTCCTATATTAGCAATTCCACCAGTAATTAATAATGTTTTTCTAGCCCATTTTGCTTGTATCTTCTCAAACATTAAATATATTATATAATTAAATATTATACTAACCAATATAATACCTAAATAATTAATATTAAAATACGCATAAAACCATAAAGACATGGCAAGCAAAAAAAATTGAGCCAATGTATATCTCTTAAAATAGTTTAATGTAAAATAGCCAATAAAACACATAGGTAAAAATATAAATATAAAAATGTATGAATTAAATAACATATTATCTCCTTTTCTTTATCCTCCAAATATAATTACTTTAGCCTTTATATTATATAATACTTTACTAATTATAGCAACTGTTTTAACACTCACACCTTTCATTATTTGTTCAAAAAACACGCTATAAACATTGCATAATACTCAGTCGACGTGTATCTACCTCTAATCTCAAAAGTAAGGAGGTTTGATGATACTGAATAAGAGAGCTTTCATTTTGAAAGTTCTTCGATACATTGTTATCATTTTATTCTTTCTTACCTCTCTGGTAATAGAGATTAAAAAATGGCACTCATTTGCATAAATAAGTGCATCACCTAATTGTTTGATGTGGACATTCAACTTGCGAAACTGAATGTTCCCTTTTATCTTATGTATTTCTACTTTATATATACGTATTAACACATATTGTTTGTTTTGTCAAATATATATTATAAAAGATTTTATTAATAATCATTTAACTCAATTTCTTCTTTATAGAAAGAGGCTTGATGAAATAATATTTTAATAATATTATTTTCTTTTTTCCAAATTGATGTCCTATATATATTATCGTTCCCACTCTTTGTTACATAGTGTACTAAAAATATATTATGTTCTATTGTATGACATGTAAAGTTATATATTGTTATTTTTCTGTCTTCTTTTAAAGCAGACAGCTCATCTATTACCTCCTTTTTATTAAATATCTTACCCGATTTTCCTATTTCTATATACTCATCATCAATTACTTTATTTAAATATTCTATGTTTGTCATATATTCGTATTTAAATAAACTCTTTTCTAATTTTAGGATTTGTTCATTCATATCTTTTGTTCCTTTTCGTTTTATTCATATACTTTTGCATGATTTGATTATACGCTATTTATTTAAAAATTAAAACTATATATTATAAATTTCGTATTAAATTGCTTAACAAAAAACTTCCCCTTTCATTAAATTACATTTAAAATGTAACCCAATGAATAGAAAAAGTTTATTGCTTTTCTCTAAATATATTTATAGGTTTTGTTGCGGATTTTTCACTTAAAATAACTACCTTTTTACATAGTTTGTAGGTTTTGTTAATTCCTACACCACGCTTCTCACAAGACTTCCTGTATTTTTACACTCAAGCCTAATTTTATCTGCAATTAGCGCTATAAATTCCGAATTAGTAGGTTTACCTTTATTTGAATTTACAGTATATCCAAATATTTTATCATGTACTGCAATTTCGCCTCTATTCCATGCTACCTCGATTGCATAAGTGATTTACTTCCTCTTTAATTTGGCTTTTTATGTAATTTGCTTGTTTAATGTTTTTGTGTAAATTCGCAACCAATTTGTAGGGTTACATTTTTATAATTTGTAGCCTTATTTTACACTACTGATTTTCAATAGTCAATGCCAATAAATACGACCTTGCAAAAATATTTTTATTAGTTGGCGCGCACACCATAAAACAAATGAAAGTTAAACATTGGACTTTTTGGCGCGAAAAAAACAATAGAAAAATCTATTGTTTTTTCACTATCAATAACCGCCATCTACTTTTATCACTTCATCATTTATAAAGTTAGCATCATCACTTGCTAAAAAAGTAACTACTTTTGCAATTTCACTTGGTTCAGCAAATCTTTTCTTATAAATCTTATTTGTTTCTTCTTCAATTAGTTCTTTTGGTAATTCTTTATTCATATCAGTGTTTACCCAACCAGGCGCAACACAATTAACATTTATATATGGAGCAAATTGAATCGCCAAATTATGTGTTAAATTAATTAATGCTGCCTTTGAAGCATCATAATCTATACTTGTAGGGAAAAATGTATTTATTCCATTAGTGCTCGATATATTTATTATTTTACCACTTTTATTATTTAGCATTACTTTACCAACATATTTACTAACTATAAATGGTGCTATCAAATTTGTATTTAATGTCAATTTCCAATCTTCTATCGTTCTATCTTCAAACTCTTTGTCAATTGCAATCCCCGCATTATTAACAAGAACATCTATTTTTCCAAATTCTTTTATGATAGTTTCAACCATATTTTTTACTTCATTTTCATTAGACACATCTGCTTTTAGCGCCAATGCTTTAATTTTATAAAGTTCTTCTAATTTTTCCTTTAATATTTGTGCTTCTTCGTGTGAATTTTTATAATTTATTACTACATCATACCCTTTGTTAGCAAAATCTATTGCAATTGCTTTTCCTATTCCTCTTGAACTTCCTGTTACTAATACTACTTTTCTTTCCATTATTTCTCTCCCTTTTAATACTTTTTATTACTTATTACATTATACTATAAGAGCAAAAAAAATAAAAGCAATAGATTAAAATTAAAATCTATTACTCTATTTTTTCTATTGTTTTTCTTCTAATATATTTACAAGTTTATAAAATGTTGTTCGCTTTGTGTTTGTATTCTGCATTGTTTGGTTTGCAGTTTGCGCACCTGCTTTCCACTTTTTATATTCTTCTATAAATTGCTCTGTTATTTCTGCTTTTGGTCTTCCTAATATTTTTCCCTTTGCCTTTGCTATTGCAATTCCTTCTTCTTGTCTTTTTCTTATATTTTTTCTTTCTTGCTCTGATACAAATGAAAGCACTTGTAAAATCAAATCACTTATGAAATTACCTAATAAGTCTTTGTGTTGTGTTGTATCAAGTAAAGGCATATCTAAAACTTTTATATCTGATTTGCACTCTGTTGTTAGTTCTTGCCACTCTTTTGTTATTTCTTTGTAGTTTCTTCCTAGTCTATCAATTGAGTGTAAAACTAATAAACTTTTTGGGCTATCTTTTAACATTCTTTTTAGTGTTTGATATTCTGCTCTATTAAAGTCTTTGCCACTTTGCTTGTCAATGAATATTCTTTCCTTTGGAATTCCTAATTCTAGCATTGCCTCAACTTGTCTATCTTCGTTTTGTTCTTTTGTACTAACTCTTACATAACCATATACTTTTTGACTTTCCATATTTATTACCTCTTTTCTTATCTGCCATTATTATATAACAAATGTTCGTAAATGTCAATGCGTATTTGCGAATATTCGTAAAATATTTTTATGAGTTTTACGAATATAATTTCGTAGTATTTTTGAGTGTTCGTAAAGGTATAGTTTAACAAACACTCTTTCCAACTTTATATCATTGCTTGCATTTCTGCTATTATTTTTTCTTCTGCTTTTCTATAATCTTCTACAATTGCAAATACTTCTTCCTGATATGGTTTGTAGAATAATAGGTTTAAGCCATTGCCAAAATATGATAAATCTTTCTTCTCAATTGCTCTATATATGAATTCATATGTAAAGCCTAATCTCCTCAAATCGTTTACCTGCTTAACTAACAGGTGCGCGATGTCATAGTCTTGTGCCAACTCTTTCAAAACTTCTATAACTTCTCTCCTGTACTGTCTCTCGCGCCCAAGTAGTGTTTCTTTATTTAGTTCTTTTTCAATATCTATTTCTCTATTATTAGCACTGCTTTGGGCATGGGTATTCCCAAATTGGTCGGCGCGATTACCAAAATCGGAATCAACTTTTCCCAAATTAGGAATTGACTTACTCATTCCCAAATTAGGAAGCGCGCCCTCTAATTGTTTACTTATAATTTCTCCTTTTTCATTTATGTACTCATTCTCTCCAATTGGGTATAATACCTCAATTGATTTGAATTTATCGTGGACTATAAAGCCCTTTTTCACAAGTCCTGATAAAACTTCTGCATAGTGATTTGATTGCATATTTGCTATGTCGCAATAATAACTAATAGCCCAATAACAAGGCTTGCCATTTTTGTCTTTCTCTGCTTGTCCGCATATTGCATAATATAGTCTTCTTTCTCGTTCTGTTAATGCGCGATTTGCATATCGCATAACCACATCTGGTATCATATAAAAGCCATAGCCATTCATTACCATTTGACTTCCATTTGGCTTTTTGTTTATTAGCAAGAGTGGTTTATTATAATTGTCATTTGCCATTTTTATCTCTCCTTTTTCAGCATAATTTTATGCTTGAATTTATAATTTGTTTATTTTTCTCTTGTCTATTTTACCCCCTACCCACCTCATATTATTATTTATTTACTTTAATAATAATTTACAATAATAATATTTTACTTTCTTTTTTATATAGTGTAGTAGGCGCAGACAATGTTTACAATTTTTTCAGTAAGTTCGCGCCATTCCCACGAGGGGAATATTTTTTTATCTTTTGTATATAAAAATCGTATAACTAACCCCCACTGATGTTCCTCTTTACTTTTTATAGATTTGTTGTATTGTATATTCTTTAAGTCTTTCCAACTGTGTAATTGTATCTTCATATTCAAAATATAACCTTAATTGTTCTCGTTTTTTGTTATATGCTTTTATAAAATCTTCTTCATTTGTGTTTTCCATTTCTCTTGATATTCTCCTTTGTTCGTTTTTAAGCGCCCTAATGGCATTATCACACACAATTTGTGGTTGTATTAAGTTATAATAGTCCATAGTTATTAAACCTCCTGATTTGGCTTTCTAAAAGCCTCTGCTTTTCTTCTGATAGTCCTCTGCTACCACTTATGAAATTATAAAAAGACCCTTTTGTAATTCCTATTTGTGTTGCAAAGTAATTATATGTAATGCCTTGTTCCTCTTTAATTTCTTTTAACTTTTTTCTAATAATGTCTTGTTCCATTTGTCCTCCTCGATTTAAAAAATCTAACCATTAACTTTAAAGAAAAAGGAGAGTAAATTGCATTTAACAATTTATTCAACTCACTCTCATATTAAATGTGGCTTTTTAAGGTATTGTTTAGATTTTTTTCATCTTTTCTAATAAAATTATAATTCACTGCCAACTAGATTACAAATATTTGACTATGTCAAGTATTGCAGTTAGTAGTAATAACTCTAATTTAGTATTATTTCTACTAGCGCGAATTCATTGCAAGAGTAAGCGCGCGAGGTAGCCAAGTTTGAATTAGAGTTATTTCTACTAATTTAGAGTTTATACTACTAAACATTTTGGCAATTACCTAAAATATGGTAATATTATGTCGTAATTTGTAGAAAGGAATGATATTTATGAAGATTACATTAGATACTGAAACAAATGAAACACTTTGTCCGCCTGAATTCTTTGCATATATTAGAAGTATTAACGATGCGGCTGAATTAACAGGTGGCAAAAATACACTTACACCTGAAGCCTATTTAGACAAACTTGTAAAAGATTGTTCTAAAAAAATTGTAAACAAAAAAGAAAAACAAAAAGCAAGAACTAAAACTTCAAAAGCAAGTAGAAGTAATAAAATAGGGACAATTCTTGGCGCATAACAACAAAATTCGACATTTTTATCACACGCAATATGTTTGAATATAGGTAGGCAAGCAATATGCCTATCTATTTTGTATAAAGGAATATTTAATTATGAATGAAATTATAAGATATTTAAGAGTTATAAAAGGTTTATCACAACAAGACATTGCAGACTATTTATCAGTTTGTCAAAAAACATATTCAGATTATGAAACAGGCAAGACAAGAATATCTTTGGAAATTCTTATTAAACTTGCTAGACTTTATAATGTAGATATGAACTACATAACAGGCATAAGCAAACAAACCAAGCCAT
Organism: Clostridia bacterium; assembly: GCA_045604405.1. Lineage (GTDB taxonomy): Bacteria > Bacillota > Clostridia > TANB77 > CAG-465 > UMGS1649. The sequence goes on from JAZUNZ010000035.1 coordinate 23,357, forward strand.
TCCCAACAGAATAAAGATAGCGCGAAAAAGTTAAACTAACTTTTCGCGCTCTTTTATATGCTTTGTATTTATTAATAATTAGACCTATATATAATTAAATTCACTTTTTTCCCTCTATTATATATTCATGATATTTTTTTCCAAATCTATCTGATTTTCGGTTCACTCTGGCTGCAACTTCACTAAAATGCATTTTAAATCCAAACTTTTCAATACTTTGTCTTTCAAGTTCTGAGCAACTTTCAAATTCTCCTAAAACAATTCCTTCTTCATTTTTTACTATTATATGTTTTTTAGGTCGATTTCTGCTTGCTGACAATCTTTGTTCTTCTTTAGCAGAATATGTGCACCACTTTAAATTATTTCCTATTTTTAAATAGTCAACGATTACTGACCTCTCTATTCCAAAAACACTTGAAATTTGCGAAGATGTTAGGCTAGAATGTTCGTTTTTATACTTGCACACTTCATATATTCTGCTTTTTCTGGCATCCTGTTCACATTTAATCCAATCAGTATCATTTAAATTTATAATTGAAGATAATTTAGAATTAAGTATATGTTCTCGCATCCATTCTAATGTTGATTCACTTGCATCTATTACAATATAATTTTTAATATTATTATTCAAAGCTAATTCTTTTTTCTTTCTATCATTTTCGTTTTCATTGTTTAGATTTTTTCGGTGAAAAGTTACCCTGTCATCATAATGTTGTCTTCCATTTACTTCAATTATTGCATTATAATCCTTTAAATAAAAATCGTATCTATATTTTCCTACCCACTTATATGTTGTAGAAGATAACTGAGTAATAAAGTTAATATTATTTTGTGTTAAACAAGAATGAACGAATTTTTCAGGATATGAAAATCCATCATTGCAAATTGGGCACGAAAATCCTTTTATAACCAAATCCGCTATTCTCATGTCTTTTTTGGTATTACAATTAGGGCATTTAAAAATTAATCTATAATGACTATTTCTCGAATACTTTCTTGCATCATTTTCATTAATAAAGAACTTTACCAAATCTGGATTAGTAGTATTAATATCATTTATACCTTCCACTGTAGCATTTCCCGAGCACAACGGACAACCAATTCCTTTCATTAAATTATCTTCTAGCATCCAACCTTCATAGTTGTCTTTATTGCATTTATAATAATAATATTTTCTTTTTATATTTATTATTCTTTCTTTTTTTCTATCAAATCTCTTTTCAGTAAAACTTTCATATTTTCTATCTAATATTATGAGATCTCGCCAATCATCTTTTAATAATGTTCCAATTTCTATCTTAAAATCTGAAGTATATAATTTCAAAAAGGCCCCTAAACAACCTTTTTTTAAATTACCTACATTAATTTGTTTCTCACCATATTTTTGATTGTAAATCTTAGCTTTGCTATCACTATATTCTATTATTTCAAAATAATCTTCAATTTCACCATATTTAAAATTAACCTTATACCCTACCGAATTTTTCCAGTCAACTACATTATTATCTGACTTTAGTTTAGGGAGTTCTCCTAAATTAATCCATTTTTCCATTGCCTCATCTCCTAAGTTATAATTAATAACTATTACAATTTCTATTATACTATATATTATAAACAATTAAAAGTTCTCTTATTTACTACTTTTTAAATGTAATCATTTGGCTATTATCAAGCCTTATTTTATATTCTAATTCCTCTTTATCTATTTCTATTGCAGTATATATATCAATGCCAATTTTTATATTTGTTTTTGTATCATATAATTCTATATATTTTGTTCTTTTGTTAAAGGTATATTTAGGCTTATTTAATAAAACTTTTATACTAACCGCGCCCACTATTTCAAGTTCAATATTTTGCCATTCCTGCGCTTGTAACTTACTTTTTAATTCTTCAATTTGTTTATCAATTGTATTCATACATTTACCCCCTCTTTATGCTCTCCTTAGATTTGAAAGTGGAGAATGCTTTTGATATTGCATTCTTAAATCATCACACTCTAAATCCAAATATGCTTCCTCTGTCACTCTTACACTTGAATGACCTAATATTTTTGATAAAGTGAATATATCTCCACCACTCATTAAAAATCTTTTAGCGAAGTTATTCCTTAACTTGTGGGGGTGTAAATCTTCAAGTCCTATTCTTTTTCCATAGTTTCTAAAATGTTCTTCATAACAACTTACCTTTAATGCTGTACCTCTTGTAGTACAAAATATATATGGTGTGTGGTGGTATCTATCTTTGTATTGTAGCCACCTCTTTAATTCTTTTAACATTTCAGTAGAGAAAAATACAAATCTATCTTTTCTACCTTTTGTGTTCTCGCCTGGCAATTTAATTGTTCTTCGCGCGAAGTCTATATCACTTTCTTTAATTAGTAGAGTTTCCCCTATTCTCATTCCTGTATCAAATATCAATTGAGCGATTACATAGTCCCTATATTCGCAAAATCTTGATAAGTTAAAACATTTAAATAATTTATTCATATTGACATCATCAATATAACCAACTACTTTTCGTGGGTTTACCAATTGCTTTATTCTTCTAACAGGACTATTCATTATGTATCTATTGTCATACATATAATTGAAAAAGACTTTAATATTTCTAATGTAATTGTTTATTGTAGTTTTGCTTATTTCCTCTTTATAGTCCTCTCTATTTTCAGGGAAATTAATTTTACGAGTTGCCTCATTTCCAACAACTGTGTATTTTCCTCTTTCTTCTAAATACTTGATGTATTCCCTGATGTGTATCTCGCGCACTTCCGCCGCCTCTTTAACTTTGTGTTTTTCTTTAAGGTAATTTGCAAATAACCTTAATGTTTGGTCGTAACTTCTTAATGTCTTTTTAGATAAGTTTTTGACATCACAATAATTCATAAAATCGTCAATGTCATAATCAATTTGTTCCATAAAAAAACTTCCCCTTTCATTCAGTTATATTATGAAAATATAACCCAATGAATAGAAAAAGTTTATTGCTATTTCCTAAACATATTTATCGCTTTTTACGCGAATTTTTTACCTCAAAAACATGCATGTTTCGGCAATTTGTAGGTTTTTGCAAAACCTACACCACGCTTCTTACAAGACTTCCTGTATTTTTACATTCAAGCCTAATCTTATCTGCAATTAGCGCTATAAATTCCGAATTTGTAGGTTTTCCTTTATTTGAATTTACAGTGTATCCAAATATCTTATCGTGTACTGCAATTTCACCTCTGTTCCATGCTACTTCTATAGCATGTCTAATTGCTCTTTCAACTCTTGACGGAGTTGTTTCATATTTCTTTGCTAAAAGAGGATACAAGCTCTTTGTTACTGCATTAATTATCTCTTCATTGTTTACTGCCATTAGTATTGCTTCTCTTAGATATTGATAACCCTTTATATGAGCTGGCACACCCAAATCGTGTATAAGATTTGTTATTTTTACTTCAACTGGTTCGCCGTTTATTTTCACGTTTTTTGTTGATACATATTTGTTTCCTTTACTTTCATAGAAAGAATTTGTAACTGTGCCAAGTTCTCTAATTCTACTAACTAACGTGTCTAAATCAAAAGGTTTAATAACGTAGTATGTCGCACCAAGCGCCATTGCTTTTCCCGTTATCTTTTCTTGCCCTATGGCTGACATTACAACTATATGTGGTTTTTTCTCTAGCGCACATTCATCTAAATCTTCTAGCACCGCTAAGCCATCTCTTTCTGGCATTATTATATCTAACAACACTATATCTGGTTTTAATTCTTTTACTTTTGTTACTACACTATTTCCATCATTAAGTGTTGCGACTACTTCCATGTCTTGTTGTGAATTTATAAACATTGCTAGCAACTTAACAAATTCTGCATTGTCGTCCACAATCATGACCTTCATTTTTTCTTCCATTGTTCCTCCTCATATCCAACCAACGGCATAATTATACTCCAATATTTTCCAATTTACAAGTAGATATTTTATACAGTTTTGTTTATATTTGTCGACAAGCTTTATATTTCAATGTTTTTCTACTAGATTACCCCTTTTCTTTGAAAAACTAGCCAACTTATGTTAAAATATATATTGGTGAATGAAAAATGAGCGATAATATAAAGAAAAAAGTAGTTATAGGCTTAAGCGGGGGTGTAGATAGTTCTGTTGCAGCACTTCTTTTAAAGCAGTCAGGATATGAGGTTATAGGTGTTACTATGGACCTATTACCAAGCACAGATCTTTCTAGTTCAAGTTCTATAGATGATGCAAAAAAAGTAGCAGACAAACTTGGAATTCCATTCTACAGTCTAGACTTTAAAGATGAATTTAAAAAATATGTAATAGATTATTTTGCTAAAGAATATATGGCGGGCAAAACTCCAAACCCTTGTATTGAATGTAACAAACATTTAAAATTTGGATTACTATTAGATAAAGCTTATGAAATGTTTGGAACAGATTATGTTGCAACGGGACATTATGCAAAAGTAGAATATAACGAACAGACTAACAGATATTATATTAAAGAATCTAATTCTATCGGAAAAGACCAAACTTATGTATTGTATAACCTTACCCAAGAGCAACTTAAACATGTATTAATGCCCCTAGGAGATTATACTAAAGAACAAATCCGTGAAATCGCAAAAGAAAACGGATTTATTACAGCAGATAAAAAAGATAGCCAAGAAATTTGTTTTGTTAAAGATAATGATTATGCCGGTTTTATTGAAAGAAACTATAATCACAAAAATATACAGGGTGAATTTGTAGATACTAAAGGTAATAAATATGGCAAACATAAAGGTATAATTCACTATACTATAGGTCAAAGAAGAGGACTTGGTCTTTCACTAAAAGCACCGTTATATGTAAAAAGAGTGGACACAAAAACCCATGAAGTAATTCTATGCCCTAAAGAAGAATTATTCCAAGATAGTCTTATCTGTAATAACATAAACCTAATAACAATAGATAAATTGACATCACCTCTCTCTGTTAGCGTTAAAATTAGATATAGTGCTCCTAAAGCTAAAGCAACTTTAATACCAGTAAATGATGATACTATTAAGGTGGTGTTCGATGAGCCTCAAAGAGCAGTAACTCCTGGACAAGCTGTCGTATTTTACGATAATGATATAGTTGTTGGCGGAGGAACAATAATATAGCAATAACCACAATGTTTTAGTAACATTGTGGTTATTTTCTTGTTAATTTAAACCCTCTATTGTTTAATTGTTCTCATCTTCTTTTGTTAAAACTTTCTTATTCCATGATTTTTCATTGCATTTAGGGCATCTCATGTATCTAGTCCTTCCTAAATGCATTGCCCATAAAACGCTTGGAAAGGTAGGTATATATTTATGTTTACACTTGCGGCACTCATAATAACCCGCCGTTTGTTCTATTTTTAGCCCAAAATACATTCCTATTAAAAATGGAATAAAGCCTCCTATTATTAATGCTATTCTTTGCGAATCTTCCATGTGTAAAAACTCAGCTAAAAATACATTGACAAGTAATATGATTGCAGACAAAAAACCTATTACAATTTCTAAGGCCAATAATCTTTTATCTGCATCTTCTTTTTGACGTTTCATTTCTAACAAAATTTCTTCTAACCTTTTTTCATTTTTATTCATATCAACAACCTCCCCACTAAACAAATCATTTATAGAAATTTCTAATATTTTGCATAGTTCTGGCATTGTTCCCGAATCTGGTAAACATACCCCATTTTCCCATTTAGATATTGCTCTATTTGTAATGCCAAGTTCTTCTGCCAATTCATTTTGTGTTATATTTTTTTCTCTTCGTTTTAGTGCTATAAATTTTCCTATCTTAATTTGATCCATATTTAATCCCCTTTCATAACCTAATTATGCATTATTCTAACATGATTTTCAAAATAATTATATATTAAGTTATATAAATATAACATGAACCAAAAGTTGATTTAATAAAATAGTCTGTTATTTATTATGTTATGATTATATTTTATTAAAATAAAGCCAACTAAATTAGTCGACTTTAATTAGTGTTAATCCTTTAGGTTCTAAATAACTTATATTTACTTTATCTGTCCTAACTATCTCTTTTATTATGCAATTTTGATTTAGCAAATTCCTTTTTGTAGTTTCTTCCTCTTTATACTCGCAGTTAATTGTTTTTTCTTCATATTCAATATATGGTGTTTTTTCACATTTAGCTAGCGCTTCTTTTGCAACTGTACTATACGCTCTAGTCAACGGCCCCGTTCCTAATAATATGCCACCAAAATATCTAATGACTATTATAAGTACGTTTATTATATTTTCCTTTTCCAAAAGCGAATATATTGGTTTTCCAGCCGTACCTTGGGGCTCTTTGTTATCCGTATACTTTCCACCAGACTTTAGCATGTATGCATAAACTACATGCCTTGCATCTTTATATTCTTCTTTTTCTCTATCTATTATATACTCTGCGTCCTCTTGGCTTGTTATATAATATACTCTAGCAATAAATTTAGATTTTTTTACTTCAAGTCTACTTTCTGTTACCTCTTGTTTATTTTTAATTTCAAATTTATCCATTAATCTCTCCCATATTAATTCCTGCTGTATATCCTGTTGAAAACGCAATTTGCAAATTAAATCCGCCAGTATATGCATCTACATCTATTGTCTCTCCGGCAAAATATAAGTTTTTAATGAGTTTAGATTCCATTGTCTTTGGATTTATCTCTTTTACATTTATTCCACCACTTGTCACTATTCCAGCATTCATGTTTTCTAAATCTTCAAGTGTAAATTCTAAATTTTTAAACGTGTTTGTTAATTTTTCTTTTTCTTCTTTAGTTATGCTATTTACTTTTTTTATTTCACTTATTCCAGATTTATATATTATATGAGGAATCAGACTTGAAATGGTTAAATCATTTAAACTATTCTTGAATTCTTTATTTATATATTTTTCAAAATCTCTTGTTATTCTTTTATATAGTTCTTCCGAACTTAAGGCTGGTTTTAGATCTATACAAACTCTTATCTTATCCTTACTTGAAAGTTCTAACAAATTGTCTATTTTATTCAGTTTGCTGCTACTGCTTAGGACTATGGGTCCAGTAATTCCTTTATCTGTAAACATTAATTCGCCAAAGCGTTTATCTTCTAATTTGCCATCTACTATAACAATAAGTCCTACATTCTTCAGCGTTACTCCTCTTAATGACTTACATATATTTTTTTCTTTTAATATAAAGGGAACTAGTGCGGGTTTTGGTGGTATTACACTGTGTCCTACTTTTTCTGCTATCACATAACCATCACCTGTACTGCCAGTTGATGCGTAACTTTTGCCACCAGTAGCTATTAGTACTTTGTCTGCAAATATTTTCTCGTCACTTACTAATACTACACCTTTAACAATATTGTTTTCAACTATTAATTCCTTTACACCCGAATCATATTTAATTTTTACACCTAATTTTCTTAGCTCATGTGTTAATGAATTTGTTAGTTCATGTGCGTCGTCTGATGCTAGAAACACTCTGTTTCCTCTTTCCTCCTTAGTATCTACACCAAGAGAATTTACGTAGGCTATTAATGCTGTATTATCTAAAGAAGCAATACTACTCATCATAAATTTAGGGTTAGTTACTACGTTAGATAGAAAATAATCTCTGTCTCCAACATATGAAATATTACATCTACCTTTTCCAGTAATATTTAACTTCTTGCCTGCTATACTGTTTTTCTCTAATATTACCACTTCATTTTTTCCATTTGCAGCAGCTATTCCTGCCATCATGCCAGCAGGTCCTGCACCAATAATTAATAACTTCATTTAATTACCTCTTAGCATCTGATCTATTGCTGTACATACACCTAGTTTTGCACTTTCATATGTTAGTCCGCCTTGCATGAACACTGCATATGGTTCTTTTACTGGTGCATCGCAAGAAAGTTCTATTGATGCTCCACTTACAAAAGTTCCAGCTGCCATAATTACCGGATCATTATAGCCTGGCATATCCCAAGGTTCTGGTAAAACAAAACTATCCACAGGGCTTGCTGCTTGAATCCCTTGAATGAAAGATACTAGCTTTTTAGCATCTTTTAGTATTACCGATTGTATTATATCTGTTCTGTACTCCCAAGCCGAAGGGCTTACTTCATAGCCTAATTTTTCTAACATTGCTGCTGTAAGAACTGCTGTTTTTACAGCATTTTTTACTGCTTGCGGCGCTAAAAATAACCCTTGTAATATTTCCTTGTTTTTGCCCAATGTAGCTCCGCATTCTTTTCCTATTCCAGGTGCAGTAAGCCTTTTTGCAGCATTTTCCACAAGCTCCGCCTTACCTACTATATATCCCCCTGTTTCGCAAAGTCCACCGCCAAGATTTTTAATTAGCGACCCTGCCATTATATCTGCGCCAAGCTCTGTTGGTTCCATAGTCTCCACCAATTCGCCATAACAATTGTCTACCATAACTATTACATTGCTGTCTACTTCTTTTATTTTTGCTATTATATTTCCAATTTGTTCTACGGTTTGAGAAGGTCTTGTTTCATAGCCTCTTGAACGGCCAATAAATATCATCTTAACAGAATTGTTTTTTATAACCTTAAGTATTTCTTCTGTATCAAAAGTACCATCTTTCAAATCTACTTGTTTATACTTTACTCCCATCGCCATTAGTGACATGTTGTTTTCCACTATACCAATAGTTTCTGCAAGTGTATCATATGGTTTACCAGTAATGCTTACAAGTAAATCCCCAGGCATAAGATTTCCTGCTATTGCTGTAGATAAACTGTGTGTGCCATTTACAAAATTTATTCTAACTAAAGCATCTTCTGTTTTGAATATATCCGAATATACTTTTTCAATAGCAATTCTTCCAATATCGTCATAGCCATAACCTGTGGTTGCTTTAAAGTGAGTGTCGCTTATTCTATTATTCTTAAACGCATTTAATACTTTTGCTGTGTTAAATAACGCTACTTTCTCTATTTCTTCAAATCTTGCTTCTAATTCTTGCTCACACTCTTCTACTAATTGTATTACAGTGTCAGATATTCCTAGTGTTTTATATGATTCTTTTGTTATATTTTCCATTTTATCACCAAATCCTTACCTTATAATTATACTATAAATTTGTGCATATATCTAGTATTATCTTGTTTTATGTTTACTATTTGTAAAATTTTATGTACGAACAATATATGGCGGAAGTTATTACTTCCGCCATATTCATCATCTCCTATTTAATTTATTGGAATTTGTACAGTTGTGATTTGTTGTGCTATAAAAGTGTCAAACCAGGGAGTTATCTTATCATATATGCACTCCAGCACTTTCGTTCCATTTTTATCATAAAGTCCTTTTTTATCATCAAAGCCAAGTACTATAAGATGGTTTTGCAAATATTCAATATCTGCAAATTGATTAGGAATTAAGATTTGCCCAGATAAATTTATGACGCCGCAGCTTTTTCCATAACCAATTTTTATCAGATCCTCTGATAAAAATTTCAAATCGGTACAATTGTCTATTTGGGTGACCGTTTCTCCTTTTTTATTTATTATTAATCCCTTTTCCTCTTTGATTAACGTTGCATAGCCATATTCATTATAGATCACCGGCTTCTCGAAAACGGGAGTGACTGTCCATTCTAGGTCACTGTTTATTACGCCCCATTTTCCGTCTTTCCTTACGTGAAAACCATCTTGACCATGTCTTAACACCATTTCAAAATCATGCACTCGATACCCTTGAGCATTATATAAAGTAACCATTTGAAAATCTTCTTCTACCGCATACGCGTTATCTGATAATTTTCTAAGACCCAATTTTACTCCTTTGGGTTGATGATAAAGTATCATATCTCTTTGTTTGTGATAAATATAAGTGCCCTTGTCCGTGATAAGACGTACGAATTGATCGTATTCCTGCTTGTTTATTATCTTAAACTTTTCTGTAATCCGTTTTCCTTTCTGGTTTATTATCCATGATTTTTTTGTAAGTTTGCTAGTTATAAGATTAATTGCATTGTCATCCATAATATATGTCCTTTCATGTTTATATTTGATTTATAAATTAATAAATCACCATATTTTTCCTTCATCTATTATACCACAAACCTTACTGTTTAGCAACTCTTTAAGTTTTCACGCTATTAGCCCGTAAAAAAATAAGGGCTTTGCCCTTATTCTTCTATTTCTTCATCGTCTTCGCCATATTCTTCTTGGAATTTTTTGAAAACTTTTTCTGCTTCTTCATCGTCAGTTACTGTATCGTAAACTTCTTCTCCATCTTCTTGTTTTATTTCAAGAATTAGAACTCCCGAGTCAACCTCGTCAACAGGAAGTACTACTAAATATTCTTTTTCTTCTAAAGTTACAACATCTAGTATTTCAAATCTAACATCTTTTCCTTCATCATCAACAAATGTTAATATTCCTGTTTCCATTTCTTCCATTTGATCGTGGTCATGTCCACAACCAGCACATGCATCACATGAGTGAGCGCATTCCATTTTTTCATTTTCTTCCATTTTACTTTCCTCCTAATTTTTAATATTATTTGCTGTAATTAACAACAATATTCCTAATTTATAAACTATTTATATAGTCCTCTAATATATACATTGCAGCTAGCCTGTCTGCATGTACTTTCTTTTCTTTTTGTTTTATACCCAACTCTTTCATGGTTTTGTGAGCCATAACAGTTGTAAGTCTCTCATCCCATTTTACCACTTTTAGACCAAGATTTTGGATTTCCTCTATAACCTTGTCTACTTTCTTTGCAGTATCGGATACGTCGCCGTTTAAGTGTCTTGGATATCCAATGACAACAGCTTCTAATTTTGATTCTTGCATAATACTTTTTATTTTTTGAACTAAAATGCTACTATCACCATGTATCTCTAACGTGTCCATAGGTTGAGCTGTAATCTTTAAAGCATCTGTGATAGCCATACCCACTCTAGCATCACCATAGTCTATTCCAAGTATCTTACCCATAAGTCACCTATGAATTAAGATATTTTTTTATCATTTCTTCTAATAATTCATCTCTTTCAACCTTGCAGATTAAAGCTCTTGCGTTATTGTGAGATGTTATATATGTTGGGTCCCCAGATAAAATATATCCTATTATCTGACTTACTGGCTCATATCCCTTGTCTTGAAGGGCAGCTACTACTTGCTCCATTATTTCTTTTACTCTTTTAGATTCTTCCTTTTGTGGACTAAATACGGTTGTGTGTTGATCCATATTTATTCCTCCTTTCTTATACAATATATTTAAATAATTTTTATTGTATTCACTTCTTTCATTTGTTCTACATATTCTGCCATCTTAGATATTTCTCTTTCAATATTACTCTGTTTACGGATATTTTTCATCACAATACTTAAGTTTAGTGTTACTTTTTCACCATCAACAATTTCTTCCTGCATTTTCATGTTTGTTATATATCTTTCCACTGTACCATGAAGCATATCTGCGCTGACTCCAGGAGACACTACACAAAACTTGCCACCACTATATCTTACAAATATGTTCTGTGCGCTAAACACTTCCTGCATAAGTTTTGCGGCTTTTTCTAATAATCTGTTTCCTACTTCTCTTCCATATTCTTCGTTAATTATAGGGAGATTTGAAAGCTGGATTAATGTTAATGTAGAATTTTCTTCTGTTACAGTTTTTTGTCTTACATTAGAGTATAGGTATAAGTTGTTATAAAAGCCCGTTTGTTTGTCTGTATTATATGCACTTTCGATGGACTCTTGATTTAATATATTTTCTATAAATACCCCTATATGATCTTTTAATTTTGCAAGCTCCTCTTTAGATATAGAATCATATGCATTTTCCGCATCATCTTCTAATAGCCAAAACCCTAGGTACATTCCATTATAATATATTGGCGAGAACATTGCTGAACGTATTTTTCTTTCCATTGCAGATTTATATCCTAAAAGTCTACCACCAGCTGCCACTAAATATTTAGATATGTTTTGCATTGAGTTGTTTTTAAAATCTTTTTCTTCAGCTATGCTTTTAATACTATCTATATACATTGGTTCGATATTTGTTGCTTTAATTTCGTAGTTTGTACCATCATATATTGATATAGTTGAACTCTTGCTATTAAATACTTCAATTATTATATTATTTAATTCTTCAATCTTTTTTGATGCAGGTATTGTAGATGCCATCAGTTCAAACATTCTTTGCATTATAACCATACCTGACATGTTTCCTATTGCAACGCTGTAATATTTGTTTCTTTTAACAAGAAATATCACAAATGCTACAAGCGCTACTATAATTACTGCTAGAAAGATTATTAAAACTTCCATATTTTTCTCCTATTCGATTACTTTTTCAAATCCAGAGTTTGAAGTGCTCATTTCAGCCATTTTTGCTTTTTTAAATACACCGAATCCTCTAGACTTAGGTTTGCTTTTGTTATATGTCTTCCCTGAATAATTAGTTATTCCTATTGGATATATAACATTTACTATTTGATCTAAATTCTCTTTAAATTCTTTTGTAAATGTATTAAAAACATTGCTGTACTTGTACATCATTTCAATATATTTTGTATAGTTTTCTTGGTCAAAAGGTAATATATAATATGTCATTTCTGATGCTGTAAATAAATCGTCAAACATTTTTAAATCTGGGCTTGTGTATGTTGCTATACCATCTAATATGTCTTTTGCAGTTAAGGCACATTTAACATGTTTGTTAATTATTACTCTAACTTTATTCATAGGAATTCCACGAGTTTTTAGTTCTCTTAAGAATATTGTAATCAAATTTACGTTTAAAACGTCCATATCTTGAACAATATATATCTCTTGAGCCAGTCTATAATAGTCCACTGGTGTAGAAAAGTCACAATCTATTAAAACAACACTGTTATTGTTCATTGCCGTTTCTACTACGCTGGCTGCATTATATTGCTTTCTATCCTCCCCAGGGACTCCTGTATATACACTAAGTTTGCCATAAACCAAAGGTTCGTTAAGACCATTAGATGCATACTTCATGCTTTCAGCAGCAATAGCTCGCTTACCTTCATTGTCATAAGTGTATAAGGTATATGAATCTCTCTTGCGTGTTAAGTCTACAATACCAACTTTTATATCTCTTTTAAACAATGTTGTTGCTATTGCATTTATACAAAATGTCGTTCCAACCTTTGGTGCTCCTACCATACAAACTACTTTTTTGTAGTCCTTTGGCACTTCGTAAACTGATCTTACAACTTCTTTTTCCATTACTTGTGTAAGTACAGGGGCTTGTGTATTTTGTTGCTTTACAACAATTCTTTCTATGATTTCTGGTTGTTTTTCAACCACCACAACGTCTTTTGCACCCTCAACGCTAGTATTCTCTGCCGTAGGTGTAGGCATCACTACACCACCGCTTGCCAATACTTCTTTGTATCTATCGCTATTTTCTTGCAGAAATTGTTTTACAGCGGCAGGTAAAAAACCTACTATTATTCTTAGTTGCTCATTTGTATACTGTGTGCCAATTTTATCAAAAATTTCAACATATTTTTCTGTATTTCCATTTTGATTTTTATAATATGTTATAATTCTTTGTATTTCTATTTCAGGAACTTCAGCTTTACTATATACATTTTTACTTGCACTATCTTCGTAATATTTTTTTACATCTTTTTTCATTTTAGGCGAATTAATAGCTGCGGCAACTTTGCTTTTTGTTCTACTATCTCCTGTAAGTACTGTATACACTCCAATGTTGAACAATTTTGCTAAAAAATCATCACCTAATTTACGCCTATCTGAAGCTACAAATATAATATTCTTTGCGTAAAATTCATCTGTCATTGCGTCAATATTTCTGAATATAAAGTCATCTATTTGAGCATAGTTATTATTTGGATATTTTTCTAAATCTTCTAATATGACAAGTCTATCATATTCTCCTGTTTTTATCTCTTGTACCGCTTGCTTGAAGTAGTACACATTTTTATACTCTACTTTTTCTTTATATGTTTCCTCATAATATTTTACAATGGCTTTTACTGTATCATCATTATTTAATCCAAATAATATTTTCATTTAAAACCACCCTAATCTTTAGTTTATATTAAAATCCTATTGTAATTATAGCATATACCAATGGTAAACATTGTATTATGGCCATAAATACTGAAAGTCCTACTATTAATTTTTGTCCACTTACTTTTTGTTCAAATGCTTCCGAACCAACAACATAGTACTTATACATTCCATATACTAAAACAATTACAGCTATAGGCCAAGAATATGTTTGTATGTATTTTAAAACGGTCATAACGCCGCCTATAATTTGGTTACTTGATGTTCCTAAATCTGTTGTGGCAAAAACCGCTGTTGATGTTATAAGTCCTATTACTGCTATCCATAAACAAACCTTCATAACTTTATTATATACCATGAAAAATTCCTCCATTCATTAATTGTTAAAATCTTTTTTCACACAAATATTTTACTATAACTTGGCCACAATAGCAAGCAATTTGGCAAAAAATGTACAATTGGATTTAAATAAGCTTACTCCTCCATTTAAACTCCGACCAGACATTGACAAGCATGATATAATTTACATGTATTATATATTTATATTTTGTTCTAAAAATAATTTCATTAGGAGGTTCATATGGCAATTTCTTTGTTGCGCATTTCAGTATATGGTTTTATTTTTTCTTTAATTGGCGTTTTGATTGCTACAATTATGGCAGTTGTCGCATTTAAGCTTAAACTGCTTACTAAAAAGAAGATGACTGAATGTGTAAAAATAAAGCTGTATGCTCTTGCTTGGGTTTTTGCAATTTCTCTTATACTTGGGATTGTAGGCGCTTGCATTTATTAATAGTTTCAATTGTTTTGCCATGGCAATTACTTTTAACTAGCAAAACAAAGGCTGATAGAGTTTTCTATCAGCCTTTGTTTTACATATATTTTCTCTTGAATCTTTTTATCTCTTTTTTTCCTTGTTTTATAGCATCACAAATCATAGTGCTATTACATGCTCCCATCACAGTGCCTGCTGCAATTCCCACAACAATTCCTAACATCATTCCTTTTAAACAATCCATAATACTCTCCTTTCTAATTTACTTATCAGTATTATTTTTTGCTTTCTTGAGCCTTTTTAAACTTGTAATTATTTCATATATTCCAATGGCTACCAAAAAGTATGAAAAATACATTTTTAAATTTTCGCTTTCGATTTTTGTAACCAGCCAACTACCAACAAGCGCACCCATTATTAATAACGGCAACATCTTTTTAACCAATTTAAAATCTACTTTTTTAGCTTTTATATTAGATATAGTTGCAGATATTCCAACAGCCATAAACATTACCAGATTCAAGATTTGTGCATATTTTTGGTCAAACCCTAAAAATATTGTTGAAAGTATTACAAATAGTGCTCCGCCTCCAATTCCCATGCCCGCAAGCACTCCAGATATTATAGATATTAATATTAACATGCTATTTTACTAAATTGTATATGGCAAAGCCTGCTATTACAATCCCAGAAATTAAATTTAGGTAATCCGGTTGTAACTTTTTCATAATTTTAGAACCGATTATCCCAAAGATAAGGCCTGATATTATTACAACAATCACATGCATCAATTCAAGTTGTATAAATGTTAAATATCTTGTAAATGTAACTATTGTAACTAAGCCCATCAAAAAAACACTAGTAGCTCTAGCAGTATGTGTTTCTATTTTCAAAAAATATATGAATAAAAACACTATTATCTGTCCAGCGCCACTAGCAAACAATCCATTTATAATACCTGATAATAAACTTCCAACATATATCATACAAGTATTATGTGTCATTTTTTGTTTTTTAAAATTTTATTTGTTTAAATTTAATTTTTTATACAATTAATTCTTCTTTTTCATCTTCTAAAATCTCATTTATTTTATCTGAAGTTAGACTTAACCCTTCTGTAGGCTTCCCAAAAATTGAACCTTGAACGTATCTTATGCCGCATTCCTTCGCAGCGTCTAACATTTCTTTTGTATCTATACCAAACGCTATTAAATTTATGCTGTTTAGCGAGCAAAATGTCGATAGCTCTTTTAAATGCTCTAACGTATTCTCCTCAATATTTTTTAATTTATATTTGATATATTTTGGAGCAATTTGTTCTACATCTTTTAACATTTTGTTGCTTGATTCAAAATTATCTATTGCAACATTGCCTTTTCTTTTAATTATTTCATTAGATAGCTCTTTTATTTTTGAATTTATTAGCGCCTCAAAATTGTTAAACTCAAGTACTACTTTGTTTTTGTCCATAAGGTCAAATATTCTAGCTTTATTAACATAGTTTTGATAGCTCCTCGCATCAATGTTTATATACTCAACTACATCTTGCGAACCCTTAAGTCCATTAAACATTTCTAAAGCATTTATAAAAAGCATCTGTTGAATTTTATCATATTTATCGTACTCTTTAGCTTTTCTTATTATTTGCTTATATGAAAAATCTTCATTTGTCATTATTTTGTAATATACTTCATATCCGTTTACTTCTCTTTTTTTCAAGTCCACAACAGGTTGGTAATAACATTTTAGCCTTCTTCCAATAGTTATATCTTTTGTTAAATCTGTTATTATCTTTTCTGTCAAGTCTTCGTCACTGCCACCCTCTTTATATACATCTTTTTGCTCCAATTCGCAACTCACATTTTCTGCATGTTTAGCTTCTCCAACTATACTTTCATCATCTTCTACACTTTCAAACAATTTATTGTCTTCAACATTTGAAAAGTATTCATTAGCAAAATCATAATACTTGCCAACTACTGTCATGAATTTGTTATACACATCTACGCTCTTTGCCTTATTATCTGCAATTTTTACCTCAATTAAGAAATAAAATAAATCCTTCTTATCCTCCAACTCTTTTGCCAAGAAGCTTAAATTATCATAAGTCAAGTCACCTTCATTTAGGTATCTATCATGATATTTTATCAATGTTAGTATTATTTTCTTATCTTCTTCATCAAAATCAAAGCGATCTATTATTTTATCCGCAAGCTCAACTGAAATATCATCATGTCCTGCAAAAGAATCATTACCCTCACTATTTACAGTTTTTGCCATCGGCTTTCCTATATCATGAAGCAGCATTGTCCACTTTAATATTTTCATATCATGAGAGCTAAATTTAAGACTATCTCTACCAACATTTTCTATCGTGTATAAAATATGTTTAAATACTCCGTATCTATGGTACGTACTATTTTGTTGGCAATTTATTACGCTTTCGCCATTTTCATTTTTTGTATAAAATTCCGGAAAGTGATTCATAAACACAAGATTTTGACTTATTCTTGTCATTATATACACAACATTATCATTTGTCAGAATGTCTGTATATAATTTTGTTAACATCTCTACATTATTTGAATACAATTGCAAATTTGTAATTATACTATTTATTTCATTTTTAGCCACAAGTTCTTCATCTTTTGTGTACTCTCTGTCTATCAAATCATCTACTTCAAATTCGTCCATGATACTCCTCCTTTTGTTTATTATACGCTACTTATATACTATCATATAAAAAATTTTTATACAACATTTTACACTTTTTATTTAAATTAATTCAATTTATTTATATTTTGCACTTATTCTCTTGACTTTAAACAACATTTATTGTAAAATATATGAGCAATGTTATGTATACAGCGGTTATTTCCGGTAATTTGTAACCAAGTATATATACTAAACAAAATAAATTAGGAGGAATCATTCCATGAATAATAAAACGCACAGCGTTAAAGCACACGAAATTGAAAGAAAATGGTATATTATTGATGCCGAAAACAGACCTCTAGGTAGAGTCGCAACTGAAGCTGCAAGACTTTTAAAAGGTAAACACAAACCTACATACTCTACACATATGGACTGCGGTGATCATGTTATAATCCTTAATGCAGATAAAGTTGTATTAACAGGAAACAAATTAAATAGCAAAATCTACACTAGCCACTCTGGTTACATTGGTGGATTAAAAGAAGTTAAAGCAAAAGATATGATTGCAAATCATTCAGACAGAACTATCACATTAGCAATTAAAGGTATGTTACCTAAGAATTCTTTAGGAAGATCAATGCTTACTAAATTAAGAATTTACAAAGGTGCCGACCACGAACAACAAGCTCAAAAACCAGAAATCTGGAATTTTTAATAGGAGGATAGAGTTATGACAAAGAAAGCAAACACAGAAAGAAATTTCATATACGCAACAGGAAAAAGAAAATCTGCTGTAGCAAGAGTTAGACTTACTCCAGGAACAGGTAAAGTAACAATAAACAAAAAAGAGCTTAATGAATTCTATTCTTTAGAAACATTAAAAGCCGTTGTTATGAGACCTTTTACAGTTGCTAACATGATGGAAAAATATGATGTTATCGCTACAGTTAAGGGTGGCGGATTCTCTGCACAAGCTGGAGCAGTAGCTCACGGTATATCTAAAGCTTTAGCTACTATAGATTTAGATACTAGAACATCTTTAAAAAGAGCCGGTCTTCTTACTCGCGATTCAAGAGTTAAAGAAAGAAGAAAATACGGTCTTAAAAAAGCAAGAAAAGCTCCTCAATTCAGCAAGAGATAATATTGCTTTTACAAACAAGATATTACAAAACCTCAGAAGTTTTACTTCCGAGGTTTTATTTTATCTTATAATTTTTCATTATTAAAATGTGTCTATTATCCCACTTTCTGCCGCCCCTTCAAGTCCTTCTATATTGTAATACGTTTCTGGTATGTCTCCTATGATTATTGTTTCAGCAATAGTTACCGTACTATTGCATTTTACACTTCCACCAATAAAAGGCGCTACAACCGTAATTATGCTTTGTATATTCATATAGATTGTATGTTTAGTCTGATTTATTCCTTCCGAAGCAAACTCTGTATCAAACCTAGTTTCTATATTTCCCATTGGCATAAGTTTTATATCCACATCAGGTCCATATCCAGAAAATACGTTTAATCCCATCATCCTTCCTATAGGTATTTTAACCGATACTTTGTCTAAATTATTTAATTTTTCTTGTATCTTATATGATATTTCAGAGGATAATTTGTTTAGTTCAATTATATTTGCATTTATCGCAATAATTTTTCCTTGCTCATTATATGTTATATGCATTAAACTTTCATATTCTACATTTTTTATAAATTCATTTACCGTTTCTTCAGTTATTTGAACTCCTAAAGCTTTTGCCCTACTTTCACAAGCAACCGTTATCATAGGCGTTAAATTGTTAAAAAAATATATAGATGAAATTATTATAAGTATTATTGCTATTAAAAAAAGGACAAATGGCTTTCTAGCGTTCATTTGTCCAAACAGTCTTATGTAATATTTTGGTCTCATCGTATGATAAGTATTTTTTGACCTATATCTATTTTATTTTCATCTACTATATTATTTACATTTGCTATCTTATCCACAGTTGTTTTGTATTTTTTTGCTATGCTCCAAAGATTATCCCCTTTTTTAACAATATACATGTACATACTATCAAACTCCTCTGGATTTAAAGCTTCTTCCTCTATTGTGCCTATTATAGTAATCTTATCTATATTTTCAATTTCAGCAGCAACATTTAACGTTACATTGGCCTCAACATTTCCATTTTGAACAGCAACAGATTTATTTTCCACTGTTATCACAACATCAACATTATCTTCATTTACTTCTTTCCCCAATGGTATTGTTGTATCTACCAACATATCATAAGTCTTGGAATCTACTATATTTGTATCCCTATTTTCAAATACAACCATAACTTTTAAAGGTCCATCAACATAAAGATTAGATCCACTTACTTTTGTATTTAAATGTTGCACCCCAACATTGTATGTAAGAATTCTGTTTTTATCATCTGTAACCCCTACGTTGTCTTTCACTGCTACCTGCTTGTTTATTACCTCTTTATTTTTTATAACCGCAACTTCAGATTTGTCATAATTCAAATTACTATTTGTGCTATAAAAATCATTTACATAGTCTACTTGAGTTTCCTCAAACATAACCGCATCAGCTATAACTTCACCAGAGATTGTAAGCATATTATTTTCGCCTAAAACTATCTCAAGATTTCTTAAGCCATATTTAATGTCAAATCTATAATCCTCAGCAATGTTATCAAACTCTATCATACCAGTAAACGGTACTGTTGCCGTGTAAGTAAATATATTTTCTGTATCTCCTGCTTCTAAATATAATAACTCAACATTGATATCTCCCTTTACAAGTATTTTGTTATAACTTACTTTATAATCTGTATTTGCAACGTTTGAACTTACTCTTAAAATTTCACCAATTGGTGGTACACTCTCAGGAACAACAATGTCTTCTTTAGCATCAAGTATTTCTTGTTTTACACTTATTACATTATAAAAAACATCCTGTGACATTTTGGTTTCTATATCTTCACTGTCTTGCATTCCCTTTACTAGCTCTACATCCCCTTTTTCTCTTATAACATATTTAAATACAAGTTCTGTTTTTATTGAAACTTTTCTTTCGTTAGGAAGTGAATATATTATATTTCTAACATCGGCTACAACTTGAGCATTCATTCCTTTCTTAGCATTTTCAACGTTTATGGTTTGACTAAAAGGATATGTCATGCTTATTCCTCTTGTCTTGTCTTGATCCATAGCTCTATATATGATGTAATATGTAATTTCGCCCGTTACTCTTATTCCAGAATCCACAACTTCCGCCATGCCAACAAAAGGGACCGCCTCTACTTGAATTATTTTCATCACATCTGGCTTTGCATCTGGAACCAAAATATCTTGTTCCACCCATGTTACCTGAGTATTTCTTGCTACAATCCTATTTAATGACATCATTTGTTTTTCTATATTTATTGCCATCTTGTTACCTCCTATTTACTACAATATATGAATACATTAAATTATTATGAATTATTTGTACAAATTATTCCAAACCTGTAACATATCTTTTAAAAATACATATACTGTAGTATATAAAGGATATCAATTCTTTATAACGATGAACTAAAATACAATAAACCAAATAACAACACATTAATCTCCAAAAGAAGGAAGAACTTTTAGTTCTTCCTTTTACACATTTATATTAATGTTTTCTCTTTCATATTCATTTATTTCAAATAAAGATTTCTCTTTAAATCCAAAAACATTCGCAACTAAATTCGATGGAAATTTAAATCTTTTAGTATTAAATTCTGTTACTTCTGCATTATATATTCTTCTTGCGGCTTGCAATTGGCTTTCTATCTTAGACAAGGCCTTTTGCAAATCTAAAAAAGCTGCGTCTGATTTTAATTCTGGATATTTCTCTATCGCGGCTAGTATCTTGGTATATCTGTCATTTAAACTTTGACTTTCTGTTATATCTTGATCATTCCTATGCTCGTAATCTGTTCTTAATTTTGATATGTTTTCCATAAGGCCTTTTTCATGCGCTGCATAACCTTTTACTGTTTCAACTAGATTTGGTATTAAATCAAAACGTTGTTTTAAATAAACGTCTATTCCACCCTGCGCTTGCTTTACCCTTTGATTTAATGTCACAAATTTATTATATGTAGCAATTGCCCATGCAATTATAACTCCTAATATTATAAGCATTATCGTTAATGGATTTAGTTTAAAATTTGGAAACATCATCATAAATATAGATATAAACGGTGTAAAAAACATAATCAAAAACAACACCACAAACATCTTCAAAAAAACATTTTTATCCATATATTTTCCTCCTACATTTCTATTTTATCAACCGTATCATATATGTGACTTGCTATACTTGTTAATGCTTTTAATACAAGATAATATTTTTCAATTTGTTTGTATTCCATAGAGCTTTTAAATATATCTGGTTCAAACATTGGCCCTGTTGAAATTCTCATATACACATTGTCCTTTACTATACTTACTTCAAATCCAAATTTGCATTTTTTATACAAGTCTATCATTTCGGTCATTACATCTGCCGTTAATATTCTCATTGCAAGAATTTT
Organism: Clostridia bacterium; assembly: GCA_045604405.1. Taxonomy (GTDB): domain Bacteria; phylum Bacillota; class Clostridia; order TANB77; family CAG-465; genus UMGS1649. Next base: position 45,418 of record JAZUNZ010000035.1, read on the forward strand.
GTCGTCACTTTCAACATCAAACAACTTTTCAAATTCTGGCACATCCATCTTAACCTTATTTTCATTCCAGGTACTTACACTACCATTTGACCTTATGTATATTCTCTTACCTATATCTTTCGGAATTAAAAAGCCTCCCGCGATGCCATGGAACTGCGTTGAATATCTAGTATCACCATCACTATCTTTATATCGTTTTTTAGTATGTACTTCTGCAAATGTAACGAAGGTAGATAACTCTTTGCCTACTTTTAAAGGTGCAATTATTAAGTCATCAGAAATGTATCTGTCTATATCATCTTTATAACCACCTTTAATATAGTCTTCGCGTGACAAACCCGCTTTTGGGTTGTATTTTGCAGCTTCAAAAGCATTTTCAATTATAGGACCAATAATCTTTTGCTTAAATAAGTCTACATATGTTGTGCCTTTTGTATCAGTGACATTCTTTAATCTCTTTGTACTAGCTGACCAAATAACAATTCCTATTATTGCAAGTACAATAAAGATTGGGTTAATAGCAGCAAACAAAAACATTGCGGTTACTACGATTATAGCCACCACACCATTCTTTTTGATTTTACTCCTTAAAGCCTCTAATTCATTAAAATTTTCTTTATATAATCTTGTATAAAGCTCTCTAAAACTTTCCTTCATAATTACCTCTTGTGGAGCTTCCAATGGGAATCGAACCCATGACCTCTTCCTTACCATGGAAGCACTCTACCTACTGAGCTATGGAAGCACTTTCTTATACATTATACCATAAGAATAACGTTTGTAAATAATTAAGAAAAAATTAAATAGGCACCTTACTGGCACCTATTTTAAAGCTTCTTTTACTATGTCTGTATATGATTGTTTTTTGTTTCATTTTTCATATTCAAATATGGCTATAAATTCGTCCAATTTCATAGTTAACATTTCTTTTCCACCATACGCGTCTGCCAACAATTCTATTCTACTAACCAAGTTGATCTCCCTCAATTTTATTAAAACTATTTTTCGTTTTTTCAATCAATTACCTTTCTGTCTGTATAAACTTCCCTAGCTTCTTTTGTATTTTTGTTTCTATTCTAGATACATATGACCTAGAAATATTTAAAATATCTGCCACTTCTTGCTGCGTTTTTTCTTCTTCTTTCCCTAGTCCGTATCTCATATATATAACTTTTCTTTCCCTTTCAGGTAAGTTTTCGTTTATATATTTTAGCATTTCTTTTGTAACAACTTTATTATATATATTATCTATTGGGTCAATTCCATCCTGCTCTATAATGTCTATAAGCTCCATGTCATTACCATCTTTATCCGTACCTATAACACTATTCATTGATACATCAGCACTTGTTTTCTTACTGCTTCTTAAATGCATTAGTATCTCATTTTCTACACACCTACTGCAATATGTAGATAATTTAAACCCCTTGTCTTCACTAAAACTATCTATCCCTTTTATTAATCCTATAGTTCCAATAGATATATATTCCTCATTATCCTGTGTGTTTGCCGCATATTTTTTTGCTATATGTGCAACAAGCCTTAAATTATGTTCTATTAATTTGTGTCTTGCCTGTCTATCTCCTCCAAAATGTTTTTTTAATAGATATTGCTCTTCACTTTTACTAAGTGGCTCTGGGAACAAATTTTCTGAAGATATGTATCCAAAAAGCATAAACACATAAGATAAAATATTAGATAAAATGTCTAAAAACATATAAACACCTCGCAATTACATTTTATGTGTTTTTAAAATAATCTTGCATGTCACGCAAATCCATTCTTTTTAGTATAACTTTTAATTTTCATCCAAATAATATTCTTGAGGTGAATATACATGGAAAAGAAACAAAATAAAGGTGGTCAAAAAATAAAATGCGATGTTGTAGAATGTACTCACAATTGTATTAAGGATTCTACTTGTATGCTAGATGAAATATCTGTTTGCAACTGTTCTTATGATAAAACTAAGGATCCTTTAAAAGACACCGCTTGCGGCTCATATGAATATGCAGAAGTACAAGAAATAGAAAGATTTTAATTTTTTTTGATAGTTTTCATGTTTCGACAAACTTCGACATTAAAAAGTAGTATTATATATGTATGAAGATTGTTAAATCTTTAATTCAAAATCATAAATGCGATTGATTTTGATAATATAATTTCCACACAAAAAGGATGAGCTTTCACTCATCCTTTTAACTTATTAAATCTTTAACTATTTCAGAGGCTATAACAAGCCCTGCTACAGATGGAACATATGACATGCTGCCTAAAACATTGCCTGTTGGCTTAACTGCATTTTCTGTACTAAATACAACTTTTACTTTTTGAATGTTTTCTTCTCTTAACCTTTTTCTAACCACCTTTGCCAGTGGACATACTTCGGTTTTAGATATATCCGTAACTTTAATTTTTAACGGGTCTAATCTATTTGCCATACCCATACTAGATATTATTTTTATTTGCTTTTTCTTGCATTCTTTTATTATAGCTATTTTAGATTCCACACTGTCTATAGCATCTACAACATAATCGTAATCAGCTGTTATATATTTTTCTACATTGCTACTATCTATAAAATCTTTAATGCTAGTTACTTGTATGTTTGGATTTATGCTATTTATCCTCTTTTTTGCTTCAATTACCTTTGAGTTTCCCACATTGTCCACAGTCGCAATTATTTGTCTGTTAATATTTGTTATATCTACATTATCGTTGTCTATTATGGTTATTTTTCCCACGCCAACTCTAACTAACGCTTCTAATGTGTACGAACCTACTCCGCCAATACCACAAATACATACATTTGCTTTTTTTAGTTTCTCTAAATTAGCCTCTCCAATTACAAGCTCAGTTCTTTGATAAATCTTGTCCACTATTTTTTTCTCCTTATTACATAGTCCTTTTCCATTTTATATGGCACTTTAATAATAACAGTTTGTCCCTTTATTCCTGGGTTCACATGGTCAATTTTTTCTTTTGTTTCAGTATTATACAACTCATCTATTATAAATTCATTTGGTTCGATTGTTCCTGGAATCATAACATCTAGCGTATCACCCTTTGATAATTTGTTTCTAATCTCGACTAAATATAATCCATTTCCTAAATCTTCTTTTACTCTTGCACCATATTCGTATTTTAGATTTTCACTAAACCCATCGAAATCATGAATGTCTTGATTCTTAGGGTTTGTAAAATAGAATTCCGATAGACCTCTTGTTTTAACTTTCTCTATTTCTGGCAAGTAATTCATATAATCCCACTTATCTTGATTTGAATAATAATCATCTATAGCTTTCCTATACGCTCTAATGATTGTTGCCAAGTAGTAATCTGTTTTTAGTCTACCTTCTACCTTTAAACTATCCATTTTCATATCGGCTAAAACTGGTATTTGTTTTAGCAAGCACAAATCTTTAGAAGAAAATATATATGTTCCTTTCTCATCATAATCTATATTTATAACACTACCAGGTTTGTTAACTTCCTCTGCACTTAATTTATATTGCCATCTACAAGGTTGACTGCAATCTCCACAATTAGCCCCCCTATCTGATAAGTATTGGCTTAGATAACATCTACCCGAATATGCATAGCATATTGCGCCATGTATAAACATCTCTACTTCTAAATCTTGTGGCTTGTTTTTCATAATGTAATCTATTCTGTGTTTAGATAGTTCTCTTGCAAGTATTACTCTTTTTGCACCTAAACCGTGCCAGAAATTTGCACTTTGCAAACTTGTAACGTTCGCTTGAGTACTTATGTGTATTTCCATTTGAGGCGCAACCTCTTTTATGCACGCAATAATTCCAGGATCACTTGCAATAATTGCATCTGCATTTATTCTGTCTAATCTTTGTATATCTTTTCTTATTTCTTCATAATCTTCGTCATAAGCATAAATATTCATCGCAACATATACTTTTTTACCTAGACTATGTGCATATTTTATAGTATCTTCTAGATCATCTGAATCCATTTCCGCTCTGCTTCTTAAAGATAATTTTGCTGTTCCTGCATAAACTGCATCAGCACCATATAAAAAAGCGACCTTTGCTTTCTCAATGCTACCTGCTGGTGCTAACAATTCCATTTTCTTCATCATTTCACATCCTCACTTTATATATTTTACCACAACTTTAGATTATTCTCAAGATACATAAAAATTCCAGCAAAGTACTGCTGGAATTTCGTTATTATGGGAAATATACATAATCTTCATCAAACCTAATAGGCAAGCCGGTTTCCTTGAAGAATATGATTGCGTTTAGCCTCTTGTCTATATTTAGTGATTTTATAGCCTTTGGAAAATGTTCGCTAAGTATTTTAGATAATTCCCAATATCCTATCCGTCCGTTTGTTCTTTGGCAACTTTCAGACAAGTCATTCAAAAGTTCACTGCCGTTATTACGCAAGTAACTCTGTACAACGCGGCTGTATGTTCCATTTGCATTCAAACAAACTATGTCGTCTTGCACATCCGCATATTCATAGCCTATTGCCTCTAACATGCTCACGAACTGGTTTACAATATCTGCCTTATCTATGCGTGAGTTTTTAGGGAAGTCGTCTCCAACAAATTTTAATATTAGATGTGCGTTCAAGACTCCAATCTGATTGTTGCATAATTCGATTAAAACTTTTATTCCCTTCCGGTTTATATATTCTTCAACGTTTCTTGTGTAGTTGGCAATTTCTTTGGACCTTTGTCTAATCTTATTAAACATTCTCTCTTCCTCCCGTTTTTATTTAGTTTTGCAGTAGCTCAACTATTCAATTCAATATGGTTTTATTATACTACGCATATGCTCAAATGTCAATTATAAGCTTATTCCTTAAGAAACGATAAGAAGCTTTAGCTTTCACTAAAACTTCTTAATCTTTATTGTATTTCCTGTTTCTAATAATTGTATATGATTTAACGCTTTTCCCGTTCCCATTGCAACACAAGATACTGCATCATCTGCAATCATAACGGGTATTCCCGTTTTTTCTTCTATTAATTTATCCAAACCATATATTAGGCCTCCGCCACCTGTTATATATATTCCTCTATCACTTATATCTGCAGATAATTCTGGTGGTGTAACCTCTAATACACTATGAACCGCCTCTATTATTTGATTTGCAACCGGAGATAATGCTTCTAGCATTTCATCGGAAGTTATTTCTATTTCTACAGGAAGTCCTGATATTAAATGTCTTCCTTTAATACTCATTTTTTCCGTAGTTGTTCTTGGATAAACACAACCAATATTAATTTTTATTTCTTCAGCTGTTCTTTCACCAACTATTATACTATGATGTTTTTTTATGTATTTTATTATAGCCTCATCAAATTTGTCTCCAGCAACTTTTATAGAAGCGCTTTTAACTGCTCCACCTAGTGCAATAACTGCAATATCTGTTGTGCCTCCACCTATATCTACAATCATAGTACCATAAGGTTTTGTTATATCTATTCCTGCACCTATAGCTGCTGCTATTGGCTCTTCTATAAGATAAACCTTTCTAGCTCCCGCATGATTTGCCGCATCTATTACTGCTTTCTTCTCAACTTCTGTTACTCCAGATGGAACACATATCATAATTCTTGGACTTATTATAGATCTATCTGCAACTTTAGAAATAAAATATTTAAGCATCTTCTCTGTAACTGTATAATCTGATATTACACCATCTTTTAATGGTCTAATAGCTACTATATTTCCAGGAGTTCGGCCTAACATTTTTCTTGCATTTTGTCCAACAGCTAATACTTCATTGGTATTTTTATCTATTGCAACAACTGCTGGTTCTCTTAGCGTTATGCCTTTTCCTTTAACATATACTAGTATAGTTGCCGTTCCTAAATCTATGCCAATATCTTGTCCAAATGTCATACGCCTTCCCCTTTCTTTATGTGACAATTATATTACATTTTTGTTTCATTTGCAATAGAAATATGCAAGAAAGTAGGTTTTGAGAAAAAATATTGACATCTTAATTTAAGATGTCAATATTTCACATTTATTGCTTTTTTGCTTGCTCATACTCTGAAACATAAATTTCCGCATAATTTGTTCTGTGCCGGTTACACTCAACATGAGTATCATCAGAAGGACTCCGCTCAAACCTGCTTATATTTTGAGACATTATGTGAAACCAAAAAGTCTCGGTTCCTATTTCCTCTTTTATTTTTTTGTATTGTATAACGGAAATAGGTCCTTTAAGATTTGTATAAGCTTTAAGAATAGGATATGCTTTTAATACATACTCTACTACTTCTTCACGGCTTATTGCATCGTTTTCAGCAGTAAGGTATCTGGTTAAATCTCCTTTAGATTCAGAATCGACAAGACCCAACTCCTCATTGTTTATAGTTGTTAAAACATCTGTCAAGTCAACTCCTCGTCTGCAAATAAGCATGTAGTCTAGTATGGTTCTAAGCTTTTGGTTTAAAGTTAAAACTCTTTTTTCTTTTATACTATATACAGCTTCTACCGTTAAAGGTATTTGATTTATCATACATCCCCTAGAGTAAACTACTATATAGTTTTCATCAAAAAGCATTCTACTCCAAAAGTATGGTCCGGTCTCTATTGTAGCTAAAACTATTTCCTTTCCGTTTTCAAACACAGAAGTTTTTGCTTTCTTTGCCTTATGAACTCTCTTAACTGATATTTCATCATTAATCTTGATAGTTGTTGTTCTCTTCATTTTATATCCCCTCTCAAATTATTAATAGAGTTAATTTTATTTTTCAAAATATTATATCATTCATGTCAAGAGACAAGCTAAACACAAATGTCTAGCTTGTTTTTTCTATGCTCTTTTACTCTCATACTTTATCTTAGTCGCCATTCCTCCTCGTATATGTCTTTCCTCTTTATTATGTTCTAATACTTGTTTTGCTTCCTTCCACAAAGCAGGATTTATTCTCTCTAGTCTTTCAGAAATATCTTTATGTACAGTGGATTTCGACACATTAAACTTTGTTGCCGCAGCTCTTACAGTGCTACCAGTTTCAATTATATAGCTTGCAAGAGCCTTTACTCTTTCTTCAATATCGTTTTCAAACACAATTATCACCTCATTAATATTATCTTATTCGTGTATATTCAAATTATTCCCTAATTTATTAAATCTTCTGGATTAACTTGGATTCCATCTTTTACAATCTCGAAGTGAAGATGTGTGCTGTCTAGTAATTCACCTGCAGCTGATACTCCAATCCTACCTATTATCTTTCCCTGTCCTACTTTATCTCCTTGTTTTACCTCTATGTCATTATCTAAATTACCATATACAAAAGTATATCCTGCGCCGTTTACGATCTTTACAGTATTGCCATAAAAGCTATCCTTTTCTACTGTTAATACTTCGCCATCGCTTGAAGACTTTACCGACGTGTTTAGATTGGCTTTTATATCTATACCAGGATGAGTTTTCCACATTCCTAGTGTCTCTGAATACACAAGTTTTTCTACAGCAAATTCTTTTATGACTTCTCCTACAACCGGCATTATATAATTTGTTTTGTTGTTGCTTGACATGGTTTCTACCGTTTCTTCATCTTCTATAGTAGATATATCTGTGCTTATACTGCTTACTGCCGTTTGATAATTTACAATCTCTACTGTACTTGTATTAACCTGTTCTTCTAACTCATATTCTGAAAAATCTTCTTGTATGCTGTTATTATACTCTCTAATATTTCCAGATAATGTAATTATTCCTAACATTACCATAAGTATAAGTAGCGCATAATATTTTTTAGGAACCTTTTCCTTTTTTTCATCAGTTATTTTTTCTCTAATACTTGTTATTTTATTTTTTATTTCTTCAATCTTTTGTTTATTAAATTTCATTTGTTTTCTCCTCCTTATTTATATATGTAACGTCTACTCCCGTATAATAGTGAGTAATTATCTCATCAAAAGTATAGCCTTGATTTGCATAGTGATTTGCTCCTACTTGACTCATTCCAACTCCGTGTCCGTTACCTATTACATTAAACACAATCTCATTGTTTTCATATTCAACCTTAAAATTTGTAGATCTTAATCCTAAAAGCGTTCTTAACTTTTCTGCTGTATATACCACTCCCCCAATTTCAACTTTATCTATTCTTCCTGTGTCTGTATAACTTAAAATATTAACTACATCCCCCCTATTTATATCAATACTACATTTTGTAGCGTTGTCTGAATTTAACTTAGTTTGAAGCTCACTTATGCTAAGCGTTACTTTACTTTTATAATTTTTATAGTCTTCTTCACCCGGACTCTCCACCGAAACAAGATAAGGAATATTCTGTTTTCCCCATATGTTTGATACATTTTCTGTTTTTCCTCCACTACAAGCATGAAAATATGCGCGAATATATTCTCCGTTATATGTAACAGCTATGTTTTCCGTCGATTCTACTGCTTTAGCAACTTTTGCTGCATGTAATTCTCTTGTAGCTTTATCCCAACCCTTACTTGTTTCCCATATTTGAAGTATTCTTTCAGTGCTATAATATGCCTGACAGTGAGCAGGGCTATCGCAAATATCCGAATCATTATGCCCTCCTGCTACTATTTTTTGGTATAAATATGTCCTTGCAACTACTGCTTGAGCTTTTAATGCTTCCATGTCATATTCTGGTGGCATCTCAGATGGCAATACGCCTTTAAGATAATCATTTACTGTCATCTCTTTTATTTCACCTGTACTAGTTATTTTTACCTTGATTATATCTTTTACTTTATTATCCTCTATGTATTTAGTTATTTGATGTATTTCTTCTTTATTTTGCCTTTCCTCTTGTTCTTTTTCTTGAACCTTGTCCAGATAATTTGCTGTGTATATAGATGAGGCAAGTAAAATTATGCATATAAACGCATAAAAAAATACAAATCGTTTATTCAATATACATCACCTAAGATATATATATGAATCGATTTGTATTTTTAGAACTATTTTTTAATTATTCTTGCGGTTTGTTATTATTATTTGAACCGAACAATTCATCAAACTTCTTTTCTAATTCCGCTTGTAAATCCACAGTAGCCTCTACTTTTGGAGTAGCTTTAGGTTTTTCTGTTTCATTTCCTACATCTATCTGTACATCTGCACTACTTGTTTTTACTTGATTTGCAACTTCTCTTGCTCTTCTAAGCCTATCGTTTATATGTTTTTCTACATCCATCGTTTTTATAGGTACTTCTTCTGGTTTTGGCATTTGCGTTATATCTTTTATTGTATAACGAGCCGCGTTTTGGAATTCTGGATGATATTTGTAATACCAAGCCTTTTTAGCATATATTGGTTTTAATCCACGTATTAGAATTATTTCATCATCCATAGGTAGACGTTTTAACTCATCTATTGTCATAAGCTCTCTACCTTGACGTTGCTCACTATATGAATAACCTTGTGTCTTGAAATCTTTTTCATCTCTATTTTTAGATTTATTTTGGAACGTTAATGTTGTTTGTCCTAAACTCTTAGAGAAATATTCACAAGTTTTTATTGATTGTGAACCCAAGAATAGTTGAGTGTCACAGTTTGCTATGATATTTTCATGTAAATCTTTATACAAGTCTACTAATTGGTCTATACTTTGTACTATTATGCTCATAGATATAAGTCTTGATCTACTTGTACTTAGCTTTTGGTTAAAGTCCGGTATCTTACCAATGTTTGCAAACTCGTCTAGCAATAAATATACTGGTTGATGCAATGCTCCACCACTTCTATCTGCTAGAGCATATAATCTTTGTAACAACTGGCCATAGAATATTGTTAATATATAGTTATATGTTGAATGTGAGTCTGGAGATATAACATATATTGCTGTTTTCTTCTCTCCAAGTTCTTCAAAATCTATATCATTTGAAGTTGTTAGACGTTGCATGTTAGGGCTATCAAAATGAGAAAGTTTTGAAACTAAAGATATTGCTATACTTTGTTTTGTTTTATCTGCACCTACTCTTATACCCTCATATTCTTTTCTTCCAGGATGGTCAGGTTTAAGTTCGCCAACAAATAATCTGTCAAAAATAGATTCATCAGAACCACCAGCTCTTACTATATTAAGACAGCTAGATAAGTTTCTTTCTTCTTCTGGTAAAACAGATATAACGTAGTATATACATGCTTTAAGTAACATCTTTGCAGTATTGTCCCAGAATGGATCAGCAGATTTTCCTCCACCGTCACCTTCTCCTCCTGCTACAATCGTATGCGCTATTATATCTACATCTGAATAGTCTCTAATATGTGCTAGCGGATTATATCTGTTACTATATTCAGTATCTACTAAATTTAAAACCCTTACATTATATCCATTTGCTTTTAGATATCCAGAAGTTTCTCTGTATAACTCTCCCTTAGGGTCTGTTATTACATAAGAACCTAATTTTTGTAATATATTTGGTTTTACATATGATGCAGTTTTACCACTACCAGATCCACCAAATACAAGTATGTTTTTGTTTACTTTAACTTTCTTTGGGTCTGTTCCAAGATAATGGTCTTTACTTAATATAAAGCCCTCTGTTTTATTTAATATATATGAACCGTCTGGTTGCTTTTTGTATTCTTCACCATTTTTACTCCAAGCACTAGAACCATGTTCTTCTCCTTGGTATTCATGTCTCTTTCTTGTTTTTAGCAATAGCTTTACAATCATCCAAATAAATAATGCAAGAATTATTCCGCAAAGCATTAAATAATTTTGTTGTAACTGTCCGCCATCAAACATGGTTTGTATAACAGTAACAGGCTTTAATGCATACATCATCCAATTATTTGTCGTAGCTTCTAACCTTGTAGTAAATTCTTCTGATTGTTCCCAATCTTCTGCATAATGGTATGAAGTCATAAATCCACCTAATACACATACGCATACTACTAAATATACAATTACTACAACTAATACTTTCCATTTATTTTCATCAATCCAATTTTTCATATGTTTCTCCTTTACACTATTAAGTCATCAGCGCCTAAAATATCTATATCTACTTTTTCTACAGATTGCTCAGGCATTTCAATTTGTCCATAGCTCATTGCTTCTATCCTTTTGCCATCTGTTGCTACAACAGCACCTCTATTAAAGTGATCCTTTACTTCCAACACCACATAAGGTCTTAATGGCAACAATTTACATTTTCCTTTTATTTCCCCAGTCATCTCATCTATATATAGTACTGGTTTTACTTCATCGCATGTTGTTGTATCTACAATCGCAAATCTTCTTTTCATATTTTGCGTGTATATAAATTCTTTATACTGAATATTAGAATCGTCATATAAACTTCCATATGACAGCGGCAATTTGTCTTCTGTAGGTTTAAGTCCGTTAGAGTCCAACAGCGCCGTACTAAGCATTGCTTTGTTTTTTGTTAAGGTTAGAAGCACTATGTCTTGCACACCATCAACATCTCTTACTACAGAAAATTCTTTTGTTATTTTGCCATTGACATCCTTATCTATATAATCTAATTTTTGTAATGAATAGTATGTTTCCCCTCTTATTACTTCAGATTCGCTTTCTTCAACCAGAAATGCCAGCGTATTCGTTCCTGGCATATCTATTATCTCAAATTTATTCATTAGTATACTTTCCATATATTCCTCCTATTTAAAGAATATCATATCTCATGTGTATTATATTATATTAATTTTTTTTTTTCAATATATACTCTAGCTTTTTTACAAAATGTATTATATTGATTTTTATGTAAATCCGTGATATAATTATGCCATTAAGTTAAGATATTCCAATTATATTTAGGAGGAAAATTTATGAATAACAATGCAATTGGTATCACTTCCGCAACTATTCGGGGCTTAAAGAAAGATCCTTACTATCTTAATTATCGCTGTTATTGGGCATGGGATATCCGGTTTGAAGAGCAGCCCTTTTTCACATTTACTAGCCTTTGCTGGTTATATATGGGTGAAACCGAAGCTGAGGCAAAGGAAACGTGTCGCAAGCTTAGAAATATTTTCAACCGCGTTCGCATTTTTGATGGTGATAAGGTCGGTGTTATCTATGATAACAACGGAGTTATTGCAATCGGAAAGAACCGCACAGATTGCTGGGTTCACGTTCGAGACAAGTATAAGGTGAAATCTTTCAAAGAGTTAAATATCGACATAAAATCTCTTGTTGTAGCCTGTCGCGCTTAAATGAAAACCTGATGTACAAATTGTACATCAGGTTTTTCTATTATTTACTTTCTTGTTTGCTATCTTCTTTTACTTCTGCTTTTTCCTCTTGTTTTTCTTTTACTGGTTCAAATATTGCATCGAATTCATCTGCGTCAATCTTTTCTTTCTCAAGAAGCAGTTCAGCTGTTATATGAAGTTTATCCATATTTTGTTTTAGAAGTTCTTCTGCTTTATCATAAGCTGTTGTAACAATACGTTTTACTTCCTCATCTATTTCAGACGCTACTTTTTCACTATAATTTCTTTGACTTCCAAAATCACGTCCTAAAAATACTTCTTCTTGACTCATTCCAAATGTTATTGGTCCTAGTTTATCGCTCATACCATAACGCATAACCATATTTCTAGCAAGTTTAGAAGCTCTTTCTATATCATTTGAAGCCCCTGTACTTATATCATCTAACACAAGTTTTTCTGCAACTCTACCACCTAAAAGTGATACTATGTGTTCTTCCATTTCAAGTTTTGATGCATAAGATTTGTCTTCATTTGGTTTATACATTGTATATCCGCCAGCCATACCTCTTGGTATAATTGAAATTTGATGCACTGTATCATGATTTTTAAGAAATCTTGATACAATAGCATGCCCTGCTTCGTGATATGCTGTAAGCTTTTTGTCTTTTTCAGATATAACCTTGCTACGTTTTTCAGGTCCCATCATAACTTTAACCAAAGCTTCTTCTACATCTATCATATCTATTTGCTTTTTGTTCTTTCTTGCTGCAAGGAGTGCAGATTCATTTACCATATTTTCAAGGTCTGCTCCTGAAAATCCAGAAGTGTTTTTAGCTATAACTTTGAAATCTACTGAATCTACAAATGGTTTGCCTTTAGCATGTAGTTTTAGTATTTCTTCTCTCGCCCTAACATCTGGATCACCAACAACCACTTGTCTATCAAAACGACCTGGTCTTAAAAGTGCTGGGTCTAATATGTCTGGTCTATTTGTTGCTGCTATTACTATAATATTTTCATTGGTTCCGAAGCCGTCCATTTCAACAAGCAATTGGTTTAATGTTTGTTCTCTCTCGTCATGTCCTCCTCCAAGTCCAGTCCCTCTTTGACGTCCTACAGCATCTATTTCATCTATGAATACTATACAAGGATTTAGTTTTTTAGCTTCTTCAAACAAGTCTCTAACTCTAGATGCTCCAACACCAACAAACATTTCTACGAAGTCTGAACCACTTATTGAGAAGAATGGCACCTTTGCTTCACCAGCTACCGCTTTTGCAAGGAGCGTTTTACCTGTACCCGGTCCACCAACTAAAAGTATTCCTTTAGGTATTCTTGCACCCATATCTCTAAACTTTTTAGGTTCTTTTAAAAACTCCACTATCTCAGCAAGTTCTTCTTTTTCTTCTTTAAGTCCGGCTACATTTTCAAATGTAATTTTCTTTGGAGAGTTTGGGTTATTGAGTCTTGCTCTATTTTTACCAAAACTTAATGCCTTGTTATTTCCTCCACCTAATTGTTGCATTAGAACAAAAAGAATTAAAAGCATAAGGACTACTGTACAAATTGTTGGAAGCCAATTTGCAAATATCTCCCATCCAGATTGTTCTTCAACGATAAGTTCAAATTCTCCAGCCTTTACATTTTCTTCTATAGACTCCATAAAGGATGTATTTGATGGTATTGTGGCATATCTTGTTGTCGTATCGTTTTTATATATTACCTTTACCTGTGTTCTGTCATAAGACAAAGATATGGACTTAATCTCATTTGCTTCAATTTTTGACATAAGTGTTGTATACGATATTTGACTATTTATGCCTTCGTTTAATGTAGATATTAACATTACTACAATACCTATTAATAATACGTAGCTTAATATTCCTCTTAAAAATCCTGTCTTCTTCAACTTTTTCCTCCTAATTTCTGTCATTTGATTTTAACATAATATTTGTAGTTATTCAATAATTATGTGCTTATTTACACATTATTGACAAACACTGCTATATTTTTCTTTTCTATTATAACTTTATATTTATTACCTAATATGTATTGCTTATTTGTAATACTAGCTTCAATAAGTTTACACGTATCTTTTATATGTACCATTTCTACACCTTGAAGATTGCCTAAAAGTTCAGTAAGTATTTTTCTTATAAGCTGATATCTCATAGCTATAGAATTCTTATTAAATTCTTTTGTATTGATACTTATTTTTCCCTCATGTTTTTCAATATTAAGCTTTGAATACTTCTCTTCAACAGCATCATTTATTATTTCTAAATCTAGTTTATTTATAACTGCCATCCTATTTAATGCATTTACAATATTAGGGTTATATTCCTTTTCTATTTTTTTAATTAAATCATTTCTTACTTTATTTCTAGTATAGTCATTTTCTAAATTTGTTTTATCTATTGCATATTCAATATTATTCTCATCTAAATACTTTAATATGTCTTCTTTAGATATGTTTAAAATTGGTCTAATTATTTCGTTTGATATTACATCCATTCCACCTAAACCATTAATTCCTGCCCCTCTTATAAAGTTTAGAATTATAGTTTCAGCATTATCTCCCGCGTTATGAGCTACAGCAATTTTAGTGCCGTTTACTGTTTTCTTTACTTGCTCAAAAAAATCATAACGAACAAGTCTCCCACATTCTTCTGTTCCGATTTTTAGCCTCTTTGCTTCTTTTACTACATCTGCTTCAAGCAAATGAAAGTCTGCATTATACTTTAAAGCAAGCTTATTTGCAAGCGCAGCATCCGCCTTTGCTTCTTTACGTATCATATGGTTGATATGTGCTACATGTAATGTATAATGAATACCTTTTTCCTTTTGTATTTGCTCTTTCAGTTCTGCTAAAGCATGCAAAAGGAATACCGAGTCTGGACCGCCCGATACTCCAACAACTACAACATCGTTGTTTTCAATTAATTTGCTTGTATAAATATTGTTTTTTACTTGCTCTAGTGTTTTATTCATTTTACTCCTATCCGTTATAATAATTTGCAAATTTAGTATATTGTGGCAACCAAGCAAGCTCTACAGTTCCTGTTGAACCCTGCCTATTCTTTGCAATGATTACCTCAGCCACGTTTTTCTTTTCCGTTTCAGGATTATAATAATCGTCTCTATATAGAAACATAACTATATCTGCGTCTTGCTCTATTGACCCAGATTCACGAAGATCGCTAAGCATTGGTCTGTGATCTGGCCTTTGCTCTGCAGCACGGCTTAACTGTGAAAGAGCTATTACCGGAACATTTAGTTCTTTTGCGAGTATTTTTAATGATCTACTTATTTCTGACATAGCTTGTATAGGACTTAAGTTTGCCTTGTTAGATTCCATAAGTTGCATATGATCTACAACTATTAAACCTATGTCTTTTTCAAGTTTAGCTTTTCTACATTTAGTTCTTAATTCTACTGGCGAAAGACCTGGTGCATCGTCTATATATATCGGCGTTTCAGCCAAATCGCCACTAGCTTTTCCAAGCTTTACCCAATCGTTAGTATCTAATTTCCCTGTTCTAACCTTCATACTATCTACTTGCGCCTCAGAACATAGAATTCTGTTTACCATTTGCTCCTTAGACATCTCTAACGTAAATATTAAAACTGGAACTCCAGATTTGGCAACAGATGTTGCAATGTTTAAGGCAAATGCTGATTTACCCATAGCAGGTCTTGCTGCCACTATTATTAAATCCGAGTTGTTAAGTCCAGATGTTTTCATATCCAAATCTTTGAAGCCGCTTTCCATGCCCGCAACATTTGTCTTACTACTATATAATCTTTCTATTGTTTCGAAAGTGTCTACTAATACATCCTTTATACTAGCATACCCTTTTGTATTTCTATTTTGAAGAACATCAAAAATTCTCTTTTCCGTCATATCTATAATTTGATTTACTTCTTGAGTCTCCGCATATCCATACGCAACAATATCGTTTGCAGCTTTTATTAATGACCTTAACGTTGCTTTTTCTTCAACAATTTTTATATATGCATCTACATTTGAAGTTGTAGGAACGTTGTCTATTAAAGATGATAAATACGCATCTGCACCCACTTTTTCTAAAGCATTCCTAAGCTTTAGAGCTTCTCTTACTGTTAAAAAATCTACTGGGTCACCTTTTGCATATACATCAACCATCGCTGCAAATATCTCACTATTGTCTGGCCTATAGAAATCCGCTGGCTTTAACAATTCTATTGCTTTTACTACCGCCTCTTTATCTACAAGCATAGATCCTAGCACCGCTTGTTCAGCGGCTACATCGCTAGGAGGAATTTTGCTTGTTACAACATCATTACTCATATATACCACCTATTTTTCTGATACTTTTACATTTAAATTTGCTACTATTCCTTCGTATAATTTTACTTTAGCGGTATATGTGCCCGTCATCTTTATTGCATCTTCTAATACTATCTTCTTTTTATCTATTTCTATTCCGCTTTGTTCTTTAAGTTTATCCCCTATTTCTTTTGATGTAACACTACCAAATAGTTTGCCACCCTCTGCTGTCTTTAATTTAAATTCTAGTGTTATTTGTTCTATTTTAGCTTTTTTAGCTGTAGCAGCATCTCTTTCTGTATCTTGTTTAAATTTAATTGCTGCTCTTTTTGTATTTGCCTCAGATAAGGATTTGTTATCTGCTGGTTTTGCAAGATTTCTAGGTATTAAGTAATTTCTTGCATAACCTTCACTTACATCTACTATATCTAATTTTTTACCTATGCCTTTTACATTCTCTGTAAGTACTACTTTCATAACATACCTCCAATTTTCTTTAACCTGTATTCTATTCTTTTGTAGAATATTCTTCTATTATATTTAGAAGTTTTTCCTTGGCTTCAGCTAAAGTAACTCCTGCAATTTGCGCTCCTGCAAACGTCAAGTGCCCGCCACCGCCAAGCTTTTCTAATATTGCTTGAACGTTGATGTCCCCTAGCGAACGACCAGATATCATAATAACTCCATCTATTTCACATAGTACAAATGATGCAAGTACTCCTGTAATAGATAAAAGTTCGTCTGCTGCTTGTGCTGCTATGACTGACATATTTTCGTGCTGTTCCCCACACACAGACATTGCTATTTTCCCATCTATTATTTGAGCTTCTTTTACAATGTTTACTTTTGTCATATATGTTTCAAAATCGTTTTGGAAAATGTGTTTTACTTCTGTTATATCTAGACCTGTTTTCTTTAAGTATGCCGATACTTCAAACGTTCTAACACCTGTTTTAAATGTAAAGTTTTTAGTGTCTATTACAATTCCACTAAATATAGCCTCAGCTTCTTTTGCTGTTAGTTTTACTTCGTCTAAATACATTAAAAGTTCTGTAACTAATTCCGAAGTAGATGAAGCATATACTTCGTGATATGTTAAAATTGTATTTTCTATGAATTCTGGGCCTCTTCTATGGTGATCTATTACTACAACTTTATCGAAATTGTCTAAAAGGTCCGGTACAGCTAAATAACTAGCTTTATGTGTATCCACTACTACTAGAAGTGAATTTTCAAATTCTTGTTTTTTAATATCATCTTTAGTTATAAACACATCATCGTATTCACCTGTAGTTTTGAGTCTTTCTATTACAAGCTTAGTTGTATTATTATGCTTGAAATCTACTACTATTTTAGCTTCTTTACCATATGTCTTTGCTATTTTATATACACCAACAGCTGCACCCACACAATCTATGTCTGTGTTTTTGTGACCCATTATATATACATTTTCACACTTATCTATTACGTCTCTTAACGCTTGAGAAACCATCCTTGCTCTTACTCTACTTGTTTTGTCGTGTTGTTTGCCGCTATCTCCATAAAAATCATATTTCTTCTTATTCTTAACAACCGCTTGATTGCCACCTCTACCCATAGCAACATCTAGCGCTGTCATTGCGGATTTGTATCTGCCCGCTAAAGTTTCTTCATCATAGGATAAACCTATACTTATTGTTACAGGCACTTTCACTTTGTCTTCGGATATCTTGTTTATTTTTTCTAAAATATCGAAAGAAGATTTTTCTAAATCTGTCATGCACTCTTTTGCTATAAAATATATATATTTATCTTTCTCTATTTTTGTAACTACACCATCATATCTTTTAATCCAGCTTACTATTTCTGTGTCTATCCCTGCAGTTGTATTTACTTTATCCATATCGTCCAAGCCTTGCATTATATCGTCAAAGCTATCTATTGTGATTACTCCAACAACCGTCCTTGAATCATCTAATATTCTCTCTAGTACGAATTGCTCTGTCACATCAACAAACACAACTAGCTTTCCTATATCTTCACCAGCCATTATGTCTGTTGCGTGTAACAAATATTTTCTATCTGCCACTTCAAATTTTATTCCTTCTTTTCTAGAAGATTTATTTGCTTCAAGCATAATTTCCGGAACAAATTCTTCCAACTCCAACTCACTGGCTAGTACATTTTCCCAAACCAGCTTTCCGTCATTTGAAATAAACATAACAGGTATGTGTAAATGTTTTACATTTTTGCCAATAGAATTCGAAAAACCATAACGTAATTCTGCAAGCTTGCTAGTTTTAAGCTTTAACTCCGCATATATTATAAATATTGTGTATACTGCCATTAAACAAATTAAAGGTAAAACAACGCCAAAAGCTTTGGGTTGCATTATTTGTATAACTAAAGACAATACTACTATAACCGCCATGTATATTACAGGACTTGCTATAGTTTTAAGAACCGTCCTTTTGTATCCTTTTTTACTCTCTATTTTAGAATTTTTTCGCTTCATAAAATCCCCTTTTTCACATATAATATTTTACTACACAAAAGTCCGAATGTCAATTATATGCAAGTAATTTGCATTACTCGCAACCGCAGAACTTTTAAGGATATCTCATCGGAATGTTCGGATGCTATTTTCTAATCTTTATGTCAAAAAGGATACAACCCAATAGATTGTATCCTTTTATTATTATTCAGCTGTATATGGTAAAAGTGCAATCGTTCTTGCTCTTTTAATAGCTTCAGTAATTTTTCTTTGATGTAAAGCACAAGCTCCTGTTACTCTTCTTGGTAATATTTTACCTTTTTCGCTTACAAATCTTTTCAATTTTTCAACGTCTTTGTAATCTATTTCTTGTGATTTATCTGCACAAAATTGACAAACTTTCTTTCTTGGTCTTCTGAAAGCTTTATCTTTTCCATTAGAACGTTTTTTGTTATCTGCCATTTTAATACTCCTTTCATCTTAAGACTAGAATGGTAATTCTTCTGTCTCGTCTATTGTTATGAAATCTCCGGCATCTGTACTAGCTGGCATTTGTGGTATCTCAGGCATATCGAAAGAAGTTGCTCCCGCTCCATCTCTTTTGCTATCTGCGAAATATGTATCTTCAACTATAAAATCTGTTGCATATCTCTTTTGACCATTTTGGTCTTCCCAAGTTCTGTTTTGGATTCTTCCTTCAACTAAAACTTGTTGCCCTTTTTTGAAATATTTAGCACAAAATTCTGCTGTTTTTCCAAAAGCTGTTAAGTTGAAGAAGTCTGATTGTCTTTCTCCACCTTGAGCTACAAATCTTCTGTTTACCGCTACTGAGAATGTCGTAACTTGTGTGTTATTGCCAGATGTATATCTTACTTCCGGATCTCTTGTTAGTCTTCCCATAAATTGAAATTTATTCATATAATTTTCCTCCTAAATTCTGAGCATCTTAAACTTCTTTTCTGATAACCATGTGTTTTAATACACTAGTATCAATTCTAAGAACTCTTTCAAACTCAGCTATAAATTCTGGATTAGCTTTAAAGTTGTATAGAAAATATTGTCCTTCTGTTTCGTGTTTTATTTCATATGCGAACTTTTTAGTTTTCCAATCATCAACTGATATAACTTCACCTTGTTTAGCTATAAGATCAGTGATTTTGCTTACAACAGCTTCTTTTTCTTCATCAGATATTTTTGTTGTTAATATAACTACTGCTTCGTATGTGTTCATATTTTTACACCTCCTTGTGGTCTAGGCCCTTAATCTTTGTTAAGAGCAAGGAAACTAACACAGTTATTATAGCACACCTTTTATAAAATTTCAACTTTTGTTGCATTAATTTTTTGTTACTACATATTTTTCCTTTTTGGGAGCAAAATATGTTTAACCTAGACAAAACATATTTCATATAATGTAGTATTAAACGAAAGGAGAAATTCTTTGAAAGTAGAAAAAATCAATAATAACAAAGCTATGATTATTCTTACAACAGCCGAACTTGCTAAAAGAAAAATAACTTTAAAAGATATTAAAGAAGGTGCTGAAAACGTGCAGGATTTCTTCTTTGAAATATTAGAAGACTCCAACATAACTCAAGAATTTGCAAGTGAAGCCTCTCAACTTTTTGTAGAAGTTTCCACCTCTGGCGACGATATATTTATGATTACGGTTACAAAAGCCGACTGCCTACCGGATATATCCGAATACAACAAGTTGCCACAACCCGGGAAGGTATCTTATACTGTATCTTCAAATATATATGGTTTTGCCTCTTTAAATGAGCTTTATGAGTTTTGTAAAAAGGCCAAAGAAGAAGATTTATATGTCGGCATAAACTCTTTATATGAATTAAATAGCAAATACTTTTTGTTGTTTTCTAATGCAACTATAAAGAAGGTTCATTTTGTAAAAACCTTTAGTGTCCTTTCCGAATATACAGACAAATATTTTTCAAGACAAACAATTGCTTTTTTAGAATATGCAAAGCTTATACTTTCTAAATGTGCCGTTCAAACACTACAAAAAATTTAGTTGGTTGGACTATATTTTCGAATAACCATACTTCCTTATCGTAAGCGGGATTATTCTCGCTTCATTTTTTATACCGTTTGATATTACGTTGTATTCTTGATATAGGTTATATGTAATTTCAAATTTAAACAACGTCCCATATTCTAGATAGCTTTTGGGGCAGTCCAGTTGTATATTAGAAAGCACAAATCCTTCCTCCGCTAACTCTTTATATAAAGCTCTTTCCTCGCCATCTGTCAAATAACCAAATCTTTCAACTACGTATACGTATTTGTTGGCCAAAGCCTGTAACTTTTGGTACCATATAAAAGGAATGATAGTATTTATTATATATACTGCAAGTATCAAAATAAGTCCCAAGGATACTATTAAAGTGATTGTTGTCGTTATATTCCCCTTTTTCCTATTCATACTATCCTCCTTGCTTATATTCTAAAAGTGATATGTTTATCTCATCGTTCATCTTAAAGCTATGTTCATTTTTTCCTGCAACATTGATAACACTGTTAAATGTCACTTCTACTTGTGTTTTGATGTTTACTTTATCTAACTTATTTGTTATTTTCAAATCCAACACTCTTATTTTCGTTATACTGCCCTTTGTTTCAGTATAATTCTTGTTTAAGATATATTCTATTATCTGCTTTGTTTGATTCTTATCTATAGTATATTTTTTATAAGCAAGGTCTTGCAAATCAAAAGAAAGAATTGCATTGTTTGATGCATAAAACAAATCGTGTCTAACATTTTCTATTATAATGTTTAATTGGTACTGCACTAAAAACACTGTTGCAAAAATAATAACTAAAACGATTATTCCAATAGGTATAAATACGTTTCCCTGTTTTCTCGTTTTACTCACCTTTAAGCTCTATCCAATCTCTAAGTTTAATATATGAAACTTCATCAAATGTTGTGGATTTGCCTAGCTTTGTATTTACATTAGACAAATAAGTATCTAATGTATCAAATTTAACTTCTTCTACATATTCTTTTTCTCCAACTTTAAATCTAATCTTTAATACATGAGGCTTCTGCTTTCTCGTTCCAACATGGTTTTTTTGCAGCTCAAAATAACTGTTTTGTTTTTGTCTTAAGCTGTATTCGCCATACAGGGTAGTATCTAGAGTTTTAGGTATTTGTACTTTTATTACAATATCTCTAATAGTATCATAAATCGAGGCTGGCACCAAATTATCATCTATGTTAACTTTTATATCTTTTAGTTTTTCTCTATCTATGCTTAATTCTAATTTTATTATTAAAAATTTTCCGGCTTCGGTAAATCCTACGCTTTCTGACGAAGTCTCATATGTTTGGGCTAGTGGTCTTACAACCCAATCTAGTGCATCCTTTTCAATAACTCTTAAATTACTTTGTTTTACGGGAATAATCAATTTGGGTTCTACATACACGCTTATTGTTTTTGACACCTTATCTCTCATAAGACCATCCACAACAAACTCTGTATGCATATAGCCATCCAATGTTATTTCTACACTATGATTTTTATTTTGGGGGAAATTTTCTCGGGTTATTACAAGCATATATTCGTTGCCCACACTTATAATTTTACTGCCACTTGATTCATCTATCTTTTTTCCATCTATATATAGCATTGATTTTACCTCTTTTATATGTTTTTCATCCGCATATCCAGACATGTTAATAACTTCTGTTTTGTATTCAATCGGAATTACAAGTTCATCTTGATCTTCTTTTAAAGTATAATTTTCACCAACATAAATACTGCTTTTTACATTAGCATTAGCAGCCATTGGTTTTACTAAATAAACTTGGGCATATATTACACCAGATATGTTCCTTCTTGTGGAAATCATCCCATAAGTTTTCCAAGTAGCAGCTGTATCTAATCTTGCTTTACTTAATCCTATTTTATTAGCTGTTATGTTATATTCTCTAATATACTTAGGATTGTCTGCCTTTGCTCTGCTAGATATGTCGTTAAACATGAGTTTTGAGGTTTTCATGTGTTCTAATTGCTCTACATATATGTATTTGCTTTTGTCTTCCCACGACTTTGCGGCATCAGGATATTTATAAAAAGTCCATTTGTCCGGGGTTGTTGTGGGAATTACATCCATGGGAAAATAATAATTGTATATTAGTGCCCCACTATAACTGCTTCCTAGAATATAATATTCCCCTCTAGTTCCGTTTCCCTTATAACTACCACCATTTTTGGTCCAAAAACCATACTCGGAATTTTTCCACCTTTGATTTTTGTCTTTTGTTTTGTGAGGCTTGCCATATGAGAAAATATTATATGTATAATATACATCTTCATTTATTTCCTCTCCATACGTATTGTATCTTGGTATTCCTATTGTATCTATTGCAAATTGGAATTCTTCGCTTAACCCATACACCTTGCTTGTAATACATATAATTAATATCAGTACTGTTAAACTAAACACATATTTTTTCACATTAATTACCCCTTTGTATTATCAACTTAACAACGTTGTCCTCCAATCCAAAAGAGAGGTTGAACTTGTCCGTCGTTATTTTTTCTATCACTTCATTTTGTCTTACCTTTACGTAATTATCTTTTATATATTTATACAAAACATATTCAAACTGCTCTGCGTTATTTTCTACTTGTAGTCTGTTACTTAGTTCTCTGCAAATGCGAGCTAGATAATCATCTTGTATATAATCTTTACCATAAGCTTCGTACCACAACTTATTTAAATATATTACAATTCCATCTTGAGTATTTAATATTTTAATATCATAGAAATTATTTTCTACCTCTTTTAGATTATTACCAACATATATAGCATTATCCTTTTTTAGAATTGTCCTTTCCTCTATTTCAAATTGCATTATTTGTATATTGTTGCTTACCGTAGCCTTTTGTTTAGTTGCTTTGTCTTGACAAAAATATATTGTTAAACCTATGATTATTAAAAGCATTAGTGCTATTACAATTCTTTTCATGCTCTTTCACCTAAATTTATTCTACTTTTGTTGTAGGCATTTATTATTCTTGTCGTTATAGTATTTACATCCGTTTTTAAATAGCATATATCTGCTGCATATTTTAATGCATTTATTACATGCTGTTCCGACAGATTTTCTGTTACATTAATTACTATTGTATCTTTTGGCAATTTACTTACTGTATCTTTTATAAAATTATAGTCATTCGAAAACACAACCAGTATCTCTTTGTTATATGCCTTTATATTATTGCTTCTGCACCTCTCTTTTAGTTTGCTTGCCGCATCGCTCATTCTTAATTCACTTTGTTTGTCTACAATTATTTTTATATTCACACTATCCACCTCTTTAATTTAATACAATATCAAAAGTCCCTTGCAGTTTCAGATTTGCTACAAGAATTGCATCCTCTTTATTAAGTCTTAATAAAACATCTGTCACTACGTTTTCTTTTGTTTCTTTTCCAGTACTATCGTGAATAGATATTACCTCCACTTCCTCAAACAATAAGCATGTCACTAGTCCTTCCTTTTCTGTGTTGCTATATAATCTAGTCTTATCTTTAATAGCATTAGATACATCCTTATTTTTTGCGGTGTAATATATGGTTACTTTGTCTCCTCTCATTAGCTTGGTACAAGTAGGATAACTTAAATCGTTAATAGGTATTGAAATATACTTGTAATTTTCATCATATTCTAATATACTGTCTGATGATGTGAATTTTTCTGAAGTTACAAGTTCGCCTTTTAATACATCTTGCAAAAGCACCTTCCCCTTGACATCTTGATTTAAAACGTTTTTTAATAAATCTTCGTTTTCCTTAGTTTTCTTGACTTGGATGCTTATTATATCTTTACCTTCAATTTGTTTCCCTTTTAACATTGCCTCTTTAAAAACTGGCACTTCTATATATGTTGAATTTGTATAACTAATTACCACATAATTTATAACAAGAAGTATAACCAATGATATGCCAAGAGATAATATTATCTTTTTTGTTTTGTCCATTTCCACCTCAAAATTTAAATCGTATTAAGTACTGTGTCAAACCAACCAGAAAGTTTTGTCATGCTAGTTGAAAATATGGCTTGGATCTGCGGAAAGAACAGTGTCACTATAACCACAACCATTATGGCTGTTATTAATATTGTTTGAGCTAACTCTGAACCTCTTTTTTCTTTTAGTGTTTTAAGTAATTTTTTCCCTTTTATCTTTGTTCTTATTAATGCTTTTATTTTCATGTTTTCCCTCCTTTTATGAAAATACAACCTGCAAGTTATCTACAACTTGCTTAAATATTGGGTACATAACCACAAGAATTATATTTACTAACGACAATACTGTTCCTAAGGTTACATACATAAGTCTTTCTGCGCTCTTTTTCTTTAAATATTTGAAATAATTCAATTCCAATGTCTCTGAAAATTTTTCCAAGTCTTCCAACAAGTTTCCTTCAAGTTCTCCTTGAATTAATGTATTTAAGAATAATGAAAGTTCATAAGAATCAAATTTCTTTTCCAAGTTAATCGCCGCTTGATTTACATTGTATCCATACATTTTATATTCGTATATAAATTTATCGAACTCTTGGATAAACCTAGGATGAGTTAACGTCGTCTTAGCAATATTTAGTGCGTATTCTAATGTGCCATAGGCAGATAGACTAAGCACCATGCTATTGGTAAGACTTTTTATCTCATTTATTAAGATGTTCTTTTCGTTTTTGGTATAACTATATATTAAATAGTTCGGTGTGAAAAAGGATATTAAAAATAATATTAGCGAAATATTTAACCTTCTATAATTTAAAACCGATATGATAAAAATAACTGTTGAGAAAATATACTTAAATGCCACGTATTTTTTTGTAGTTAACTTATATGGATAACCTAGATTAAATAATTTTGATTCAATTTTGTTTATGTAACGATTCACAAAATTCTTTCTATTTTTAGATAAATAAATATTATTGGATTGCAAAATTTTTTTCTGCTTGTTTTTTATTCCTATATATGAAATTAAATTATATAATAAAATACTTAGAGCAATATATGTTATGACATAGATATCTGCCACCTCCCTTTAGCTCTACTTTAACATACGGAACAAGCCGTGTCAAGAAAAATCGTACGACGTAATTCGACACAAATTTGCAGATTTCGGGTGGTCTTAAAATACGACGTAGAGTACTTATACTCTACGTCGCACTTTAGTTTAAATAATATTTTTAATTTTTATTGCAAATTTTTTACACTTTATATTTGGTACTTAGCTTCGTTTCCAAATGGATAAGATATCCATCTACCATAAGAATAATATGTAGCTATCCCTTTAAGTTCAGGGAAGTATTGCATTGCATTGATTTGCACATTGTTTTTTCTTATCTCAAAGTGTAAGTGTGTCCCTGTAGACCAACCTGTAGAGCCCATGTAACCTATTTTTTGTCCTTTTACAACTGTATCTCCCTTCTTTACAGATACAGATTTTAAGTGCGCATATACCGTTGTATACCTTACACCGGCTTTAGTTCCATGGTCAATAATAACATAGTTGCCATATCCTCCATTGTATGCACCATTTCCTGATGCAACAATTACTTTTCCTGTTTGGGCCGCTACTACATTACAGCCGCCGCTTTTAGCTATGTCCGTGCCTTTATGTTTGCTACCAGACCAATAATAATATTCTTCATCCATAAACATTGCTGTTATATAATATACACCTGGCGTTGGCCATGTGAATTCACCAGAAAACTTAATGTTATTACCTTGTGCTGCAGCAATTTCTCTTGCCAGAATTTCTTCTTGTTTTTCCCTCTCTTTTTTAAGATTGGCGAGCATTGTTTTTAATTCCGTCTTAGAAGTTTCTAATTGGTTTAGTTTGTTTGTCTTGTTTAACATAGCCGCTTCTAATGCTTCTTTAGATTTTTGCACATCATATTCTGCCTGTTCTATTTGTAAACGCTTTAAATCTGCAGATTCCTTTAATCCTTGAATATATTTTTTTTGGTTGCTCATCTCTTCCAGATTCTTTTTGTCATTTTCAATTAGTGTAGCAAGCACATTATATTTTGCTAAAAAGTCTGTTAAACTTCTTGCGGAAAAAAGAATTTCCCACATGTTTACAAATCCATTTTCATAAAGAACTCTTAGCCTTGTATTTAAAAGTTGTTCCGTAGCTTCATAGTGTACAGATACATTTTGTAATTTTTTTGCTATTTCTTCAACTTCAGTTTTGGCAGCCGCAACTTCAGTACTTAAGCTATCTACCTCTTCAGTATATTTTTGAACTTCCCCATCCAGCTTGGCAATGTCTGCTTCGTATATTTTTATGTCCTCCTGAACTTGTTCATACTTTTTTGCAGCCTCAGAGGTTTCCTTGTCTATTGCATCGATTTTATCTTGAGTTGTTGCCGCAAGTACACATGCTGTAGGAGATAACACTAAAGCTATTAAAAGTATTACTGTAAGTCTTCTAGCTTTTCTTTTTCTTTCAAACTCTTGTTTAGATTTTCTCTCTTGTTCTTCTTTTTCTCTTGCCTCTCTTTTTAAAGCCTCTTTCTTTAACTTCATTTCCTCTTTTTGTCTTACTTTGTCTCTTTTAGAATCTTCTTTCGATTCTTTGTTTTTGCTATTTTTCTTTTCTATTATTTTTACAGGCTTAAATTCCTTTAAATATTTTCTTGTTGCAAAGCTGCTTCCAACTCCACCTAGGAACATTCCTAATATTAAGAATGCCACTAGTATAATGTGCCACATAGAAGAATATCCTATAAAGCCAAACACTCCAAGTTCTGCACCCACTTTTGGAAGGTATATGTATGCTGTAGAATAAGTTAATGATACTACTATCCAAGATACTATTGCTGATGCAAGCCCCATTAAAATGCCTTCAACTATAAATGGATGTTTTATAAACCAAGAGGTCGCTCCCAAGTACTTCATAATATATATTTCTCTTTTATTAGAATATACTGCAAGCTTAATAGTATTTGAAATTATAAATATTGATATTAACATCATTACAAGTCCAACACCTATAATTATATAGTTGGCTATTTTAGATATAGATACCACAGCATCTATAATCTTTTCATTATAACTTACTTTGTATATACCATCAACAGATTCAATTGCTGATTTTACACTCTCTGTGTCTTCTAAATTTTCAAATGTTATTATAAATGAACGAGGAAAAGGATTTGTGTCCTCCATTCCTTCTAAAAGATATTCATAGTCTTTTAGAGTATCTTTTGCGTCCTCAAGTGCTGCTTGTTTGTCTATATATTTAAGATTTTTTACGTTAGATATTCCACTTATCTTTTCTGCTAAACCTTCTATTTCACTATCTGCTATTTCATCAGATATAAAGGCTTGAAGGCCCTGGTTTTGAGACACTGCTTTTACGTTGCTTTCTACGTTCATCAATAATATTATGAATAAACCCAATATAAACATTGTAGCGCAAATAATTAACATAGTAGCAAATGTTTTTCCACCATGTTTTCTTAAGTTGTCATATCCTTGTCCTATAAGGTAGGTTCTTGTTGACATTGTTCTAGACCTCCCCTCTTGCTGTCTGATACTATCTTTCCTTTTTCTAGGTTAATAACTCTTTTTCCACTTCTATCAATTATGCCGTGATCGTGAGTTACCATGATTATAGTTGTACCATTTTCGTTTATTTCATATAGCATTTTCATTATTTCCGCTGCTGTTTCATCATCTAAATTTCCTGTAGGTTCGTCTGCTATAATTATTGGCGGTTTTGTAACCAAAGCACGTGCTAAACCAACTCTTTGTTGCTCTCCACCAGATAGTTGATTTGGATAACTCTCTTCTTTACCAGTTAATCCTACTTGTTTTAGCACTGCAGCTACCGCTGTTTTTATTTCTCTTTCTGAAGCGCCCACAACTCTTAATGCTAATACTATATTTTCATAAACTGTTTTATCATAAAGAAGTCTAAAATCTTGGAATACACACCCGATTTTCCTTCTAACATATGGTACTTCTCTTTCCTTTACCTTGCTTAAATCTCTCTCGTTTACTATTACAGTTCCCTCGCTTGGAATTTCTTCCTTTAACATGAGTTTAAGGAAAGTTGACTTGCCAGACCCAGAAGGCCCGGCCAAAAATACAAACTCTCCTCTATCTATAACTATATTTATATCACTTAAAGCTACAACGTCATGGTCATATCTTTTTGTAACATTCTTAAATTCTATCATAATACCCTCTCTTTATGCTCAAATAATATCACATATTGTTTAAAATATCAATGGAAATATGTACTATTTGGCTTTATCTTTTGTTTATTACTCCCAACACCTTTTTAATGATCTCCTCTACCTTTAGTCCTTCTACATCTATTTCGTCTATTGCTTCGTTTATTTGAGTCGTTGTGTAACCCAGCACTTTAAGTGCAAGTATAGCTTCATTCTTAGATACATTCGTAGTTTCCTTTTTGCTTGCAATTTTAGTAAGTTTAATACTATCGTCTTTAAGTATTTTGTCTTTTAATTCTAAAATTATTCTTGCAGCTGTTTTTGGGCCAACACCTGGGATCTTGCTTAGCAATGTAGAATCTTCATTTGCAATAGATACACAAACCTCGCTAGGTGACATATGTGCAAGTACCCCTAACGCTGTTTTTGATCCTATTCCACTTACTTTCTTTAGTTTTTCAAACACACTCAAAGCTTCCTCTTCCAAGAAACCAAATATTCCTATATATCCCTCTTTTATATCTGTAAACGTATGTATCTTAATGAAATCCCCTAATTCTAATCTTTCCACATCCCCTGCGGGCATTAATACTTCATAGCCCACACCATTTACATCTATAGCAATTCTGTCTATATCTTTTTTCTCAATATTACCCTTTAAAAACGCAAACATCCTATTACCCCTTATTTTTGAGTATATTTTATCAAGAGTATAATGTATTGTCAACCTTGAATCGTCGACACATTGTGGAATTAAAAGATTATTTTTATACAATTTACAAAACTGTTGCTATCAAGCAATAAATTGTGCTTTTTCATTCATTTTGTTTATCTTTAACTTCAAAAGCACTTGCTATATCATAAATATCATCAAATTTGCCCTTTCGTATAATCCAACCTATTGTTTTAGTCTCTTCCTCATCTAATCCGTCTATTTCCACAGTAATTTTCACTTTTGAATCAGTGTTTTTTATAACTACATATTTTTCATCTATACATCCATCTCTTTCAAGCATTGTTATACATAGTATTAAAGTTCCAAATGCTATTACCAAATATATAAATACTTCTAAAAACATACTTATCACCTAATGTAGTATATACGAAAGTTTTTGTCCTTGTTTATGTGTTTCTCCAACTTTTGCATATTTTTTGGAAATTAGGGTAGATTTTTTCGGTTTCCTTTGATATAATAGCGAAGTATGAAATTGCAACTATTGTTGCGATTAATCTAAACATTAGGAGGTCATGAAATGACAAAATACGTTTATCAATTTTCAGAAGGTAACGGTAGTCAAAGAGAACTTCTAGGCGGAAAGGGTGCTAACTTAGCAGAAATGACTAACTTAGGCATGCCAGTTCCTCAAGGATTTACTGTTACAACTGAGGCTTGTACTCGTTATTATGATGATGGAAAAGAAATTGCTCCCGAAATCGTTGACGAAGTATTTGCTAATCTTAAAAAACTAGAAGAAATTTCTGGTAAACAATTTGGAAGTGTAACAAACCCACTTCTAGTATCTGTTCGTTCTGGCGCTAGAGCTTCTATGCCTGGTATGATGGATACAATACTTAACTTAGGTCTAAATGACGAAGTTGTTGAAGGATTTGCATCTTTAACTGGAAATCCTCGTTTCGCTTACGATTCATATCGTCGTTTTGTTCAAATGTTTTCAGACGTAGTTATGGAAGTTCCAAAAAGCTATTTCGAAAAAATAATTGACGAAATGAAAGAAGCTAAAGGTGTTAAGCTAGATACTGAGCTTGATGCAAACGATATGAAAGAGTTAGTAGTTCGTTTTAAAGCTTGCTACAGAGAAGCTAAGAAAGAAGAATTCCCAACAGATCCTAAAGTGCAACTTTTAGAAGCTATAAAAGCAGTATTTAGATCTTGGGATAACCCTAGAGCAATATACTACAGAAGAATGAATGACATTCCTTCATCTTGGGGAACTGCTGTTAACGTTCAAATGATGGTATTTGGAAATATGGGTGAAACTTCTGGTACTGGTGTTGCATTTACTCGTAACCCATCTACTGGTGAAAAGAGACTATATGGTGAATTCTTAATGAATGCACAAGGCGAAGACGTTGTTGCTGGTATAAGAACTCCACAAACTATAGATCAATTAAAAGAGGTTATGCCTCACGCATATGAAGAATTTGTAACAATTTCTTCTAAATTAGAAGACCATTATGCAGATATGCAAGATATGGAATTCCCAATTGAAAATGGCAAGTTATATATGCTTCAAACTAGAAACGGTAAAAGAACTGCAGCTGCAGCTTTAAAAATTGCTGTGGATTTAGTTAACGAAGGTAAAATAACTAAAGAGAAAGCCGTATCAATGATTGATGCTAGAAGCTTAGATTCTCTTCTACATCCTGGTTTTGACGCTGCAAGCTTAAAATCAGCTAAACCTATTGGAACTGCACTTCCTGCTTCTCCAGGTGCTGCTTGTGGTAAAGTAGTATTTACTGCAAATGACGCTGCTGAATGGGCAGAAAGAGGAGAAAAAGTTGTTCTTGTAAGACTTGAAACTTCTCCAGAGGATATTGAAGGAATGCATGCATCTCAAGGTATCTTAACAGTACGTGGTGGTATGACATCTCACGCGGCCGTTGTTGCTCGTGGTATGGGTACTTGCTGTGTATCTGGCTGTGGTGAAATCGTTATAGACGAAGAAGCTAAAGTATTTACATTGGGCGGAAAAACATTCCATGAAGGAGATTATATTTCTCTTGATGGTTCTACAGGAAACATCTATGGTGAAGCAATACCTACAGTTGACGCTTCTATCTCTGGTGATTTCGGAACAATAATGGGATGGGCTGATGAATTCAGACGTCTTCAAGTTAGAACAAATGCAGATACTCCAAGAGACGCTAAACAAGCTGCAGCTTTCGGAGCAGAAGGTATCAGTCTATGCCGTACTGAGCACATGTTCTTTGAAGCTGCTAGAATAAAAGCTATGAGAGAAATGATTGTTTCAGACAATGAAGAAGCTAGAAGAAAAGCATTAGAAAAATTACTTCCAATGCAACAAGGAGACTTTGAGGGTCTTTACGAAGCTATGGAAGGCAAACCAGTAACTATCCGTTACTTAGATCCACCTCTACACGAGTTCCTTCCAACAGATGAAAAGGATATTGTAGATATCGCTGGCGAATTGGGAATTACAGTTGAACACTTAAAGAATGTTATTGCATCTTTACATGAGTTCAACCCAATGATGGGACACAGAGGATGTAGGCTAGCAGTTTCTTATCCAGAAATAGCTGAAATGCAAACTAAAGCTGTTATTATGGCAGCACTTAATGTGTCAGCTAGACATCCAGAGTGGACAATCGTTCCAGAAATAATGATACCACTTGTTGGTGAAATTAAAGAACTTGCTTACGTTAAATCTATAGTAACTGAAACTGCAGATGCATTAATAAAAGCAGCTGGTAGTGACATGCACTATAAAGTAGGAACAATGATAGAAATACCAAGAGCAGCTGTTACAGCTGACGAAATCGCTAAAGAAGCTGAATTCTTCTCATTTGGTACAAATGACTTAACTCAAATGACTTTCGGATTTAGCCGTGACGATGCTGGTAAATTCTTAAATTACTACTATGATAAGAAGATTTACGAACAAGATCCATTTGCAAGGCTAGACCAAAACGGTGTGGGCAAACTTGTAGAAATGGCTGCAAAACTCGGAAAACAAACAAGACCAGATATTAAACTTGGTATCTGTGGCGAACACGGTGGAGATCCTTCTTCAATTGAGTTCTGCCATAAAGCAGGTTTAACATATGTATCATGTTCTCCATTTAGAGTACCTATTGCAAGACTTGCAGCAGCTCAAGCAGCTATAAACAATAAATAGTTTATAAAAATAAAAAGTGGTCAATACGACCACTTTTTATTTTTTAAACCATCAATTTGTTGGCAATACTTTTACTTGGATGTCAGGTTTAATAGAAACTATAGCCCTCACCCCAAAATTATCGCCAAAGCTAACCCTAAGCCATGTTAATAGAATTTGTTCCTTTATCTGACATTCAGAGACATATTTAAAACAATACAGTTTTTCACCAGATTTGTTATAAGCAATATGCTTTGTCGCAAGCCAATAATTAAAGCTGGTTTGTTGGATATTCCTTCCATAGATTATCCAAGCAAAATCTTGAAATTTTTCCAACGCAGAAATTGCTTCGACATCTTCTATAGTGATACTTCTTGCTCCAGTGGCTCCTTTACCCTTTCCGTATTTTTCACATATGTCATTTAATTTTTCTATACCTTCATTGTACGAAAAGCTTCCGTACAACCACAACATATCTACTATATTTTCAGAAAGAATTAAAAGTTCTCCTTCATCAGTTGCTCCAATTACTACCCATCTGCCTTTATATTCTGTGCCTGTTGCCTCGTAGTCAACTATATCTCCTATTCTTAATGTTTGGTCAGCGTTTGTTAAAATTGATTGGTTTGAAATCCATTTTTTCTGTGCCATATTAATAGCCTCCTTGTTCTTAATACCTCTCTTAAATTATGTAAGAGATTTTAAATTTAATGGGTATTATATTATATCATTATTTTCTATATTTTGCAAGTATCTGTAGGTGTTAGTAGATTTACAAATAGAGGTGGTTGTTTTAACCAACCACCTCTATTTGTTTTTCCATTTTATTATTCTTCTGATGGTGCTCCCACTGGGCAAACACCAGCGCATGTTCCACAAGAAATGCATTTTTCTGGGTCTATAACATATCTGCCACCGTCTTCTGAAATTGCTCCTACTGGGCATTCTGCAGCGCATGCTCCACATCCTATACAGTCATCGCTAATTCTGTATGCCATATTTTTCACTCCCCTCTTTATACTATATTAATTATATATTATTTTTCCTCTTTCTTCTTTTCTCTTTTAATATCTTTAACGTCTACAATTTCAAACCTTTCCTCACCTTGAGGGCCTATTTTTAGCCTTACCTTCTCATTTAATATGTCCAAAGAAACAACTTTACAAAGTTCTCCTTCATATTTTACCACTTCATTTACTTTAGGCAAATTTTTCAATTTCTCTTTATATACTTCTTCTTCATATTTTAAACAGCATTTGAACCTTCCGCAGTTGCCGGATAATTTTTGCATGTTAATTTGAAGTCCTTGCTCCTTTGCCATCTTTATTGTTACTGTTTCAAAATCTGGCAAAAAGGTTCTACAACAAACCTCTTTTCCACAAGTTCCTATGTTATCATAAGCTTTAACTTCATCTCTAGGGCCTACTTGTCTAAGTTCTATTCTTACTCTGTACTCATTTGCTAGCTCTTTTACTACTTCTCTAAAGTCCACTCTATCTTCAGCAACAAAATAACAAATTAGTTTACTCTTATCTAAAGTATATTCTGTGTATATAAATTTCATGTCTAGCTCATACTTTTTAGCAAGCTTCTTGCAGGTAATTAATGCTTCTTTGGCTTCTTCATCTAACTTTTTTTGTCTATCTATATCCTGTTTTGTAGCAACTCTTTCTATTTTTTCTACCTTCTCTTTATATTCTATTTTTTTAAATTCATCCTTTGTCTTTATAGCTACAACTCTTCCTATCTCCTGGCCTCTTTCTGAATTCGCTATTACTTTGTCTCCTACTTTTACTTCAAAGTTCAAAGGATCCATATAGTATAATTTCCCTGTTTTTGCAAATCTTACTCCGATTACTTTCTCCATTTTATATGCCCCCTTTCATTATACTTATATTTAATGCCTGTTTTACTATGTCTTCATTAGCGTTTTGTTTCATTCTATTTCTTGCTTTCTCTATAATAGAAATTTTAGCATACTGCTTATCTTGCATAAATAGATATGTTAAATAATTAAATGTTTCATCATCTTTAAAGCTTATTTGATCAATTATCTTTATAGCATTTAGCGCATCTTTGTTTTTATAACAAGAATAAAGCTCATCTATTTTTATGTATTTATTATCCTCTAAGCTACTAAGTTGAGCTGCAACCTTTAGCGAGCCATTTGCATAATCTAATTTGCTGCTTGATATCTCTAAATCATAGTTGGCTTTTAACAAAGCTTGAATATCTCCGTTAGACAGTTTGTTAAATGTAACTTTTTTCACTCTAGATAATACTGTTGTAAGCAAGGCTTTTTCGTTGTTAGATACAAGTATAATTACTACGTGTTTTGGTGGCTCCTCTAATGTCTTAAGTAGCGCATTTTGAGATGCTATATTAAGTAGATGCGCATCATTTATTATATACACCTTATATTCTCCTGTTGCGGGAGCTATATATACATCGTTTACAATTTTATTTCTTACTTGTTCCACTATAATCTCTTTTTTGTCCGGTTGTTTTTCTATATATTTATAATCTACACATGTAGCTAAATTATTTGTATTTAGCAACTCTTTAGCAAATTCTATCGCTAGTGCCTTTTTTCCAATTCCTTCTGTTCCTAAAAAAAGATATGCATGAGATACTTCACCTGCTTCAAGATCTGACTTTAATTGTTTTTTTATATTGTCATGTCCTAATATATTATCAAACATATCTTTCTCCTTATTTTATCATAATTTGCCTATTTGGTTAAGAGGCCAGATTCTTATTACAACTTTGCCTTCTATTTTGTCTATTGGTATTAAACCTAACTCTCTACTGTCTTTACTTCCCTCGCGGTTATCCCCCATAACGAAAACATAGCCCTCTGGGATTTGTATATCATAATAATTGCCTGTTCTTGGTGTTTTTAAATCTTCTACTAAATATGGTTCCTCTAAAAGCTTGTCGTTTATATACACCTCACCAGTTTCTGCAATATATAAATGGTCGCCTGGAAGTCCTATAACTCTTTTAATGTAGCTTTTCTTTCCTAGCCCCATTACATTATATATGAAATAATCCACTCCAGTTTTATTATTATATACAGCATAGTCCGTTTCATTTTCATTTGTATCAATCGGAGCTTCAAGTATTACCACATCTGCTCTGTTTATGCTCTTGTTAAATAAAACTCGTCTAGATATAACCACCCTGTCTCCTTCTTTAGATGTAGGATACATTGATGATTGCTTAACTCCTGCTATCGTTCCTATGAAATAATTTATAACTAAATATATTGCATAAGCTATTGCGAAGCAGAGTGCCCATTCTAGCGTTTCTTTTACCCATTTGTTTTTTAACATTTTATCTCCATTCTTAGTGGATGCCTTCGCCCACTGCAATATCTCCATCAATTGTAAGTAATTTTACTGTATCTGAGTCGCCAGCGGCTAGAAGCATGCCATTTGATTCTATACCTCTTAATTTTGCTGGTTTTAAGTTGCTAACTAGTACTACTTTTTTGCCAATAAGCTCATCTTCTGTATAATAAGGGACTAAACCAGATACTACTGTCCTTTTTTCTGTTCCTAAATCTACAGTAAGTTTATATAATTTGTTTGCACCTTCTACTCTTTCAGCTGAAAGAATTTGTGCTACTTTAAGTTGTACTTTATCTAATTCCGCTATTGTTATTAAATTTGCTTTTGACTCTTGAGCTTCAGTCTCGGCTTTTTTAGCTTCCATATTTGCTTGTAACTGTTCTAGTTTTTCTTTTTCGTCAATCCTTGCAAACAATGGTTTTGCTTCATTTACTTTAGCGCCGGCAGCATAACCACCAAAAGTTTTTGTACTACCTAAATCTTTAGCATCTGTATTTATTTCTCCTAGTATTTTGCTTGCTGTTTCAGGCATTACTGGTGCCAAAAGCACTCCTAGAATTCTTACTGTTTCTATTAAATTGTATAATACTGTTTTAAGTCTGTCTTTGTTTTCTTCCTTAGCAAGTGCCCATGGCATTGTTTCATCTATGTACTTATTGCTTCTTCTTGCTAGGTTCATAACTGCTTCAATTGCTTCAGATACTTTGTATTCGTTCATCTTTGCATTGTATATCTCTACAGTATCTTTAGCAAATCTTATTAGTTCTTGATCTACTTCATCTGTTGTTACCGGTGCATATACTATACCATCAAAATATTTATTAACCATAGCTACAGTTCTGTTTACAAGATTACCTAAAGTGTTTGCCAAATCTGAATTATATCTAGAAATTACATTTTCATATGTAATGCTTCCATCTTGAACAAATGGCATTTCAGATAAAGAATAATATCTTACTGCATCTACTCCAAATTCTTCTGCCAGTTCATCCGCATATATTACGTTGCCTTTAGACTTACTCATCTTGTCTTCGCCAAACAACATCCAACCATGAGCATATATCTTCTTAGGCAATGGTTCGCCTAATGCCATTAGTATTATTGGCCAATATATAGCATGGAATCTTAAAATATCTTTTCCTATTACATGTAGATCGGCTGGCCAATTTTTATTATATAATTCTGCTTTACGGTCTAATTTGTATCCTAATGCTGTTATATAATTTGTTAAGGCATCAATCCATACATAAGTTACATGCTTAGGATTAAAGCTTACCGGAATTCCCCATGTAAACGACGTTCTTGAAACACACAAATCTTGCAATCCTGCTTTTAGGAAGTTGTTCATTATCTCTTTTTTTCTAGATTCTGGTTCTATAAAATCCGGATGTGATTCTATATACTCTATTAATTTGTCTTGGTATTTACTACATCTTAAGAAATATGCTTCTTCCTTGGCTGGTTTTACATCCCTACCGCAGTCTGGGCATTTGCCATCTACAAGCTGAGATTCTGTAAAGAATGATTCACATGGAGTACAGTACATTCCTTCATATTCTCCAAGATATATGTCGCCTTGGTCATATAATTTTTTGAATATTTTTTGTACCGTTTCTTCATGGTAATCATCTGTAGTACGTATAAAATGATTATACTCTACATTCATTAAATCCCATATTCTTTTTATTTCTCCAGCGATATTATCTACATATGCTTTAGGAGAAACCCCGCTAGCTTCTGCTAATTCTTGTATCTTTTGTCCGTGTTCGTCTGTACCTGTCAACATGTATACGTCAAAACCTTGCATCTTTTTAAAACGCGCTATTGCATCTGTTAAAATTATCTCATATGTGTTTCCTATATGAGGTTTTTTTGAAGTATATGCAATGGCTGTTGTTATATAAAATTTATCTTTGTTTTCCATTTAAGTCTCCTCCTTTATTCTGTAATACTTTTACACTTTTTCACTATGTATAATTATCTCATAGCAACGGTGGTTTGTCAATGGAATTACACGGTATTATATGGTCCTGTACCAATTGTATAAGTGGTATTACACCCTCTTCTTTAACAAATAAAGATGTAGATATAAATAATATCTACATCTTTATTGTGCTTATAATGTAATTTTGTCTATTACAATACTCTTTTTTTGTTCTTCAGTTAACTTGGACGTGTAAAATATCGCTGTATCTAAGCATCTTTCTACACTATTTTTAGTCTTTTTTTCTAAGTCTAGTGTTGATTTAGTGTTTTTTGATACTTGCAGTCCTTGTATTCTACTTTCTATACTACTATTTTGCTTCTGTAGTGTAGAAAGCACATCTCCTTGTGATTTTCCTTTAGGTATAAGCGCTGTTTGTGGTTTTAGCATTTCAAACATCATTTTTTCTTCATCTGTCATTTGAACTTCAGATGACTGTTCTTCAAAAATTGTTTTTAATGGTTCTGGAAGGTTTTTTGTCCCCAATACCGCTTTATATTTTTCTACATATGTTTGCATTTCTTCCAAATTATCCGGCATGTTCAATCCGCCACTTTGTATAAGCTCCATTCTTAACGTTAAGTTTTTTAATCTTGCAGATTTTATTTTAGACTTGCCAGTTAATTTATCCCACAAACTATCTTTTTTTGAGAGCAATTCTTCTTGTTCTTTTAACAAATTTTCTTTTGCTTTCGAAGAAATTAAATTTCCCATGCTTGTTGATATTTTTCTACTTAAAAGTTCTTTGTTTTTCTCTTTTTCTTCAAATATTACTTTGCTACACTCATCTAACACCTTTTTTGTTAGATTTAATTTTTCATAAAGCTCATTTATATTTTTATTTAACGCTCCGTTAGGTGACATTTCTTCTTTTGACAAGTTGTCTGGTATTTGTATGTCTTGTATTTCTTTTTTTATTCTTTCTACATTATCTTTGAGTTCCTCAAACTTCGCTAATACATCCGGATCTACTTTAGACATTTGTGATACATCTACACCAAGTTCTGCGCCAATATTGCAAATTTCTTGTTCTTTGTAATCTCTTGTTGCATAGTTTAGTTTTGCCACTTCTATTTGAGTTAATGTTTTTTCTGCATCTGATATCAAGGTAACTTTACGTTCTTTTTCTAGTTCAACCTTTCTTGTTCTTTCTGCTTCTTCAAATTCTTTCAGGTCTTGCTCTAAGCCTTTGTCTATTTCCTGTTCTACCGTTTTAAATCTATCTTGAAGTATTGCGTTCATTGCAGTTTTCACAACCGCAAAGCGCTCTTTTGCTTCGCTTAACTGTGAATATAATTTTGACTGTTGTTCTCTCATGTATGATAATTCCTCGCGCTCATCTTTAGTGCTAGGTGTTCCAAAGCCTTCTATTTTGTTTGATATTATCTCTAATCTTGATGAAATATCTTTATATTTTTCCAGTTCATTTGGGAAATCGAAAGAGTATATTTCTTCTTGGTATTTTTCTTTTTCCTCTTGTGAAATATTCTTAAATTCTTTCTTGCTTAACGTGGCACTATACCTTGATACACCTTCTATATCTTGCACGCTATATGCTTCTATATTTTCAATAGTACTAAAAGGGGATATTAATATTTCTGATTCCGAAACTTGTGTTTCGCCCAAGAATTCATCCGCCACAATATATGGAACATCACTGTTTATAGCCAAGGTAAGGATTGCTCCTCTTTGATACTCTGTAAAACGCATTGCTATTTCCTTGTCTGTTGTAGTAGATAAAAATCTACCACTTTCTTTATTCTTTTTTAATTTACCGACCTCATCAATTGACGTCCCTCTATATACTACCTCTTTGCTACCCATTCTTTGTTTAGTAGCTTTATACATAGCTGAATAAAGTTTAGCTAAATATTCTGTGTTTTTTTCTATACTGCTTTGGGATAAGTCTATAAGCCACCCTTTATTATCTAGTTTTGATAGCACATCTGGATCTATATCCAACATAGAATTCATGCTTATATGTGCGTTGGATATATATCTTTGTACTGCACTAATTTCTTCCTCGGATATATCTAAGCTCTTGAAATTTGTTTTGTTCATTTATCTCCCTCTTAGTTTTAAAACACATTATGTTTGTTTTCTTTATTTAAATTTTACTATTAAAATATAACATTTTCAATACTATATATCTTCTTATACGGTATTTAATAAGGCAATTCGTCAAACAAGGGACAAAAAAATAAAGCAGATTTATACAAATCCACTTTTATTGGTCGGAGTGACAGGACCCGAACCTGCGACCTCATGGTCCCAAACCACGCGCTCTACCAACTGAGCTACACCCCGATACGTGTTATATTATAATATAGTTATTGAAAAAAAGCAAGTATTCTGTTAAAATTTATATGAGATTTGGAGGATTTTTATGAAAATTTATTGCGGTACAGATATAATAGAAGTAGAAAGAATTAAAAAAGCTATTCTCTCTACTCTCAAATTTAAAGAAAAAATATTTACTTCTTCCGAGATAGCTTATGCAGAAGTTAAAAACGATGTTACCAAATACCAACATTATGCAGGAAGATTCGCAGCAAAAGAAGCTATATATAAAAGTATTTCTGCGTTTTTTCCTCATATAGAGCTTGGCGAAATAGAAATAATAAACGATAGCGAAAATCTTAACAGACCTAAAGTTGTTATTCATAACGAAAATTTTAAAAAATTGAATAAAAACATTGAAATAGACGTCAGTA
Organism: Clostridia bacterium; assembly: GCA_045604405.1. Taxonomy (GTDB): domain Bacteria; phylum Bacillota; class Clostridia; order TANB77; family CAG-465; genus UMGS1649. The sequence continues at coordinate 86,511 of JAZUNZ010000035.1, forward strand.
TATCTCATGTAAAAGACTATGCTACCGCTAACGCTGTTACAATTTTAATATAACCCACACTTGTAGCGTTTATATACGTTCTTGTAGCTTGTTCTGTTTTACACCCACATAATATATAGTAATACTGTAAGCGTGGGGTGATATTATGGCTACTTATTTAAATTTAGAAATGTTAGGTAAAAGGATAAAACAAGGGCGTTTGAGACTAGATTTAACTCAATATGCCTTAGCTGAAGAAGTTGGTGTTTCACAAAACTTTTTAGGTGACATAGAAAGAGGTATCAAGGCACCAAGTATTACTACAGCGATTAGGCTAGCAAATGTATTAAATATTAGCTTAGATGTAATGTTTGCAGAATCTTTAACAAGTCAAGTTAACGAAACGAAGGACGTTGTCCTTACAGATTCTCAACTTGCTGTTCTTAAGAAATTCGTAAAAGATATGAAAGATACTTTTGTAGACTAAAAAGAATGAATTAAGGATTCCTTAATTCATTCTTTTCTTTTTAAGTCTTATATCTTCTCCAAAAAATCTACATATCGTATAATTGCCTATAAGTCTAGACATTACTCTATCGTCATATTCTGCTGCAAGCTCTGCCAAAGATAAGTTTGTTGAAATGATAGTTTTTTTATCTTTAAGAAGTCTTGTGTTTATTATATTAAATAATTCTGTAAACTTCATATTATTAAGGTTTTCTGTACCCAAATCGTCTATTATTAGCAAATCTACATCAAAAACATTTGAATACTGTTCTTTCTTCATTTCATCTTTTAGCGATGCAAACTTGGCCTCTAAAAGCATATCCATAAGAAGTGGCGCTGTTTGGTATAACACTGTATAGCCTTTATTTACCGTTTCATTTGCAATACAACTACTCATAAATGTTTTTCCAGTTCCAGCTCTTCCAACAAACAATAAATTTTTTTGTTTTGGATTTTTAATGTTATCACAAAAAACTCTAGAAATTTTCTTTATTTCCTCTATATTTTCTAATGGCGATTTGTCACTTTCATACTTTTCTTTATCTGGTTTGTTTGAAAAATATGCAATATCAAAAGTATTGAAGTTTTCATCTTTTAGCTTTAACATGTTGTTTTGTTTATATGTTATATTAACAATTTTTTGTGTAAAACAACTGCATCTTACTGTTTCATTTATATACCCTGTATCTTGACATCTTTCGCACTCGAATTTAGGATTTAGGTATTCATCCCCATAATTTAAACTTTTTAGCACATGTTGAATTTCTTTTTCAATCTCGTTTAATTTAATTTCAAGGTTTTCTTTAGCAACTTGTTGCTCTATTCCCCTTGTTCTTACAACCGTCTTAGTTAGTTCAAGTGCCAACTTATTTTTCTTTTCAATTAAGTCTCTATACTTCGGTTCATTTTTCAGAAGTTCCTCTTTTTTTCGATCTGCCTCTATAATTGCTCTGCTTCTTTTTAAGTCATATTCCCTTTGCACTTCTTTATATACAGCTGGATTCATTTTGTCCTCCTATATATTATCATAAAATTCATTCCAATTAATATCTTTCCTTTGTTCATAATTTTTGTGCTTAAGGTTCTTTGTTGCACTTGATTTTGCCTTTTCGCTTACTATCTTTTGTTTTGTTACTGTTTCTTCAGCCGAAAGTATATCTGCTATAGTATTATAGCCTTGTTCTTTCCAATTTTTGAGAATGCCATTTATATATCCAATTGATGGATTCCCTTTAGATAATGTTTTCTTTATAGCATAGTCTATTTCATCAAAAGTATATTTCAAATCATTTAACCATTGACATATATATGCTTCTTCATACTCCGTAAAAGCACGTCCAAGTCTTAATTTAGATTTTATCTTGCTCTTAATTTGAGCCAACTTATCCTGTTCAGTTAAGTAATCCTCAAGTTGTTCAAATGTCTTTACTCCGCCTTTATACCAACATTCCGCCACTTTGAATACGTAATTTTTTCTTAACGCTTTTCTTTCAGCGCACTCATGGAACAATGCTATCATTACATCTTCATCAAAGCCGTACTTCTCAAACAAAGTGCTTATGTCCACATACCAGCTAAGCGCCATAATGCCTTGGAAAAAGCTTTCGTTTATTGCAGTAGCTGCAGCAATTCTTTTTTGCTCTACTGCACTCTTTGCCTTAGATACTTTTGGTTCTAATTTTGGTATATATATTTTATTTATTTCTTGTTCTTTTACATCCAATATTTCATAGCCATCAACCGTTTTTAGTATCAACTCTTCCGATTCTAATGTGTCTAATATCTTTTCTAGTTCTGCCACCTTTAGTCCAAATTTCTTAGCAATATCTGCCGGGGAAAAGTCTATTCTGTTTTTAGCCAAAAACTTTATATAAATGTAAAGTTTTAAACTCATCTCGTCAAGCGAAGCCATACAATTACTTACAAATATACCTGGCAATTCAACATCCATAAGCTCTCTATTTATTTTTTCTACAAATTTCATCTGGCTTCACCTCCCATTTATGCTACCATTATACCATTATATTTTACAATTTACAACAATTATTTTTTCCATGGATTATTACTTTCAATATTATATATATAAAGCTTTGGCGATAACATGTATCTTAACACTATATATACTATATTAGAAATGTTTTCTTGGGATTTGTTTGCATACAAGAGTCCTAAAAAAGGTATAGAAATTATCACTAGCACATATATCCTATATAATTGGCTGTTTATGAAAAGCCCCAGTATATTCCAAGTAATAAATAATATTACAAGTAAAATTATTAGCGCTTTGTAGTCAATCACCCCAAGCCATTTACCCACTCTGTTTAAATTGGGATAGTTGTCTTTATCTACTGAATTTTGCATTACTTTCTCCTTACTATTTGTTCAGATATATTTCCAAAAAATTCTTTTGAAAAATTGTTGATTTTATATAACAAATATATACTTCCAACTAATATTATTTTAAACAAATCATTATCTACTTTTTTTACACTAAGTGGTATCATAAGTATTATAATTACAATATTTTGTATCAACAAATTTCCACAAAGCATTTTTGTCCAGCTTTTAAATATACCATAAGTCGCACCGCTTGCCGCAAACATTATGGCTATAGGAGAAACAAAAATTAAAAATATTAGTGTAACATATCTTATTGCAAATGTAATTAGTATAGTGGTTGCTCCAAAGGAAATTACTCCTTTTATAATCCCATCTATAGATAACGCTTCTTCAGACATATAATTGTCAAGATTTAATATTACTTCTCTTAAACTCTCAAAACATATTGTTTCTCCTGTTATGTCATTACCAATATTGGCGATAATCTCTGTTAAAAGTCCATTTATATTAAGGACCTGCTCGCATAGAAACAAACTTGACACGCTACAGATTACACAAATAATAATTCTTAACATATATTTAAAAATATTGTCTACATTTTCCCCATTATACATGGCTATAACTCTATTTATTACATAGTATATTAAAAAGAATATAACCAGAGACATTGCGAGCATAGCCAAACCCTCTTGATCGTTTTTTACAAAAAGTATCTTTAACGGCTCTTTTTGTAAAACTTTTTCATTAATTATTAAAAGGTCATCTAGTCCTTTGAACACTTCTTTCTCTACAGACTTAAAAATCTTTTCTGCTATTATATTTATTGCACTTATAATGTTGTTTACTTCCATTAAACAATTCCCTCAATAAATTTAATTATTAAATCTATAAGTTGTATTATTAAATAGCCTACGATTGAATTTATTATTACCCTCTTTCCTATCACCATCTTTTCTTCATCACCAAAGCTCAGTTTTCTAATCATTACACCAGTAGCTATTGCCACTCCCGCCGCCGGTGTAGATAGTTTCTCTAAATATGATAATATATTCTTCAATGCTGTATTTAGTTTAGTAACCAGAGTTGGTGTAGTTGCGGCAAACACACAGCTTGTACTAATTAAGATTAAAGTTAGCATTGTTATTACTATTATTTTCTTGTTTTTTACCATATTATTTCCACCTTTCAAATATAACCTTCTTTATAACTATTCCTTCTTTTGTAGATATAAAAGTTAAAGCCTCAAATGTCTTTAGACTTCTTGAAAAGAAATTCTCATCATATTCATTTTCTTTTACTAATACATAATTTAACGATTTTGAAATACTACTTTTCTTGTTTCTAAATCCTGTTCCTAACATATTCTTTCTACTTTCTTGTCCAGATTCGCTAATTGTCCTGTTTTCTTTGGTTACATTTATCTTCCCCAACTGTTTTACCGCCTCAGATATCGTATAATTATCATCATTCCTAAACCATATTTTATTTACTAGATTTTGAATTATAACATTTGCTGCATTTTGATCCTTTAATGAATTTTTAAGAGACGAATAACTTTGTGTGCTTACTATATTTATACATTTTGCCTCCCTAGATAATGATAAAAATTCTGCATCATCGATATTACAAAATTCTTGAAATTCGTCCGCAATGAAAAAACTTGGTCTTTTTAATGAAATATTAGATAAAATATATTTTTGATATGAAAGCTTAATAAAAGTGGCTATTATTTTGGCTAACGCTTTGTTTTGGCCAATGTTTAAAGATAAAACTATTATTTTATTGTCTGAAAAAGAAATTGGTTGTTTATTATTTTTTACACAAAATTGATTGTATATATCATAATCTGTAATAAGCGGGATTGTGAGTCTCGTAATCTCGGACCTAATAATTGTATTTACTCTACTATCTAATTCAAAGTATTCGTTTTCAATAAAAGATATTGCTCCTGCAAGTTCAAATGCGGTTTTATCATCCGGAACTTTTGCTATTAGACTTTTCTTTATTTTTTCCAGCGTCTCTTTTACGAAGGAATCTTCACTTACAAGTCGATGTAACATCATCAAATTTAACTCATCTAAATACTTCATTATTACTATAAAATTCATAAATACATTTTCCACTTTATCGAGCCAATATGAATCGGAATTGTTGTTTGGAGAAAGCAGGGTTATTACATGCTTTAGTCTGCTTGCAAGTTCTAATGAAGATACATTTTTATCTAGCAGTTCAAAATAGCAATTGGAATTATTAGAGATAACACATAAATCGTTTACTCTCCCTAGTCTTTTGCACATCTCATTTGCCGTATCCACAAAATTGCCTTTTACGTCTAGAATTAATCCACCTTTTCCACTTTTTATTAAGTTGTATGTTAGTCTTGCAATTGCCCCACTAGTTTTTCCGCTTCCAATGCTACCTGTAATTAGTACGTTTTGATACAATGATTCTTCTTCTAACACAAAGCACTCATCATTCTCATCTTTTGCCACAATATACCCTTCTGTCTCATATTTAATCTCCTCCTTATTTCTACCCAACATCCTATCTGCTGCTTCTGCTACTACACGTCTTAACCAAGTTCTATACCTGTTTGTTAACACTAAAATGCATATTGCCGATGATATGTGATAAACAAATTTAAATTTTGCTTCAGAACCTTGCATGATTTCCGTTAGATTTATTTCGTTAATTATCTTTATGGTTAGTGGATTCATGTCAAATGCGATAGAAGCCATTGTATAGTTTAGTGAAAATACAATTAAAAATATTGACAAAAAAATATATAAATCTAATCTGTCATATGAATTAATGTTTTGTTTGGATTTATTTGTTTCTTGATTTAATTTGCTACCAGATGTGGTATAAAGGAACTTAGAATCAATAAAAGAATAAATGTATTTGTAATCTATAATAATAAATATGATGAAAGTAATAATTAAATAATACGCCAAATTATCACCTCAGACACAGTATAATACCAGAGTTACTATTTGTCTATAATTACTACATAATGTTACAAAACTAGAAGTATTTCGACAGCAATTTTAAGATTACAATTATATTTTTTAACTTTTTGAAATATTTTTCACATAAAATATTGACAATCGCGCCAAAATATTGTAAACTTATATGGCAGTGTTACGTGGGCTATTAGCTCAGTTGGCAGAGCACTTGACTTTTAATCAAGTTGTCCCGCGTTCGAATCGCGGATAGCTCACCATTTGGCCCGTTGGTCAATCGGTTAAGACATCGCCCTTTCACGGCGGAGTGAGGAGTTCGACTCTCCTACGGGTCACCACTGCAAGCTGGAGTAGCTCAGCTGGTAGAGCAGCTGACTTGTAATCAGCAGGTCGTCAGTTCAATTCTGACCTTCAGCTCCAAAGTTAAACCTTACAGCCTCAACGGTTGCAAGGTTTTCTTTTTTGCTTTTTTCAATACGCCATTTAGTGCAACAAAGTGCGTAAAAGTGGACCAAAGTTGAACAAGTTGGTCCAAAATTGGTCCAGATTTGCCCCAGGTTTTTATTTTATAGATTGTTAACTTTTTCGTTTTTCCCTTCTCTTTACATTATTCATTTCGTTAAGAAAAGTATAACTGGAAACAAATAGTATAAAAACAATAAGACATCCATTAAATAGGATGCCTTATTGTTTTCTTAATCATTGTGACTAAAATAAAATCTGTTTACGAATTGACTTTTTCTTTTACGAGCGAGTTCATAAGCAAGCTCTTGAGAATAATTAGCCATATTGAGTCCATATTCAGGAAAGTATAAATAAAATTGGATTCTAAGCTCATCGGGCAAGAATACCCATTCCTCTTTAAATTCTTTTTCTGTCATAAACCTCTTTTCCACTTCCGGTATATAACTGTTAAAGAATTTTTTAATCCATTCAAGTTTTTCTTCCAAAGAAGCAAAACTTAAATTTTCAAATTCTTTCCGTTTAGCAAATAATTCTGCTTTAACAACCTCAATGTCATTTTGAGTGATTTTTTTCATTTGCCAACCTCCTGTAAAATTCTTTTTGTTGTTCCCGAAGATATATTGCTCTGTAAGAATCTTTACCAAACTCTTTTTCTGTAATTTTAATATGTTTTTTATCTGAAAGCGGTATAATTACATACTTCGTTACAGAAAATACAGAAAGTAAAATTGCCAATATTATAAGACCTATAGCTTGTTCACAATAGACAAGACACATTGCAAGTCCAATAATAGGAATCAGATAAATTCCCAACACAAGAGTCACAACATGAATAGTTCTTTTTATTGGAACAGACAAATTTTCTTTCCGTAACACGCCTTTAGTAAATCTAATAGCAAATATTGTAGCCAAAGCTATCATTACATAAACTGTAATAACTACAGCCATTCCGATTTTCCACATACTTTTTCTCCTTAAAATAATTATTTTATAATAGCTGATATATATCAACATGTAAAATGGTATAAAAATTTCAACACTTATATTATATCTTATTTTTAGGCTTTTTTCAACAAAAAGCCGTTTAAAATTGCCCCAAGATTGGTCCCAAATCGCTTTCAATCCCTTTATTTCCAGCGTTTACAGTTTTTCTTGTAATCAGCAGGTCGTCAGTTCAATTCTGACCTTCAGCTCCAAAATTAATCCTTACAAGTTTTTTGTAGGGATTTTTTAATATTTAAAGCAGAGTGCTTAACTAGCACTCTGCTTTAGTAATTCATTCTTCCTGATAGATTTCTTCAGCTTTCTTTTCTCCATTTTTCATGTCGCATTTACCATTAAAACAAAAATGCGTATATGCATAATAACCTTCTTTTTTCATCTCGCAATTCGCAGTGTTAGGCACCCAATATCCACAATCCGAATAATATAGCGAATATGGCCCTCCACTTTTGGGCTTTACATTACTCATATTTACTACTTAAATTTATTACTTTCGTCCCTCTTTGCGATTCCATTCCCTAATAATTCTTATACGCATTTTTCTTAGTTCTTGTTTATGATCACATTTAGGGCATATACCGTACGTAACCCTGTATTCAACATCTCCATACATATCATCATCACCATAGCCGCAATCGATATACGTTGCTTCTGTCCGTATTTCGTTAACTGTATCTTTTTTATATTCTTTTTTAATGAATATCTTTTACATTTTTTGCACAATATATATTGTTCATCTTTTTTATTTACTTTTTATTATATAAATGATATACTTTCAAAAGAGGTGCTATATGAATTTTTTTAAGGGTATTTTAGATTATATAAAAAACATGAAATTAGTGTACAAAATTATTGCCATTACTGGTATTTTGTTAATATTACTTATTACAATTCCAATTATTTGGTACAATTCTTCTTTAAGTGCAGTCTCTAAGGAGTCGATGCCTGTACACATTACAATAGAAATAGGATCTGGTAGCGATTCAATTGCTACTATACTAGCAGAAAATGATGTTATAAAGAGTAAATTTGCTTTTAAGTTATATATTAAATTGAACGATGTTGACGGACTACAAGCGGGCGATTACACTTTAAACAAAAACATGTCTGTCAAAGAAATAGTAGAGGCTTTAAAGACTGGTAAGGTTATGAGAGAACAAATTAGCATTACCTTTGTTGAAGGCAAAAATATGCGTTGGATTGCAGAAAAAATAGCAGAAAAAACAAACAATACCGAACAAGATGTTTTTGATTTATTAAAAGATGAAAAATATGTTGATTCTTTAATAGATGAATATTGGTTTATAACAGATGATATAAAAAACAAAGATATTTATTATCCATTAGAAGGATATTTGTTCCCAGACACTTATTCTTTTGATGGGAAAGACACAGATGTTAAAACTATCTTTAAGTCTATGTTGGATAAAATGGATAGCGTGTTAACCGAGTGCGGTGCAAGCAATAAAGGTATACACGATATCCTTTGCTTAGCTTCGATTGTTGAACTTGAGGGGCTAGACATCAATTCTAGAAAGACTATTGCCAGCGTATTTTATAACAGATTAGATAGTAGTATGTCTTTAGGAAGCGACGTTACAACTTACTATGCCTTCAAAGTAGATATGGGAGAAAGAGACTTAACAACAGATGAATTATATACATACAATCCATATAATACTCGTGGGCCAGAAATGTCTGGCAAACTGCCAGTTGGTCCTATCGCTAGTCCTTCTAAATCTTCAATAGAGGCTGTAGTTTATCCTGATGAAACTAATTATTTATATTTTGTTGCAGATAAAAATGGCAAGGTATATTTTGCAACAACTCTTTCACAGCATGAACAAATAGTAAACGACTTAAGGCGTCAAGGATTATGGTACACGTATTAAAAGAACGAGCTAGTGTTAAAATAACACTAGCTTGATTTTATTTGTCTGCTATTATATTTGCCATTCTTACATAGTCTGCAATGCTTACTTCCTCTGCCCTACAATTTGGGTTCAATCCTATTTGTAATATCATGCTATCTATCTCTTGCTTAGTCATTCCACATATTCCCGTATTACACAAAGAATTGCTAAGTTTCTTTCTTCTTGCTGAAAATGCTTTTTTAATCAACTCTTTAAATATTTCCTCGTCTTTTATACCCAAATCTTTTTCTTTTTGTTCATTTGGTACTATTTGTATAACAGATGATGTTACATTCGGAGTTGGTATAAATGATGTGTTTGGCACGTTAAATAACTTTTCTACATCAGCCAAATAATTTGTGTTTATTGTAAGCACGCCATAATCTTTAGAATGCGGAGTTGCTGTAATTCTTTCCGCTACTTCTTTTTGAATCATTACAGTTATGCTAGCAATATTTCTTCTATATTCCAAAAGTTTAAATATTATTGGTGTGGTAATATAATATGGAAGATTGGCTATAATCTTTACCTTTTTGTCTGTAATATACTCGTTTAAATCAACCTTCAATATATCTTTATTTACTATTTCCAGGTTTTTGTTGCTGTTAAATCTATCATTTAATATATCTATCATATCCCTATCTATTTCAAAGGCTACGACTTTAGCTTTTTTTTCTAAAATATAATGAGTTAAGTTTCCTAAACCCGGACCTATTTCAATAACAGTATCGTCCTCTACAACATTTGCACTTTCTACAATTCCCTGTAATATATTATCATCTATTAAAAAGTTCTGTCCAAAGCTTTTTTTGGCAAATATGCTGTTTGTCCTCATTATTCTTTTTGTGGTTTCTAATGTATTCATTCTCTCTCCTTAAAAAATATGAGTATCTTTAACCTAGATACTCATTTGATTTTATAATCCGCCGTTTTTTTCAATTTTAGCTGCATATTTTAATACTTTATTTCCGTAATGCCAAGAATATGCATCATTACCTTGTTTTAGGTATTTTCTATAACGTCCTTCTCCCCAGTTATATGAGTTTAAGGCGTGAAGATCAAGTTCTTCTCCACTTGCCTCATCTTTCCACGATTTATAATATCTGCTTAACCAATATGCGCCAGCTTCAATACATTGATATGGATCAAATAAATCTGTTGTTCCAATTTTTTTATTTAAATATGATAAATTTGATGGGTTTATTTGGCATATTCCATATCCTGTCGAGCTTTTTGCTTCAGGCCTAAAGTTGCTTTCTGTTCTCATTAATCCTAAAAATGTTGTATATGGAATCTTATATTTTTTACACATATTATATGCATATTTTTGTAAGTCTTCAGATAATTTAATATCATATTTTATAAATCCGCTATCTACTTCTAGATCCGCTGCTGTTATTCTTTTAGCGTTACCTCTTGAAACTGTGGTAACTTTTGTTCCCACCTCTACCACCTTGTCTACAGGATCTTTTGTGGTAATTTCGCTTATTATTGTTTTAGCTAATTCTGTTTCTCCATCATATTGCACTGTATAAACAACTTGTTTTTCTCCTTTTGTTCCAGATTGTAATGTGGTAGTTGTTCCTCTATTCTTACTAGCATTAGTCTTTTCTACAGTATTGTAATCTATATACTGTATTTCTTCAATAAGTTTTTCTGTTACCCCTGTTTTTATTTCCTCTTTATATTTAGCTAAATCTAAAGTCATAGCATCCTTTTCAGAATATATCTTTATTTCCATGTTATCTTCAAGTCTTGTCTCTACATGAGGATATACTACTGCTTTCTCATCTATATATATACCATTTTGCATAAGCATACCTTCAATAGTATTAGACATTGTATTTACTTGTATTTTTTCACCATAATAATCTATTGTTACAGATTTAGATTGAAAATTAACAACTACTAAACCAACCGTAACAAATACTACTATACATGTAACCATAACGGCTATTTTCCTTAACATGTAAATTTGGTCTTCTTTCAAAAAAATTCCTCCTTCCGATTACTCGGACATTCTAATTATACCATTTTAAAAAACCATTGTCAAATGCAACTCCTTTAATGGTTATTGTCCGCAAATATATACAAAATATTTAGTCATAAATTGTGTGATTTATGGTGTCTTTTTTCGATTATATTACATATATATTAAATTTTAATAATAATATGTACAAGTGCAAATAATAATATAAATTCTTGTTGCAAAATAAAGTCTAAAATGTTACAATACAATTATTAGGAGGGATTTTACATGATTTGGATTATATTAGTAATAGTTGCGCTTTTAGTGCTTTTTGTTGTAGGAATATACAATTCTCTTGTATCACTTAAACTAAGAACTGAAAATGCTTGGTCTCAAATAGACACCCAACTTAAAAGAAGATTTGATTTAATACCAAATTTAGTGGAAACTGTAAAGGGATATGCAAAACATGAGTCTGAAACTTTAGAAAAAGTGATTGAAGCAAGAAATAGGTACGTTTCAGCAAACGGTTCTGTTGAACAAGCTGCAAAAGCTGAGGGAATGCTTGAAGGAGCAATAAATAAGTTGTTTGCATTAGCAGAAAGCTATCCAGACCTTAAAGCGAACCAAAACTTTGCTGCTCTACACGTTGAACTTACTGGAACAGAAGACAAAATTGCATATGCAAGACAATTTTATAATGATACTGTTCAAATGTATAATGAGAAACTTATGGTTTTCCCAAACAATATAGTTGTTTCTTTGTTTGGTAAAAGTAAATTTGAACCAAAAGCTTTCTTTGAAATAGCAAACGAAGCTGAAAGAGAAAACGTTAAAGTTTCTTTCTAGGAGTGAGAAAATGATACTACAAAGTGTTAGAAAAAACAAAATATCTTCATTCTTTATAGTATCACTGTTTATTATTGTTATTATGGTGGGTGTATACTGTGTATGTATATACAACGATCTAGGGGTATTATCTATGCCAATAGCGCTTGTGTGTTCAATACTACCTGCCATAATTTCATATTATAACTGTGATAAGATGGTTTTAAGCCTTAATGGCGCAAGGCCAGCTACTAGAGAACAAGATTTGCAATTAAGCGTAATATTAGAAAACTTGTGCATTGCTTCTGGTTTGCCAAAACCAAAATTATATGTAATACAAGATGGCAGTCCTAATGCTTTCGCAACAGGAAGAAATCCAGAAAACGCTGTAATATGCGTTACAACAGGACTTTTAGAAAAATTAAATAAATACGAGCTTGAAGGCGTTATTGCCCATGAATTATCCCATATAAAAAATTATGATATATTACTGTCTACAGTTGTATCTGTATTTGTTGGATTTGTTGTAATTCTTTCAGATTGGTTTACACGTTTTGCCTTTGTAAGGCGCAGAGGCGATGATGATAACAAAGGTAATGCAATTATTGCGATTATTGCGATTATATTTTTAATACTTTCGCCAATATTTGCAACATTAATGCAGCTAGCAATATCTAGGAAAAGAGAATATTTGGCAGATGCTTCGGCTGTAGAAATTACAAGAAATCCAGATGGATTAATATCTGCTTTACAAAAGATCTCTGGCGATTCGGATGTGTTAGAGGTAGCTAATAAATCTACTGCTCATATGTACATTTCTAATCCATTAAAGGAAAAGAAATCTGATCTATGGTCTACACATCCTTCAACCGAAAAGCGAATAGAAGCTTTAAGAAATATAAATTAAAAAGGGGAAATTAATATGGAAAGAAAAAGAGGGTTTGAAATAGCAAAAGGGTTCGAAAACCATGAAATAACAATGCCTGTAAGAAAAACAAAATATTCTGCAGGATATGATGTTTGTGCAGCTGAAGACTGCATAATACCGCCATTTACTTTTGGTTCTAAGCCAACCTTAGTAAAAACTGGACTTAAAGCATATATGCAAGAGGATGAATATTTAATGCTTTGTAACAGAAGCTCTAACCCATTCAAAAAAGGTCTTGTTCTAGCAAATAGCGTAGGTATTATAGACGCTGACTTCTATGGAAACCCAGATAACGATGGCGCATTTTCTTATGCATTTTACAATTACTTTACTGAACCATTAGAAATAAAAAAAGGAGATGTAATAGGACAAGCAATATTTAAAAAATATCTCACTACAGATGATGATAATGCAGAAGGAGAAAGACTTGGCGGGTTTGGAAGCACTTCTAAATAATATACATATTAAAAATATAGCACTTCAACCTAATCGTTGAAGTGCTTTTCTTTAATCCTCTATTGGTACGAACAATTTACAGCAACACTGACCCTCTGTTATGAATTTATCACAAGGACAAAGTGTAGTTTCATCTGAATTAATTCTACACGGACAATGTCCATCTTTTTTTAAAGCTCCTGTAATTATTTTATCTACATACTCCCTATTTGGATTTAATCTATAACCTTTCATATAACCTCTTACTTATGCATTTCCATTCATTTATTATATATTCATATTCTTGCTAGTTATTCATATATTATACTTTTTGTGAAAATACACTTCTATTTTTTTCTTTTAAATATATATCCTCTTTTAATACAACCTCGTTTTGTTGTAATGATTCCTGAACATCTATAATTCTTTGATTTGTTGAACCTCTAAAAAATATTTTCGGATCTTTCTTTTCTTCTTCAAATTTTCCATCAACCAAGACATCCACATTTTTAAGAAGTTCTGGCGTTTCTGTCCACATTTTGCACATTTTGTCTCTTATTTGTTCATCAAACAAGAAGCCAGAATATGCCCATATAGTTTTTTCAGGATAAACCTCTTTGACTCTATCTGTAAGTTTAACTAATGCCGCTTGATTTTCCTTTTCAAATGGCTCACCACCAAGTAATGATAGCCCTGTTATATAATGAGGTTTTAATGCCTCTATTATTTCGTCAATTGTATCATCATTAAACTCTTTCCCATAGTTGAAATCCCAAGCTTCTTCGTTAAAGCAGCCTTTGCAATGATGTCTACAACCACTTACAAACAATGATACTCTAACACCAGGACCATTTGCTATGTCCATTTTCTTTATTGTTGCATAGTTCATAATTTACTCCTACAAATGTAAAACTCTCGCTTTTATTTCTTTTGTTTTTCCTTCGTTCCAGAAATTTTCTCCTAGATATCCACAAGTACGTCTTGTAACATTCATTTTTCTTTGATCTTTATTTCCACAGTTTGGACATTCCCATTCGCAATTATCATTTATAATAATTTCTCCATCAAAACCACATTCATGGCAATAGTCAGATTTTGTATTAAATTCTGCATATTGAATATTGTTGTATATAAATTTCACAACTGTTTCTAGTGCTTCTGGATTGTTATTCATATTAGGAAGTTCTATATATGAAATTGCTCCACCTGTAGATAAAGTTTGAAATTCACTTTCAAATCTTAATTTTTCAAAAGCATCTATTTTTTCTCTAACATCTACATGATATGAGTTTGTATAATATCCTTTATCTGTTATATCTTCTATTGTTCCATACTTTTGCTTGTCTATTTTTGCAAATTTATAACATAAACTTTCTGCTGGAGTTCCATATAGTGCAAACCCTAGTCCTGTTTCTTTTTTCCATTTTTTAGTTGTATCTTGAAGCTTCTTCATTAATTTAATTGCAAAATCATATCCTTCAGAATCTGTATGAGA
>JAZUNZ010000036.1:0-2225 GCA_045604405.1 Clostridia bacterium
TAGTTAAATTTCCTAATAGATTTCTCATTTGATTGTTATTAAGAACATATTCCGGTTTATTTGGTGTTCCGTGTAACACTGCAAGACCAGTATAATCAACTTCTCCACCATTAGCATAACCAGGTAATCTTAACGCAGTATAATTAGAAGCTTGATTAGTAGACATATTATCTACTTTATCAATTTCAGCAAGTATTGCATTATATTTATTCTTAAAGTTTTCTAATACATCAAGTCTTCTGTTAAGAATATCTTGCTCCCAATTAGCACCCATTATTTGACGTGCTTTTAGAGCATTTTGAGCTTCTTCATAAACATCTGCTACATCAGACCATTTATCTTTATATTCTTCTAAGTCATCTATTAATTTATCCCAATACTCATCTTCTTCTTCTTTTTTCTTATTAAGTTCTTCTATTTGTTTTTCTGTTTCTTCTAAGTTCTTTTGAAGTTCATAATAAGCATCAGAGAAATCATCTACTATTTGAGGGTCTAATTGAGAGACCATTTCAGTCCAATTTTCCCCAAGTAATAAATCTGCTAAATTTCTATTTTTCTCATTATCAAATTTATCAAGAACTTTATCCCAAGAATCTATATAATCTTGAAGTGCATTTATTTGTTCTTCTAAAGAATTTATAGTGGCATCTTTTTGCTCTTCTATTTCTTTTGTTGTAGCATTCTTTAATAAATCTTCATAAGTTTGTTTAGCATCACGAATAGCTTCGGCATCAGTAGTCCAAATCCAACCAAGACCTTCTTTATAAACTTTCTTAGTTTTTTGAGTCATAGCATTCATTAATGTTTCATATGCTTCAGCTAATTCAAGAGACTCTTGTTGCTTTTCATTCATCTTTTCAATTGCATCAAGAACATTATCATAATACGATTCTACTGTATCACGCTGTTTCTCCATTGCACTCATTTGTTCATCTAAATAATCAGCAACAGCTTGTTGAGCTCTTTCATAATCATCATTTTGGTCATCTAATTTATCTTGAAGTTCTTCAAGTTTATCTATTTCATCATCATATTTTTTATCAGCAGCATCTTTTGCTTCTTCGTATTTATCTATTTGTTTATCTAATGTATCATTTACAGCGGATAATGCTGATTTTAAATCATTTTGTTGTTCTTTTAATTTATCCAATTTAGCTTTTTTAATTGCATCAGCTAAATCATTCCAAGCATCTGTTCCTTCTTTATATGCTTTTTGTAAATTTTGTAAAGAAATAATATATTGATTTAAAGATATACGACCGGCATTGTAGTCATCTTTAACCTTATCAAGCTTAGCTTTTTGTAATTCTTTATTAATCTTTTTCCAAGCATCAGAACCTTTGTCTAACTTGCCTAAAAGATTTTCTAAACCACTAATATATTGTTCTATTGTTATATCAGAATAATCAAATTGGGCTTTTAAATCATCATAGGCTTTCTCCCACCATTCTTTCTCAGATTTAGAAGAAGAACCTCCTCCTCCAGAACCACCAGATTTTTTGGCAGAAGCTTGTAGATTTATATTTGCAATTCCTTTTGCCGCATTATTATAAGCAGTAGCAAGATTTTTTAATTGCCCTGCTTTTTTTTCTATATCGGCATCACTTAAATCTTTTCCTTTTTCTGCATCTTTTATTGCTTGAATAGCTCCAGCATATGTAAATAAATTTCCAGCCCTAGCTTGAGCAATAAGACCAGCAGAATCCATTTCGCCCTTTAATCCTGCCACAGCGGCTTTTGCTATTTCACTCTGATTACTAACATCTCCAGTCGCAATAGCAAGAGCATCTTTTGCAAAAGCATCTTGTAAGGCAACAAGAGCATTATATTTAGCAGCATCAGCCTCATTGATTAATGCGTCGGTATTTGCATTTAATCCATTTGCAGTCCAATCTAAATATTGCCACAAATTATTATCCATTAAACTTTTAAATGTATCTACCGTTATATATCCGTTTGAATTAAATTCTTCTGCTGCAGAAGTTAATACGCCGTATTTATCTGCTATAGAAGATATATCCGTATCAAATTCTTTTAATACGGTATCAACAGTTTTTACAACTTCTTCATTAGTATCTTTAGCAACTTGCTTTGTTTGAACTAGATAATTAATTAAAGCTTCCATACTGATTCCAGAATCATCAGCTATCTTCTTTAATGATTTATAAGCATCAGTTAAATCTTTAGAAGCATTTTTATTATCTTTTAATTTTAATATTTGACTT
>JAZUNZ010000037.1:0-2264 GCA_045604405.1 Clostridia bacterium
ATTTTATTAGGGGGATTAGTTACTTTTCTATTCCTGTTTCCATTATCCTGGACTGATAATGCTAATGATGGTATATTACTTTTTCTAGGAATAGCTATAATATCAACAATGATTTTTTGCACATATACAATAATAGATGTAATTAAAGAAAATTCTTTAAAGTAAAGAATACAATAGATTTTAAAAAGCTTATAAAAATTAATATTAATACTAATATATATTAGTTAATAACATATCAAATGTAATGTAAAAAAGAACATCTCTTAACTAATTTAATTTATTAAGATATGTTCTTTTTTTATTATATTAAATTACCAAATTTGTTCGCCATAAGTATAATTTTTAGAAACCGAAACCTTATCAAAACCTAGGCTACCTGTGATTCCACCTGTTACCTTAACAGTTCCATCAGCACTAACAGATATACCTGGATTATAATTTATACTTATTTGTTGATGATTATAAGTAAATAAAATTTTTCCAGTTGTAGTAGTTGAATTAGACTTAGTTAAAAATGTAGACATATTAAATTGAGGACAACCAGTTGAGAACCATTTTGTTAAATCAGGAACGAAATATTCCTGGTAGTTTGGCACTTGTTTTATTTGATTAGAAAACTCATTACTAGCTAGGTGATTTTTAAAAGTAACACCGTTAGCATCAAACTCAAATTCTCCGTTAGCAAGTGTAGTTCCATTTCTATAAGAACCAACAACACTAGGACAAGCTATATTAGGCCAAAAAGCTGCATTTACCATATCTACTGAACCTGGAGTTACATAATTTGTATCTGTAGATATAGTAATTAAATCTTCACCATAAAAATTAGGTTTTTTTAGCCACGTAAAGGTAGCTGATACACCTATTTTAGTCGTACTACCATATACTGGATAAATTGAATAGTCTAATTGTAGCCAATTTACAGGTTGTACTACAGAATATAGTGTTGGCTTACTTATTTCTTTTAAATATTCTTCTTTGCTATATTCTCTATCGTCTATGGTGTTTCCTTGATCAGACTCAAATACTTTAATATAGCTTTCTCCATGTACTGCAAGATCAGAATTTAAATCTACTTCCTTAAAGAATTCATTATATCCTTCTGAGTTTAAATCTATAAGTTCTTGAACATGTTGTGGTATTTCTTTTAGTGTTTGCGTGGCTGCATTAGTTTTGTTAGGTAATGAAGATAAAGTAAGTATTGTACATAATGATATAAATAGAAAATTTTTAAAATTTTTCATAAAACCTCTCCTGTTTACATTATAATAACATATTTTGAAAAATATGTTAATACAATATTATGTAAAAATGTAATATTTTATATAATACAACGTAAAAAGTAATATTTATGATTCAGAAGAGATCAAGAACAAATTTCTAGTATATAAAAGATGGCATAGGAGTAAAGAATATAATAGTTACTTCTTGGAGAGAATGTTCTAAGCTTGTATTAGGCTATAATGCAGTATATAAGAGTTTTAAGACAGAAGAAGAAGCTAAGAAGTATTTAGGAAGTGTAGATGTAGAACAGGTTAAAGAACAAGCTAAAAAGGGTATGGAAGATAGAAAGATTAAAAAGGAAACCACAAGATCCATTAATATCAGATTACCTAAAGAAATGTATAAGGACTTTGAAGAGAAATGCAGTAACATGAATTTAGATAAAGATAAGGCTATTTTTATGCTTATAGATGAATGGTTAAATTAAAGGATTTTCAAGAGTTTTAAAGAATATTTTAAAGTAGTTTAATCTTATAGAAGCGAGGTTTTATGCTATGTTAAGGACAGTTGAAGAAACTGCTATTCAATTAGGAGTAAGTAAAACTACAATTTATAATAAACTTAAGTTGAAAGAGTACAAATCTAGGATAGTTAAGAAGCAAGGAAAATCAATGGTTGATGATGGTTTATTCAACTTGATTCAAGAAGGTTTAAAAGTTCAAACTGAAGTTGAAAATAAGGAAATTGAGAATGGCGTAAATGCAGAGATTTCAATAGATGAAGAAGGTTTATTCAACTTGAATAAAGAGTTGATTGAGAATTTATTAAATCAACTTAAAGAAAAGGACAAGCAAATAGCTGAATTACACAAGCTAATAGAAAATAGTCAGATACTTTTGAAAGAAGAACAGAAGAAATCAGATAAGCAGCTGTATTTAGAAGAGCACTTCCAGGAAGTTGATGATAGACTTCAGGATCTACGAGAAAAAATGGAGCAAAGAAAAAACGATAAGAAAAGTTTCTTTAAAATTTTCTCTAAA
>JAZUNZ010000038.1:0-16315 GCA_045604405.1 Clostridia bacterium
CACAGAACGACATGGCTACGTCCGACTTACAGTATCCGCCGGTACGCTTCAAGCCATCCTTTACCATCTGAACCATTTCTTTATCTTCGTTGAATCTGACTGCCATAATGCCACTTCCCTTCCCGGGTATTATAACACAGAACGCGCAGGTGTCAATAAAAAAGGCAGCACCCTTATGGGTACTGCTTTTTTTGGCGGAGAGTTAGGGATTCGAACCCTAGGTTCCTTTCGGAATCACCAGTTTTCAAGACTGGCTCCTTAAACCACTCGGACACTCTTCCTTAAGTACAAGACTAATTATACCAAATTAATCTTGTTTGTCAATAGTTTTAATAAAATTTATTTCTTATTCTTTTTGATTTTACTAGTTTTATTTGTCTCTAAAACTTTTCTTTCTTTAAATGATTTGTCATCTGCCGCCTGCTTTAAAGCAGTAGCTTCTTCTTCAGAAATTCTATCCTCAACTTTACCAGCTGTAACAAGCTTTGCATATATATTAGAACCATGTTTAGAATATATGTGATTTATTAGTATACCGTCTTCTCTTTCATCTAGTAGCGCTAGAGCAAAGCTTAACTTGTTTTCTGTTTCATCATACGCATTATATTTTACAAATCCTATTTTTTGCACATTATTCTTCATTTTTTCATTAAAGTTATTCACAATATCCACAGTATTGTTTGAAATGATTTCTACTTCGCTTAGCCTTTTATAAAGACTAGTAAATTCATCCTGTATATTTTCATGAGAATTAAACTTTGCTAGTGCATTTTCATAAAGGCTCTTGTATTTCCTAACTTTAATATAGTTTATCAATAGTAAAACCAAATTTATTATTGTTACTACAGATAATACAACAAGTGCTATATTGGTAAAACTAAATTCCATATATTCTCCTTATAACTTTATATTTAATTTATCTAGTAAGCTTTCTAATCCCTCATTATTATAATATTCAACTATTAAACGCGGCTTTTGTCTTGAGGCATCTACTTTTACCTTCATACCGAAATACTCGCTTAATTTGTCTTCTACGGCTCTATAAATGCTATTTTTCTTTGCTACTTTCTTCTTTTTAACGTTATATTTATTTGCATCATCATATATTAACTTTTCCACTTCTCTTACAGTAAGTTTCTTTTCTATGATCTTTTTAGCAATTCTTACCTGTTCATCTGCATCTTCAATTGCAAGAAGTGCTCTTGCTTGTCCCTCAACAAGTTCTCCATCTAAAACAAGTTGTTGAACATCTGGAGTAAGTTTTAAAAGTCTAACGATATTAGATACGGTAGATTGACTTTTTCCTGTAACTTTTGCTACATCTGTAACATTATATGATTCCATATCCATAAGTTCTTTAAGAGCTACCGCAACTTCCATTACGTTTAAGTCTTCTCTTTGGATATTTTCAATCAGAGCTACTTGTTTCTTCTTTGTATCTGTATAATCTTTTACAATTGCTGGTATTGTTTTAAGTCCTACTATTTTTGCCGCTCTCCATCTTCTCTCACCAGCAACAATATTGTAACCATCTTCATTTTTTACTACTAATATTGGCTGAATAACACCATGTTCTTTAACTGAGTCTGCTAGTTCCTCTAATTTCTTTTTATCGAAAACTTTTCTTGGTTGATTTAACATTGGTTCTACCTCTGCCATATTTAGTTCAACGACTTTATCTACTACTGATTTTTTGTCCTCTGATACACTTTTTACTTCTTCTATATCATCAAAAAATGCATTCAATCCTCTTCCTAATCCTTTAGCAGCCATATTTACCTCCTACTTATTTTTACTTATTAGCTCTTTAGCAAGCTTTTTATATGTTCTAGCACCTTTAGATAATGGATCATATACTGTTATTGGTAGTCCATGGCTTGGCGCTTCACTAAGTCTAATATTTCTTGGTATAACAGTTTCAAATACCTTATCACCAAAATACTTTTTAACTTCTTCTGCCACTTGATTAGATAATCTTGTCCTAGAATCATACATGGTCATTACAACACCTTCTATTTCCAAATCTGGATTTAAATTCTTTTGAACAAGTTTTATTGTGTTTACGAGTTGTCCCAATCCTTCTAAAGCATAGTATTCACATTGAATTGGTACTAGTACACTAGATGCGGCTGCAAAAGCATTTAGAGTTATAAGGCCTAAAGATGGTGGACAATCCATGAATATATAATCATAGTTTTGTTCCATCTCCTCTATTGCTTTTTTTAGTCTAGTTTCTCTTGCCATTAAAGATACAAGTTCTACCTCTGCTCCTGCTAAATTTATGCTAGATTGACATATATGTAAATTTTTAACCATCGTCGGCTTTATTATGTTAACCATAGGTTCGTCATTTACAAGAACGTCATATATTGACTTGTCGTCTGGTTGTTTTACTATACCTACGCCACTTGTCGCATTACCTTGAGGATCTATATCTATTAAAAGAACTTTCTTTCCCCTTTCTGCAACACAAGTGCTTAAATTTATTGCTGTTGTAGTCTTTCCCACTCCACCTTTTTGGTTTGCTATTGCTATTATTTTTGTCACAAGTTTCACCTCTCCTGTATTATATTACATTTATCTACAAAAAAAAAGAGTAAATCTAATTTTTTTCAGATTTACTCTCATATTTATTTTACTTACAATATTTTTCAGTACAGCTTTCTTTTATTTTACTTTTACTACAACGGATTCTTCTTTATCTTGGCAAACTGTCTAGGATACTTGTCTTTAGTGCTTTCTTGCTTATTAAACTCAATTATGGTGTGCATATAAGATTCTTCACTTAGTGTTATATTATACTCATGTATTCCTACATGTTTCACTCCTAATTCTCTTATTGCCTTGTTTACTTCACCCATTTCTTCCATTGTCTTATCCGCCTTCATATATAAACATATTCCATTTACTTTTACAAACGGCACTGTGATTTCCATTAGTATATTAAGTCTTGCTACAGCCCTACTTACAACAACATCATAGCTTTCCCTATATTGTTTGTCCCTCGATGTTTCCTCAGCTCTACCGTGTAAGGCTTCTACATTTTCTAAACCTAATTTATTTATTACTTCTTGTAGAAATAAAATTCTTTTGTTAAGAGCATCAAATAGTGTAATTTGTACTTTTCCCTCAAAATATATTGCTATAATTATTCCAGGAAGTCCTGCGCCTGTTCCCACATCAATTACTTTTTGGTTTTCTTTTATTTGTTTTACTACTTGCAATGAGTCAACAATATGTTTTGCTATTATTTCTTCATCATCTGTAATTGCTGTTAAGTTTATTTTTTCATTCCACTCAAGTAGCATTTCTTTATATAAATACATTTTTTCTAATTGATTATCATTAAGCTCTATGCCAGTATTTATTGCCATCTCAGCTGTTTTTTCTATAAATTGTTCTTTAGTTAATTTCACGTGAAATAACACCTCTTTCTTATTTCTTACTTAAGTCTTTTTGTGTTAAATATATAAGTAAAACCGATATATCTGCTGGAGATACTCCAGATATTCTTGAAGCTTGACCAACTGAAGTTGGTTTTTGTTTGTTTAGCTTTTGTCTTGCCTCTAAACTTAATCCTTTTATATCTTCATAATCTATTTCATTAGACAACTTCTTTTCTTCTAACTTTTTAAACCTATCTATTTGTTCTTGTTGCAATTTTATATATCCTTCATACTTTACTTGTATTTCCACTTGTTCTATAACTGATTTTGGAAGTTGCTCTCTAGTAGTATCCACTGGCGCCATCATATTGTAATCTAATTCTGTCCTTTTTAGAAGTTCTGAAAGTCTTGTACCTCTAATAATACTTGAACTTCCATGTTGTGTTAATATTTCGTTTGTTTCATCATTTGCTTTAATAACTACACTCTTTACTCTTTCTAACTCTTTTTCAATTAATGCTTTCTTTTCTAAAAACTTAGAATATCTTTGCTCACTGATTAATCCTACTTCATAACCTTTTTTGGTTAGTCTCAAATCTGCATTATCTTGTCTTAACATTAATCTATATTCTGAACGAGAAGTCATCATTCTATACGGTTCGTTTGTCCCCTTTGTTACTAGATCGTCAATTAATACACCAATATATGCTTCTGATCTATCCAACGTAAATTCTTCTTTTCCTTCAATTTCTCTTACCGCATTAATTCCAGCAATTAAGCCTTGTGCAGCGGCCTCTTCATAGCCAGAACTTCCATTTATTTGACCTGCAAAATACAAACCTGTTATATCTTTGTATTTTAACCCCAGTGTTAAATTTGTAGAATCTATACAATCGTATTCTATAGCATACGCAGAACGCATAAACCTACTGTTTTCTAATCCTGGAACTGTTTTATACAATCTTTTTTGAACTTCTTCTGGAAGCGATGAAGACATCCCTTGAATATACATCTCATTAGTGCCATCACCCATCGGTTCTATAAATATTTGATGTCTTTCTTTATCTGAAAATCTCATAACTTTATCTTCTATTGATGGACAATATCTTGGTCCTATTCCTTCTATTACACCATTAAACATTGGTGAACGATGAATGTTTTCTCTGATTTCTTTGTGTGTATCTTCATTTGTATACGTCAAATAGCAGTCTATTTGCGGTCTTTTTCGCAATTCTTCGTTCTCCTCATTAGTAAATGAGAACGGAACTATTTCTTCATCTCCTTTTTGAACTTCCATCTTATTTAAGTCCATAGTTTTTATATTTATTCTTGCCGGAGTTCCTGTTTTAAAACGACGTAATTCTATTCCAAGATTTATTAAACTTTTAGACAACTCATTTGCTGGGAATACGCCATCAGGGCCACTTTCATAAGACACTTCCCCTATAATTACTTTACCTTTTAGGTATGTTCCTGTAGCTACTATTATAGCTTTACAACCAAATATTGCACCGTTTTTAGTCTTAACCCCTGTAACTTTATTTCCTTCAGTAAATATTTCTATTGCTTCACTTTGTATTACGTCTAAATTATCTTGGTTTTCTAGCACTTGCTTCATATACATATGATATTTTTTTCTGTCTATTTGTGCTCTTAGGGAATGTACTGCTGGTCCTTTAGATGAATTTAACATCTTTGATTGTACTAAACATTCATCAGCAGAAATTCCCATTTGGCCTCCCAAGGCGTCTATTTCTCTTACCAAATGTCCTTTAGAAGTACCACCGATACTTGGATTACAAGGCATATTAGCAACCGAATCCATGTTCATTACAAACATTGCCGTATTCTTACCAAGACGTGCAGCGGCTAGGGCAGCC
This sequence comes from Clostridia bacterium, assembly GCA_045604405.1. Lineage (GTDB taxonomy): Bacteria > Bacillota > Clostridia > TANB77 > CAG-465 > UMGS1649. The sequence goes on from JAZUNZ010000038.1 coordinate 5,267, forward strand.
TCGATTCCAGCATGTCCTCCACCTATTACTATTACATCATAGTCTATATCTCTATAATCCATATTAATCCTACTTTCCTAAACAGAATTTTTCAAATATTTTATTTACTACATCACTACTTGCATCTTTGCCTGTTATATCCCCAAGTAAACTTGTAGCTTCTTTTATATCTATTGCAGCAATATCCAATGATTCTCCCATCATTGTTATCTCTTTTGCTTTCATTAATCTAGCTTTAGCATTTTCTAACAATTGTTTATGCCTTTCGTTTACTACTATTCTATTTTCTTCAGAATCAAACTCTTTAATATTAAATATTGATTCAATAGTATTTTTCAGCTCGTCTATTCCTTCCCTAGTAGATGTAGATATAGATATTACGTTGCTATATCCTTTTAGTTGTTCTTTCACTTTATTTAATTTTTCACGTGAAATGTCTATCTTATTTAAACCTATTATATATGGTTTGCCCAATGCTTTTATCTTATCCAAAAGCTCAATATCCTTGACTTCTACGCCCCTTGTTATATCTATTAGGTATATTATCATATCTGTATCTTCTATTGCTTTAAGACTTTTACTTACACCTATTGCTTCTACTACGTCTTCGGTATCTCTTATTCCTGCCGTATCTGATACATTAAGCACCAAGTTACCTATTACTAATGTCTCCTCTATAACATCTCTTGTAGTTCCTTCAATATCTGTAACTATAGCTTTTTCTTCATTTAGAAGCGTATTAAGTAACGAAGATTTTCCAACATTTGTGTTTCCTACTATCGCTAAATTTACTCCATCTTTTATATATTTTCCATCATCGTATGTTTTAATAAGAGCGGCTATCTCCTTGTCTATTTCTTCTAATCTAGTATTTAATTTGTCATTACTTATCTCATCATAATCGTACTCTGGATAATCAATACTTACTTCTATTTCAGCCATTAATGTTACTAGCTTGTCCCTTATTTTTTCTACCTTATCATAAAGACCCCCTGCCAGTTGATTTGAAGCAAGCTTTGCTTGAGCTGAAGTCTTGGCGTTTATAACATCAATTATTGCTTCTGCTTTAGATAAATCCATCTTTCCGTTTAAAAAAGCTCTTTTAGAAAATTCTCCAGGCTCTGCTAGCCTTGCGCCGCAAGCCACTACTAGACTAAGTATATCTAGTGTTACTTTTCTTCCGCCATGGCAATTGATCTCGCAAACATCTTCTCCTGTGAAACTATTTGGAGCTTTAAAATATGAAACTAAAACTTCATCTACAACTCTATTTGTAGATGGATTAACTATTTTTCCATATATTATTCTTTGATGATCTAATTTATCTTTATTTGTATAGATTCTATCTATAATTTCCTTGGCATTTTTACCACTAATTCTTATTATATTTATACCACTGCTGTTGCCACCAGTACTTATTGCAGCAATAGTTTCTGTTAACATAATTTTACTTTCCTTTCTTTTAAAAAGTCAGCATATGCTGACCTTTTATCTTATCTTCTAACTTTCTTAATAACAACTCTTCTTCTTGGCTCTTCACCATAGCTTTCTGTTGTTACATCAGTTCTATTTGCAAGCTCTGTGTGTATTATCATTCTTTCATATGCTGACATTGGCTCTAAACGTACATCTCTTCCAAATTTTACTGCGTTTTTAGCAAGTTTTCTTGCTAATTCTTTTAGTCTTTCCTCTTTTTTGTTCTTATAGTCATTTACTTCTACGAAAACTTTAGCGTAGTCGTCTTCTTGCTTTTGAAGAATTGAGTTTATTGTTGATTGTACCGCCTCAATAGTTTTTCCTTTATATCCTATTAAGTGTGCAGAACTGCCAGAATCTATCTTTACAAGCACTTTACCATCAACAATTTCTACTGTAAAGTTTGATTCATCACCTGTTATTTCGAATATTTTTTCTAGTATTTCATGCGCTTTTATAACTGTTCTTTCAAGTTGTTCATTATCCACTTTCTTTTCAACTGTAAGTCTTACTTTAGCCATTTTGCTAGATAACATTCCTAACATTCCTTTTGAAGGTTCATCGATTACTACAACCTTTACATCATCTCTAGATACTTTAAGTGTTTCTAATCCCTTTCTTATTGCTTCTTCTACTGTTTTTCCATATTCTTCGGTCATTCTCTTCATTTTATTTACCCCCTTCTTCTAGCATTACTTTCTTATTTTTGATCATCATATTTACTATCCATTGTGTTATTATTTGAAGTATATTTCCAAGAAGCCAATATATTCCAAGTGCTAATGGCATTATATATGCTATATATGCTGAAAGTATTGGCATCATTAAATTCATTGTCTTTTGTTGTTCTTTTTGTTCATCTGTTAATTGACTATTTTTCTGGCTTTGTTTCGTTTGTAATATAGAAAATACTAGCGTTAATATCGGTACTATTAATGTAAAGTAACTAGCTTTTTCCTCTCCTTCTTTAGCAAAAGCCTTTGAAGGAACATCACCAAAGTTTAATCCAAGAAATTTCATATCTATTAAATCATACTTCTTAGCTATTTGTATTTCATTAGAATTAATTTCTGCTTCACTTACTTCCTCTTTGCCCAAGTACTCTTGTGTATATTCTTGTAATTGCGCTACCGGTGTTTGTATAATGTACGTTAATGGTTGTCTTACTATATAAAACATTGCAAATATTATTGGAATTTGAATAAGTAAAGGTAAACACCCACCCATTGGGTTTATTTTATGCTTTTCATACACTTTCATTAATTCTTCAGACATTTTTTCTTTGTTGCCTTTATATTTTTCTCTTATCTCTTTTTCTAATGGAACTATTTTATTCATTTCATCCATTGTTTTAGACTGTTTATATGTTATTGGAAATAATAATACTTTGGTAAGTATTGTAAATATTATTATAGATAACCCATAATTTTGTCCAACAATATTGTAAATTATTCGTATTAGAGCCCCAAAAATTCCTGCTATAAAATCTATCATTTATTTTTTCTCCTTACTCTAAATGGTCTACTCCTCCGTGGATTAAAAGGATTACATTTTAGAATCCTTTTTATTCCCTTCAAACTACCTTTAATTATACCATATTTGTCAATAGCTTGTTTAGCATATTCTGAACACGTAGGATAAAATCTGCATTTTCTTCCAAATAGTCCAGAAATATACTTTTGGTATATTTCTATTGAAAACATTGCAAATTTCCTAGGCGCCATTTTAAGCCTTTTTAATATTTTATTCATGTATCATGTCAATTTTTGTAAATAAACTTATTATTTCGCCTTTTATGACGAAATAGTCTAATTCTTTTACATCAATTCCCTTTCTATATAAAATTACTACATTATAATTTTTATCTAAAATGTTTTCCAAGGAATAATATGCTTCTCTTACCCATCTTTTTAGTTTATTTCTTATAACGCTATTTCCATGTTTTTTGCTAACGCATATTCCTAGTAAGTTCTCGCCGCCGTTTAAATCGTTCTTTCTAACATATATAGCCACATTCTTGCCAGACACATATTTTCCTTGCTTTAGTACTCTTTTGAAGTTTACACTTCCTTTTAATGATTTTGTATATCTCATAAATTCACCTTACACATCTATTTTACCATAAAAGGCAAAAAAAATAAAGGCTTTCGCCTTTAATAAAAATATTCACAAATTATGCAGAAAGTTTAGCTCTACCTTTAGTTCTTCTTGCTTTAAGTACTTTTCTTCCAGAAGCAGTTTTCATTCTTTTTCTAAAGCCGTGTTCTTTCTTTTCTTGTCTATTTTTTGGTTGAAATGTCATTTTCATAAGTAATACACCTCCTGTAAAAAATTCACAAATTTCTGTTAGAATTATAACACTTAGCTTTTAAATTGTCAATGTTTTTTGAAAAAATATTTTAGATGTCTATTTTTACAAAGTTATCCACAGTGTTTTTGATAGTTTGTCCACAGAAAATATTAGAGATTACATATTAATTTTACATAACATTTTATTTGATATTGTTTAGTCTATTTTTTTGCAAAAAGTATTGTTTTTTTCCAATATATTTGATATATTAATGCAAATAATTGTGTCCATTTTTGGGTAATTTTTTTAAGTCACAATCATTATGTAAAACTATAGTGTAAATTGCCTTTAAAACTATGAAAAGTTATCAACAGTTGTGGATAACTTTGTGGATAACTTTTGAATGAGGGGTGAATATTTTTGAACGAGGATTTTATAAAAATATGGGAACAAGCGCTTGAAATTTTAAAAGAAGAAATTTCACCAGTAGGGTATAAGACATACGTAGAAGTCATGATTCCCAGGCTTTCAGACGAAAACACAATTTGTTTTTTAGCTCCCTCAAATTATCACATCGAGGTTGTTACTAAGAAGTATTTAGACCTAATTTCTAATACATTAACATTCTTAACAAATAAGAATTACATCATTAACTTTGAATCAAAAGAGATGTTGATAAGTGACGACAGTTTAGAGCTAGGAAATGAAAAAATTGAAGTTAAAACAGAAGATAAAGTGGATATTAGTGTTCAAAATAATAGTACTATAAAAAGCGAATCAGTAGTTACTAAACCAGAGGGACAGTATTCAATGACAAACAGTGGATTAAATCCAAGATATACTTTCGAAAATTATATTGTAGGATCAAATAACCGTTTCGCATATGCTGCGGCTAATTCTGTTGCAGAAACCCCAGGCCAAGTATACAATCCATTATACATATATGGAGGAGTTGGACTTGGAAAAACACACCTTATGCAAGCTATTGGACATGGAATTTTAGAAAATCATCCTGAAATGAATATTATTTACACTACAGGTGAAGGATTTACAAATGAATTAGTTTCATCAATTATGAATGAAAAGATTGAAAATGCGTCTTTTAGGAACAAATATAGAAATATAGACGTTTTGCTTATAGATGACATCCAGTTTTTAGTTGGAAAAGCTAAATGTCAGGAGGAGTTTTTCCACACTTTCAACACTTTATTTGAAAGTGGAAAACAAATTATTCTTACAAGTGAGAAACCACCTAAGGAACTCAACATGTTAGAAGAAAGACTTAAGACTCGTTTCGAAATGGGACTTGCCGTAGATATTCAAGCTCCAGATTACGAAACAAGACTTGCTATACTAAAGAAGAAAAGAGATAAAGAAAGATATATGGTAGATGATTCTGTTTTAGTTAAAATAGCAACTAAAGTAACTTCTAATATTAGGGAACTAGAGGGGGTTTTTAATAAGCTTAAGGCATATACATCATTTACAAACAATGAACTTACAGATGATATTATAGATAATACTATAGAATCTGTACTTGTAAAAAATACAAATGTAATTACAAGTAAACTAATAATGCAGGTGGTTTGTAAGTTCTTTAATATTAAAGTAGGGGATTTGGTAAGTGCAAATCGTTCTAAGAATGTAGCTTATCCAAGACAAATAGCAATGTATCTATGTAGAAGTGTAATCAACATGACTTTTCCTCAAATAGGGAAGGATTTTGGTGGAAAAGATCATACAACAGTACTTCATGCATACAACAAAATTAATAATGAATATTTAACAGATTTAAGTACGAAAGATTTAATAGACGATATCAAGAAAACTTTATCTACCAAGGGTTAGACGACATTATTACAACAATATTACAAAAATATTTTGCAAATATTTCGAAGCTTCAAGATATCCACTTTTGACTGTGAATAACCTGTGAATTAATTGTTGAAAAGTTATAAATGAAAAACTTATTCACAAAAAACATGTGTTTTGTGGATAAAAATCATCACTTATCCACAGATTTGTCCACATCGATTTTAGTTTATATTTAGCGGTTTGTAGTAGTTTTCAACATAATCCACAGCACCTACTACTACTACTACTAATTATATATAGATATATATTAATTATATTATATAGTGCTGTGAAATTTTTTAGGAGGATTAAAAAAATGAAATTTAAATGTAGTAAAGAAGATTTAATACTTGCTCTAAATAATGTTAGTAGAACAGTAACAGCAAAAACAACTATGCCTATACTAGAAGGAGTATTAATTGAAACATATGATAACAATATAAAATTAACAACTAATGATCTAGAAATAGGAAGTGAATATATAATAAAAGCAGATATAGATGTTTCTGGTAGTACAGTTGTAGATTTAAAAACATTTAATGAAATTATAAGAAAGATAGAATCTGAATCAATAACATTTGAAATAGAAAATAGTATCTTTGTTATTAAATCAACTAGTGGAATATTTAAGTTATTAACAATGAATCCAGATGAATTCACAAGACTTCCTGTGTTTAATGTGGATAAAGAGATACAAATTTCCGAAAAAATGTTTAAAGATATGGTTAAAAAGACAGTTTTTGCAACAAGCTCTGATCAAAATAGACCTGTTTATACAGGAGCATTAGTAGATGTTAAAGATGGAGTAGTTAATGTTGTAGCTATTGATGGATTTAGGATGGCTATAAGAAAAGAATATCTTGAAAGAAGTTCAGATTTTAAAGCAATTATACCTGCTAAATCCTTAACAGAGATAGTTAAAACTTTATCTGATGATGAAGAAAGCATGATGAGAATAGGAATAAACAAAAATCAAGCGTTATTTAGAATGGGTCCTTGTACAGTGGTAAGCAGAATTATAGAGGGAGACTTTTTAAACTATAATAGTATAATACCAAGTGATACAGACACAACAGTTAGAGTAGCAAGAAAATCTCTTTTAGAATCACTAGAAAGAGTTGCTATTTTTTCTAAAGAAGTTTCTGAAAAAGATAAGAAGGTTCCTGTAAAGATTAGTATGAGTTTAGATATGTTTGAAATATCTTGTGTAAGTATTACTGGAGATGCTAAAGAAAAAGTAAATGCAGTTGTTGGCGGAAAAGATTTAGAAATCGGATTTAATCCAAGATATTTAATGGAAGCATTAAAAGTGATAGATGATGATGAAATAGAACTTAACTTTACATCTAATGTATTACCTTTAATAATTAAACCATTAGTTGGAAATTCTTATGTATATATGGTACTTCCTGTAAAATTAAAAGATGAATAGGATATAGTTAGAAAATAGGAGAGACTAATGTATTTACAAAAACTTCAACTTACGAATTTTAGAAATTATGAAAAATTGGAACTAGAATTTAGTAAGAACGTAAATGTATTTGTAGGAGATAATGCTCACGGAAAAACAAACATATTGGAATCTATATATCTAAGTAGTATAACAAAATCATATAGAACCTCTAAAGATACAGAGTGTATAAATTTTGTTGCGGACTTTTTTAGGAATACTCACACATATATACAAGACAATGATTCAAAAATAGAAGTAGAAGTATATTTAGAAAATACAAATAAAAAACAAATAAAAGAAAATGGTGTTAAAATAAACAAATATTCAGATTTTATAGGAACTATTCCTTTAGTACTATTCTCACCAGATAATATGGATATAGTAAAGGGTAGTCCAAAAAATAGAAGAAAGTTTTTAGACATTTTAATTAGTCAGCTATCTAGAAGTTATGTTATATGTTTACAAGAGTATAATAAATTGTTAACTTTAAAGAATAATTTATTAAAACAAAACAAATCTGAAGTGGACTTAACATATCTAGATATATTAGATGAAAAATTAGCTGAAAAGATAGAAAGTATTGTTTCATATAGATTTAAATATGTGGATACTGTGGAAAAATGTGCAGCAAAAATCCAAAAAAGTTTATCTAAAGATGAAGAAAATTTAAAATTAAAGTACGTTTCAGAATTTTTAGGTAAAAATAGGCAAGAAATTATTAAGATATTAGCTAACTCTAGAGAAAACGATTTTATTAGAAAAACATCAAATAAGGGAATTGGCCATGATGATATTTTGGTACTAGTAAATGATAAAGAAGTAGCTGTGTATGGTTCGCAAGGACAAAACAGAACAGCACTTTTAAGTATGAAACTTGCAGAATTTGAAATTTTAAAAGAGGAAAAGGAAAACGTCCCTATAATTCTTCTTGATGATGTTTTTTCTGAGTTAGATAGGCAAAGAATTAACTTTTTAATAGATTATGTGGCTAAATACCAGGTGTTTATTACTACTACTGAGATAGATAGTATAGATAGTATTGAAAATAAACAAATTTTTAAAATAAAAAATGGAACAGTTGAAAAAATAAAAAATTAATGATAAAATGCAAAAAGACAATTAGGGGTAATTGTAAAAAAGATAAGGGGTAAGAAAATGGCAGAATATAATGAGAGTCAAATACAAGTTTTAGAAGGCTTAGAAGCTGTAAGAAAAAGACCAGGTATGTATATTGGTAGTACATCTGAAAGAGGACTTCATCATCTTGTATATGAAATAGTAGATAATGCTGTAGACGAAGCATTAGCAGGTTATTGTAATGAAATAAATGTAGAGATACTAGTAGATAATAGTATAATGGTAAAAGATAACGGACGTGGTATACCTTTAGGAATTCATCCTAAAATGGGAATACCTGCTATTGAAGTTGTTTATACTATACTTCACGCAGGTGGAAAATTCGGTGGAGAAGGATACAAAGTATCTGGTGGTCTTCATGGTGTTGGTGCGTCTGTTGTTAATGCTTTATCTGAAAAAGTAACAGTTGAAGCTTGTAATGGTGATGGAGCTTATGAAATATCTTTTGAAAGAGGAAAAGTTACAGAAAAGCTTCACAAAGTAAGAGAAGAAACAAAAAGGGGAACAAAGGTTATATTTAAACCAGATCCTGAAATATTCGAACATACTGTATATAATGCAGAAACATTAGAAACAAGATTTAGAGAAATGGCGTTCTTAAATAAAGGATTAAAAATAACTCTACTGGATAGAAGAGATCCTGAATACAAACAAAAAGTATTCCATTATGAAGGTGGAGTTGTATCCTTTGTTGAATATATAAATAAAAATAAAGAACTAGTATGTCCACCTATATATTTAGAACAAAAAGGCGAGGGAGAAGTAGAGGTTGAAGTTGCGCTTCAATATACTACATCATATTCTGAAAATATATTATCTTTTGTAAATAATATTAATACTATTGAAGGTGGAACACATCTTGATGGCTTCAAACGTGGTCTTACAAAAGTATTTAATGATTATGGAAGAAAATTCAACATATTAAAAGATAAAGATGCAAACCTTCAAGGTGATGATATTCGTGAGGGAATATCTGCAATAGTTAGTGTTAGAGTAAGAGAACCAGAGTTTGAAGGACAAACTAAAACTAAACTTGGAAATAGCGAAGTATTAGGTATAGTTAACTCTATGATGAATGATAAACTTGCAACTTATCTTGAAGAACATCCAAAAGAAGCTAAAGCAATTTTGGACAAGGCTTTATCTGCATCTCGTGCAAGAGAAGCAGCAAGACGTGCAAGAGAACTTGTTAGAAGAAAGAGTGTATTAGAATCTACAACATTGCCAGGAAAACTTGCCGATTGTAGTAGCAAAAATCCTTCTGAGTGTGAAATATACATCGTTGAGGGAGACTCTGCAGGAGGAAGTGCTAAGCAAGGAAGAGATAGAAGATTCCAAGCTATACTTCCACTTTGGGGTAAAATGATAAACGTTGAAAAAACAAGAGCAGATAAAATATATGGAAATGAAAAATTAAATCCAGTTATAACTGCAATTGGTGCTGGTATAGGAAATGACTTTAATATAGAAAAAATAAGATATGATAAAATAATAATGATGGCAGATGCCGACGTTGACGGTTCTCACATTAGAACTCTACTTTTAACATTTTTCTTTAGATATATGAGACCACTAATAGAACAAGGAAAAATATATTCAGCATGCCCACCTCTATTTAAGTTATCTAAAAAAGGTATGGAAGACATCTATTGTTATAATGAACATTCTTTAGAAGATACTTTTAAGGAATTGGAAGCAAAGGGGATAAAAAGAGAATCAGTTGCAATACAAAGATATAAAGGTCTTGGTGAAATGAGCTCTGAACAACTTTGGGAAACAACAATGAACCCAGCAAATAGAACATTAATACAAATGACTATGGAAGATGCAGTTAAGGCAGATGAAATATTCTCAATTCTTATGGGAGAAGAAGTTGAACCTAGAAGAGAATTCATTGAAGCTAATGCTAAATATGTTAAAAATCTAGATATATAATAAAAATTAAATTTTATGTTGACAAACAAAAAACAATATGTTAAAATAATACCGTAAAGTAGAAGTAGTCTTCTCACCTTGTGGTATTGTCTTAACAAGGTAATACAATTTTAAACCTAATATATAAGGGATATTTTGTATTTGAGGAGATTGCTAAACTTTAGCAATCTTTTTTTGTTGGAGGTGTATTGATATAAAACAAGACTTTCTAGTAAATGAACAAATAAGAGCAAACGAAGTAGAAGTTATAGGAACTAATGGTGAAAGATTAGGAAGAATGTCTACAACGGAGGCTCTAGATAAAGCATACGATGAGGATATGGATTTAGTAATGGTTGCACCAAACGCAAATCCACCGGTATGTAAGATACTTAATTATAGCAAATTTAAATTTGAAATGGCTAAGAAAGAAAAAGAAGCAAGAAAGAACCAAAAGGTAGTAGAGGTTAAAGAAATAAGACTATCAGCTACAATAGATATGCATGATTTAGAAACTAAGGCTAAAAATGCAAATAAGTTCTTAAAAGCTGGAGATAAAGTGAAAGTATCACTAAAATTTAAGGGTAGAGAAGTAAGGTTTGTGGAAAAAGGAAAAGAAACAATCCTAAAATTTGTTGAAATGCTTGAAGAGGGTAGAATAGACAAAGAGCCTAAACTTGAAGGAAAATTCTTAAATGTAATAGTGTTGCCTAAAGATAAAAAATAAAAGGAGGAATTAGATATGCCTAAAATGAAAACCCATAGTGGTCCAAAGCACAGCCCCACAGTTTTAAAATCTGGTAAAGTTAAGAAAACAACTGCAAACAGAGCTCACAAATTAACAGGAAAGAGTTCAAGCAGAAAGATGGCTTTAAAACAAGCGTCATATGTTGATTCAGCAAATAAATCAGCAGTTAAGAAATTA
>JAZUNZ010000039.1:0-51901 GCA_045604405.1 Clostridia bacterium
TCTCTAAATAGTACAGATATAATAGACAAAGCACAGGATGTAGTAGATGCATCAGATTTAAAAACGGTACAGCAATTAGCATCGATGTTGTGGGCAGATGCATATGTAAGGGGTATAACAGAAGAAGTAGAATTAAGACAAGCAGTAATAAATGGTTTAACACAAGAAGGAATAGATACATCAAAATATGCAATAACAGTAACAACAAGAGGGGTAGAGGTAGTAATGATACCAGAAGAATGGCAAGCAAGCGTAGCAAATATAGTAGACACAGTACCAATACCAAAAGGATTTGTAGCGTCACCGTATGGAGCAAATGGAGATGTAAAAGCAGAAAATACAAAAGCTGGTGGACTTGTAATATATGAATTAACAGCAGATGAAATAAAAGCTGGAGCAACAACATTGCCAACAACAGAGACACAACATACATCATGGACAACAAGAAACCAATATGTATGGGTTCCAGTAGATAATTTTGAACAACAATTTGTAAGAAAAGATTTTCTAAATAGTCCATCAAAAGTAGTAGATTCAAATGGAAAATACAACGCATTAGGAACAAATTATTGGGAAGTAATAGTAGATGAAGCAACAAACCTTCCTAAAACAACAATGGCAGAGCAAAGTGCAACATACATGTCAGCGGCAACACTTGCTGAAGTGCAAGAAATGTATGCAAGTGTAAAAGAATATGGTGGATTTTATATAGCAAGATATGAAGCGGGAATAGAAAAACAAAGAACAAGCAAAAACGATGCAATAGTAAAGACATTAGCAAATGTACATTCAAAAATGAATAAAATACCATATAATTATATAAGATGGAGTTCTAGTAGTACAATGAATGTAGATACAGGAGCAGCGGTAGAAGTAGCAAGAAGTCTTTACCCAAATGATGCGACAAATACAACAGGAGTAGTGTCAACACTCACATATGGAGTACAGTGGGATAGAGCAGTGCAGTGGTTTATGGATACAAACGCAATGACTGAAGCAGAAGTAACAAAAACTACAGGTAGTACAGCGTATGGCAATTATTCTAACCACGATATAGCATCATATACAGAATTAAACACAGGCGCGCAGTATTCAAGTGATTATGGCGTAAATTATGATAATGTAACATCTAGTTATACTAAAGGTTCAGATACAACAAATGCATCACATATATTAACAACAGGAGCATTAAAAGTAGCAAATGTAAATAACATATATGATATGGCTGGAAATATGTATGAATGGACGATGGAGGGCGGCGGCTTTGTCTTCCGTCCTATTCGTGGCGGCCACTTTTGCAACTTCGGCGACAGTCCGGTTTCCGATCGTGGCATCGGCTACCCAGGCGACGCGTACTACTACCTCGGGTTCCGTTCCACACTTTATATAAAGAAGTAGCACTGGTTCCTAGCGTTGCCTATTCATCGTTGTATGTATAGGCGAGTGCGAGATGCGCTTATGGTAAAGCGTATTACGGAGCGTAAGCGATGCATGGGCATCGCAATGAAATTGGCGTGTTATGCGCCAGTTTTGGTAAAATTAAATAAAAGAGCAGTGAAAATGAGGCGAATAACGCGCCAATTTCATAAGCGGAGTATACTCCTAGCGGAGTATGGCAAGACATAAACGTTAGATGTTTTATGTCCACCATGCTTCTACTAGGAGGTTTTTTATGTATTATGAGTTATTTGACAAAGTATTTTCAGACAATGAAAATAAAATATGTATATTTGAAATAGGAGCATTCTATATTGTAATAGAGGAACAAGCTGTATATTTAAGCGAGTTATTAGGCTTAAAAAAGGTGTGTTTTGCACCCGGAATTTGTAAGGTGGGATTCCCTAAAGGAAGTCTTTCAAAATATGTAAAAAAGCTAACAGATTTAAGTGTAAGCTTTGTAGTGCTTTCTGCATGCAATGTGGATAGTTCGGCAGATTATATATATGGAGTTAAAGGCTTTAAGAAAAAATGTGAATATATAGATGAAAGATTTGTATTAGATAAAGCTAAATATATTTGTGATTGTAATAAATGCATCTTTAAGAAAACAGAAATAATGAAGGAACTAGATAATTGCAAAAGAAGTATAGCAGTACTTGGAAACAAGATTAGTACATTAAGTATAATGAGCGACAATGAAGTTATATGTGACTTTAGACCAAATGAAAGTGAGTATGAAGAGTTAATGATATGGGGAAGTTTAGATGAATAATAACAAGTATATTAATAATAACTCTGTTCATAAGTCTTCAGTTGCTTCTAAATCTAAGCAAGACATATTGTATATGCTGCCTAAAATGGAAAGACATATAGAATATGTGTTGGGAGTAGTATTGAAACTACCAAGAATAGAGAAATTTAATATAGGACAAGAGATGAAACTGGTTGTATATGACACATTAAAAAACATATTGTATTTAAGTAAAGTTAATATATCATATAGGTTAAGTGTAGCAAATATTATAGATGCAAATATATCTTATGAAAAGGCATTAGTTAGGATAATGTATAGGTTTAGGTATATAGACAACAAAAAATATATGTATATGATGGATGAGTTAATTACTTTAGGTAATATGTTAGGAGCATATATTAAGTATTTGCATAATCTAAATAATTTAAATGAAAATTCTTCTAAAGGGTAACATCTTATGGCTAAAAGAAAAAATAACATATATCTTGCAAACTGCACTTATGACAAACTATATGAAGCATATACAATATGTAAAAAAGGAAAGAGTAATAGATTAGATGTAATAATATTTAGTATGGATTTAGAGAAGAATTTGAAGGAAATACTTAGTAATTTGTTAAATTGTAATTATACTTTTTCCCCATATAATCTGTTTTATGTATATGAACCAAAGAAAAGAAAAATATTAGCGGCTACATTTAGAGATAGAATAGTACATACATGGTATGTGAATTCATTTATACTACCATATTTTATACCAACATTTATTCATAGTTCTTATGCTTGTATAAAAGGTCGCGGAATGCACATGGCAGCAAAGGATGTACAAAAAGGTTTAAGATCTTGTAGTAAACTATTTTCAAATCCCTATGTGCTAAAAATGGATATAACAAAATTCTTTGAAAATATTAATAGAGATAAAGTATATGAATTAGTTATGAGAAAAATAAAAGATAGGAGAGTGCTTAAACTTACTTTAGAAATTCTTAATTCTTCAAGCTGTTATGATGAGGGACCTGGTATTAGTCTGCCTATTGGAAATTATACCTCACAAATGTTTGCAAACATATATTTAAACGAACTAGATAGATTTATTAAAGATAAACTGCATGTTAAGTGGTATTATCGCTATATGGACGATATGGTGTTAATTTTAAAAGATAAAGAAAATGCTAGACAGTGTTTATCTTTAATAAAAGAGTTTTTAAGCGATAAGTATGTTGGATTGAATTTATCTTTAAATAACAAAACCCAAACATTTAAATTAAGTCAAGGAGTAAATTTTTGTGGATACAAAATTAATGTGTTTGGAATGAGAATAAGAGATAAAGGAAAGAAAAAGCTATTGAGAAAACTAAAGTGGCTAGATTATAATTTTACCAATGGAAATATTACTGTTAATGATATAAAAAGATATTTTGCAGGACATTTAGGATATATTAAACATGCAGATATATATGGAATAGTTAAGAAATATTTAAGTTAAATTTTAATTTACAAATCACACATTAGGGTAAACTTGTGAGGGCAACAATGCTAACAACCGTGCTATTCATGGCGGCAACTTTAACAACAACGGCGACAACAATCCGGTTTCCAATCGTAACAACAACAACCCAGACAACGCGAACAACAACAACGGGTTCCGTTCCACACTCTAATACTTATGGGATTATATATTTTAAGGAATATATACAGTGTGTATTAGTATTAAAGAGAGTTTATCCTTCCTATTATAGGTAAAGAATATTTAAATGTATTGTTTTAGTAATAATGTATACATTTGTTCATTATGAAAGAACAACACATTTGTTTATTTATATTAAATTGTTAGGAGAAAGCTTATGAATAGAGCATATTTATTTGGAAAAATTATTTCTAAATCAAAACTTAAGTATATTATTTCGCCTAAGTTACAAGTGTATATTTCGATAGTTATTGAAACAATTTCTGGAGAAAAATTTAAATGCATTGTAAATGAGAATATACTAAGTAATACTGTGAATATATCGTTAATGGAATATGTGTATGTTATAGCAGAATGTAGTGTAAATAATGATGAATTATATTTAATATGTAAAGAAATATATAGCTAGCAATTATATTTTATGGTCGGGTTTTGGTAATTTCTTAATATTTTATGAGATACAACAAACAAATGTTTATGTTTTTTCTTGACAATGATTGTTCTCTTGTGATATACTCTTGCTGGTGATTAAATGAAATCATTAATGTTAGATGAAAATGTACAATATTTAAAAGGTGTCGGTCCTACTAGGGTTAAGCATTTTGAAAAATTGGGAATAAAAACAGTATATGATTTACTTACATACTTTCCAAGAGAATATGAAGATAGAAATAATATAAAAAAAATACAGGATTTTATAATAGGTGAAAATGTTGTATTTATTGCAAGAATATCTACAAAACCTCAAATAAGAAGAAAAGGTAGAGGGTTTAGCCTAACATATTTTTATGTGTCAGACAACACGGCTAGAGTTAAAGTGAGCATCTTCAACCAAGCGTACTTAAATGATAAGCTAGAAGTAGATAAAGAGTATGCTTTTTATGGAAAAGTAGAGGAGGCGCAAGGTCGCTTTGAAATAGTAAATCCTGTTATGGTTGAAGTGGAAAAACTAGACAAAATAAAAGGTTATTATCCAATCTATCCATTAACAGCGGGATTAAAAAATGGCTATCTTGCAAAAATAATATCTGAATTATTAGATAAAAAATATGCTTTGCCAGAAGTTTTAAGTTCAGAACTTAGGCAAAAGTATGCTTTGTGTGAGATAAATTATGCACTAGAGCAAATTCATAGACCTGTAAGTTTTGAAGCAATAGCTGAAGCACGCAAAAGATTAATATTCGAAGAATTATTTATGTTACAGCTAGCACTTCTTACAATGAGAAATCAAAATTTTGCCTCTAAAAAAGGTATAGAATTTAAAGATACAAACTATGATGAGTTTTTAAAAATTCTTCCGTTTGAATTAACTGGAGCGCAAGTACGTGTAATAAATGAAATAATGAAAGATATGGCATCAGACAAATCTATGAATAGACTTGTTCAAGGGGATGTAGGTAGTGGTAAAACTATAGTTGCTGCAATTGCTATGTACGTTGCTGTAAAAAATGGCTACCAGACAGCATTAATGGCTCCAACTACGATACTAGCAAAACAGCACTATGAAGAACTAAAAAAATATTTTTCTAAATTTAATATGACAGTTGAGCTTTTAACGGGAAGTACAACTAAAAAGAATAAAGATATAATGTTAGAAAAATTAAAAGAGGGTAAGATAGATGTATTAATAGGTACAAATGCATTAGTATCAGACAATGTTGAATTTAAAAATGCAGGCCTTATTATAACAGACGAGCAACATAGATTTGGCGTTAAACAAAGAATGAAGCTAAATAGCAAAGGGGATAATACAGACGTACTTGTTATGACGGCGACACCTATTCCAAGAACGTTGGCATTAATGGTATATTCAGACCTAGATATGAGCATTATAGATGAACTTCCAAAAGGAAGAATTCCAATAAAAACATATGTAGTAAACGAAAAACTTGAGGAAAGAGTAGATAATTTTATACGAAAAGAAATAGATAAGGGTAGACAAGCATATATTGTATGTCCACTAATTGAAGAAAATGAAGAGTTGGATTTGACTGATGCAACTAATATCTATGAAAAATATAAAAATGAGGTATTTCCGGAGTATGAAGTTGGATTTTTGCATGGTAAGATGAAAAAGAAAGAAAAAGAAGATGTAATGCAAGACTTCAAAGACGGAAAAATAAATATTATAGTATCTACAACAGTAATAGAAGTAGGCGTAAACGTTCCCAATGCAACTCTAATGATAATTGAAGATTCAGACAGATTTGGCTTAGCTACGCTTCACCAGTTAAGAGGAAGAGTAGGAAGGTCTATACATGAATCATATTGCGTGTTAAAAACAAAAAATATGAGTTCTAAATGTAGAGAACGTTTAGGCATAATGGTAAAATCCAATAATGGATTTGAAATTGCAGAGAAGGATTTAGAACTTCGTGGACCTGGGGATTTCTTTGGCATAAGGCAACATGGTTTGCCAGAATTTAAACTTGCAAATTTACTTACGGATGTAAAGCTTTTAAAGCTTTCTAATGATGCTGCAAAAGAAATCATAAGCCAAGACCCTGAATTTAAACTACCTGAAAACAAAGTGTTAAAACAAGAATTGTTTGGTAGATATAATGAACAATTATTAAACATTGGCACCTAGGATGAACAAGTATTAACACAAGAATATTATAGTTAAAAGCTATGTAATAATATGTATTATTACATAGTTTTTTCTATATCTAAATTTATAAAACACTTCCACATGTTGTAATAATATTTTTACGTACTCATATTATTTACTATGTAGGAGTGTGGTTTTATGGAGAATATAAAACAATATACAAAATTTTTATTAATATCATATGCAATAGCGATTGTACTTCTTTGTTTAAGCGCGGTTGTTTTTGCATATACTAACATAAACGATAGCTTAATTAATATATTTGTTTTTGTAATAATAGTTATTACCAATCTAATAGGTAGTGTGTTATTAAGTAGTAAAATTAAGAAAAGAGGACTGCTTGTTGGGCTGCTATTTGGAATAATATATTTTTTAATAATCTATTTATTATCTGCAATATTTTACACAGGCTTTTTTATAAACAAGGCGGTAGGATTATATCTTTTAATGAGCAGTGTAAGCGGAATAGTTGGTGGAATTATCGGAGTAAATATTAGGTGAGATAACCATGAAATTAAAATATATAAAGTTTCAGGAGAGTAAAAGGACAAAAATTCTTTTTATAATACTTGCATTTTTAGTAGCACTATATATTGGACTTGGATATTTAGAATCGCGACAAGTTATTGCAAGCAAAGTAGAGTTTGAGAATGAAACAAAAGATAAGGAGTTTATTTTAGGCGGGGAGTCGTGTGGAATAAAACTGCTAGCTTCTGGGGTATTGGTGGTTGAAGTGGATAACAAGAATATAGACTTGGAAGTAAGCGATATAATACTTGAAATAAATGGAGTATCAATAGATAGTAATCAAGAACTTATAGAATATATAAATAATGAAGAAATAAAAGGTAAAGAAATTACACTTACTATAGAAAGAGCTGGCGCAGTAAAAAACATAAAAGCAAAACCAATATACAATGAAAATAGCGGATATTATGAACTAGGCCTTTGGGTTAAAGATAGCAGTGCTGGCGTTGGAATGATAACTTTTTATGAATTAACAAATAAATATTTTGCAGCTCTAGGTCATGGGATTACAGAAACAAGTAAAAATATAGTTCTGCCGATACAAAGTGGAGCAATTGTTAAATCAAAAATAACCTCTATAAATAGAGGTTATCCGAAAGAGCCAGGAGATATTAGAGGGACGATATATAAAGAAGTATATGGTCAAATTAGAAAAAATACCATAAATGGAATATATGGTGTACTTGAAAATATAGACCTTTTAAGTAAAAAACAAACTATAAAAGCCGCATATAAAAATGAAATAAAACAAGGACCAGCTCAAATTTATTGTACGCTAGATAATAATGAGGTAACAGCTTATAATATAGAAATAACAAATGTCCTTACGGACTCGGGTTCAAACAAGAATATGATTTTACAAGTCACAGATAAAACGTTACTAGAAAAGACGGGAGGAATAGTTCAGGGGATGAGTGGAAGCCCTATAGTTCAAGATGGAAAGCTTATAGGAGCAGTTACACATGTGTTTTTGAATGATCCGACAAAAGGTTATGGAGTATTTATAGAAAATATGATAGATGATATGACTAGTGTGGATATAAATTGAAATTCTAATAAAGTTATGATATAATAAACAAAATTAAAAATAAATCTTATATAATTATTATGGGAGACTATTATGGAAAGACAAGAACTAGAAAAGATTATTAAGGACAACCAATGTATTGAGGGTGGAACAAAAGAGGCTTGTATTAAAATTCGGGAAGTATTAAATAATAAGATGAATCCTGGAAATCAATTGCATGCTCCGTTAAGCTGTGTAAGCATTGAAGAATTTATAGATTCTGTAAAAGTTTTGCTTGCATTCGCAATTGAACAGCCAGATGTCAAGATATCGCAATACTATTGTGAAAACAACTGTGTGTACGTATATAGTACAATATGTCCTGGTGAGGTAAATTGTGGGATTAGCAAAAGCGGAATAAAGCTGTGCCCCTATTATACAACTGAAGACAAGTAAGAAAATTAAGCACTTCAAATTGAAGTGCTTTTTCTATGCTTTTTAACAAATTACTTGCTTTTTTTACATTAATTATATAAACTATATTAAGAGGTAGTTTATGAACAAAAGAGGAATGAGTTTAATTACCCTGTTAATAGTTACATTAGTTCTTTTAATTGTTTTTGCGGTTACTTTAATGACTATAGTAAAAACAACTGTTATACAAGGCCTAGAAAATACAAGTGAAAATATGGATTTGCTAAATTTTCAACAGCTAGCAAATATTGCATATGCTAGTGTGTACTTTGAAAATTTACATAATGGAATAAGACGAGAATTGACTGTAGAAGAAGTACGAACTCGTATGATAAAAAACGGAACAGATGAAATAGAACTTGAAAAGTATGAAATAAGTATAGAAAATGGAGACGTTTTTATAACAGTTAAGGAGGAAGAATGAAAATAGCAATAATAGGAGCAATGGATAAAGAAATAGAACGTTATTTGGAATTATATAATCCGGTTAATGTAGACAAAAAAAGAAAAATATATAAGACTGGAAACATAATAATTGCAGGTAGTGGTATAGGCAAAGTAAACGCTGCAATGATGACACAACATTTAATAGATAAGTATAATGTAGATATAATAATTAGTTCGGGATGTGCAGGCAGTTTGTCAAATAACTTAAAAGTATTGGATGTAATTATACCACCGTATGTTACTTATCATGATTTTTTACCAGAAAGAGTAATGAAGTATAGTGTGCCAGATGAGGGAAATATAAAAGTAGATGAAAATTTGATTAACTTATGTAAAGATGTTATAGATAGTATGGACGGTGTTAGTTATGTAGAAACGCCAATTTGTAGTGGAGATTGTTACGTTACAGATGACGGTACTGCTAAAAGTATAGTATCAAGAACAGGTGCTGCGGTAGTTGACATGGAAAGTGCAGCTATTGCGCATGTGGCAAGAAAAAATGACATTCCGTTTATAACAATAAGAACAATTTCAGATTTTGCAAATGGAAATGACGATTTTGAAAAAGTGGCTGCAGACCATTCGAGCGAAATAATATATAAATGTGTAGAAAAATTGTTGACAAAAGCCTAATACGGTAGTATAATAATTGAGTAAAGTAAAATTGCTTTACTCAATTATTCTTTTAGAGGTGAATGAATTGGAAGATAAAGAAAGAAAAATACTTCTTTATGAAACATATGGTAAAATGTTAACTCAAAATATGCAAGATGTATTTGAACAATATTATTTTTCAGATTTGTCTTTAAGGGAAATAGCAGCAAACAACGAAGTTTCATTTCAAGCGATAAGAGATACCTTAAAAAAATCAGAAAAACAGCTTGATGAGATGGAAACAAAAATTGGCATGCTTGCTTTAAAGGAAAAAATAAACGAACTAAATGAATATGTATCTAGTCCAAATATGGACAAGGAAGAATTAATAAACAAGATTAATAAGTTAGGAGAATAACTATGTTTGAAAGTCTATCAGACAAACTTCAAAATATAGCAAGAAAGTTAAAAGGGACAGCAAGAATTACAGAAAAAGATTTAAAAGAAATGTTAAGAGAAGTAAAACTTGCACTTCTTGAAGCAGATGTAAACTACATGGTAGTAAAACAGTTTATAAAATCTATCGAAGAAAAAGCGTTAGGTGAAGATGTAATGAAATCATTAACGCCTGGCCAACAAGTAGTAAAAATTGTAAAAGATGAATTAACTAAAATGCTTGGAGGAACAGATTCCAAGATCAATATATCTTCGAATCCGCCAACAGTAATAATGTTAATAGGTCTTCAAGGTAGTGGTAAAACAACACTTGCTGGAAAACTTGCAAACTACTTAAGAAAACAAGGAAGGAAACCACTTTTAGTTGCTTGTGATGTATACAGACCAGCTGCCATAACACAACTTAAAACTCTAGGAAATTCACTTTCTATACCAGTATATAGCGAAGAAACAAATAAAGATGTTGTAGATATTACTAAAAATGCATTCAAAGAAGCCAATTCTAAAATGTGCGATACAGTAATTATAGATACAGCAGGCCGTATACAAATAGATGAAGTTTTGATGGATGAGTTAGTAAGGCTTAAGGCTTATGCTCGACCTCATGAAATAATGCTTGTAGTAGACAGTATGACAGGACAAGAGGCTGTAAATGTAGCAAGTAGCTTCAATGAAAAAGTAGGAATTGACAGTATTACTTTAACAAAGTTAGATTCAGATACTCGTGGTGGTGCGGCACTTTCTGTAAAACAAATTACAGGAAAACCTATAAAATTTGCTTCGGTAGGAGAGAAGCTTAGCGATCTTGAGGTATTTCATCCAGATAGAGTAGCATCTAGAATTCTTGGAATGGGCGATGTGTTATCTGTAATAGAACATGCTGAAGAGCTTTATGAGCAAGAAGAGGCAGAAGACTTAGAAAAAAGAATTAGAAAAAATGAATTTACTCTAGAAGATTATAAAAAGCAAATCAAAAAGATAAAGAAAATGGGAATGAACAAAATAATGGCAATGATGCCAGGTGTTCCCGCAGAGCTTAAAAACGCTGAAATTGATGAGAAACAAATAGATAGGGTTGAGGCAATAATAAATTCAATGACAACCAAAGAAAGAAAAGATACAAGTATACTTAATGCTTCTAGAAGAAAGAGAATAGCTGAAGGTAGTGGAACTCAAGTTTCAGAAGTAAACAAAGTAGTTAATCAATATGAACAAATGAGAAAAGTAATGAAAGATATGTTAAATGGTAAAAATCCACTAGCTGCTTTAAATATGAAGCGCAAGGGTTTTAGATAAAATAAAATTAATATAAATTTTAAGGAGGTGACTTACGTGGTAAAAATAAGATTAAGAAGAGATGGTGCTAAGAAAGCTCCATATTACACAATGGTAGTTGCAGACTCAAGATATCCAATGGATGGAAGATTTATAGAGAAAGTTGGAACATACAATCCTATGGCTGAACCAAAACAAATAAATCTTGATGCAGACAAAATAAAAGAATGGATAAGAAAAGGTGCAAAACCAACAGATACTGCAAAAGCTTTAATCGCAAAAGCAGGAATCGATCTTAAGGAGGTCTAGTCATGTATAAAGATTTAGTAGAGTATCTTGTAAAATCATTAGTAGATGATACAGAAAAAGTAATGGTAACTGAAGCTGAAACTGATGGAAAAACAGTTATAACAGTTAAGGTGGATAGCGCAGATATGGGTAGAGTTATTGGTAAAGATGGAAGAATTATAAAATCTATCAGAGAAATAGTTCGTGCTTATAGTGCTAAGAACCATGCAAAAGTTTCTGTAGATATTGTAGAGTAGGCATATGGTAGATTTAATAGAATTTGGTAAAATAGTAAGTACTCATGGCCTTAAAGGCGAAGTTAAAGTTTACTCATATACAGATAATTCATCAAATATACTTAAGTTAAAAAGAGTATATGTAGATAATATAAAGTATGATGTTCAAAGCATAAAGCCTTTTAAGAATATGTTTATCATGAAGTTAAAAGGAATAGATATTATTGAAGACACAAAAATACTTATAGACAAAATGTGCTTTAGAGAAATTATTGAAGGCGAGTCTAATGACCAGGACGGTTATTTTGTAAGAGATTTAATTGGTCTTGAAGTTATAGATGAAGATGGCAAAATAATTGGAATGCTTAAAGAAGTATTTAATACTGGTGCAAACGATGTATATGAAGTAGTAATGCCTGATAATAAAGCTATATATCTTCCAGCTATAAAACAAGTAGTAAAGAAGATAGATATTGATTCAAAAACAATGGTTGTAAAAATCATGGAGGGATTAATATAATGAAGTTTACTATTATAACTCTTTTTCCAAGTATCATAAGCGAATATATTTCTACTAGTATAATTTCAAAAGCACAAGCTAAGAATTTAGTAGAAATAGAAGTAGTAGATTTACGACAATTTGGAAAAGGAGCAAGAAGAAATGTAGATGATACTGTATATGGCGGCGGCGATGGTATGATAATAACAGTTGAAGCATTAGACAATGCTTTGGCTAGTATTAATAATATTGACAAGGCGCATATCGTATATTTAAGTCCAAAAGGCAAGGTTTTAAATCAACAATTGTCTAAAGGCTACCTAAAACATGAACATATTGTACTTATAGCAGGACATTATGAGGGCATAGATGAAAGAATATTTTCACTGTACAATATAAATGAATTGTCTATTGGAGACTATGTTTTAACAGGCGGTGAACTGCCAGCACTTGTGGTATTGGACAGTATCACACGTTTAATACCTGGTGTTATTAAAGAGGGTTCAACACAAAACGAGAGTTTTGAAGAGCTTCTTTTAGAAGAACCGCAATATACCAAACCGGAAGAATACAAGGGGCTAAAAGTTCCTGGCATACTATTGTCGGGTAATCATGGAAAGATAGCTGAGTACAGACATGAAGAAAAACTTTACCAAACATTAAATAAACGCCCAGACCTATTTAAAAGATACATAAATGAGAACAAATTAGACATAAACAAAATTAATGAAATCATAACTAAAAAGGAGGGAAACTAAAATGGATATAATTAAAGCAATAGAACAAGAACAAATAAAAGAAGATATTGCAAACTTCAAAATTGGTGATCAAGTAAAAGTTCACGTTAAAATTAAAGAAGGAAACAGAGAAAGAATACAAGTATTTGAAGGTTTTGTTATAAAACGTCAAAATGCTGGTTCAAATGAAACATTTACAGTAAGAAAAATATCTTATGGTGTAGGTGTTGAAAGAACTTTCCCAGTTCACTCTAAAACAATAGATAAGATTGAAGTTGTAAGAAGTTCTAAGGTTAGACGTGCTAAATTATACTACTTAAGAAGTAGAGTAGGTAAAGCAGCTAAACCAGCTGAAAGCAAATAATATAAGTAAAAAGGAGGTTTCAGGATGCCCTGGACTTCTTTTTGTTGTTTTTGTAATAAAAATGTAACGTTTTGGAGGAAACATTGACATTTAGCTGGTTGTATGGTATAACTATTAACGTAATATATACATGATTGATACTAATTATGTGTCAGGTTGTATGTTAGAGTTATGTTTTGAATCGATTGATGCATGTTGCTCAAAATAGTCCTTCAGTGGGCGGTTATTTAGTAGTGGCGAGCGAAAAATAATTACTTGAGCATTGAAACTTCAAATTGAACGCTTGATCAGCGCATTAGTAAAAACATAGCTTTGATATAAATATTTAGATATGTGAATGTATCCGAAAAGGCATCGCTATCGAAAATAATGGCGCGAAAGTGTGGGTAAATGATTAGCGCCAGCGGGGGAGACTGCAAAGCCTTAACAAAACTGATATTCTGCCGGCAGAGTTTTAGTTAAGCTCCTCGTAGATGAAGTGGATTCCCAGTCCTGTCTAATAGTCTATAAAGCGGGAAAAAGAGTGTTATGTCTGTGATTGGCAACACTCTTTTCTTTATGTATAGAAAGAAACAAATGGCTATAGATCTGGATTGACGGATTAACATAAATATGGTATAATTTATTTGTTCTAGGCAAAAACCTAAAAATAAATATTTGGAGGAATGTTAAAGGATGAAAAAGAATATTATTGCAACACTTCGGAGTAGAGGACTTGTTAATGTAGCAGCGACTGTAACTAGTATGGGATGGGTGGTAAAAGCAAATTTACCTGTTCCGGCTGATTTGCGTGGTTGCAAGTGTAGCATCATTTATCATGATATAGTAGCAGAGGCTATGGACGACATAGATTTTAATGTCGATGGATTCGTAACTGAAGACTTTTATATCAATTCGGAAAATGATTATGAATTTACTCTTATTCCTGCAACAGAGGAAACTATAAGAAAATTTATGGTGGCTCTCATCAGGACAAAATGTGCGTACGAAAAAGAAGATGCCTTGGGAGCGTTATTCTATATGACTAATCGCATTAGCGATGATAGCAAAAGAAAATCAGCGAAAGACATTCTGATGAACTTGGATTAAAAACAAAAGCGGCTGTTATTACAGCCGCTTTTGCTATAATCTAATTAATATATAGTGATTGGTAACGCTCGTTTTTATGTATAAAAAAGAAATATTTTTGTTGACTTTTAAAATGAGGCGTGCTATAATAAATCCCGCGTCAAATATTATAATGTGCACTGATTATGTGCTATGGTAACGGTATTAGGGCAATTTTGTGGGGTACGAATAAGCTAATCACTAGCGGGTTTAACATATTATTATGATGGTTTCATAGCCACCTGAACGTGTGAACGTGCCTTGTAAAACACAAATTGCTTTGATATAAATCAATACCTCTAGTACTGACATGATTTAAAAGAAAGATCGGTTGTCAACCTTTTATATCAAGTGGGTGCTATGTAGCAATGGTAAAAATTTATTTTACCAGCGGGGAAGACCGCAAAACGCTAACTATATATTCAAGCTAAGCTAGCAGCTTGTTTACGAATAACGTTAGGGCCTCGTAAAAGAAAGTTAATACTTTCGCACAGTCTATAAAGCAAGAAAGAATGATTCACAGAAGTGGTATCATTCTTTCTTTTGTTTGCTTCTTAAGGCGACTATAACATTGCAAAATGCGACAAATTGTGCTAAACTATAACCGTTAAATAGGGAGATAAAAATGGTATTTAGTAGCGCAATTTTTTTGTTTGGTTTTTTGCCGCTTTTGTTAGGTTTATACTTTCTTGCAAAAGATAAATACAGGAATTATATTTTGCTTGCATTTAGCTTAATATTTTATGGCTTTGGCGGACCAAAACTTTTGATAATGATGATTACTGTTGTTATGATAGACTATATTGCAGCAATGCTTGTAGATAAGTATAAAAGCAATAAGCTAAGAAGGCTCATATTGTTTATAACAGTTATTTTAAATGTTGGAACTTTATTCTATTTTAAATATATGGGATTTACGGTAAGTGTTATAAATAGACTTGTATCTTTGAATATTCCAGTGCCAGAGATAGTTTTGCCAATAGGAATATCTTTTTACACATTCCAAGCAATGAGTTATGTTATAGATGTGTATAGGAGAGAGGTTAGAGGCGAGCATAATCCTTTTAATGTTTTACTTTATGTTAGCATGTTTCCGCAACTAGTAGCGGGACCAATAGTAAGATACAAAACAGTAGCAGAAGAAATAACAAAAAGAACTATTACAATAGCCGGTTTTGCTTTAGGATTAGAACGTTTTATATTTGGACTGGCAAAAAAGTTGATTATAGCAAACAATACAGGAAAACTTGCAGACGTTATATTTAGTACATCGGATCTTGCAACGCCACTAGCTTGGCTTGGGGCGGTAGCTTATGCACTGCAAATTTATTTTGATTTTTCTGCATATTCAGATATGGCAATAGGTCTAGGGAAAATATTTGGCTTTAATTTCGAAGAAAACTTTAATTATCCATACATTTCAAAATCTGTTACAGAATTTTGGAGAAGATGGCATATATCTTTATCCACATGGTTTAGAGATTATGTGTATATACCGCTTGGAGGAAATAGATTAGGTATAAAAAGGCAAATATTAAACTTATTTATAGTATGGAGCTTGACAGGAATTTGGCATGGTGCAGCTATAAATTTTCTTCTATGGGGGTTATATTACTTTGTATTTTTAGTATTAGAAAAATTTGTATTAAAGAATGTATTAGACAAACTTCCAAAATGGATAGACCATATATATACTTTATTTGTAATACTAATAGGCTGGGTGTTGTTTAGAGCAGAAGGCATGACAGAATGTATACGTATGCTTAAAGCATTGTTTATACCACACATGACAACAACCACCTTGCAACAACTAGGTATCTATTTAGAAAGCTATGGCGTGTATCTTGGTTTAGGCTTAGTGCTTTCTATGCCAGTATTTCCTAAAATAAAAGAATTGTTACAAATTAAATTTAAAGAAAATCTAATAGTAAAAGCATTGTACTATATGTTTGTAATTGGAGTATTTGTACTTGGAATTATTTTCTTGTCTCAAGCTACGTACAATCCATTTATATACTTTAGGTTTTAGAGGTGAGACATATGAATAAAGAAAAAATAATACAAATATGTTTCTGTATAGCAGTTATACTTATTATTTCTATTATGGGAATACTTACCATTACAAATAACAAAACATTAAGCAAAAAAGAGGGAAGAATGCTTACAACATTTCCTAACATCACCATAGAAAATATTCTTAAGGATAACTTCTACACGGAATATACAAACGCTTTTGCGGATCAATTAGCTTTTAGAGAAGATTTAATAAAGTGGTATTATTTATTTAATCTTCAAAGACATGTCGGTGATGTTATAAAGGGAAAGGAAAACCAGTTATTTTTATCTCCACTAATAATTGAAAATGAAGAAAGTTATACAAAAAAATTAGCCAATGTTATAAAAAAACAAATGAATGATGTTGCAAAAGAAGTGGAGCAAGCCGGCTCAGAGTTTATATTTATTTCTATTCCAAGAAAAGACGTGTTAATGGATCAATATTTACCAGATACATATATAAAAGGCACAGAAGCATATTTAAAGCATGTAGGTATAGTAAAAGAAAATGTATCTAGTCAAGTAGAGGTAATAGATGCTTATGAGATATTAAAAGGTAATGTACAAAAACCATACTACACAACAGACCATCATATGAATATACGAGGAGCATATGAAATATTCAAAAATATTGTACAAAGAGTA
Organism: Clostridia bacterium; assembly: GCA_045604405.1. Classification (GTDB taxonomy): domain Bacteria; phylum Bacillota; class Clostridia; order TANB77; family CAG-465; genus UMGS1649. Next base: position 17,204 of record JAZUNZ010000039.1, read on the forward strand.
AATAATGATGGATATCATATAGAACTTGGTAGTTTGGAAGATGAGTTTGAAATAGGAGAGAGGGTTATAAACGGCTCATATAATAGAAAAATAGGACAAAGTGTTAATGCTGGCGAAGAAGAACTAACGCTAACATATAGAAAAGCAAATTTAGAATATGATAGAATGGAAAATGGTGTTCTTACAACAATTCCTATATTTGGCAATGACAACACCTATGCGTCAGCCTATATGGGAGATGACTGTGCAGAGACCGTTGTTACAACAAATAACGATAATGCTCCTAACATTTTATATGTTGGTTCATCGTATACAAATATATTAGAAGCTCTATCTGTATGTAAATTTAAAACAATGGTGTCAATAGACTACAGACACAATATAACAGGAATGAGTATAGCAGATTATGTTGAAAAATATGATATAGATTACACAATATTTATTTGTGCACAGCAGACAGATTCTTTCGGAATATCTTCAATAAAAGAACATTTAGGACTTAAATAAATTATAGCCATCATAATACGTTTTTTTAATCATAAAATGTATTAGGGTGGTTTTTATGACAATGAATGCTTTAAAACTAGCAAATAGTAATCCTTATGCTATTGCATATTTAAAAGGAGATAAGGATAATCCGAAATTAAAAGGAACGATTGAATTTTTCCCGTGGGCTACTGGTAGTATAATCAAATTAGAAGTATTAGGACTTCCAACGGGGAATTTAAATAATTTTTTTGGATTCCATATACACGAAAAAGGAGTTTGTGAAGAAAACAAAAAATTTGAAACAGCTGGTTCGCATTTTGATATGAAGAATAATATGCATCCTAATCACACAGGAGACCTTCCAATGATATATTCTAATAATGGATATGCATTTATGTTGTATTATACAAACAGATTTAAACCAGACGATATAATTGGAAAGGCTGTTATAATACATAGAATGACAGATGATATGCTTACTCAACCAGCAGGTAATTCTGGTGCCAGAATCGCATGTGGAGTAGTAATAAAAAGAAGATGGCTGTTTGCATAATAAAATATAAAACGGAGATTTTTAATCTCCGTTAATAGTTCCTTTTAAGGTTAAAAGTTCTTCTTTAGATAGACCAGTAGCTTTAATTATAATATCTAAATCCACATTTAGTGCTAACAATTCTTTTGCAGTTTTCTTAATACCCTGTTCGATGCCTTGTTCGATGCCTTGTTCAATGCCTTGCTCAACACCTTGCTTTAGTCCTTGCTGTATAGCAAAATCTAGTGCGGCTTGTTCATCTCTTATCGCTTTTTCTCTTAATTCTGCAATCCTTCTTAACTCATAGTCTCCGCTTACTTGTTTTAATTCTTCTGCCGCTTTTTTAATTTCTTTATTATTATCCATGATTTTAGCGACCTCCTTGCTATTTGGATTATCCAAAAACATAATCCATTGACTGGTTTCGTCATCGTTTTTTCTTGAATATATTCTCTTTGCTTTTGGTATTTCTATTATAACAAGTTCGAATTTGTCTGTCAATAATCTATTTCCTGTTACATTATCTCTCATTTGCCAGCGTATGTTTAAATCTTCTAAACCTTTTAATATTTCAGTTTCATAATCTATTATGACTATGCTTATTGTTTTATTTATTGTCTCATATTTGTTTCCACGAGATAATTGTCTGGCATATGTGTCGGAAAGATAGTATAGAAATCTTTCATTTTCGTAAGCATGTTGTTTTAGCTGAATTTCTACATTACAATTAGTTCCATCTTCAAATTCAACCCTTAAATCCATTACTCCTAATTTTTCATCAGCGGTTGCAATATCTAAATGTCTATCTAAATTTGATTTTATTTTTACCTTCTGACCTAGAATACAAGATAACATTGCCTCTAGTAGTGAGTTGTTTGCCCTTCTAAACAGAGCGTGAAATACGACATCTATTTTAGGACTTAATAACGTGTTATTTGTCATGATATCCTCCTTGAATGATAGCAATAGCTAAGGTACCAAATAACTAATTTGCTACTAAATAAATTATATTTTGGGGAATTTAGATAAATATGAAAAAATATCTAAATAGAAATAAAAAATCTAGATTATTTTGAATAAATTCACATAGAACCATGTGGTATATACAAAATAACATGCCAAATGTTAAAAGTCAAGAAAAATCGTACGACACACTTCGACACAAATTTGAGATTAGCCATATATTTTGTAAACATTCTCTTTATTTTTCATTTATTTAGTAGTATAATACATGTGTATTTGAAAGGGAATTTATGAGAATAATAGCAGGGAAATTTAGAGGCAGAAAACTGAATGAATTTAACGTGGAATCTACAAGACCCACACTAGATAGAATAAAAGAACCACTGTTTTCAATACTTATGCCATATATGGAAAACGCTCGTGTGCTGGATTTATTTAGCGGTACAGGAAATTTGGCTTTAGAAGCAATTTCAAGAGGGGCCTCTTTTGCTTGGACGAATGATATAAATAAGCAAGCATTAAAGGTTATAATTGGTAATGTTAGATTGACAGGAACAGATAATTGTGTTAAAATAACGGGGAAAGATTATGCAAAATGTTTGAAACAAATTCATGAGGAAGGACAGAAGTTTGATATTATATTTTTAGACCCACCTTATTCATGTGATTATGAAGAAAAAGTATTAAAGTTAATAGTAGAGTATAATATTTTAGATAAAGACGGAATAATTGTACTTGAGAGCGACAAAAGAAAAGAGATAAAAGAAAATATACCCGGGCTAAACCTTAAAGATGAAAGAACATACGGAAGAGTAATTATTAGATTGTATAAGTTGGAGGAATAAGTATGGAGATATTTACACTATTAGAAAATTTAGAAGAATTAATTGAATCTGGTACAAAAGTACCTTTATCTTCAAAAGTAATGGTAGATAAGGAAGAAATAAGTGAAGTGCTAGAAGAAATTCGAATGAAATTGCCTGACGAATTAAAACAAGCAAAATGGGTTAAAGAAGAAAGACAAAGAATTATAATGGATGCGCAAAAAGAAGCTGATCAAATAGTAAAAGAAACTGAAACAAAAATAATTTCTTTAGTAGATGATCATGAAATAACAAGACAAGCTTTAGCACAAAAAGAGGAGATAATTGAATCTGCAGATAAAGTTGCTCGTGAGATAACTACAGGTACTCGTGAGTATGCTGATGCTTTACTTGAAAGATTAGAAGAAATATTAAAAGAAGCTTTAAATGTTGTTCATGACAACAGAAAAGAACTTAAATAAGGATGTTTGGCTGTAAGTAGGTATTAGTGTATATATTTGCTAATCGTGACTTACGGCCTTTTTTGAAAGAGGTTATATACAATGGGAAGAAGAAAAGGAAGTAAAAATAAAAAAAGAAAAGGCACTACAAGTGGCAATACCAATAATACATTTGTAGCAGAATTTATGGGGGGACTAACAGTTGTTTTAGGGTTAGCCCTCATTGTCGTATTTAAATTCGATAATATTGGTGTATTATCTACAGGCATAAATAATGTATTTACAGGACTTTTAGGTGAAATAAGGATGCTACTGCCAATAATATGTTTCTATGTAGGCGGTGCAGCAATTTTATCTAGTAAAAAGATAAAAATACTTACAGAGTTACTTAAAGGTATTTTTGTAACTGTGCTTGTAGCGGCATGTGTATATGTTTTTGACTTTGCACGTTATGATTTGTGGACAAACCCAGGAGAATTTGTAGATGCAACATATAACGGAGCAATAATGGGAGAAAATATATCCGGAATACTTGGGGGTATTATCGCAAATATTACTTATCTTGCAGGAGATATATTATCTAAGATAATCCTTATAACAATTACATTGTTCTTTACACTTTATTTTATAAATCTTGGATTAAGAGATTTCTTTGCAATCATATATAACGTAATAGTTAGTATCGTAGAGTTTTTTGCAAATGTTTTTGTGACAGTATTTAGTACTGACGAAGAAAAAATTAAAAAGCGTGAATTAAAAATAAAAGAAAGAGAAAAAATAAAAAGAGAAAAAGAGATTGAAAAAATCCATAAACAAGATGAACAAAGAGCTAAAAATATTGAAAGAAAATATGAAAACATTAAAGACGACGATGGTCAAATAAGAGTAGATTTAGCAAGTGATCAAGAGACAAAAGAACGTAAGGAAAAGTTAAAAGATCTTCAAGATGAGTTCTTTAAGAAGCAAAAAGACGTAGATGAAGAGAAAAATGTAAAACAAGTACTTCAACTTGATCACTCACAGCATGAAGAAGATAATGAAGATTATAACTTCCCACCAGTAAGCCTATTGCAAGAACCAGCACCACAAGGAAAAGGTGCTACTAAAAAGCAATTAGATTCAATTGCAGATAAATTAGAAAAAACACTATTAAGTTTTGGAGTAGAAGCAAAGGTTACAAATATAACTCGTGGCCCAACAGTTATTCGTTATGAACTAACTCCAGCGGTAGGTGTAAAAGTAAGTAAAATAGTTAACCTTGCCGATGATATAGCTCTTAATTTAGCTGCAAAAAGCATAAGAATTGAAGCGCCAATACCTGGTAAAGGCACAGTGGGAATTGAAGTTCCAAATGATACTAAAGAGGCAGTATATATTAAAGATGTAATAGTATCTGAAAAATTTAAAAAAGCAGAGTCAAAACTTGCTTTTGCGCTTGGAAAAGATACATCTGGCGATGTAACAATTGGAGATATTGCTAAAATGCCACACGTTTTAGTTGCGGGCGCAACAGGTTCTGGTAAGAGTGTATGCATAAATGCTATTCTTACTTCCATACTATATAAAGCAAAACCTAGTGAGGTTAAATTAATATTAATAGATCCTAAAATGGTTGAACTTTCTGGATATAACGGAATACCGCATCTTTTAATTCCGGTTGTAACTGATCCTAAAAAAGCAGCAGGTGCTCTTGACTGGGCAGTAAATGAAATGGAATCTAGATATGCAAAATTTGCAGAATGCGGAGTAAAAGATATAAAAGGATATAACAAGGTAATGGAACGCGATGCTCAAGGCAAACGTCTACCACAGATTGTTATAGTAATAGATGAGCTTGCAGATCTTATGATGGTTGCTGCAAACGATGTTGAAACAAGTATATGTAGAATAGCTCAAAAGGCAAGAGCGGCTGGAATGCACCTGGTAATTGCTACACAAAGACCATCTGTAGATGTAATTACTGGTGTAATTAAAGCAAACATACCATCAAGAATAGCATTTACAGTATCATCACAAATTGACTCTAGAACTATTTTAGATCAGTCTGGCGCAGAAACATTACTTGGTAAAGGGGACATGTTATACTTCCCAACTGGAGAGATGAAGCCACAAAGAATGCAAGGCGCGTTTGTCTCTGAATCAGAAGTTGAAAATATTGTGACGTTTATAAAAGGAAGTTCTGAAGCAAAATACAATGAAGATATAATAGAGCATATTGAAAAACAAGGTAAAGTAAATAAAGGCATGGATGATGAAGAGGGAATGGAAGATGATGCAGACGCATTGCTTGATGCGGCAATAGAACTTGTAGTAGACATGGGGCAGGCTTCAGCATCAATGCTACAAAGAAGATTTAAAATAGGTTATTCAAGAGCAGGAAGAATTGTAGATCAAATGGAGGCAAGAGGAATAGTTTCAGGTTATGAGGGTTCTAAACCACGTCAAGTATTAATTTCCAAGGAAGAATGGGAAGAACTTAAAATGGGACCTAGCATAAATTCAAATACAGAAGAATAAATATTACTTAAATAAAATATTAACGTAAGGAGGAAACTAATGAAAATAACATTTTTTGGAGCAGCAAGAGGTGTAACTGGTTCTTGCCATATGATAGAAGCGGCAGGGAAGAAATTTTTAGTAGACTGTGGGTTATACCAAGGAACTCTTACAGAACAGATACTAAACTACGAACCTTTTCCTTTTGACATAAATGATATAGATTTTGTAATACTTTCGCATGCACATATTGACCATAGTGGAAGAATACCAAAACTGTTTGTAAATGGGTATAAAAATCCAGTATATGCAACACCTGCAACTCGTGATTTGTGTACGGTAATGCTACCAGACAGTGGGCACATTCAAGAAAAAGAAATTGAATGGGTAAACAGAAAAAGAATGAGAGCGGGCAAAAAACCAGAGCCACCAATGTATACCGCAAAAGATGGCTTGGACAGTTGTAATATATTTGAACCTGTAGATTATGGAAAAATAAAAGTAATAGATGAAAATGTATCTTTTAAGTTTATTGATGCTGGTCATATGTTAGGTTCAGCCATAGTGGAAATTTGGATTAAAGAGGGAGATAAAACAGAAAAAATTGTATTTTCTGGCGATCTTGGAAATGAAGAAAATCCAATAATACGCAGTCCAGAGCAAGTAGAAGAAGCGGATTACTTAGTGCTTGAATCAACATATGGTGACAGGCTTCATGGTTCTATTGAAGATCAGTCAAAAGAGTTTATAGAAATAATTCTAAACACAATAAAACGTGGAGGTAATGTTGTAATACCATCATTTGCAGTTGGTAGAACACAAGAAATATTATTTGAGCTTAATCAGTATGTATCTAAAGATTTAGATAATGGAAAATATATTGAGGAGCTCGCAAATGTACCAGTAGTTGTAGATAGTCCTCTAGCAAAAAATGCAACAGAAATATTTGAGGATAATTTTGATTGTTACAATGAAGAGGCATTAAGTTATCTTTTAACAGGAGATAATCCAATAGGATTTAGAAACTTAAGATTTACAGCATCTGCAGAGGAATCAAAAGCAATCAACGAAGACCCTACCCCTAAGATTATAATATCTGCAAGTGGAATGTGTGAAGCAGGAAGAATAAAACACCATTTAAAACACAACTTGTGGAGACCAGAATCAACAATACTATTTGTTGGTTATCAAGCAGAAGGAACACTTGGTAGAAGAATTTTATCTGGTGAGAAGTCAGTGAAAATATTTGGCGAAGAAATTGGAGTGCATGCTGAAATAAGAAAATTAGACGCATTCTCTGGTCATGCAGACCAAAAGGGACTTTTAGATTTTGTAGATGGAATTACTAAAAAGCCAAAAAGAGTTTTTCTAGTACATGGAGAATATGAAGGGCAACAAGTTCTAGCACAGGTTATAAAAAGTAGGTTTGGAATAGATACAGTTATACCAGAAAGGCATGAAAAATATTATCTTGGTGATGAGAAATTTGAAAAAGCAAGTTATAATTTGCGTGCTACAAACCTAAGATTAGATATATATGAGATGCTTACATATTTAAAACAAGATATGGATGGCGTTTCAAAATCTGTTAAATTTGATGTTAAACAGAACTTAACAGAGGAAGAATTATTCGAAATAAAGATTAGACTAGAAGGGTTAAGAGCTGAAATGAACAAGATAAAAAACAGAGAAAAGGTGGAAGAATAAAAATGGAGATAATAATTTTAATTCTTCTAACTCTAGTAAATGCCATACTTGCTATGGCAGAAGTCGCTTATCTTTCTGTTAATAAGAGTAAGGTGGCACTTCATGCAAAAAAAGGTGACAAGAAGGCTATAAGAGCTGAAAAAATATTAGAAAATTCCGGAACAGTACTTGCGACAATACAGATAGGAATAACATTTGCAGGTTTTTTTGCTAGTGCATTTGCAGCAGATACTTATGCAGATTTAGTAGTAAGCAAGCTAATGTTTCTAAATATAGATGTTGAAGTTATAAGATCTATAGTTGTAGTGTTAATTACTGTAATACTTTCATACTTTAATTTGGTGTTTGGAGAATTATTTCCTAAAAATATAGCTATATATCATCCAGAGAGGATAACATATCTTATGGCAGGAACGTTAAATGTCATGTCAAAAATCTTTTCACCATTTGTATGGATACTTACAAAGACTACATCACTTCTTTGTAAGATATTTAATATAAAACCGGATTCAAAAGAGAAGGTGACGGAAGAGGATATAAAGCTTATGATATTTGAAGGTTACAAATCAGGTGCAATAGAAAATGACGAAAAAAATTATATATATAATGTTTTTTCCTTTAACGACAAAAAGATAAGAGAGATAATGATTAAAAAAGAGGACATTGTTGCGCTTAGTGTAGATAGTAGCACTAAAGAAATATTAGAGACTATAAAAATAAGTAAACGCTCTAGAATACCAGTATATTATGAGTCTTTGGATAATATAATAGGAATACTTAATATAAAAGATTTGCTAGTATCGCATGCGAACAAAAAAACAATTGCATTAAAGGATATATTAAGAACGCCTTTTCATGTTAACGAAAATGATATAATAGATGATGTTTTTAAATATATGCAACGTGAGCAACAAGGATTGGTTATAGTTCACGATGAACATCATAAAGTAGTAGGCCTTGTAACGCTAGAAGACATTGTAGAAGAAATTGTAGGCGAGATATACGACGAATATGAAGAAAAAAATGTATAAGGAAGTATAGTTATATACTTCCTTTAATTTGTTATAAACAAAGATATCAAGCTGTTACAAATTTTGCGACAGCTCAAACTTTTAATCTTCATTAGGTATAAAGTAGTCTATTACTCCATAAATTAAAGCTGCAAGTATACTGCTTAAAACAGAAATGTAGAAGCCAGAAACAATAAATTGTGTCATGTATATAATAACTGTTGCAGCTACAAACCCAACGACTCCGCGACCTGTTGGACTATCATGAATACCTGTTACGGTTGCTACTAAATAGTCTAATATTACAATTGTAAAGGCTGCAAGAAGTAATGTTGGAAAAGATTCAAAATTAAAATTTGGTGCAAAGAGAGCGGTTGTGCCTAAAACAGCAATAGAAGATATGTATCTAATAGTTAATTGTTTAATTCTAAGTAAATTTATACTTTTTGTTTGTTCCATATTGTTCTCCTTTTTTGTATTATTTGTATATTTAAATTAAATATGCAAAAAATACATATATGGAGGTTAAAAATGTTAGTAATTTTTTTTAGAGCATTAATACTTTTTGCGGTCGTTTTTATAGTAATAAGACTTATGGGAAAAAGAGAGCTTTCTAAAGTTCAGCCATTCGAACTTGCAATAATAGTAATGATTTCAGATTTGGCATCTGCTCCGATGCAATCTAAAGATACACAAATTTTTTCAGGTATAATCCCTATAATTGTTCTTTTAGTTGTATATGGAATATTTACACTGCTTATACAATCTAGCAATAAAGTCGAAGGAGCCGTTTGTGGAAGTCCGAGCCTTATTATATTTAAAGGTAAAATACTTGAGGTTGAACTGAAAAAACAACAATTAACAATAGAAGAAGTAATGTCGCAATTAAGAGGTGCCGGAATATATAAAGTGCAAGACACCGCATATGCATTACTAGAAACAAATGGTACGTTAAATGCAGTAAAAATAAGTGATGCTGTGGGTCAAATGCCTCTTAATGTAATTAGTGATGGAGAATATCTTGAAAACAACTTAAAAATACTTGAGCTAACACATGAAGACATACAAAAACAAATGAAAAAGCAAAAGGTAGAGCTTAAAGAAATATTAGTAGGAACAATAGATGAACAAGGTAAATTTGTATATCAGAAAAAGGAGGAGAAAAAATGAAGCAATATATAATTTTATGTGTTGCATTACTTATAATTTTTCTTCTAAATTTTTGGCAAGCAAGTTTTTTAAAACAAACTAGCAAGTATATTTTGACAGATATAAATGAGATAGATATTAGTGTAAAAAGAGATGACTATAAAGCTGCTTTAGATGGAATAAATGAATTGGAAAATACGTGGGATAGTGTGAAATCGGGATGGGATGTTTTTGGAGAGCATAATGACATTGAACAAATTAGTGAACACATATATAGCATGAGAGTATATGCTGCATATCAAGATAAAGAAGAACTAGTAAATGAATATACATTACTTAAAAGCTTAATAAATCATGTGATAGAGGCAGAAGAATTAAAATTTAGTAATGTACTCTAAAAATAGAGTACATTACTAAACAGATTATTTTAATAGCTCGGATTTTAATAATTCATGGGTTTCTTCTGAAACTGTTGTTAGTGGGAGACGAGGCGTACCTATGTCAAAACCTAAAATGTTCATAGCATCTTTTACAGGCATCGGATTTACTTCTTTAAATAATAATTTTATAAGTGCGGCATATTTTAATTGTAAATCTTTTGCATATTTTGTGTCACCATCAAAATATGATTTGCACACATTATGTACTGCCTTAGGATAAATGTTAGAAAGTACAGATATTACCCCAGCTCCGCCTAGAGATAGAAGTGGAACTATGCTATCATCATTTCCAGAAATTACTGAAAAATCTCTAGGGACTTTAGACATTAATTCTAGAATTTGTGAAAAATTATTAGAGGCTTCCTTGATTCCAACAATATTTTCTATGCTAGCGAGTTTTTCTACGGTCTCTGGTAAAATATTTATACCCGTTCTAGATGGAACGTTATATATAATTAAAGGACATGTTACACTGTTAGCAACTGCTGTGTAGTGCTGTATAAGTCCTTTTTGAGAAGTTTTATTGTAATAAGGAGTAACGACAAGTATACCGTCTGCGCCGACTCTTTCGGCATATTTTGAAAGCTCTATAGTGTGTCTTGTATCATTACTTCCAGTGCCAGCAATTACAGGGACTCTGCCATTTACAGTTTCTACAGTATATTTTATAATCTTTTTCTTTTCTTTATCTGTAAGGGTTGCACTTTCACCTGTAGTGCCTACAATAACAATTCCGTCAATGTTATTTTCTATTTGAAATTCAATAAGCTCGCCTAGTTTATTATAATTTATTTTTCCATCCTTGAAAGGTGTAATAAGAGCGGTATATGCGCCTTTAAACATAACTATCTACCTCCGTATATAGTGTATTTTATGTATTTTAAAAAAATATGTTAAAATTTTGAATATTTTTTTATACACTACACACAATATGTTTGAACAAATAATTTTTTTAAGGAGGTATTAAGATGAAAGTATTAAATACAATAGTACTTGTGCTTGTTATAATTGGTGCTATAAACTGGGGCCTTATTGCATTGTTTGGATTTGACCTAGTAGCTTGGTTATTTGGTAATATGACAATGCTTTCAAGAATAGTATATGGCTTAGTAGGTCTTGCAGGTCTTTGGGCAACAACTTTCTTTACAAGATTATCTATTGACGAATAATTTATAAAAATATAACGACGGGTGTATAACCCGTCGTCTGTATTGTTATAGCAAATCGCTTAACTTTGTTATTGTACCTGCTCCAATTGTAAGGACTATGTCGTTTGGCTTAATAATATTATGGATATGTTTTGCAATTTCTTCTAAGGTATGAAGGTTTTTAGCATCAACACCATTTTTAACTAGAGCTTCAGCTAGCATATCTGATGAGACAACGCCTTCATCTTTTTCTCTTGCAGCATATATGTCTGCAAGAAGTACAATATCTGCATCATAAAAAGCCTGTGCAAATTTATCAAAAAGAGTAATAGTTCTACTATATGTATGTGGCTCAAATACTGCAATTATTTTGCCTTCTGCCTTTTCTTTTGCAGTAGATAGAGTAGTCATAATTTCAGTTGGGTGATGAGCATAGTCATCATAAACTTTAACATTTTCACCAATAGTTTTTTTGTATTCAAATCTTCTACTAGCGCCAGTAAATTCTTCAAGGCCTTCTTTTATACTTGTTAAATCTAAACTATTAGCTATTGCAACAGCAATTGTAGCTAAGGCATTAGAAACGTTGTGAAAACCAGGAGCATTTAAAGTTATATGGCAAACAACTTTATCTTTAAAACATACATCAAATTCATAACATTTGTTTTCTGCAAGAGTTATTTGCCTTGCATATATATCACAGTTGTTATCTGAAGTAGAGTAGGAATATACATTAAGCTTGTGGTCTTCTATAATGTTTTTAGCTCTACTAATTACGTCCAACACATTTTTATTATCTGCGTTTATTACAAGATTTCCATTTTCGTGTACAATACTAATAAACTGTATAAATGAGTCTTTTATATCTTCCAAATCTTTAAAATAGTCTAGATGATCTTCTTCAATATTAAGTATTACTGAAGTATCACCAGGAAAGTTTAAAAAACTATCTACATATTCACAAGACTCGAGAACAAAATATTTATTCTCTCCAATTGTATAATTTAGATTATCTAGTTCTTTAAGTCTAGAACCCACAAGAACAGTAGGGTTTACGCCTGCTGTTTTAAGTGCTGAAGCTACCATTGATGTAGTAGTAGTTTTTCCATGCATACCTGCAATACAAATAGGTTTTTGATATATTTTTAAAAGCTTTCCTAAAAAAGGAGCTCTTTCGTATACAGGTTTATTAAGCCTTACAGCTTCCAAATATTCTTTATCTGTTGCTTTGTTGATTGCGGCCGTATATACAACAATATCTGCATCATGCACAAGTTCAGGATTAGAACCAATAAACACAGGTATAGCTTCACTTTCTAACATTTTTACCATATCTGATCCCATACTATCTGATCCTGTAACTTCAAAACCGGATTTTTTAAGCATAACTGCAATCCCGCTCATGCTTATACCGCCAATACCAATCATGTGTATTTTAGATATATTTTTAAATTCTTCAAAATCATTTTTATTCAAAACCGTCACCTCTATAAACATAATTATTATACTACACGCAAAATATAGATTCAATATTATACACCCTAATTTGACATATTAGTTGAAAAAAATGGACAACTAGTATATAATAGACATGTGTAGGTGATATATATGTGGTTGTTAAATGTAGTAGTAATAATTACCTTTTTGTTCTTTATATTAAATGTAGTTATAAGAACAATAAAACAAAAAGAAAAATATTTATATATAATACTAATATTTGCAGTTGTATTTGAGTTGCTATTTATAATTTGTATGTTAGCGAATATACAAATCAATTCTATACTTCAAGCGTTTGTATTAATATTTGCATATTTGGTTCCTATGGTAGTAGTTCTATTAAATAGTGCAGACGTATCTATAAGACTTAAAATATTATATGTCATAGCACAAGTAGCATATGCTTTAAGGAAGTATGAATTTGCGGCAGGCTTATTAAATGGTGCAATAAAAAACGATAAAAAGAATGTTAAATTTTATTATTTAAGAGGAAAATCGTTAGAAAGACTAGGAGATTTAGCAGGCGCTAGAGATATGCTGTTTAAGGTTGTTGAACTAGATAGAGATAACAAAGAAATATATTTAGAGCTTGCTCAAATATTAGATAGAGAAAATAAAAAAGACACAGCTTTAGTTATGTTGTCGCATGCTTTAAAAATAGCTCCAGACTATGTTTATGCAAAAGAAATGATGGGAATTATTTATTCTGAGATAGGTAGGGATAAAGAGGCTTTAAGCATATATGAAGAACTTGCGGCAAGTAGCGAGGGGACATATAACACTTATTACAACCTAGCAATTATCTATTGGAGAAATAACCAAATAGATGAAGCAATAAAAGCATATAATGTTGCAGTGGGTATGAATCCAAAATTATATGAAGCATACTATGCATTGGGAAGATTATATTTTGTAGAAGAAAATTATGAACAGAGCATATATAATCTAGAAAAAGCTTTAAAGGATGATGCTTTAAAAGCTAAAGTAGAATATATGCTAGCAGAAAATTATATAAAACAAGGGGAATTGGAAAAGACGGTAGAGCATCTAGAAAAAGCAGTAAAACAAGATGCAAGTTATCTAAAGAAAGCAAAAGATAATGGGAGTTTTGAAGCAATCTCTTTAGAGATAAGTAGATTACAAGATGAAAATAAAGAGCTTGTTTCAGTAACATATGATTTAAAGGAGGTATAATTATGGCAGGTTGGAAAATATATGAATGCAGCAAGTGTGGTTACATATTTGATGAAAAAAGAGAAAAAGAAGAATTTGACGAAAGAAATTTTGAATGTCCAAAATGCGGAAAATCTGCAAGATACTTTGAAGAAGTGACAGAAGATTAAAAATAGCTATTTACAAATAAAAATTTGCATGGTATAATAACCGTGCAAATTAAATATGTCGGAATGGTGGAATTGGCAGACGCGTCAGACTCAAAATCTGATATGGGCAACCATGTGTGGGTTCAAGTCCCACTTCCGGCACCAAATATAAAATGAGAGTTTAGGCTCTCATTTTTTCTATGATGAAAATAAAAAATAAAGCTATTGCAAAAAAAGAAAATATATTATAAAATAGAAGAAATTAGGAGGCGGGAAACTGTGACAAACCATGTAAACGTTGCGGCTGTTCACACACACACACACAACACTAACTAAAAGTGTCATAGCTTTTTGCGCTCAAAATTAAGAATAAACCAAGATAGATTACATTTTAATCTACCTTGGTTTTGTTGTTTTTTAAGAAGGAGGAAAACAAATGAAAAACAAAAAAGGAATAGGGTTAATAACTTTAATTATAATTGTTGCGGTGATATTAACAATTGGTGGAGTTCTCGTGTTTAGTAGTTTTAGTAAAAAATCAACAAATGGAGGTGCTGGTGGCACATCAAATAACAATTCTAGTAAAAAGGAAAATAATTATGAAAAATACGACGCAGGAAAATGGAACATTAAAATTAATAATAATTTAGTCGAGTTGCCTTTAGAACCAAAAGAACTTAAAGAGATAGGGATTTCTTTAGAAGAAAATGAACTTTATAAAAGTATACAAAAGACTATACAAAAACAATCCATAGTTGATTATAGTGGTGTAATTTATAATATTCCGAATAGTGACCTATATATTGATTTTGGTTTAAGTACATTAGAAAAATATGGTACATCTAATGAAAGGCAACTTTTAATTATAAGTATTTATAATAGTGATTATAATAATAATTATGTAACTTTTGGAAACAATTTTAAGCCGGGAGACAGCTTGAATGAAATAATAAGATATTATGGTAGAGATTATGTGATTTACGATGCAGATGATGAAAATAATTTGAATATTGGGACAGCAAATATTGGTTTTGTCGGAAGTAAAAGTAGATTAATTGTTATAGCCGAAGAGGGTATTGTTAGAGATATAGGAGTTACTCTAGTAAATCCTAGGTTTGGATTATAATAATTAAAAAATGGGGGGAGTTAGTTTATGAATAAGAAAACAATAGTTGGATTGATTGTTATATTAGCAATTATTACAGTTGCAATAATTTTTGCAATATTACCATATATACAAAATAATAAAGAAAATAGTGGCAATAATATTTTAAATTTTAATGAAAAAAACAGTTTATGGACAATTAGTATTAACGGCAAAAATATAACATTGCCTTGTAAGTTAAGCGAGTTAACTAAGACTGGTTTGAAAATTTATAGTGAATATGATTATGAAAGAATAATCAATTCACAGAATGAAACTTTTAGTATGATATATGCTGTTTCAGAAGGGTGGAAAGAAGGTGTATATTTAAAAATTGTAACCGGAGATAATTTGGCAAAAAAAGAAGAAAATGCAACAGTTACTGTAATAACAAACATGGTTACTACAGACATGTATGGAAGATTTGACATGTCAGATAATACAACAAAGGAACAATTTCACTTGAAGGATGGCGTAGCCATAGGTTCTTCAAAAGAACAAGTATTAAATGCTTTTGGTAATAATTATGTACAAGCCGGAGATGAAACTATGGGAATTTGGGATACGCTTATATGGCAAATAGTCTATAAAGAGGAAAGCAATTCAGTTATGTTTTATTTTAAGAATGGAGTTGTACATATTATAGAAGTTAGAAATGAAGAATAGTTTAGAGGTTGCCGTGTTTGACTTACAGCCTCTCGTGTGGTATAATAAGCACATAGTTATTTATAGTAATATAGATAATTAACTATATTATATAAGAAAAGAGGATCACTTATGAGCTGTAGAAAAGTACAAGCGGCCTGCCCAAAAAGACAAATGCATGAACAGCAAACGAAGCAAGAGACTGTAAAAAAACCTCGGCATGTAATTGTTTTCTCTGGGTCAATAGATGAGGAGCATTATAATGCTATACTGAATGGTTTGAATAATTATATGATAAATAAAGATAATTATTCTGGTATAACGATTTTTATAACCTCACTTGGCGGAGAAGCATACTATGCGCTGGCTATCTATGATTTTATAAAGTCTTTAAATGTAGATATTTATACAGTTGCACTTGGTGCATGTGCTAGTGCTGCAACCATTATATTTGCGCTGGGAAAAAGAAGATTTGTTTCTGAAAACGCCATCTTTTTGATTCATAATGCAAGAATCCAATATAGCAACCTGGTAACAATGAGAGATATTGGCTATCTAAAGGACACAATAAATTCTGTAGATGAAAAGCTAATAAGCATGATGAAGCAATGCATACAAAATGAGGAGTTTGAGAAGCGTTTGGCAGACACTTTTACCAATGTCAAAGAAGACTATATAACAGTAGAAGAACTGTTAAAGTATGGTATTGCAACCGAAAAACTAACAGATTTCAACAGCGTAACTTAATTGCAAATCCCGAGTAATACTCGGGATTTCAACTGGAAATATAATTAAATCGAAGAGATTGAAAATTAAGTAAATCTATGGTAATATTAGTAGGAACTGTTGTTATGGAGGTATAATATGGAAATTAGAGATGCTTATGATATCAACAAAATGCCCACAGGAGAAACTTACAAAAAGGGAGAAAAACTACCAGAGGGAAGATTTGCACTAATTGTAATAACCTTTATACAAAACTCAAAAGGAGAATTTCTACTTCAATATACATCTGAGGCCAAAGGGCATGAATGGTCTAGTACAGGAGGCCATCCTAAATCCGGGGAAACTTCTAGACAAGGAATAAAAATGGAGGTTTTGGAGGAATTGGGAATAGATGTAGATGAAAACGAATTTGTCTATGTAGATACTTGGACTAAAGCACCAAGAATTGTAGACATGTATTATCTAAAAAAAGACATAGACATAAACAGTGTAACTATTCAGGAAGAGGAAGTTGAAAAAGTAAAATGGGCTACTGTAGATGAAATCCATCATATGATAGATGAGGGCACTTTCCAAAAAACGCACGCTCTAGTGTACAGTAAAATAAAAGAATATCTAAATAAGAAGTAAAACAATTAAAATAATAAAAGATTTCAAGACAAAAGTTTTGAAATCTTTTTATTGTTATCTCTAAGGGTTAAGTAAATAAATACTACTATTTAATATCAAAGCAAAAGCAAGCCATAAAATGTATGGTATTTGCAGATATGCCGCAGTTTTGTTTAACTTACTAAACAGATATATCATATATATAACAAGGCTAAGAAGTAGTACTATCCATAAAGCAGAGAACAAGAACCAATTTAGTCTAAAGAAGAATAGTGACCACAAAGCATTTACTCCAAGTTGTATGAAATATACAGTTAGTGCTTCGGTATTTTCTTTTTCTTTTGACACCATATAAGAAGATATTCCCATAAGAATATATAATATGGTCCAGACTATTGGAAATAAAATTCCGGGAGGTGCAAACGATGGAGTAAGTATTTTAGAATAAATGTCAGTGCTACCACCTAAAAGATTTCCAATAAATCCTACTACAAGAGGAATAGCAATATAAATTATTAATTTTTTATTTATTTTCATTTTATCACCTAATATATTTTATTATATTTTTTAAAATTTATTCTCTATTGCAAACAACGAAAAGTATAATATAAACAATTTTGTACAAAATATTTGTATGAAAAAGTATAAAAATTTATTTAAAAAATTATTGAAACTATGTTGTATAATATCTGTTTTAACATTACTGTTATATATTTCATATAACTATCAAGATTTAGAAATATATAACGGAGTTTTTGCTGCCATCAAAGACCAAAGCTCAACAAGTACAAAAAAGAATACAGACCAAAGTTCTACGGATAATTCTGGAGATATGATTGACCTTTTAGCTAGGCTTATTAATGGTGAGGCTAGAGGAGAACCGTACAAAGGACAGGTCGCGGTAGGAGCCATTGTAATGAACAGAGTTAAAAGTTCAGAATTTCCAGATACAATATCTGGTGTAATATACCAAAAGGGGCAATTTTCTTGTGTTACAGATGGCCAGTTTAATAAGTCAATAGATGAAAACTCAACAGTGTATAAAGCCGCAAGAGAAGCTATGAATGGTGCAGACCCAACAAATGGTTGTCTTTTCTTTTATAACCCTAAGACAAGTAAAAGTAAATGGATATTTTCAAGACCTACAGTTATAACTATAGGAAAGCATAGGTTTGCAAAATAGAGGTGAGATATGTTAGAAAAATTAGAACAAAAAATATCTGAATTTAAGAAAAAGCAAGATCCAAGATATGTAGGAGTCTTCATGTTTGCAGTTTTTGGACTTGTGGTATTAATTGCTATGAATTTTGCAAATGTATATGGTAGAGAAAAACAAACAAGCACAGATTCATATAATAGAGCCATGTACGAGGTTATAACTAGTGTAAATAATGTGGATACATTGGTGGCAAAAGTAAGGATTACAATGTCTAATGAGTATAACATTGTAACGTTATCTGAAATTACAACCGAGGCAACTACAGCAAAGGAAAACTTAGCAGAGCTTCCAGTAAATCAAGGAGCTATGGGAAATGTATCTAAGTTCTTTAGCCAAGTTATTGGATATTCACAAAGTCTTACCAAGAAGCTTGCAAATGGCGACAAGCTAACAGATGAAGATTATAAAAATTTAGATAAAATAAATGAAGTATCAAATAACTTAAATGCTACGTTAAGAGAAATATACTCTTCATTAACCAAGGGGACTCTTAAATGGGATGAAGTAGAAAAGGTTGCAAGTAAAAAGTTAGATGAAGATAAAAACACTTTGAATTTAAGTGGCCTTGAAAAAATAAAAGATTCGTTAGAAGATTATGAGGGATTAATATATGATGGCGCGTTTTCCGATCATATTGAATCAGCACAACCAAAGGCTTTAACTGGTGAAAATATTAGTGTAGAAACGGCAACAAAAAAGGTAAGACAGTGCGTACAAAACGCAACAAAAACAGAAATAGAGGAAGTTATATATAACGGCGAAACAAAAGGAAGATTAGAAGTATATAATTTTGAGGTTAAACTAAAAGGTACAGAGAATACAATAGACATACAAATAACTAAAAAAGATGGAAAGCTAGTGTTATATATGTCGGATAGAAATGTTGAAACTCAAAAAATATCCATTGCACAGGCAAAAGAAATAGGAGATAAATATTTACAGTCCTTAGGATTAAGTAATTTTGATCCGACATACTACCAAACAACGGACAACATGACAACAATAAATTATGCCGCAACACAAGATGGGGTGCTTCTTTATCCAGATCTAATAAAAGTAAAAATTGCAATGGATACAGGAGAAGTATGTTCTTTAGAGTGCACGGGATATATATTTAATCACACAGAAAGAACCAATCTTATACCGGCACTTACTGAAGATGAAGCAAAACAAAATCTGAGCAAAGACATGAAACTAGAAAAGACGCGTCTTACTGTGATACCAACTGCTTCAAACACGGAAGTTTTAACTTATGAATTTAAAGGAAAAATAGAGGACAATACATTTTTAATATATATAAATGCAAATACAGGTAAAGAGGAAAATGTATTGATATTACTTGAAACGGAAGGCGGCCTTCTTACAATTTAGTAAAGTAAATAAAAAGAAAGTTAGCAAATTGTTAGCTTTCTTTTGACTATTGGAAAATAATTATATTTTCTAAAATAATGTTGCAATTTTAATAATATTGGAATAGAATGAGTATAGGTGATAATAATGTATGGTGTTGCTTTAGAAGGCGGAGGAATGAAGGGCGCATACCATTTGGGCGCTATGAAAGCGATATTTGAATGTGGTTATGAAGTGGGTGGCTATGTTGGCACATCAATTGGCTCGTTTAATGCTGCGGTACTTGCACAAGGAGATTTTGAAAAACTATATAATAAGTGGTATGATGCTTCAGCTACATTGGGAATAGATTTAAACGAAAAAGAACTTGTAAAACTAGTTAGTAAAAAAATAGATATAGCCGGAGTAAAATATTGGACTAAATTTTTTACCGACAGTGTGGCAAATAAAGGAATAGAAACAAAGAAATTAAAAGCGCTATATGATGAGTATATAGATGAAGAGAAACTAAGAAAATCTAATTTGGATTATGGAATGGTTACAGTTTCTCTTACAGATAAAAAACCAGTATATATGTTCAAAGAAGATATTCCCGAAGGGGAGGTATCTACTTATGTTTTAGCAAGTTCATACCTTCCAGTATTTAAACAAGATAAAATTTTAAAAGATGACAAATTTTATTTAGATGGCGGTTTTTATGATAATTGCCCTATAACTTTACTAAAGAAAAAGGGTTATAAAGATATTATAGAGATTAGGACTAAGTCTATAGGAATAACTAAAAAAGTAGATAGAAAAGGGTTAAATATAATAACAATTTCTCCATCAAAGGAATTAGGCGGAATCATATTTAGTGATAATAGTGTTGTAAGAACAGGTATGCAAATGGGTTACTTTGACGCATTAAGAGTTCTTAAAGGGTATATAGGAGACAAGTATTATGTAATACCTACTGAAAACGAAAAAGTATTTAATAGCATTTTAAATATTACAGATGAACAAATACAAAAGATTATTGAAGGTGTAAAAATTCCTGGAATAGATAACATGGAACCCAAAAAGATTCTTTTTGAAAAAGTACTTCCTTTAATACAATCAAGAATAAAAAACATGGATACATCAACATACCAAAAAGCTATTGTGTCAATGATAGAATATATGTTAGAAGATGAATTAAAAATATATAAACTATATACATTTGAAGAATTATTAGAACAATTCAAGAAAAAAATACCTAAGCTACTTAAAGCAGAAAAAACAGCTTTAATAAAAAACAACATAAATATATTGATGCTTAAATTAATAAAACATATTGAAATGTAGCTTGTTGATTCTTTTTGTTTACAGAATACATGATTTGTGATATAATAACCATACGGTTTAAATATACCTAAAATAAAATTATTGGAGGAAATTATGTATTTAGAAGAACAAATGGAACTTAGGCGGCACATAGCAAAATGCTATGTAGAGACAAACGGGACTGTAAGAAAGCTCACAGAAATCATTCACCTGTCCAAAACTACAATTCACAACAAGTTGGTTGAATTTGTAACGACAAATCATATTTTGGAAGAGGACAGAGAGCTCGCAAAGAAAGTTGCACAGCTTATGCGTAAGAATGTTCAAGAAAGACATATACGCGGAGGAATGTCAACCCGGAAAAAGTATATGCAAGCCAAATGCAAATAAGTTTAAAAGACTTCAGCTTTTATTTTAAGCTGAAGTCTTTTGCTGTGAATTTCATTGACAAATATGACACTTAAGGGTATACTTTTACCAGGTGATTTTGTGACAAAATATGCAGTTGTAGATTTTAAGATGAGAAAAGTAGAAAAGGAATATATAAAATCGTTAGGCTATGAAATTATAGAAAATGGTTTTAATTTAAATACATATGACGAGATAGCGTCTCATGTAGATATATATTATTTAAAAGTGGGAGACATGGTGTTTTCATCACCAGAAAAGAAAGGCTTGACTCCTTTTAACACTGTATCATGTACTACTCCTATAGGAAAAAACTATCCTGAAGATGTGCCGTATAACGTGTGCGTTGTGGGGAAAAATGCCATACATAATTTTAAACATACAGACAATATAGTTAAATTTTATTTAGAAAGACATGGATATAATTTAGTAAATGTTGAACAAGGATATTCTAATTGCAGTACTGTTGTATTAGATGATAACTCATGCATTACATCGGATATTGGCATTGCTAAAGCACTTATGGATCAAGGCGTGGACACTTTGTTTGTAACTGAACCAGATATAAAACTTAAGAGAAGAACAAACAAGATATTTATAGACGAGTCGCGAATGAGCTTTGAAGATTCAGATATGCAAGGCTTTATAGGTGGTGCTATGACGCGTCTTGGAGATACAGTTATTGTATTTGGAGATATAGAAAATTTGGTAAATGGAAATAAGATAAGAAAGTTTGTAGAAAAGAAAGGGTTAAAACTCCATTCATTTGAAGGCTTAGATGTAGTAGATTATGGAGGAGTATTAGAGGTTATTGAAAATGCATAATTTATTAGAGGGACTAAATAGTGTACAAAAAGAGGCTGCATCATATACAGGTGGCCCTCTTTTAATACTAGCAGGCGCAGGAAGTGGAAAAACAAGAGTATTAACATATAGAATTGCATATCTTTTGGAAGAGGGACTATGCAAACCGTGGGAAATACTTGCTATAACTTTTACTAACAAAGCGGCTAAGGAAATGAAAGAAAGAGTAGAATCGCTAGTAGGAGAAGCAGCAAAAGACATATGGCTTGGAACATTCCATAGTGTGTGTGTAAGAATATTAAAAAGAGAAATTGAAGCTTTAGGCTATACAAGAGACTTTAATATTTTAGATGAATTAGATAAGCAAAAAGTTATAAAAGAAATATTAAAGAAAATGGATATTGATGAAAAAACATGTTCTGTAAATTATATAATAAGTGAAATAAGTACAGCGAAAGACAAGTTAAAAGGCCCAGAACAATATATAAAAGAAAATATGGCAGATTACAGAAAAGAGATTATTGGTAAGGTTTATGGGGAGTATCAAAAAACTATAAAAGCCAACAATTCATTGGATTTTGATGACATTTTATGCCTTACAGTAGAAGTGTTTAAGCAAAATCCAGATAGACTTATGTATTACCAAAATAAATTTAGACATATTTTAGTTGATGAGTATCAAGATACTAACCATGTACAATTTTTATTAATTAGCATGCTTGCAAGCGCACATGGTAACATTTGTGTTGTTGGTGATGAATCTCAAAGCATATATGCATTTAGAGGAGCAGATATTTCAAACATATTAGATTTTGAAAAAGAGTATGATTCTGCTAAAATTATAAAACTTGAACAGAATTATAGAAGTACAAAAACAATACTTAATGCAGCTAATGCTGTAATAAATAATAATACTTCAAAGATAGATAAAAATTTGTGGACTGAAAATGAAGAAGGCGAAAAAATTAAATATTTTACTTCTAAAAATGAATATGAAGAAGTAGATTATATAGTAGATAAAATAGACTCAATGTGTAGAACAGGAAAATATACATATAAAGATTTTGCACTTTTATATAGAACAAATGCGCAAAGCCGTGTAATAGAAGATGTGTTTATGCGTGCAGGTACTCCATATAAGCTTATAGGAGGAACTAAGTTCTATGCAAGAAAAGAAATTAAGGATATGGTAGCATATCTAAAATTAATAAACAACATAAAAGATAATGTATCTTTAACTAGAATAATAAATGAACCTAAAAGAGGAATAGGAGACACTTCAGTAGACAGGATAAGAGATATGGCAAGTAATATGGGGATAAGTATTTTTGAATACTGCCTAGAACCAGGGAATATAGCAGAACTTAGATGTTCTAATGCCATAACAAATTTCATAATGCTAATATCTGACCTAAGCGAAATGAAGGATACAATTCCGCCTTCAGAGCTTATGAAAAAAGTATTAGAGCTTACAGGGTATGAAGCAGAGTTAATGAAGGAAAAAACTCCAGAAAATGAATCTAGACTAGAAAACATTTATGAGTTTATAGGTGTGGCAAAAGAGTTTGAAACAGAAGAGGTGGAAAATAGCCTTGCAGATTTCTTAGACAGTATTGCATTAGTAGCAGATGTAGATAATTTAGAAGATGGAACTGAAGCAGTAACACTTATGACAATGCATAATGCAAAGGGACTAGAATATCCAGTCGTGTTTATAGTAGGCTTAGAAGAAGGCCTTTTCCCTTCAAAACGCTCAATGGACGAGGATAAAGGAATAGAAGAAGAAAGAAGACTATGCTATGTTGCAATAACTCGTGCTAAACAAGAACTTATCCTTACAAATGCAAAACAAAGAACAATGTATGGCATGACTACAACAACAATACCGTCTAGATTTACAGAAGAAATACCATCAGAGTATTTAGATGAAGCAGCTAAAGAAAATGTTGCGATAGGAAAAAGAAAACAGGAAAAATATACAGATAGTGAGTATGCTAAAGTTGAAAGTTGGATATCTAATACATTTAGGAATATAAATAGCAATGATGATTATTCTTACGGAAGTTCATATAACGCATCATATTCTAAACGCGCTAGTTCAAATGTGGGAATTGACGCAGCAAGCTTCTTAAAAAATATGAACATAGGAAGTGTTGTTAAAAGTGCTTCAACTTCGGCAGATGTAAAATCAGGAGATACAGTAAAACACAAAAAATTTGGAATAGGAAAAGTGTTAACAATTAATACTGAAGACGATATGATAGTAGCAGAAATAAACTTCGAAAAATTTGGAATGAAGCGTTTGATTGTTACAGGAACAACATTAGAGGTAGTAAGTTAGTAATAAGAAAGAAGGAATATAAATGAAAGTTGTAGTCTTATGTGGAGGAACAAGTCACGAAAGAGACGTATCAATAACTTCAGGAACTTTAGTGTGCAAATCATTAAAAGAAAGAGGCTATGATGTTGTACTTTTAGATGTATATTTAGGAATAGACAGCTATGATGAAGAGAGTATATTTAAACTAGGAGAAGAGGGACTAAAAATAAAAACTGGAGTAGGCAATATAGTACCAGACATATCACAGATTAAGAAAATGAGGGAGAAGCCAGAAGTGTTCTTTGGTCCTAATGTATTGGAGATATGCAAATTAGCAGATATTGTTTTTATAGCACTACATGGAGAAAATGGTGAAAATGGTAAAGTTCAAGCAGCATTTGATCTTTTAGATATAAAGTATACAGGAACTGGTTATGCGGGCAGTCTTTTAGGAATGAGTAAGGATTTAACGAGAAAGATACTACAGTCGCATAATATAAATATGGCAAGAGGAATTACGTTATATAAACAGGATAGCTATGATACAGCAAAAGACAAATTATTTGTGCCGGCTGTAGTAAAACCGGCCAGTGGGGGTTCTAGCGTAGGAGTTACAATTGTAAAGAATGAATTTGATCTAAAAGAAGCAATAGAGCAAGCAAAAAAATATGATGATGTAGTCATAGTAGAAGAATATATAAAAGGAAGAGAACTTTCAATAGGAGTAATGGATGGTAAAGCCCTCCCAATTATTGAAATAATACCAAAGCAAGGTTTTTATGATTATAAAAACAAGTATCAAGCTGGATTGACAGAAGAAATATGTCCTGCACAAATTGATGAAAAGACAACACACATGATGCAACAACTGGCTGAAAAAGCATATGAAGCGTTGGGCCTTGAGGTGTATGCAAGAATAGATTTTATATTGTCTATAGATAAAATAGCATATTGTTTAGAAGCAAATACACTACCTGGGATGACTCCAACAAGTCTTTTGCCTCAAGAGGCGGCAAATATTGGCATGGGATATACAGATTTATGTGAGAAGATAATAGAACTTTCTTTAAAAAAATAGGAGGAGTATATGGAGAACATAAAGTTAGAAGAAGTAATACTTGCAGTAAAAGGCAAAGTATTAAGTGGAGCAATTGAAGATAAAAAAATTTCATCTGTAGCAACAGACAGCAGAGTTAAAATGACGGACGGACTTTTTGTAGCAATAAAAGGAGAAAATACAGACGGCCATCAATATATAGATGGGGCAATACAAAATGGGGCTGTAGCTATTCTAATAAGTGATGAACAAGAAAAATATATACAAGATATAGTTTATATAAAGGTAGAAGATACAGTACAGGGACTACAAGATTTGGCAACAGCATATAGATCGAAATTTAATATACCAGTTGTAGCTATAACAGGAAGTGTTGGAAAAACTACAACAAAAGATATGATAGCATCTGTGCTTAAAGAAAAATATAACGTGTTAAAAACAGAAGGCAACCTTAATAGTGATATTGGAGCACCGATGACAGTTCTAAGACTCAATAGCACTCATGAAATAGCAGTAGTAGAAATGGGAATGGATCGTTTAAGACAAATAGCTGGTATAAGTAAAATAGTAAAGCCAGATACAGCTGTAATAACTAATATTGGTGTTTCACATATTGAATTTTTAAAGACAAGAGAAAACATATTAAACGCAAAATGTGAAGTGTTTGAAAATTTGACTGCAGATGGTGTAGCAATTCTTAACGCAGATGACGATATGTTAGTAAAAGTAAATAATGATTTTAAGAAAATATGGTATGGGAAAAGTGAAGATGCGGATATATACGTTAAGGACGTAACGGTGGATTATACTGAAGGCGTTGTAAGAGCTAACATATTTCTAAATGAGGGGCAATATAACCTCGTAATACCAGGACTAAGTGAGCATTTAGTTTATTCTGCAATGTCAGCAATAGCTGTAGGATTAAGATATGGCTTGTCAATTGAACAAGTTATAAATGGAATTGCAAATTATACTCATACAAAGATGAGGATGGACATATATAAATTAAAAGATGGTATTTTACTTATAGATGATACATATAATGCAAATCCATATTCAATGAAATCTTTAATAGATACAGTAAAGAAATCTAACACTCAGAACAAACTATTAATACTTGGGGATATGTTTGAACTTGGCGACGAAAGCATAAACCATCATATAGAGGTTCTAGAGTATGCTATAGCAAATGGTATAAACAAAATATTTGTTACAGGTAATAATATGAAGGAAGCTGCAAGCAAAGTACAAAGTGAGACTATAACATATTTTGAAATTAAAGAGGATTTAATAGATAACTTAGATAAATTGATAGTTGCAAATAGCATAGTTGGAGTTAAAGCATCAAGGGGAATGAAGTTTGAAAATATAACTCAAAAAATCCTTGAAAAGTATATAGTTATGTGATATAACCTAGGTATATAGTGGAGGTAATGTATATGGATTTTAAAGATAGAGTAAAGGATGTTATAGAAAAAGCAGGGGATGTAGCTGAAAAAACATATAAAACAGTAGCAGATAAATCTAACAAAATAGTTGAGGAAGCTAAACTTAAAATAAAAGTAAGTGATACAGAGGCTGAAATTACAGGCATGCTACAAGATATAGGAATAAAGGTATATGAAAAATATAAAAGTGGTGCTGCCGTAGATAAAGAGCTTTCAAAAGATTGTAAAGCTATAGAAAAATTATACAAAGATATAGAAAAAATGGACATTAAATCGCTATATTTAAAGGATTTAAGAATATGTGAAGCATGTTCAGAAACAATAGGAATCGAAAATAAATTCTGCCCAACATGTGGTGCAAAACAAAAGAAGGTAAGAATTGCCGAAGAAAAGAAAGAAGAAGTGGTTCACGAGAAAGTATGCCCAGAATGTGAAACTGTACATGGAGTAGAAGTAAATTATTGTACAAAATGTGGACATAAATTTTAATAGGAGATTTACATGATTTTTTCAAAGATAAAAGAAGCATTTGCAAATAAATTTAATGAGATATTTAGGTCAAATGAAGAAATAGAAGATATTCTAGATGAGATAGAAGAACTTCTAATACTATCTGATGTTGGGATGAAAACCACATCAGATATTTGTGATTCTTTAAGAAAAAGACTAAAAGGCGAGTCAGACACATCAAAAGATAATGTGATAAGACTTCTTAAAGAAGAAATGATAACTATCTTGACACAGGTGGAAAATAAACAAGAAGAACAATTAAATGGTTATGATAATAAACATGTTATATTAGTGGTTGGAGTAAATGGAGTTGGAAAAACTACTTCTATTGCAAAACTATCTAATATTTACAAAAAACAAGGCAACAAAGTTATGCTTGCAGCAGGTGATACATTTAGAGCTGGCGCAAGAGAGCAACTGGAATTATGGGCTGAAGTTGCAGGTGTAGAATGTGTGTCTGGAAAAGACGGACAGGATCCATCGTCTGTTATATTTGATGCGTCTAAAAAATTTGCGGCAGGTGATTATAACACTTTAATTTGTGACACAGCGGGACGTCTTCATAACAAGAAAAACTTGATGGACGAGATAGAAAAAATAAAAAGAACGGTAGACAAAAATTTACCAAACATACATGTTGAAGTGCTAATGGTAATAGATGCAACGACAGGACAAAATGCAATAGAACAAGCCAAAGCGTTTTATGATAGAACAAGTGTAGATGGAATAGTTCTAACAAAACTTGATTCTAGTGCAAAAGGTGGAGTTGTATTTGGAATAATAAACGAATTAAATATACCAATAAAATATATTGGTATAGGGGAGAAAATAGATGATATAAAAGAATTTAATGCAAACGATTTTGTTGATTCTATAATATAAGGAGGATAAGTAAATGCGAATAATACTTATGAGACATGGATATTGCAAAGGCCTAAAAGAGGGCGTCATAAATGGTTGGAGAGATTTCCCTTTAACACCTAAAGGAAAAAACGAGCCACTAACAGCTGTTCAAAATATTACAAAGCTTTTAGGTCAAGTTAAAATAGATAAAGCATATTCATCATATATGTCTAGAACTTATGATACAGCTTGCATATTTACAGAAGCGCTTAAGTTTAAAGGAAAAGTTAAACAAGATTTAAGACTTAATGAAAGGCACTATGGAATGTTTCAAGGTATGAATAAAGTAGATGCAAGGTCCTTCAAAGAGTACAATACTTTATCTGACAGCGAAAAAAGACTAGATAATAAGCTTATACCAGAGAATAATGTAAGAAGAGCAGCTACTTTAAACGAATATTCAATAAAACTAAAAAAACCCGTTAAACTTTTAGAAAGTGTAATTCCATATTCTGAAAGTGTATTAGATGTAGAAAAAAGAATTTCGGAGTTTATAGATGAGCAAGTTTTAATACCGGAAAACGAAGACAAAACAATTCTTATAGTAAGTCATGCAAATCCAATAAAATTAATTGTAAAGAAACTTGAAAAGCTAACATATAAGCAAACATCAAAATTAAGATTTGCAACTTGTGGAATGAAAATATATGATATGAGATATGTTAATGATAACTACGAAATAGTAAGTGAATACAATATAAATAAAGAATGGGAAGGATAAATAAAAAAGGTCGTATTGTTACGACCTTTTAGTCATTTATACAGTTTTTTATTATCTCAAGCACTTTATCTAAATTCAATTTGTTCTCTGTAGAAAAAGGAATCATATCATGGGCAGAGAATAAAGCTTTTTCAATATCCTTTTTGGCTTGTTCAATTTTTGCATTAGATAATTTATCCGCCTTATTTAATATTACAGTAAAACTTTTTTCTTGTGATTCAAGCCAATCGTACATGTTCCTGTCATCTGTTGTTGGAAGATGTCGGATATCTATTAAGCTAAATATGTGTTTAATATTTTCATTAGTCTCTAAAAAGTAATTTGTAAGCTTATTTATATTTTCCTTTTCTTTTTCAGACATTGTTGAGTAGCCATAACCAGGCAAATCTACCAAGTAAAACTTGTTATCTACTAGAAAGTAATTTATACATTTTGTTTTACCAGGTGTTTGACCTACTTTAGCAGTATTTTTATTGTTCGTTAGAGTATTAATGAACGAAGATTTTCCAACATTAGATTTGCCTACCATAGCAATAATAGGCAAATCATCATTAATTAAATCTTTTTTGTTAAATGCTGAACGTATAAATGTTACATTTTTTAAATAATTCATATTAGTATAGTTTACTCCTTTATAGGAACTAGCTTTTCTGTGCCGCCCATATATGGTCTAAGAGCAACTGGGATAGAAACAGTTCCATCAGCGTTATAATTGTTTTCGATGAAGGCTATAAGTCCACGAGGTGTGGCAAGTACGGTATTGTTTAGTGTGTGTAAGAAATAGTTTCCGTTTTCGCCTCTAGCGCGGATGCCTAATCTTCTTGCTTGAGCATCACCTAAAGTAGAGCAAGAACCAACTTCGAAATATTTCTTTTGTCTTGGAGACCAAGCTTCTATATCGCAAGACTTAACTTTAAGGTCGGCCAAATCTCCGCTGCAACACTCAAGAGTTCTTACAGGAACATCTAAACTTCTGAAAAATTCTACAGTGTAGCTCCACATTTTATTGTACCAATCCATAGATTCTTCTGGAGTACATAAAACAACCATTTCTTGCTTTTCAAATTGGTGTACTCTGTAAACTCCTCTTTCCTCAATACCATGGGCACCAACTTCTTTTCTAAAGCATGGAGAATAAGAAGTAAGACTAATAGGTAGTTTTTTCTCATCTACAGTTTGCCCTTTGAATTTACCAATCATAGAGTGTTCAGAAGTTCCGATTAGATACAAATCTTCTCCTTCAATTTTGTACATCATCGCACCCATTTCTTCGAAGCTCATAACACCATTTACAACATCACTTTTTATCATAAAAGGCGGGATACAATATCTAAATCCTTTGTTTATCATAAAATCTCTAGCATAAGATAACATTGCAGAGTGAAGACGTGCAACATCTCCCATAAGATAGTAAAAACCATTACCGCTAGTTCTTCCAGCGCTTTCCTTATCCAAACCATCAAATGCACCTAATATGTCTGCGTGGTATGGAATTTCATAATCTGGTACTACAGGTTCGCCAAATTTTTCTATTTCAACATTTTCGCTATCATCTTTACCTATAGGAACAGAGTTATCTATTATATTTGGTATAACCATCATCTTTTCTTTAAGCTCTAAAGATGCTTCAGCCTCAGTTTTTTCTATATTAACAAGCTCTTCATTTATTTTAACAACTTGAGCTTTCATATCATTTGCTTCATCTATTTTTTTATCTCTCATAAGAAGACCGATAGATTGACTTATAGAGTTTCTTTTAGTTCTTAATTCATCACCTTGTTGTTTAAATAAACGCACTTTTTTGTCTAGTTCGATAACTTCATCTACTAATGGAAGCTTCTTATCTTGAAATTTCTTTTTAATATTTTCTTTAACTATATCTTGGTTTTCACGCACAAATTTAATGTCTAACATATTAATTCCTCCTAAAACATGTATTTATTATATTACATAACATAACATTTTGCAATAATTAGTGGAGTTTTAAATAAAGAAAGTCTTGTCTGAAATTTAAAAACGAAAGCAACTAAATAAAGCTTAGCATTTTATACAAATGCTAAGCTTTATTTAAACATTTTTTTCTATACCATATGTTTTTGTAACTGGATCACGCGTAATATCTAATTTTATAGGAGAAAAGGTATTAAGTGTAAATATGGTAAATAGTAAAGTTAAAGCGCATACGCCAAGAGGGTTTGAACCTTTGGTATCTTCTATAAATTCTGGATTGTAAACTCCAAAATACAATATAGAATATGCAGATATCATACCAAGAATATAGGAAATAATATTATATACCATGTTAGCTTCTCCAAATATAGCAGTGCCTATATAAGATAATGTTACTATAACAAACATTCCAACTACATTGCCAAACAAGGACACAACAAACATATTTGAAAACTTTTTCTTTGAGTAAAAATAAAAGCCTATACAAAACAAGGTAAAGGGCAAAAATATTAATTTTAAATGCTCCCAGACGCTTTCGTTTACTGGGGCAAATATTCCCACAAGCATATTTTCACCAGATAAGTCATATGCAAAGTGTAGGAAGACTCCAAATAGAATAGTTACAATACATCCTATAACAATTATTTTTTTATATGTTACTGTATTATCCATAAAATCACCTAATACAATTATGTGTAAAAGGTGTTTAAATAATTCATAAATTTAAATAATTAGAAAAAACAATTAATATGCCTGTGGACAATATATAATATATGCAAATAAAGTTAAGCATAATTATAAGAGGGATTCCAACTGTAAATAATTTATGTTGAGTTTTATGTCTAAATTTATACATGCCAATATAAACGCCAATTGCACCTAAAAGAACAGCAATTACAAATAAACTTTTTTCGCTAATTCTATAACTGCCATTTTTTGCTTTGCTTTTATCTATATACATAGCTAAAAAGCCAATAATGTTTATTACTATCAAATAAAGTATAAAATAAAAATATATCATATGTTTTCCTCACAATTTATATAATCATTATATTATACTTAAGAAAAAAAGCAATGCCTTTATGTGAATTGTTGGTTATTGTCAAAAAAATGTTGAAAAAAATATATCTTTATGATAGTATAATTTAGAGGTAATGTATGAGCAAAAAACTTAAGAAAAAGCTTACAAGTATTGTGGCAAGCATTATTATTCTAACAATTGCAGTGACTTTGGATAAACTGCAAATTATAAATGTTGAAGAATTTTTAAATATAAGTAATGATGTCGAAGAGACACAAGCTTTAGTAGATATTAAAGAGAAAACGTTTTATGAGGTTATGAGAGTTGTAGATGGAGATACCTTTGTTATAAATTATAACGACAAAGAGGAAAAAGTGAGACTTATTGGAGTGGACACTCCAGAAAGTGTACATCCAGACAAAGAAAAAAACACTAAATTTGGTGAGGAAGTATCAAAATTTTCTAAAAAAACACTATTAGGTAAAAAAGTTGAATTGGAATTTGATGTATCTCAAAGAGATAAATATGGAAGACTTTTGGCGTATGTGTATTTAGATGGACAAATGTATAATAAAATGTTATTAAAAAAAGGTTATGCAAAAACTGCTACTTATCCGCCAAATGTAAAATATGTGGAAGCCTTTACAAAACTACAAGAACAAGCCAGAGAAAATAAAGTGGGATTATGGGAATACTAGGAGGTAGAAATTGAAGAAAAGGATTATAATAATTGGCGCTATTGTGTTGCTAATTACAGTTGTATGTTTAATTGTTTTCATATCTTCTGGCGAAAAACAAACGCCAAATAATAATATAAATAATGAACAAGCGGAGCAGGGGACAAATCAAGCGCCATCTAAAGTAGATAAAAATGAAAAAGAAGTATCTTCAAAAAAGAAGCAGGAATTGTTTAATTTTATACCTAAAGTATATACTGAAGAAATTACACCATTTACAAGCGTATTTATGTTGGATGCTGTAATGAAAAAAATAATTGATACAAATGAAGATTTAGATTTTAGTGTGAAAAACGTAGACAATTATGTGAAAA
Organism: Clostridia bacterium; assembly: GCA_045604405.1. GTDB lineage: Bacteria > Bacillota > Clostridia > TANB77 > CAG-465 > UMGS1649. The sequence goes on from JAZUNZ010000039.1 coordinate 50,409, forward strand.
AAATATTTGGAGATAATGCCAAAATTAATAAGGAAGAGGTAGCAGAACCAGATGTTGCAAAATCCCTTTTCTATTACTCTAAAGAGGCGGCTTCATATGCTGTTATACCAGTAGGATATGAAGGAAAGTTTGAATATCAAATATTAAAAAATGTAACAGAAACGGATGAAGCATATTATGTATATACATATACGCTAATAGGCGGATATGCCTATGATGAAAACTCTATAACTCAGGATGAATTTGGAGATATAGATTATGAAAATACTAAGGTTCAGGTAATTATTGGAGATAAGGATGGAAATGATTTAGTTCATATTTTTGATAACTATACTTTAATGTATGATGAATCAATATGGATTGAAAAGTATTCAAACATAATGCCAATATTTAGATATACACTTACAAAAGGAGAAAAGGGGTATTATTTGACGGAGGTTGAACAAATAAATTATTAAGGGGGAAACAAATGAAAAAGGTAGTAGTTATATTATTTGCGCTGATATTATTAGGAGTATTAACTTTAGAGATAGTAACGTTTATAAAATTAATACAAGTAAACGACATGTTACCAAATATTGAAAATATGAGAAAATGAGAGGCTGTAAGGCCTCTTTTGTCATCTTTTGTAGTATATTACAAAATTATTAAATTTGGGTTATAAAAACGGCGCAAGTATTGCAAAATATACATTAGTAGTATAGAATATACGTATAAATTAGGAGGTTATTTATGATAAAAGTTGGAATTAATGGTTTTGGAAGAATAGGAAGACTTGTAATGCGTGCTTCCTTTGAAAGAGAGGATATAGATGTTGTTGCTATAAACGATCCATTTATAGATCTTGAATATATGAGATATATGTTGCAATATGATACAATACATGGCAAATTAAATAAAGAAATTGAAGTGGCAGAAGATGGAATTATTGTAGATGGTAAAAAGATAGTTGTATACAACTGCAAAGAACCATCAGAAATACCATGGAAAGATACGGGTGCAGAATATATAGTTGAATCTTCAGGTGTATTTGCATCAATGGAGGGAGCATCAAAACACTTTGCTGGCGGTGCCAAAAAAGTAGTAGTATCTGCACCAACAAAAGATACTCCAATGTTCGTAATGGGAGTAAACCACAAAGATTATACTAAAGACATGAATGTTGTGTCTAACGCTTCATGTACAACTAACTGTTTGGCACCTTTAGCTAAAGTTGTAAATGAGAAATTTGGAATAAAAGAAGGACTTATGACTACAGTACACTCAGTTACTGCTACTCAAAAAACAGTTGATGGACCTTCTTTGAAAGACTGGAGAGGTGGACGTGCTGCAGCAGGAAACATTATTCCTTCTTCTACAGGTGCAGCTAAAGCAGTAGGTAAAGTTATTCCTGAACTTAACGGCAAATTGACTGGTATGGCTATGCGTGTTCCTACTCTTGACGTATCAGTAGTTGACCTTACTGTTAACCTTGCAAAACCTGCTACTTACGC
>JAZUNZ010000040.1:0-15999 GCA_045604405.1 Clostridia bacterium
AAGCAGTAATTTCTAAGAAAAAACTGCTTAAAACATAGACTAAAATTGTTAGATTAAGAGTCATATGTTATGCATAAATATTACCACAAAAAAGATAAAAAGAAAAGACTGTTAACAAAAAACTTTGTCAACAGTCTGAGACACCTAACGTATGTTAGGTGTCATAACTATAATATTATACAAATTAAACCGCCACTGCCTTCGTTTATTAATCTTTCTAAAGTTTCTTGTATTTTCATTTGAGCTTCATCTGGCATTTTATACAACTTGTTGTGCAATCCTTCATTTACGAGCTCGTGTAAAGACTTGCCAAATATATTTGAACTCCATATTGCTTTAGGATCGTTTTCGAATTCTGAAAGTAAGTATTTAACTAAATCTTCAGATTGTTTCTCGCTTCCAACTATAGGAGAAACTTCTGTTTCAATATCTGCTCTAATCATGTGTATTGATGGAGCGGAAGCTTTAAGCTTTACACCATATTTAGTGCCTTGTTTTACTATTTCAGGTTCCTCTAGACTTAGCTCATCTATTCCTGGAGTAACAATGCCGTAACCTTTAATTTTTACTTCTTCTAAAGCATCTTTAATTTTGTCATACTCTTTTTTAATACAAGAATAATCATCAATAGCTTTAAATATATCGCATTCAGACATAATATTGGTGTTAGTTTTTTCACTTAAAACTTTAAAGAAAATACTATCATTTATCGTAATATTAAGCTTAATGCTTCCATCAGACATTTCTGCATTATCTACGGTTATATTTTTAAATATATTAGAATTACTTTTCATATCTTGTATGATTTCATTTATTTGTCTAATAGAATAGTCACCACTAAATTTTTCTTTTATAACTTCAACAACTTCTTGCTTTAAAGGATATTTAGCATCTAACATATTAAACCATAGTGGAAGTTTAAAACTTATCTCTGTTACAGGAAATTCTTCTAACACTCTTGAAAATACCTCCGTTATATCTTTTTCCTTAAGTTCTAAAATATTTGCACTTATTACTGGAACATCATATTTTGCTTCTAGAGAACTTCTTAACGTTTCTGTATGTTCGCTATTTGGTTCCTTTGAATTAAGAAGAAGTACAAAAGGTTTTTTATATTCTTTAAGTTCAGACACCACTCTTTCTTCGGCTGGCACATAACTTTCTCTTGGTATATCTGTAATGCTTCCATCTGTAGTTACCACAAGTCCTATAGTAGAGTGATCAGATATAACCTTATGAGTGCCGGTTTCAGCAGCTTCTATAAATGGCAACTCTTTTTCTGACCATGGGGTTCTTACCATACGAGGGTTATCTCCCTCCATGTGCCCTATAGCATCTTCTACTAAATATCCTACACAATCTACTAATCTTGTTTTCATTTTTACATTGCCATCTAACATAATTTCTACAGACTCATTAGGAACAAATTTTGGCTCTGTAGTCATAATTGTTTTTCCTGCGGCGCTTTGTGGCAACTCATCAAGAGCTCTTTCTTGCTTATGCTTATCGCCAATTTCGGGAATAACAAGCCTCTCCATAAAATTTTGTATAAATGTAGATTTACCTGTTCTTACGGGGCCGACAACGCCAATATATATATCCCCACCAGTCCTAACAGCTATATCCTTGTAAATGTCTACGCTTTTCATATTTTACCTCCAATAATTCTTAATACAAGTATACGAGCAGTTTTTTAAATTATTACAAAATTTGTGTGAAAAAAGCAAAACTGTTCTTTTTACTTTATTTTTTAAGATAAATATAGTAAAATGTATGTGAAAAGGTGGAAAGCTATGAATAAGATTTGGAAAATTAAAAAAATACAAGACGATGTAGTTTCAGAATATATGAAAAAATTTAAAATAACAGATTTCACAGCCAAAATGTTAATTGCAAAAGACATTAATGAAAAAGATGTGACCAGTTATTTAAATCCAGATATAGATAAGCTGTATGACCCATATCTTTTGGAGGATATGGCTAAAACGGTTGAAAGAATAATTAAAGCCAGAAATAGCAATGAAAAAGTTGCGATATATGGAGATTACGATGTAGACGGAATTACAAGTATTACTCTTATGTATTCATTCTTAAAAGATTTAGGGCTAAATGTAAAATATTATTTGCCAGACAGACAAGAGGAGGGCTATGGTCTAAATAAAAGTGCAATACTTGCTTTAAAAGAAGAAGGGATCTCTTTAATTATAACAGTGGATTGTGGAATATCTGCTGTGGAAGAAGTGGACTATGCAAACACCTTGGGATTAGATGTGTGCATAACAGACCATCACGAGTGTTCGGCCGTACTACCAAGAGCATATAGTATTGTAAATCCAAAAAGACCAGATTCAAAATACCCATTTAATTCTTTGGCGGGTGTTGGGGTAAGCTTCAAAGTATTAGATGCAATAACAAAGAAATTAGATATGCCAAGTGAATCATATCTAAGATATTTAGATATAGTAGCAGTTGGAACAATAGCAGATATAGTTCCGCTTGTAGATGAGAATAGAATTATAACTGCAAACGGACTTAAAATGTTGCAAAACACAAAAAATGAAGGCCTAAAAGCTTTAATGAAGGTTGCAAAAATTGTTACGGTAGATTCAGACAATGTATCTTTTGGATTAGCGCCTAGGATAAATGCAAGTGGAAGGATGGCAGATGCGACGGTTGCAGTTAAGATGCTATTATCTACTAACCTGCTTGAGGCATATAATTACGCAAAAGTTTTAGATGAGCAAAATCTTAAACGCCAAGAAGTAGAAAGAAAAATATATGAAGAAGCTGTCCAAAGAATAGAGACAGAAGGACTAGATAAAAAGAAAAGCATAGTAATAGAAGGTGAGAACTGGCATCAAGGGGTAATTGGAATAGTTGCTTCAAAACTGACCGAAAAATACTTAAAACCGGTAATACTTTTAACTTACGATAAAGATAAGACAAAAGGTAGTGGAAGAATACCTCAAGGAATATCGTTATACGATGCTTTAACTGAATGCTCCAATTATTTAGTGGCATTTGGCGGACATGAATTAGCAGCAGGACTTACTCTTGAAACCAAGAACATACCTGCGTTTAAGGAAAAGTTTGAAAGTGTAATTGAGACTATGAAGCCAGACGATTTTGTCCGTAACATAGATATAGATTTTGAAGTGGATAAAAAGGATATGACATTTGAAAGTATAAGTCAAATAGAAGCTTTAGCACCGTTTGGACAAAAAAATAAAAGACCGGTATTTGTGTACAAAAATTTGAAAGTGATAAGTGTATCTACGCTCAAAGATAATAAACATCTAAAATTTAGACTTCAAGATGATAATTTTTTGGTTGATGCAATATTTTTCAAAGCAGGAGACAGACGTGACGAGGTTATTGTTTCAGACAAAATAGACGTGGTGCTTACAATGGCAGTAAATGAATTTATGGGATATAAAAATATACAATTTTTAGTGGTAGACTTTAAAAAAAGTATGAATTAGGGGTGATTTTATGGTACCGACGAAAGAAACAGAAAATATTTGTGAGGCATTGATAGGAAAACTACATGAAGAAAAATTAAAATATGACGCAAAGAAGTTGAAATTTACGTTGGATTATGCGTTAAAAGTATATGGAGACACCAAAAGATATAAAGGAGAAACTACATTTGCGCATGCTGTACATGTAGCAGAAATTGTAGCCGGACTTAAAATTGGTATAGAACCAGTATACGCTGCAATTCTTCATGAAGTAACTAAGTTTAAGGAATATAAATATGAAGATTTAGAAAAAGATGTGGGTGAAGAAGTTGCAACTCTTGTAAAAGATGCAAGCAAGTTATATTTACTAAACTATGATGGACAACAAGAAATAGAAGCTGAAAACTTAAGAAAGATGTTTATGGCTATAGCTAAGGACATTCGTGTTGTAATTATTAAACTAGCAGATAGATTATACAACATGAGAAATATTTATGAGGAGCCTGAAGAATATCAGAAACTTAAGGCTAATGAGACAATGCAGGTTTATGCTCCAATAGCACACAGACTTGGAATGAACCAAATAAAATCTGAACTAGAGGACCTTTCATTTTCAATATTAAATAATATGGAACATGAAAGAATTAGAAAAATAATAGATAAAACTAAAGATGAAAGGCAGGAGTATATAAATCAAAGAATTGAAGAAATAAGAAAGTTGCTTGAAAAAGAAAAAATTAAAGCGACCATATATGGACGTTCTAAGACGTTCTATAGCATATATAGAAAAACAAAAATGAATAATTGTAGAGTAGAAGACCTCTTTGATTTATATGCAATAAGAGTTATAGTAAATAGCATAAAAGATTGTTATAGTGTGCTAGGAATAATACATGAAAAGTATAAACCTATGCCTGGAAGGGTAAAAGATTATATTGCAGTTCCAAAGACAAATATGTATCAATCACTTCATACTACTTTATTTGGTGGTGAAGATGCAGCTCCTTTTGAAGTGCAAATTAGAACCTGGGATATGCATAATGTTGCAGATTATGGTGTTGCTGCTCACTTTTTATACAAAGAAGGAAAAACTAAAATGTCTGAAAGTGATGAAAAATTGACATGGCTTAGAAAGACTATGGAATTTGAACACGAATTAGGTTCAGCTGGCAACTTTTCGGATTTAAAAGTAGAACTTTTTGGAGATGAGGTGTTTGTCTTTACTCCAAAAGGAGAAATAAAATCCCTGCCTAAAGGTTCTACGCCAATAGATTTTGCCTACCAGATACATCAACATATTGGAAATACAATGGTAGGTGCAAAGATAAATGGTAAAATGGTTCCTATTACAACTAAACTTAAAAATACAGATATAGTTGAAATAATTACATCTAAAAACTCGTCAGGGCCTAAACACGATTGGTTAAAATCTGTAAAAACAAGTGGGGCAAAGAATAAAATAGTATACTTCCTAAAGAAACAAAATAAAGAACTAAACGTTGCTAAAGGTGAAGAAATACTTGAAAAAGAAATTTTAAAAACAGGTATTACTCCGGATGATTTGCTTCAAGATGAGTACATGGACATAGTAATAGAAAAATTAAAATTTAAAGATCGTGAAGAATGTTATGAAAATATTGGGTTTGGTATTTTATCGCCTAAAAAAGTATTAAATAAATTAGTAGAAGAATACAACTTAAAAAACAATATACAGGAGCAAGAAACTATTGAAATAGTTGGAGCACCAAAAACTAAAAAGAACAACATAGAAGGTGTTGAGGTTGAGGGAATAGAAAACTGTTTAGTGAAATATGCAAAATGTTGTAATCCTATTCCGGGGGACGAAATCGTAGGATATATAACTTTTGGAAAAGGTGTATCTATTCACAGAAAAGATTGCTCTAATCTTGTTGGAATTAATATAAGTGAGAGAAAAATTGGTGTTAAATGGAAAGAAAAAGCCAATGTATCTTATCAAACAGAAGTTGTAATAAAAGCTAATGATAGAACAGGAATCTCGATGGAAGTATTAAAACTTTTGCAAGACATGAAGGTTAAGATACATGGCTTTACCGCAAAAGACACTGAGGATAGGACTTGTATAATAGACCTAAAACTAGAAATTAACTCTGTAGATGAACTTCAAAAGATAATAAAAGCATTAAGAAAAGTAGACAGCGTGTATGAAGTAAAGAGGGCTAAATAATGGCAGTTATAGATAATGAAAATATACAAGTAATGAAGCTTGAATTAGAGATAGAAGATACAGGGCATATAACAAATACTTACATTGTAAAAGATAAAGTAACAAGAAACATTTGTGTTATAGACCCGGCATATGATGAAATAAAGATTAAACAGGCAATAACTAACTTAAATGGCAAATTAGTATCAGTTATAATAACTCATTCACATGCAGATCACATAGCAGCATTAGCAAAGCTTGTTGAAAGTACAGATGCAAAAGTATATATACATACATTAGACTATGATGGTTTATACAATAAAACCTTAAATGAAGAAGATATAGTAAGAACAAAAGTGGCACCGGTGGATGTAAACAAGGTCATTAAAGTACAAGATGGTGAAACAATAAATTTAGGAGATACAAATTTTGAAATTATACATACTCCGGGACATACAAAAGGAAGCATAACGCTTGTAGATTATAAAAATAACATTCTTTATTCAGGAGATACAATATTTGAGAACTCTTATGGTAGAACTGACCTTGTAACAGGCAGTCATGATGACATGAAAGGATCTTTAGACAAGGTGCTAAATAAATTTGATGATATACTGGTATTATCTGGTCATGGAGACATATATAATCTTAAAGACGCAAAAAGAAAAATAAGACTTCTTTTTGCATATAAAGGATAGTGAATGAACTAGGGGAAAATGACTAAATTGTAATAAAATAATCTCATGTAAATAGTTTAGACTAATTAATAACTTGAGGAGTAGATTGCGGGATGCGCTTACGTGGGAAAAATATAATATTAAAAAACAAAACTGTTTACAGTAAAATGTAGACAGTTTTTGCTTATGTGTGGTATAATATTTATGTAGGAGTGTATTTAAATGGTTGAAAGTTTTAGAGAAGTTTTAGACAAAGAAAAGGAAAAAGAATATTTTAAGGAATTGACTAAATTTATAGACAATGAATATGAGACAAAACAAATTTTTCCATCAAGAGAAAATGTAATGAATTCTATGAAATATACTCCATATAAAAAAGTTAAGGTTGTGATTGTTGGACAAGATCCGTATCACGGAGTGGGAGAAGCACATGGTTTATGCTTTTCTGTAAATCCTGGTATAAAGATTCCACCATCATTACAAAACATATATAAAGAGTTACATAGAGATTTAGGATTATATATCCCAAACAATGGCTATCTTTTAAAATGGGCTAAAGAAGGCGTGCTTATGCTAAACAGCGTTTTGACTGTTGTAAAAGATACACCAGGCAGCCACAGGGGTAAAGGTTGGGAAATATTTACTGACGAAGTAATAAAGGCAGTAAATGATAAAGATACGCCTGTAGTATTTTTGCTATGGGGAGCATATGCAAAGGACAAGAAAAAACTAATAACAAATCCAATACATTTAGTATTAGAAAGTTCTCATCCAAGTCCGTTTTCAGTAAGAAATGGTTTTGATGGATGTTCACATTTTTCTAAAACAAACGAATTCTTAGAAAGTAAAGGACTAGAACCAATAGATTGGCAAATAGAAAATATATAGGGAGAAACAATGAAGACAAGCGATTTTAATTACAATTTACCAGAAGAACTAATAGCGCAAGTCCCTTTAGAGGACAGAACTAGTTCTAGACTTTTAATATTAGATAAGCATACTGGTAAAATAGAACACAAACATTTTAAAGACATAATAGAATATTTAAATCCGGGAGACACATTAGTTTTAAATAATACAAGAGTAATTCCTGCAAGAATATTTGGACACAAAGACGGATTTACAGGCAAGATTGAAGTCTTAATGTTAAAAGATTTAGGTGAAGACACTTGGGAATGTTTAGTAAAGCCTGGTAAAAATGCAAAAACAGGACAAATAATAGTATTTTCTGAAAGATTAAGAGGGAAAGTTCTAGAGATTCTTGAAGAAGGAATTAGAAAAATAAAGTTTACATATGATGGAATATTTAATGAAATATTAGATGAAATAGGAGCTATGCCACTTCCACCATATATTACAGCAAAGCTTGAAGATAAGGAAAGATATCAAACGGTATACTCTAAAATTAAGGGCTCTGCAGCGGCACCAACAGCAGGTCTTCATTTTACAAAAGAACTTTTAAAACAAATACAAGACAAAGGCGTAAACATAGCATATGTTACTTTGCATGTGGGACTTGGAACATTTAGACCTGTAAAGGTGGAGACAATAGAAACGCACAAAATGCATAGTGAATATTATGAAATAGATGAGGCTACATGTAAAGTAATAAATGAAACTAAAAAAAGAGGAAATAAAGTGGTGTGTGTAGGAACTACTTCATGCAGGGTATTAGAATCTGCATCAGAGGAAGACGGGACGCTGTTACCAAAACAAGAAGAAACTAGTATATTCATATATCCGGGATATAAATTTAAAGTGGTAGATAATTTAATTACAAATTTCCACCTTCCAGAATCAACACTAATAATGCTTGTATCTGCTTTAGCGGGTAAAGGAAATATAATGAATGCATATAACGAAGCGGTAGAATCAAAATACAGATTTTTCAGTTTCGGAGATGCAATGTATATAAAAGAATAGTTTTTAAGGGGGATTAAACTATGGCAAAAGATTTTGATAATGAGTTTTATAATGAATTAAGAAATAGAGTGGTAGGAGCTAAAACGGATTTGGAGAAAAAGAAGGAAACATTAATACGTTCTATAGAAGAATTAGAATCAAATGTTGTTAAAGACCCAATGACTTTAGAAAAATTAAAGAAAGAACTGGCTGCTGTAGAAAAACAAATTAAACAACAAGAATCCGAAAAAGCAGTACAAAGCGGAGATGTTATAGGTGCTAAAGCCACAGAAAAAGATGTTGACGAGGAAGTAAAAAAAGAAGAAGAAAAAGAAGAGAAGGAAGAAGAAATAAAAGACGAAAAAGATATAAATGAGTCAGAGAAAGATAAACAACAAATAGAAGAAGCTAAACAACGCTATCATGATTCAATTATCGCCCTTCATCAAAAAAGGATGGAGTCTATCTCTAAGCAAAAGGCTATAAATAGTTTAGTTATAACAGAGGAAGATTTTGAGACAGAAATGAGACTTGAAGCGTCAATGTATGAATGTAGAGAAACATATTTACAATATGGCAAAGAAGATCCGTATAGAGAAAAAAGAACAGAGTTTATAAAACTAGAAAAAGAAGCAAGAGAACCAATGGAAATGCAATTAAGGAATATGGCAAAAAGGTTTAATGAGATTGAGCAAGAAATTAAAAAAATGGATCAAAGAGAGCAAGAAATAAGTAAAGAATTGTTAAGTGAAGACATCAATGAGACACAAAAAGAGGCTTTAACAAAAGAATTGGCAGAATTAGGAGAAAAAAGAAAAGAACTAGAGGTAGAAAGAGGAGACATTATATATAAATTGAATTCTGCAATAGACGTTAAAAGGACAAGAAGCTTAAAAAGAGCTGGATTAGAAGAAAAACATGTTGGCACATTAACATATGAAGACAAGAAAAATTACGATTACCAAAAAGAAAAAGTAACAGCTATGTATAATAATTTTGATGAGGCAACAAAGCAACATTACCAAAATATCAAGACAAGAATAGAACAAAGAGAACAAAGAATAAAGGACATAAATAAAGAACTTAAAAATGTTCCAGAAACGGATTTTGAGAGAAGATTAATTCTTTTAAATGAACTAGATAAAGAAACAAATATGTTAGAAGCAGATAGAGAAGCTAAAAAGGATCTAGATCGTGGAATAATTCCTACAGAGGAAATTGCTGCTAAAGAGGCTAAGGATAAGGAGGAAAAAGAAGAAGACAGACAAGAAGAATTTGATAAAGCAACAGATGATGCACGCGCAGTTGTAAAAGAACAAAAACAACAAATTGGTGAAGCGGTAGTCGAAAATCCTGAGATTACTAACATAGAAGAAAAAGATAGAGATGCAACATTAATGGCCGCAACGGTTGCTATTGTTCATGACAGTCCAGCGCCTGGCGAGGATACTCCACTTCAAAATGTAGCTCAATATGCTGTTACCAAGTGTGTAATATCAGGCTTGGAGGACAAGGTGAGAAATCCAGAAAATGTAGAGGATGCTAAGGCAATGGTTGAACATGATGAAAAATTAAAAGAAGCTCAAAAAGAAATGGAAAGAGTACAAGAGAATGTAGAACAAAAAGTGCAAATGTAGAAAGGACATAGTATGAGTGCAATAAAATACGAGTTAATACATAAAGACAAAAAAACTGGGGCAAGGTTAGGAAAAATAACCTTGCCACATGGCACATTTGAGACCCCTGTTTTTATGCCAGTAGGAACACTTGGAACAGTCAAGGCCATGACGGTAGAAGAACTTAAAGAGATGGTAGGTGCAGATATAATATTAGGAAATACTTACCATTTGAATTTAAGACCGGGCATGGAGGTAATGAAGGCAGCTGGTGGCTTGCATAAATTCATGAATTGGGACAAAAACATATTAACAGACAGTGGTGGATTTCAAGTTTTTAGCCTTCAATCTATAAGAAAGATAACAGAAGATGGTGTGGAGTTTAGATCTCACTTAAACGGAGAGAAGCTTTTCATGTCTCCTGAAAGTTCTATAGATATTCAACAAACAATAGGCTCGGATATAATGATGTGTTTTGATGAATGTGCTCCATATCCGGCAGATAGAAAATATGTTGAAAATTCTATGGAAAGAACGACAAGATGGGCTAAAAGATGTAGAGATGCACATACTAATAGAGACACGCAGGCCTTATTTGGAATTGTTCAAGGAGGCATGTATCCTGATCTAAGACAAAAGAGTGCTAAAGATTTAATAGATATAGGTTTTGATGGTTACGCTGTAGGAGGACTCAGTGTTGGAGAACCTAAAGAAATCATGATGGAGGTTCTAGAGCAAACCACACCACATTTACCAGAGGATAAAGCAAGATACTTAATGGGTGTAGGTAGCCCGGACTATTTAATAGAAGCAGTACTTAGAGGAATAGACATGTGTGACTGTGTATTGCCTACAAGAATGGCAAGAAACGGTACAGCAATGACAAGCCATGGTAAAGTTGTTATTAAAAATAAGCAGTATGAGTTAGATTTTAAACCTTTAGATGAAGAATGTGATTGTTATGCATGTAAGAATTATACAAGGGCATATATTAGACACCTAATGAAATCTGGTGAGATACTTGGTGCAAGACTTATGACAATACACAATTTAAGGTTTTTAGTACATTTAATGGAGAATGTAAGAAACGCTATAAAAGAGGATAGACTATTAGAGTTTAGAGAAGAATTTTACAAAAAATACGGTTATGAAGTAGTAGATAGCGAATACTTTAAACAAAAGATACAAGATAATTATAAGGATATATAGTATTAGGAGATTTTTATGAAAAAAAGTAGAGGGGAAAAGAATTTTTGGGTAATGCTCATTAAACTTGCTATTTCCCTAATAGTATTTTGTGTACAATTATTGGCGTTCTATGCAATATATGTGGGGTCAGTGGCTTTTGGAAATTACTTTACAGTAATAACAGGAATATTGCAGGCAGTAGTAGTCTTATATATATTATATGGCCATGAGAAGCTGGCATATAAAATACCGTGGCTTATAGCAATAATGTTTTTACCAATTGCCGGTATTATAATATACTTCTTATGGGGCGCTACAAAAGTTGGTAAGAAAATGAAAGCAGCAAGGAATAGGACTATAGAAAATTCGCATCATTTGTTGAGAGAAGACGTTGAGGAATTAGAAGAACTTAGACAACAAGATAAACAAGCATATAGGCAGGTTAAGCTTCTAAAAAACTTATCTAAATATCCTTTGTATAAAGGTGAGGGTATAGAATATTTTGATATTGGTGAAGCCTGCTTTGAAAAAATGCTAGAGGACATTAAAAACGCTAAAAAATATATTTTAATAGAGTTTTTCATCATAGCAAAAGGAAATCTTTTTGATAGAATATATAATGTTTTGGAACAGAAAGTAAAACAAGGCGTTAAAATAACAATAATGGCAGATGGTTGGGGTTCTCTTTTAAGATATCCAAAACATAAGCTAGACGAATTAGAACAATTGGGAGCTATAGTAAAGAAATATAACCCATTAAGATTTGGTATAAACACATATTTGAATTACAGAGATCATAGAAAAATAGTTGTAGTAGATGGAATAGTGGCATATACAGGTGGAGTGAATATAGCTGATGAATATACTAATGAACAAATTAGATTTGGACATTGGAAAGATAATGGAATAAGAATTGTTGGGAAAGCTGTTGAAAGCTACATGGTTGCCTTCTTAAAAAATTATGAGATGGCTACAAATACAACACCAGATTATGAATGGTATATGAACAATAAAAGCGAATGTAAAGACTGCAAGCAAGAACAAGGATACACAATGTTTTATACCGACGGGCCAGATAATAGAAAAAATCCAGGCGAAAATGTATATATTGAAGTGATTAATTCGGCAAAAGAATACGTGTATATTTATACACCATATTTTGTTGCTGGACCAGAACTTCTAACAGCTATACTTAATGCAAGTCGCAGTGGAGTAGATGTGAGAATATTTACGCCACATAAACCAGATAAGTGGTATGTACATTTAATAACTAGAAGTTATTATGAAGTCTTATTGGAGTCAGGAGTAAAAGTTTATGAATATTTGCCAGGCTTTTTACATGCTAAGACAGTTTTGACAGATGATACTACAGCAATAGTAGGAAGTATAAACTTGGATTATAGAAGTCTTAATCTAAATTACGAATGTGCACAGTGGATGTATGAAACGGGAATAGAAAAAGAAATTAAGCAAGACTTTATTAATACAATGGAAAAAAGTATGGAAATATCTCTTGAAGAAACAAAGAATAGAAATATATTTGTAAAAATATTGGAGGCAATTTTGAATACATTTGCGCCATTGTTATAAAAACTAAAATGCTAAGTCAAATTAAATAACACTGTTATTTATATAATACATAAATAATAGAAACAACTTAATCATATAATTTACAGAGGTGGATTTATGGTTAAGCTGTTTTTTTGGGGTAAGGATAAAAGAAGTGAGTATCTTAAAAAGCTGTATGAAGATGAGGCCACTATTGTAAATAGCATACAAGAGGCAGAGTACATAATGCTTCCAATACCATTTACTAAGGATAAAGTTCATATAACAGGAGAAGATATTCTAATAGAAGATGTTATAAAAAAGTGCACAAACAAAACTATATTTAGTGGAGGTATTCCTAGAGAATTTAGAAGACAGTTAGAAACAAATAATGTTACATATGTAGATTTAATGGAGCTAGATGAGGTGGCCTACTTAAATGCAATACCAACGGCAGAAGGTGCTATATCTAAAGCAATCGAACTTACAGATGAAACTATACATGGTACAAATGTTTTAGTTTTAGGATTTGGCAGAGTAGCAAAGATCTTGGCAGATAAACTAAAAGGATTAAATGCAAATGTATTTTGTGCTGCAAGAAGCAAAAAAGACCTTGCACATATAAAAGCTTTGGGGTATAATGTAGTGGATATAAACCAAGTGGGGGACTGTTTAAGTAATATGAATATAATATTTAACACAGTGCCAACTCTTATTTTGGGTGAGAAAAAATTAAGGTTACTAAGTCAGGATTCTGTTATAATAGATTTGGCATCTGCACCTGGTGGTGTAGATTTTGAAAAAGCAAAAGAATTTGGAATTAATACGGTGCTATATTTGGGAATACCATCAAAAGTTGCTCCAAAATCTGCTGCAAAATATTTGAAAGAATCTATAGACAAAGTAATATATTAAGGATAGGAGATAATATAATGACAGTAATACAAGCTATAATTTTAGGAATAGTACAAGGAATTACAGAATTTTTCCCAATATCTAGTTCAGCGCATCTAATTGTAATTAGATATTTATTTAATTTTGGAACGCAGCTTACAAGTGAACAGTGGCTAGTTATAGACATAGCCCTACACTTCGGAACATTAATGGCGATTGGAATATTCTTCTTTAAGGATTTTATAAAAATGTTTGCTGAAGGATTTAAGTTTAAAGGGAAAAATGGCAAGTTGAGTTTTAAAAATTTAAACCATGAAGGTAAAATACTTTGGTACATAATAGCAGCATCAATACCTGGAGCGGTAGCAGGATTACTTTTAGATGATTTCATAGAAGGTGTAGTACGTAACAATGTTTTAATTATAGCAACAACTCTTGCTATAATGGGTGTAGCGTTATACTTTATAGATAAAAAATGTAAGAAGGAAACTACAATTGAAAAGATTACATTAAAACAAGCATTTCTAATTGGTGTGGGGCAGATGTTTGCAATTATACCTGGATTTTCAAGAAGTGGAACAACTATGACGGTTGCAAGAACAATGGGACTTAAGAGAGAGGCTGCAGCAAAGTTTTCTTTCTTACTAGGAGCGCCAGCAATGCTTGGAGCAGCAGTGTTTAGTCTTAAACACTTTGAAATGAGTATGCTTAACTTTGAGTTCTTCTTAGGAATTGTTGTTTCGTTCGTAGTTGGAATGATAGCTATAAAAACACTTATGGAAATAGTAAAGAAATCTGGCTTTGGAGTATTTGCAATATATAGAGTATTGCTTGCCATAGTACTTGTAGTAACTTATATAGCAAGATAAGTTGTGGAGGTAACAGAAGATGAGTATAGTTAATGTAAAAGAAATAGTAGAAAATAAAAAAGTGACATTAAAAAGGGAAATACTAGACTTAAGAGACAGAGGGATCATTCCTAAGCTTGCAGTGATTCTTGCAAATGACGTTGAAGCTTCAAGAATATATGTATCAAGAAAAAGAAAACTATGTGAAGAATTAGGAATAGATGAAGTAGAATACTTATTTGATGAAAAGTCTAAAACAGAAGATGTTTTGGAAGTAATAGAAAAGTTAAACGCTAATGATGAAGTAGACGGAATTTTAGTACAACTTCCGCTTTTCAAACATTTAGATGAGTCAATGATTATAGATAGTATTCTTCCAGAGAAGGACGTAGATGGCTTTTCTGCAGTTAATGTAGGTAGATTGTATGAGGGAAAACCAAGTGTAGTTCCATGTACTCCAAAAGGAATACTTACGATACTTAAAGAACTTGAGCCTAATCTTACAGGAAAGAATGCAGTAGTAGTAGGACGTTCTCAAATAGTTGGAAAGCCAATGGCAGCTCTTTTGTTAAACGAGAACATGACAGTTACTATATGTCATTCAAAAACAACTAATTTGCCAGAACATACACGAAATGCAGATGTGCTTGTTGTAGCAACAGGCGTGCCACATTTAATAAATGACACTATGGTAAAAGAAGGAGCGATAGTAATTGACGTTGGCATGAATAGACTTAAAGATAAGCTGGTTGGTGATGTAAATACAGAACTTGTAGTTACGAAGGCAAAACACGTTACACCAGTTCCGGGAGGAGTAGGGCTTACAACAGTATTTAGCCTTGCACAAAATGTTGTAGAATTAAGTAAAAGAAGATTGAGAATGTAATTTTGAAAGTATAATAGAAAAAATACAACCTTGTATAATTCATACAAGGTTGTATTTTTTAATGTTAATTTTTGTTTTCTGAGCCAGTATCTATAACAATATCAAAATCATCATTATCGTTAAAATTAAAATCTCTTATAGTTTCATTCAAATCGTCATTTTCCATAATTGGTGATTTGTTATCCGTACCATTATGAGGTATATTAGATGATACATTTGGATTTTCTAAAACATTTTCATTGCTTATTGGGTCGTTTGACATTGTTCCTAAAATGTTGTCGTCTTCTTCCAAAATATATGCTGTAGAACTAGAATTATTAGTATTTACGGAAACGTCTGCTGACACTGGTTTGTTTATCATAAACTTTTCAAAGTTATACATATAAGCTGGATGTTTTTGTTTATATTTATCTTCAAGGAAGTTAACTTTACCTTCACCAAATACTGAATTTCCATTAGCTGCTTTAGTTTTGTAATAAATAGCACCAAATTTATGTTCAGAAATTTTATGAACTTTAAATCTTTCTTTGTCTTTGTATTGTACAGATTTCTTAGCTGCAAAGTTTCCATCTAATGGATTGAAGCTTGAAGAAACGTCTACTTTCTTTGTAAGACCGAAAGCTTTATTCCAATATTCACTATCTTCTGGAACAGTATCACCAAATACGATTTGAGTTTTTGTATTGGCAAGTACAACTTGTCTATAATATTCTAATCCTTTATATTTTTCAAGTTGTGATAAGTTTTGTATAGCAATTGTTGCACCACATCTATATTTTCTAAACAGTGTGAAC
>JAZUNZ010000041.1:0-12846 GCA_045604405.1 Clostridia bacterium
AAAGAAGCAAGGAGACCCTTGTTTTTCCACAATTGTTTGCTCATTCTATATAAATTTATATAAAAATTTAATTTTAATACAAAAATTATTAGTTAATAACAAACCACGCACTAAAAAGTACGTGGTTTGTCTACAGTCTGTAAAGAGTTCACATTAATTGTGAACTCTTTTGTTATTTATACTAGTAAATTGTAAATTTATTTGATATAATGTTGAAAAAGAAAGAGGAATGTTAAATGGAAAACTTGAGCAGTATATTAGAAGCCATACTTTTTGTAGTAGGTAGAAGTGTAGGGGTAAATGAATTTAAAGAAACTTTAGGAATAAATGCGGTAGATATAGAAAATGCATTAAAAGAGCTAGAAACAAAATATGCAAATAGTTCTGGATTATCTTTAGTTAAGGTTAAAGATGAGTATCAACTTGTCTCAAACAAAGAATATTTTGCATATATAACTAAATTTGTAGAACATTCTAAGAAAGAGAATTTATCTAATACTTGCATGGAAGTATTAAGTATTATTGCATATAATCCTAAGATTACAAAAGGTGAAATAGAAAGCATTAGGGGAGTAAACAGTGATTCTCAAGTAAGCAAACTTTTAGAATATGGACTTGTTGAAGAAGTTGGCAGAATGAATGCACCAGGACGTCCTGCTATGTTTAGTGTAACAAATGAATTCTTAAAATGTATGGGAATAAATAAAGTAGAAGACTTACCAGACTTTAATAATATAAAAACAGAAGATGAAGAATTAACATTATTTAAAAACGTTGAGCCTCAAGAGGAAGACTCAAAACAAAAAGAGGAGGCTTTAGTTTAAGGAGGTATACATGTCACTTAACGTAGTACTAGGAAGAAGTAATACTGGAAAAAGTGAATATATAATGAATAAAATTATGGCGTGTGAAAAGGACTTGAAACAGGCCATACTTTTTGTGCCGCCTTCAGGTAGAATTATAGCAGAAGAAGAATATTTAAAGTATACAGGTAAAAAGGCGTTAATAGATACTGTAATAACTAGTATTGAAAGATTTGTAAATAGAAGAATAGATAAGACTAAGTTATATAAAGATAAAACATATTTAAAGGACTTAGCTAAAAAGATGATGGTAAAAAAAGTAATAGCAGACAATCCGGATATGTTTAAGATATTTGCTAAAGTAAAAGACACAATTGGCTTTACAGATAAAATATCAGACTACATAGAAAAATTTAAAGATCTAGAGAATCTAGAAGTTTTAGATAAATATTCTGAACAAGATTTTCTAAAGACAAAGCTAAATGAGTTTAAAGATATATATGCAAAATTGGAGGAAACATTAAAAGATAGGTTTGTTGAGGCGACTGATGAAATGAAGGCATATATTGCCTGTTTAAATGATAGCGAAACAAATATAGTAAATGCAGATATATTTATAGATAATTACAATAATTTCAGTAGACTAGAATATGAATTTATACAAGCATTACTACTAAATGGAAACAACGTATATATAACGTTAGATATAGATAAGGAAAAATATTTAAATGAAATTACTCATATATATAACACTTCATACGATACCTTAACAAGACTTAAAGAATTGTGTGTAAAAACGGGTATAAAATTCGAAATTATTAATTTAACAAAACAAAAGGATAATACTAGAGAGGACATTAAATTTCTTGCTAGTAATGTTTTAGATATTTCAAAAAATACGTTTGCTAAAAAAGCCGAAAACGTAAAATTGGTGTTAACGCCTAATACCTATGAAGAAATAAAATATGTAGCAGGGGACATTTTAAGGCATAAGAGGCAAGGCTATTCATACAAGGATATAGCTGTATATACAAACAATGTACAAATGTATAATATTTTTCTAAAGAAAATATTTGATCTATACAATATACCTATATATATTAATGAACAAGATAAAATAACGACCAACAGTCTGGTTATGTATTTAACAACATTACTAAAATTTGTAAATGCTGGATTTGCAAAAACTATAGATGGCGTTTTAACAATATTAAAAACAGGCATGTTAGACGTAAGTGAACAACAGATATATCTTTTTGAAAATTATGTGTTAGAATTTGATGTGAAAGGTTATGCTATGCAAAATGTATTTGAACTAAATAGCACCTACGACATAGATGCAATAAATGAAACAAGAGAAAAACTATTAAATACAGTTATAAAATTAAAGAAAAATCTAGATAAAAAGACGACAACACAAGCTATAACAGAGGTAATATATAATCATCTGGTAGAGGATAAAATAATAGAAAGATATGAACAAAACTTAGATATAGTAAAAGATATAGATGTAAATGAATATAACAAAGCTAAGCAAGTTATACCTAAAATATACGAAATTATGGATAATATTTCTCTTGCATATGAGGATATAACGTTAAAAGAATATATTGACCTATTAGAATATGGAGTTAAACAGATAAATGTGGATACGGTGCCGGCTAAAATAGAGCAGGTTGAAGTAATAGACATAAACAGGTCTAGGGGTACGGAAAAGAAAATTGCATACATTATAGGCTGCTATGATGGAGGGCTTCCAACTGTGCAAAGCGAGGATAATATATTTACAGATATTGAACTTGAAAAACTTAAAGCTGTGGGGATAGACTTAAAACAAACATCAGACGAGAGAAACAACATGCAGCTATTTAATATATACCAAGCAATTAATAAAGTTCGCGATAGCCTAACAGTAACGGTTCCGTCGAGTCTAAGCTCGGGTACATCTTTAAGACCTAGCAGTTTAGTTCAAGAGATAAAAACAGTACTTAACATACAACTAGAAAGCGTACAAAAAGAGCAAATTCTTAATATTGATGAAGCTTTTATGGAGTTTGCCTCTAAGCTTAAAGAAATAAACGAAGAAACTTCAAAAGAAGAAATAGAAGATATGTATTTTCAGTATCTGTTATATAAAGATATAGATAAATATAGCGATATATTAAATTATGCAAGACAAGATAAAAATTTAGAGCAAGATACGCTGCTTAATGTTTATGAAAAAAAAATAAATTCCAGTGTATCAAGATTAGAACAATTTAAAAGATGCCCATTTGCATATTATACTAAATACATATTGAATCTAAAAGAACGCAAAGAATATATAATGTCTAGTTTAGATACAGGATCGTTTATGCATGAAGTGGTAGAAAAGTTTTCTAAATATATTGTTGCTAAAAATATAGCATGGCAGGACATAGTAATAGATGAGAAAATAAAGGAACATACCAATCAAAAAATAGATGAAATAGTAGACAAACTTTTTGAAGAAGAATATAGCAAATATTTAACTAGTGCACGATACGTAGTGTTAAAATCTAAAATGAAAAAAGCAATGAAAAGAACGATATTTGCTATAGCGGACAGTTTTAATCACAGTCAATTTAGACCGTTAGGCTATGAAATTGAGTTTGAAAAAGATGCGCTATTTGCACCGATAGAAGTTGAACTTGATGATGGAAAAACACTTCTTTTAAGAGGCAAGATAGATAGAATAGACAGTTTAAACATGGAAGATAATACGTATCTTAGAATTGTAGACTATAAATCTTCAGACAAGAACTTGAAATTAAGTGATGTTAAATCTGGCATATCACTTCAACTTATGACTTATATGTGCGCGATGATGGAGAACAAAGATAAGCTTGCAAGTAGCAATGTAATACCAGCAGCGCTTTCGTATTTTACAATGTCAAATAAAATATTATCTATTCCAAATTATGAGGCTGACGAGGGCAAAATAACTGAAAAAATAAAAAATGCATTGAAGTTAAAAGGCATATATATAAAAG
This sequence comes from Clostridia bacterium, assembly GCA_045604405.1. Taxonomy (GTDB): domain Bacteria; phylum Bacillota; class Clostridia; order TANB77; family CAG-465; genus UMGS1649. The sequence goes on from JAZUNZ010000041.1 coordinate 3,815, forward strand.
ACATAGAAATACTTAAAAAGCTAGACAATAATGTAGAAAATAGCAAAGCTTCATATTTAGAAGTGTCTACTCGCACTATAAATAATGAAGAAAAAGTTTTAGCTGAACAAACTTTCATAGAAGAATGTAAAAATGTAAGAAATATATTAAAAGACATAGGAAAAGAAATTGTAAAGGGCAATGTAAAAATCGCACCTAACAAAAATATAAAAGGAGTATGCGACTATTGTAGCTATTCTTCTGTCTGTAGAAAGAACATATTAAATTAGCAACATGTTATGTCACTTGAAAAACAATGTAATCTGTGATATAATCGTAACCAGTTGTAATAAAACTAAAAATATTAATATATTTTAGGAGGACAAAGTATGTCTAATTCTATACAAGAAATAAAAGTGGGTAATGCTGTTGAAACTGAACTTTGTTGTGACAGCACAGAAGAAAACGAGTACGAACTTTATATGGTTTTAGTACACACTCCGCAACATTCATATTACTTCAATAAAGAAGATATTATATATTGCGGTGAAAATGAAATTATAGCAAAAACAGGACCGAGTGAAAGATGGCATATACGAAATGCAACAATAATTGAAAAACATAGAGAAGTGACAAAGGAACCATAAACTTTATATTAAAATGGAAAAATGTGAAAAACCAGCCAATTTTGGCTGGTTTTTGCATATATATTACATAATTATTTGTTGATAAAAATATTTTACAGAATTGTTACGATTTTATTATAAAAGGCTTGAAAAAAATTAAAAATACTGTATAATATGGGTAGAATTTAGGATGCCAAATGTAGCAAGGAGGGATTTGTTTTGTCAGATATAGTCTTAAGCGAAGCTAAAAAGGTAAATATACTAGATAAAATAATTCAAAACGTAGTAATAATGGTAAATATAAGTAAGATGAACAGAGCAATAGATGAACATCTTACTGTAATAAAGAACACAGAAAGAGACGACCAGAAAGCATATCAAGAAAATATTTTAAGAGAAATAGTGTATGTAAAATATCAATATGATATTATGCAAAGAACAATGTATGAACTAAAATTATCTTATCCAAATGCGATAATAGATAATATAAATTCAATAGATAAAATTGAAAGATTAACTCTACAAAAAGAATTTTTAGAAATGGAATATGATAGAGTGTCTAGAAGTAAATTTAAGAACAAAGAAGATATAAAATACATGTTACTTGTAATATCTTCAGTTATACAAAAAGTAAAACAAGACATTAAGGATGAAGGAAAAAACCAAAAGTATAACCAAGTTATTAAATGTGCTGAAGAATTAGATGAAAAAATTCTTAATGAAACATATACGGAAACTTGTTATACACAACTTTTCGAATACTTAAAGTCATATGTAAATTACATAAATGACAATTATGATATTTCTAAATTACCAAATGATGAAAGAGATATAATTGAGCTTGTAATAGAAGCAACTTTAAAAGGTTTAGATTCAGACATTGAAAAACTAAATTATGAATATTCACTTATAACAAACATTTGTAAAAATTCATATAGATACTTTAAGATTATAGACAAAGTATTTGGAAAAATGCAAGCTGTTTATGACGAATCGCTACAAAGAGGAAGCATAGACATTGAAGATTATATTAATTTCTATAAAGAAATATATGATGTAAAAATTAAAACACTAGTTAATGATGTTCATAGAAGTATTAAAATTGAAGATGAATACTTGGATTATTCAAGACAGTTACATGAAGAAGAAGGACTTATGGAGTTCATGTTAAATCAAGCTATAAGTACTACAGAATCAGAAGATGTTAAGACAATAATAATGGAAGAGCTTAAAAAATATATAAAAGAAGATGAACAGACAGAAAATGAAGAAGATATAGACGATGATGAAGTAGAACCAGTTCCTAGTGATACAGTTCAAATTGTGGAGGAGCATTTTGAACTTGTTGGAGGGACAGAGTTAAATGAAGTGGCAGAGCTTAAAAGTGAAGCAGAAGCAGTGTAAATAGTTAGTAAAACAAAAGAAATTGTATATTCAATTTCTTTTGTTTTTTCTTATTGTAAAATATATTTAAACAATATATAATGAGGTTGGTGATATAATATATGGATTTTGTACATCTACATATGCATACAGAGTATAGTTTGCTTGATGGTGCAAATAAGATTAAAGAATTGGTAGCTAAAGTTAAAGATTTGGGAATGAACGCTGTGGCCATAACTGACCACGGTAATATGTTTGGCGCTATCGAACTATATAAAGAATGTAAAAGTGTAGGAATCAAACCGATTATAGGATGCGAGGTATATGTTGCACCAAGAAGTAGATTTGAAAAAGAGTCTAAAGTAGACACGGAACCAAATCATTTAATACTTTTGGCAATGAATAATAATGGATATAAAAACCTGGTAAAGCTTATATCTATTGCATATACAGAAGGCTTCTATTATAAACCAAGAATAGATTTAGAAGTATTAGAACAATATAATGAGGACATAATTGCTCTTAGTGGATGTATGGCGGGAGCTGTAGCAAGAAAAATTATAGACGGAGATATTGAAGGTGCAGAAGAAACTGCTTTAAAATATAAAGCAATATTTAAGGATAGATATTATTTGGAAATACAAGATAATAAATATCCAGATCAAATGGTAATAAACCAAAATCTAGTTGCTATGTCAAATAAACTAAACATTCCTTTAGTAGCAACGAATGACTGCCATTATCTTACCAAAGAAGATTATTATGCACACGAAGTTTTGTTGTGTATACAAACAAAAAAGAAAATGTCTGATGAAGACAGGATGACATTTGAAACAAATGAATTCTATGTAAAATCTCCTGAGGAAATGGTAAATTCGTTTAAAAATGTTATATCTGCAGTAGAGAATACAAAAAAGATTGCAGATAAATGTAATGTGGAATTTGAGTTTGGACATACTATACTTCCAAACTTTGACATACCAGATGGCATAACCCATTACGAATATTTTAGAAACTTTTGTTATGAGGGCTTGAAGAAAAGATACTCTGGAGAACAATATGAAAAGGCTGCAGAAAGACTAGAATATGAACTCGGAGTTATAGACAAGATGGGGTTTATAGACTACTTTTTAATAGTATCGGACTTTATTCGTTATGCAAAGGAACAAAAGATTCCGGTAGGACCGGGCAGGGGATCTGGCGCTGGGTCTGTTGCAGCATATGCTAGTGGTATTACAGATATAGATCCTTTAAAATTTAATTTAATATTTGAAAGATTTTTAAATCCGGAAAGAATAAGCATGCCGGATTTTGACGTAGATTTTTGTTTTGAAAGGCGTCCTGAGGTTATAGACTATGTTGCAAGAAAATATGGAAAAGACCATGTGGCTCAAATTATAACATTTGGTACTATGAAGGCTAGAGGAGCAATAAGAGATATAGCAAGAGCGATAGACATTCCTTATCAAAGGGCCGATGAAATAGCAAAAATGATTCCTATGGAAATGAAAATGACTATTGAAAAAGCATTAGAAATAAATCAGGAATTAAAACTTCTTTATGAAAATGATGAGGAAACAAAGAAGTTGGTTGATCTTGCTATGAAAGTTGAAGGTTTGCCACGACACGCATCAACTCATGCTGCAGGTGTAGTTATAACCAAGGATCCTGTAGATACATACGTACCGCTATATGTAAATCAGGACCAAATATCTACGCAATACACAATGACAACACTTGAAGAACTAGGACTTCTTAAAATGGACTTTTTAGGCTTAAGAACGCTTACAGTTATCAATGATGCGAAATATTTAATAAAGAAAATTCATGGGATCGATGTGGATTTTGGGGATAACTATGACGACCCTGGAGTATATAAGTTGCTATCTGAGGGAAAGACAACAGGAGTATTTCAACTAGAAAGTGGGGGCTTTAAGCAAATGATGAAAGAACTTAAGCCAACCTCTATAGAAGATATAGCTGTAATGTTATCTTTGTATAGACCAGGACCAATGGATCAGATACCGAGATATATCAGGTGCAAAAATGATCCAGAGCATATAGAGTATACACATCCTGCACTTGAACCAATACTTAAAACCACTTATGGATGTATGGTATACCAAGAACAAGTTATGCAAATATTTAGGGAACTAGCCGGCTATAGCTTTGGTAGAGCTGATCTTGTGCGTCGCGCTATGGGTAAGAAAAAAATAGATGTAATGAATAAGGAAAGAGAAATATTCATTCATGGCCTAGAGGAAGATGGTAAGCACGTTATTGATGGAGCGGTTAATCGTGGAATCGATGAGAAGAGTGCCAACAAAATATTTGATGAAATGGCTGAGTTTGCAAAGTACGCATTCAATAAATCTCATGCTGCAGCATATGCCGTAGTATCTTATCAAACGGCATACCTTAAAGTGCATTATCCGGCTGAATTTATGGCGGCTACAATGAATAGTTTCTTAGGAAATTTAGATAAAGTGCCAGAATATATAGCTGAGTGTAAATTACTTGGAATAAATGTTTTAAGACCAGATATTAATGAAAGTTATGCACGTTTTGCAGTTATAAACGGAAATATTAGATTTGCATTGGCTTCAATAAAAAATATTGGAGAAGCGGCAATTGAACAAATTACTGAAGAAAGAAAGAAAAATGGAAAGTATAAAAATTTTGTAGACTTTCTTGAGAGGGTTCAAAGTGAAAGAGTAAATAAAAAATGTATCGAATCGTTAATTAAAGCGGGTGCATTTGATGAACTTGAAAAAGAATATAACAGATATGACCTTTTAGCAAATTACGAAAGTATTATTGATTCAATAAACACTGAACGTAGAGGGAATATCGCTAACCAAGTGAATCTTTTTGATACAGTAATAACATCGCAAGATGTAGTAAAGCACGTGATTTTAAAAACTGGTACCGTGCCTACAAAAAGAGAACTTCTAGATATGGAAAAGGAGATGACAGGACTTTATGTTTCTGGACACCCACTAGATGAGTATATGGAAAAAATACAAAAGATATCAACTATTACAACAACGGAACTTTTAGTCGCTTCAGAGATGGCAAATTCAGAGGAAGAAACTGATGCTATATCAAATGAAAAGTATGACGGCAAAGAGGCTACAATGTGCGGTTTGATTACAAATTTAAAGAAAATATTTACTAAGAGTAATAGGCAAATGGCATTTTCGGAATTTGAAGACATATATGGCTCTATAGAAGCTGTGTTTTTCCCAACCGTATATGAGAAGAATATAAATTTAATTTGTTCAGACAAGGTAGTAGAAATAAAAGGCAAGATAAGTTTTAAAGAAAATGAGAAACCAAAAATATTGGTGGATAAAATAAAAGAACTTGGTGTGTATACCAAACTATTTGTAAAGATTGCTTGCGATCAAACAGAAGAACAGGGTAAAATTAATGAATTGTTTGAAGTATTAAAGACAAGCGAAGGAGAAATACCTGTATATGTCTATTTTAAGAATAGAGATGAGCTGAAAATGCTCGCAAGAAATTGGTGGGTTAGCCCTACAGATGGTTTTATGGAAAATATTTATGAGCGATTTGGAAGAGAAAATATAAAACTTATATAATTGCAATTTACATAAAAAAGTGATATAATTATTTTGTTGGAATAATGTACTCAAAAATTAATTAGATTGGGGGATCCAAATGGCAAATGAACGTAGTGGTAATATGAGAGTATCCGAAATGATAAGTCAGATAAAAAACAGACTAAACGAACTCGAAATGGGATATTTTCATAAACGGGCAAACAGACAACTTGTAGACGGAATAAAATTCCTGGAAATGATACGGAAGCCGCCATACAACAGGTGTACAACCGTAAGCGAATTAAAAAAGACAATAAGTGGGGAACGAGCAAAACTGAAACAACAGATAGCAGACTTAGATAGCTCTATGCCGGGTCATCAGTTTAACTTTTTTGAAGAAAAAGAAGAATTGTCTGAAGAAGAGCAGAAGACTCTAATTAAAGTGAAAGCACGGATAACCGAAGAAGTTAAATGGCTTCATAAGTGTTTGGGTATGTGTGCAAACAAAGATTATTTTAATTAATCTAGATAGTGATGATAAAATTTATCATCACTATTTTTCTGTAATAAAAAGAGTTTATAGTAAAGTTAAATTAAAAGAAACACTTGTAAAATATAAGTGTCTGTAATATAATATTATCATTAATTTGGGGTAGTAGAAATGAAGAAAATAAGACTTATATATAACAAATCAGCCGGACAAAATAAGTCAAGTGAAATTATAAGTGATATTATTGGAAAGTTTAATGAAAATAATTTTGAGGTTACCGCGTTTAGAGCTTCAAAAGACAACTCTTGCGAGGATTTTATACGTGAGACACCAGATGATACATATGCCATTGTAGTAGCAGGTGGAGATGGCACAATAAACAAAGTCTTGAACCTTATGATGAAATATAAAATTCAGACTCCGTTAGGAATTATACCTGCAGGAACTTCTAACGATTTTGCAAATCATATAGGAATATTTGGTAATATTGAACTAGCGGTAGATAAGATAATACAAGGAAATATTGAAAGCGTAGATGTAGGACTGGTTAACGATACTTATTTTATAAACGTCCTCTCTGCAGGAATGTTTTCAAGCACTTCATATAAAACTGACAAACGACTCAAAGAGATTTTAGGGCATGCCTCATATTTTATAACTGCGGCAAAACAACCTTTTGAACAAAAACCATTTAAAATAAGAATTGAAACGGAAGATGCTGTGTTAGAAGAAGAGGTAGTTGTATTTATTGTATTTAATGGAAGTAGTGTTGGAAGAATAGATTTATTTTCTAATAATCCAAGCATACAAGATGGAATGTTAGATATGGTAATATTAAGAAAAGGTAAAATGAACGAAACGTTGAAGATCTTAGGGGAATTAGATGATGGAGAGTTCCTAGCTAATGACAACATAGTTTATCTTAAAGATAGAAAATTTAAAATATCAATGCTGGATGGCAAGTGTGATAGACCAGATGTTGATGGGGATGAAGGTCCAGACTTCCCACTTGATGTTAAATGTATAGAAAAAGGAATTAAAATGTTTTTATAGAAAGAAGGAATAATTATGTATGATAAAATAATAGATAAAAAATGGCAAGACAAATGGTATTCATCAGATTGCTTTAGTGCAAAGGAAGATGATACAAAAGAAAAATTTTATGGATTAGTAGAGTTTCCATATCCGTCTGGAGTAGGACTTCACATAGGACATGTTAAGGCATATATTGGACTAGAAGTTATTTCTAGAAAGAAAAGACTAGAAGGATATAATGTATTGTTCCCAATAGGTTGGGATGCCTTTGGTTTACCTACAGAAAACTATGCAATAAAGACAGGAATACATCCAAGAGTTGTAACTGATGACAACATTAAAAAGTTTACAGAACAATTAAAAGCAGTAGGGTTTTCTTTTGATTTTTCAAGACAAGTAGATACAACGGATCCTCAATATTATAAATGGACACAATGGATATTCTTAAAATTGTTTGAAAAAGGATTAGCATACAAAGATATAACAGAAGTAAACTACTGTAATAATTGTCAAGTTGTACTTTCAAACGAAGAATCACAAGGTGGTAAATGTGATAGATGTGGATCTGAAGTAATCCAAAAAGAAAAAGAAGTATGGATGTTAAAGATTACAGATTATGCAGAAAAACTGTTAGAAGGTTTAGATAAAGTAGATTATCCAGAAAGAATAAAGTTACAACAAAGAAATTGGATAGGAAAATCTACAGGAGCAGAAGTTGAATTCCCATTAAATGGATTGGATGAAAAATTAACAGTTTATACAACAAGACCAGATACAATGTTTGGTGTAACATTTATGGTTATAGCTCCAGAACATCCATTAATACAAAAATATAAAGATAGAATAGAAAATATAGCTGAAATAGAAGAATATGCAGTAAATGCTAAAAAGAAAACAGAGTTTGAAAGAGTACAACTTGCTAAGGATAAAACTGGTGTAGAAATAAAAGGAATTAAAGTTATTAATCCAATAAATGGAAAGCAAGTTCCGCTTTGGGTTTCAGACTATGTTATGATGGGATATGGAACAGGAGCAATAATGGCAGTTCCAGCACATGATACAAGAGACTATGAATTTGCTAAAAAGTTTGGTATAGATATAATTCAAGTAATATCTGGTGGAGACATAGAAAATGAAGCTATGACAGATATATATAATGGTAATATGATGAACTCAGATTTCTTGAATGATATGCCTGTAAAAGAAGCTATAGAAAAAATGAAAGACTATGTAGAGGAAAAAGGTATAGGGCGTAAAAAAACAAATTACTTTATGAAAGATTGGGCTTTTGCAAGACAAAGATATTGGGGAGAACCTGTACCAATTATAAAATGTGAAAAGTGTGGATTAGTTCCAGTTCCAGAATCCGAACTACCATTAACATTGCCAGATGTTGAAGATTTTAAACCGGGAGAAGGTGGAGAATCTCCTCTTATTAAGGTGGATTCTTGGGTAAATACTGAATGCCCTAAATGTCACGGCCATGCGGTAAGAGAAACTGATACAATGCCACAATGGGCAGGATCTAGCTGGTATTATTTAAGATATATGGATCCACATAATAATGATGTGCTTGCTTCTAAAGAAGCGTTAAATTATTGGGGACAAGTAGATTGGTATAATGGTGGAATGGAACACGTTACAAGACACTTAATTTATTCTAGATTTTGGCATAGATTTTTACATGATATTGGTGTTGTTCCTACAAAAGAACCATATGCTAAAAGAACAGCTCAAGGGCTAATACTTGGTTCTGACGGGGAAAAGATGTCTAAATCAAGAGGAAACGTAATAAAACCGGATGATATTGTAAATGAATATGGAGCAGATACATTGAGAACATATATATTGTTCATAGGAGATTACGAAATGGCAGCTCCTTGGTCTGATAATGGAGTAAAAGGTGTAAAAAAATTCTTAGATAGAGTTGTTCGTTTAGAACAATTTGTAACA
>JAZUNZ010000042.1:0-3954 GCA_045604405.1 Clostridia bacterium
AATTAAGAGACGAGAGAACTGAATCTAATAGAGGCATTAGAATTGAAGCTCGAGTTGAAGATAAATTAGACTATTTAGAAGATATTATTTCTAAACAAGGTAAGGTTGATTATAAACCTTTAAAACCAGAAGAAAGAAAAGCAATACAAATTAAATCAGATAATGACTTAGTTGTTATGTTAAGTGATTTACATATAGGTCAAACTTTTGCTTCAGCTTGGGGAAGATATAACTTAGAAGTTGCAAAAGACAGAATGAACCAATATTTAAATAAAATAATAGAAATAAAAGACAGACATAATTCTGAAAATTGTTTTGTAACATTACAAGGGGATATGATTAGTAATTCTATTCATAAAACTATTGCAATAACAAATAGAGAAAATGTAATTGAACAAGTAATATCTGCCAGTGAAATGATAACTGCTTTTTTAGCAGAACTTAGTAAGATATTTAATAATGTTACAGTAGCAAGTGTTGTTGGTAATCATTCAAGAATAGATAAAAAAGAAGACGCTCTTAAAGATGAAAGATTAGATACTCTAATTGAATGGTATGCAAAAAGCAAATTAGAGAATTTTGAAAATATAGAATTTATCGAACCTTATGATAATACATTTAATTGTTTTGTTGTTAGAAACAAACATTACTTTATTGTTCACGGGGATTATGATAAATTTGATATGGCAGGAGTTGCTAAATTAAGTATGATGGCGGGTTATTTCCCTTATTGTATTTTATTTGGGCATAGACATTTCCCTGCTACAACTGAAATCAATGGTATTAAATTAGTTCAGTCTGGAAGTTTTCCTGGTGCTGGAGATGACCATACTATTGAATTAAGATTAAGTGGAAAACCATCTCAAACAGTATTAGTCTGCAATGAAGATGGAATAGAATGTAATTATACAGTGGAACTCGATTAAGAGTTCTTTTATTTTTGAAAGAAAGGTGAGATTAGGTGGCTACAAAAAGTAAGAAAATTACTACGAGTCAGCCAAAAGAGCCTAAAAGAATTTGTCAGAATCAATCTTGTAATGCTATGGGAAGATACCAAAATAATAGTGATTTTTATAAATCAAGAAATATATCAATAGGTTATCATCCTTATTGCAAAGAATGTGTTAATGAAATAATAGATATTGATGATATGCAAACTGTCTATGATGTATTACAAACTTTAGACACACCATTTATACAGGATGTCTGGAAAGAGGCTCTGGCAGATATAGATGGTAATTATATAGATAAATATTTAAATTTAATAAATAACACATATAAATCAAGATATGAAAATGCAAGATTTAAAGATAGTATTTATGATAGTGAGCTAGTATTAGAAAAAGATGAAAATGGAAATGAAGTTAAAAACTGGGATGATACTTGGCAAGGTTATTATTCAAAAAGAGAATTAAACTATCTTAATAAATATTATCAAGATTTAAACAATGGTTTTAAAATTATAACAACAAATCATAAGGATTATGCTAGAAGAATAGCACAAGCATCATTAATAATGAATGATACTTATAATGTTATGAGGGATAATCCTGATGATAAAGATGCGGTAAGTGCTTATAATACTGCTGTATCTAATTTTGATAGATTATCTAAATCAGCACAATTTGCCGAAAGTCAAAGGGGAGCAAATGATGTTTCTCTTGGTTGTTTTGGTAGAGTATTTGATGCTGTTGAAAAACATAATTTCGTTCCTCAACACATACCAGAAGATAAAGATATGTTTGATAAGATTATAGAACAATTTTCAAATATTGAAAAGAGTTTATAATGGCAGTAAATATAAAAAAAGTTAGAAAGGGTGTAGAAGCTCAAAAATCTTGGGGATATGACAATACTGATTCTCCATTGAGTTATGACCCTATTAATGCAGAAAAAATTGATTATGAAGAATGGACTAAATTCTTATCATACTATAGATATTATGTTGATGAATTTGCTGTAGACATATTAGGAATGACTAATTTGTTCCCATTTCAAAGACTTTTATTAAGAGCAATGGGGAAGTTTCCAAACATAATGTTTATAATGTGTAGAGGTTTAACAAAATCATATATTGCTGCAATATTTATTTGTTGTATGGCTATTTTATATCCAGGTATGGCAATAGGAATTGTTTCTGGAAATGGTAACCAAGCAAGAATGGTTGTTAAACAGAAAATAGAAGGGGAATTATGTAAAAACGAAAATATTAAAAGAGAAATTAAAAGTATAAAAACAAGTTTAGATGATTGTATTGTTACTTTTAAAAACGGAAGTTCAATAAGAGCTTTTACTTTGGGTAACAATCAAAAGGGAGATAGTTCAAGAGGTTGGAGATTTCAACTTATATTAGTTGATGAAGCTCGTCTGGTTAAAACAGAAGCATTAAAAGAAGTTTTAATACCAATGACTAAAACTCCAAGAACTAATGCAATAGATTTAAAAAAGAAATTTCCAGATGCTCCTTACGAAGAAGGACGAATGGTTTATATTTCATCTGCTTGGTTAAAAACTTGTGATTTATATCAAAGATTTTTAAATTTCTATAGTCAAATGACTTCGGGTGATAAAAACTATTTTGTTGCAAGTCTTGATTATAGAGTAGGTATAGATGCTGGATTATTTACAGAAGAAAATATGATGTTAGAAAAGAATGACCCAGAGATGACTTTGGATAAATGGGCTTATGAATATGAAGGTCGATTTGTTGGAAGTGCAAATGATAGTTATTATCCATATGATATAACTTCAAAGTGTAGGTCATTAGATAGATGCGAATTAGAACAACCTAAAAAATGTCAATATAGATATATTGTAACGCACGACGTTGCTGTATCTGGTAAATCAGGTTCGGATAACGCCTGTACTCACGTTATAAAATTAATACCTAAAAAAAATGGTACTTTTACAAAACAAGTTGTTTTTACAAAAACAATGAATGGTGCTACTTTAAAAGAACAAAGAGATTTCTTAAGAGAGCTTATTCATATTAGATTTCCTAATACGGATAAATTAGTAATAGATGCTCAATCTGCTGGACAGGGTTTATTATCATTATTAGAAGAGCCTTGGACTGCAAGAAATAATAGAGGGGAAGTAGAAGAGTTTCCTCCATTAATTTGTGATGATGATGAAGAAGCACAAATACTATTACCGGATGCTGAGCCTCTAATAAGAGGAATAACTGCAACACAAGAATTTAATAGCACTTTTTACCCATATATGAAAAGTGGATTTGAGGATAGAAGCTTGCAATTATTGGTAGATAGTAGTGAAACAGATGAAGCATATAAGAGTGGTAAATATAAACCAGAAGAACAGGTAATTCACGTTGAACACGATAGCTTAGTTCAAGAATTAAGTAATATAAAACAATCATATTCTGAAGGCGGTAAAATAGTTTATACCAGAATAGTTAAAAGTAAAAAAAGAGACCGTGCAACAAGTTTGATGTATGGTTTATCTGTTGTTTGGGAATATGAAAAACAAGGAAAAGCAGATATGTATAAAAAAGAGGTAGACCCTCTTGCATATTTAAAAAAATATATATATTAAAGGAAGGTAGGTGAATAAGATTGAGTAATAAAAAGGTTAAATCTAATACGGAGACTAATTTAACAGAAAAACAAGTAATAGAAGTTCTACAAGCATATGATAAAGCTTTAAATATTAGAGATAATCAAATTGCAAATGGCGTTTTTGATGTAACAGCATTTTCTAAAGGTATGGCTGATGCAGGAGCATTTACTCCATATACACAAAACGAAATAATGAAAAGAATTAATATTGCTACAAATAGTGCTCCAGATGGAAAAAAAATAGATGAAGCATTATCTAATCCAATTGATAATGAAGGTAATTTAGTTAATTATGGTCAATCTTATTATTTCAGTAGTTTAATGTATAAACGAAATCAAGAATATCTAGCAAACCTACCTGCGTTTGATTTAGAAA
>JAZUNZ010000043.1:0-57650 GCA_045604405.1 Clostridia bacterium
ATTGGTTGCATAACAAAAACTCCTTTCGTTTTTATATCTGCATGTCGGAATGCTTGATATTATATCACGAAAGGAGTTTTTATACTACAAAGCTTAAGCCTACTCTACTACCGGCAAAGCCGGAAGATTATATTTCATAAAAATAACGAGCTAAACTTTTGTTTAACTCGTTATCTTATTTTATTCGTATATTTCTTCAATTATATTAGAACTTACAGCATCTTCATCAGATTGATTGTCTTCTTCATCCGAAGAAAAGCTTATGTCTTTGTAATCTACAAGACCCGTACCCGCTGGTATTAATCTTCCTATAATTACGTTTTCTTTTAATCCTAGAAGTTTATCCGTCTTTCCTTTAACCGCTGCGTCTGTTAATACTCTTGCTGTCTCTTGGAATGATGCTGCAGATAAGAATGAGTCTGTAAGAAGTGCTACTTTTGTAATTCCTAGAAGCTCTCTCTTACCAGTCGCTAGTTTCTTTCCTTGCTCTGCTGCTTCTTTATTAGCTGCTTTAAATTCATTTATATCTATAACTGAACCTGCAACTAAATTAGTTTCTCCTGCCTCATTTACTTTTATTTTTCTAAGCATTTGTTTTGCAACAATTTCAATGTGTTTATCGTTAATATGAACACCTTGAGTTCTATATGCCTTTTGTATTTCTTGGATAATATAGTTTTGTACGGCAACTTCGCCATTTATACGAATTATATCGTGTGGATCAAGCGAACCTTCAGTAAGTCTTGCACCTGCTTCTATTACGTCTCCGTCTTTAACCACCGGTCTAGCGCTATATAACTGATATGTTACGCTAGTTCCATCTTCACTTGTTACTGTTACATCTTTATTTATATCATCTATAGCTGTAACTTTAACTGTTCCAGGTATTTCTGTAACTATAGCAACACCCTTTGGTTTTCTCGCTTCAAATAATTCTTCAACACGAGGAAGACCTTGAGTAATATCTGCTCCTCCAGCTACACCACCTGTATGTATAGTTCTCATTGTAAGCTGAGTTCCTGGTTCTCCTATTGATTGTGCTGCAATTATACCAACTGCTTCACCAACCGCGATTGGCTCGCCTGTTGCAAGGTTTTTACCATAACATTTACAACATACGCCTCTACCCATATCACAAGTAAGCGCTGAACGTATTTTTACTCTAGTATAACCTTTATTTGCTATATCTTTAGCTATGCCTGATGTAATATATGTGTCTCTTGCATATACTACTTCACCTTCATCATCTACTAAATCGTCAGATAGATATCTACCTTCTAATCTTTCAGTTAACTTTTCAATAGCTTCTCCACTTTCCATGATTGCTTCAACCCAAAGACCATCTTTAGTTCCACAATCTTCTGAAGTTACTGTAACTTCTTGGTTAACATCAACAAGTCTTCTTGTTAGATATCCAGAGTCAGCTGTTCTTAAGGCTGTATCCGCAAGACCTTTTCTTGCACCGTGTGAAGAAATGAAATACTCAAGAACATCTAGACCATCTCTAAAGCTTGATCTAATTGGTATTTCTACTGCTTTACCTGATGTATCTGCCATAAGACCACGAATACCAGACAATTGTCTCATCTGTTTAGGGTTACCTCTAGCTCCAGTATGTGCCATGATACGAACTGGATTTTTAATGTTTGGGTTACTCATGATGGCATCTTGTATGTCATCTGTTGCTTTACCCCAAATTTTAACAACCTCGTTGTATCTTTGTTCGTCAGATATTAAACCGCGTTTGTAGTTTTTGTATACTGCGTCAACCGCATCATCAGCTTCTTTAAGTATTTTTGCTCTTTCTTTAGGTACTTCCATGTCTGCAACAGAAACTGTTATTGCACTTATTGTAGAATATTTGTATCCTAATTCTTTGATATTGTCTAGCATTATAGCTGTTTCTGGAATACCAAATTTTTCAATACACATATCTATCATTTGGCCAATTTCTTTCTTTCTTACAGGGAATTCTATCTCTTGTCTGAAAGCGTTTTCTGGATTTGTTCTATCTACATATCCTAGAGTTTGTGGAATAATACCATTAAATATTATTCTACCAACTGTTGTATCTATTATTCTAGATTGTTTTACACCGTCTATTTCCTTAGTTACTCTAAGCTTAATCGGAGCATGTAATCCTACAACCTTTTGATCATAAGCCATTAAAGCTTCGTCTTCATCTTTAAATACTTTTCCTACACCTGGCTCATCATCATATTCAACTGTTAAGTAGTAGCTTCCAAGTATCATGTCTTGAGAAGGTACTGTAACTGCTTTACCATCTTGTGGTTTTAAAAGGTTATTTGATGCAAGCATCAAGAATTTTGCTTCAGATTGTGCTTCTGGTGATAGTGGCACGTGTACCGCCATTTGGTCACCGTCGAAGTCGGCATTAAACGCCGCACAAACTAATGGATGTAGTTTTATCGCTCTACCTTCTACTAGAACTGGTTCAAATGCTTGAATACCAAGTCTGTGCAAAGTAGGTGCACGGTTAAGTAGAACAGGTCTATCTTTTATTACATCTTCTAGTACATCCCATACTTCAACAACAGCACGTTCTACCATTCTTTTAGCATTTTTTATATTAAATGCCATTTCTCTTTTAACAAGCTCTTTCATAACGAAAGGTTTGAATAGTTCTAATGCCATTTCTCTTGGTAAACCACATTGGTGTATTTTCAAACTTGGGCCTACAACGATAACAGAACGACCAGAATAGTCAACTCTCTTACCTAGTAGGTTTTGTCTAAATCTACCTTGTTTACCTTTTAACATGTCTGATAAAGATTTTAATGCTCTGTTACCAGCACCTGTTACAGGTCTGCCACGTCTACCGTTGTCTATTAAAGCATCTACTGATTCTTGAAGCATTCTCTTTTCGTTTCTAATTATTATGTCTGGAGCTTCAAGCTCAATAAGTCTTTTAAGTCTATTGTTTCTATTTATAACTCTTCTATATAAATCATTTAGGTCAGAAGTTGCAAATCTGCCACCATCAAGTTGTACCATTGGTCTTAAATCCGGTGGAATTACTGGTATTACTTCTAATACCATCCATTCTGGTTTGTTTCCAGATTTTCTAAATGCTTCTATAGTCTCAAGTCTTTTTATTAATTTCAAACGTTTTTGAGAAGTTGCTGTTTCTAAACCTTTTCTTATCTCGTTTTCTTCTTTTTCAAGATCTACTTTAGATAAAAGCTCTTTTATTGCTTCAGCACCCATTCCAACTACGAATGAGTCCTCGCCATATTTTTCAACAGCTTCTCTATATTCCTTTTCAGATAATATTTGCTTATACATAAGCCCCGTATCCTTTGGATCCATAACTATATATGCAGCAAAGTATATAACTCTTTCAAGGGCCTTAGGAGATACGTCTATTATTAAGCTCATTCTACTAGGAATTCCCTTGAAGAACCAGATGTGAGATACTGGCGTTGCAAGCTCAATATGTCCTAATCTTTCACGTCTTACGCTTTTCTTAGTTACTTCAACACCACATCTATCACATATTATTCCTTTATATCTTATTTTTTTGTATTTTCCACAGTAACATTCCCAGTCTTTTGTTGGTCCGAATATCTTTTCACAAAATAGTCCGTCGCGTTCAGGTTTTAGGGATCTGTAGTTAATTGTTTCAGGTTTTTTAACCTCTCCTTTAGACCATTCTCTGATCTTTTCTGGAGATGCTATTCCTATGCTTAATCTATCAAAAACTTCTGGATTTACATTATTGTTTTCTGCCATTTTAACTTCACTCCTCCCTAACCTTAAACTTCTTCATCTTCAAGATAAATGTCACCATCTAAATCATCAAGCTCTTCATCTTCATCTTCTTCACCCTCGATGGACATTGAACTGTCGTCATCAAGAACGTATAATTCATCGTCATCAATAGGATCAAAATCTTGCATTTTAGATAGAGGTACAATATCTTTTTCTGTTAAGTCTACTGTTTCTTTTATTTCTATTTCGTCATTATGATTATATAATTTCATATCTAAGCCTAAGCTTTGTAGTTCTTTTATAAGAACTCTGAACGATTCTGGTATTCCTGGTTCAGGAACACTTTCACCTTTAACAATAGCTTCATATGTTTTAAGTCTTCCTGTAATATCGTCAGATTTTACAGTTAAGATTTCCTGTAATGCATATGCTGCACCGTAAGCTTCTAAAGCCCAAACTTCCATCTCACCAAATCTTTGTCCACCAAATTGTGCTTTACCACCAAGAGGTTGTTGTGTAACCATTCCGTATGGTCCAATAGAACGAGCATGTATTTTATCATCAACTAAGTGATATAGTTTTAACATGTACATATATCCTACTGTAACAGGATTGTCAAATAATTCTCCTGTTCTACCGTCTCTAACTTCAAACTTACAAGTTTCGCTTAAACCTGCTTTCTTGAATAGTTCTTCTATATCTTCTTCTTTAGCTCCATCAAATACTGGAGTTGCAACTTTCCAGCCAAGTTGTTTTGCAATGTATCCTAGATGTACTTCAAGCACTTGACCTACGTTCATACGAGAAGGTATTCCTAGTGGGTTAAGAACAATTTGAAGTGGTGTACCATCTGGAAGATATGGCATATCTTCTCTTGGTAATACTCTAGAGATAATACCTTTGTTACCGTGACGTCCACAGATTTTATCTCCAACAGATATTTTCTTCTTTTGAGCAATATATATTCTTACTACTTTATTTACTCCAGGTGCTAGTTCATCAGAAGTTTCTCTAGTATAGATTTTAACATCTATAACTGTACCCGCTTCACCATGAGGAACTCTAAGCGAAGTATCTCTTACTTCTCTAGACTTCTCGCCAAATATAGCTCTTAAAAGTTTTTCTTCAGCTGTAAGCTCTGTTTCTCCCTTAGGAGTAACTTTACCAACAAGGATATCTCCTGGTCTTACTTCAGCACCAATACGTATGATACCATCTTCATCAAGATCTTTTAATGCGTCATCACCAACGTTTGGTATTTCGCGAGTAATTTCTTCAGGTCCAAGTTTTGTGTCTCTTGCTTCACAGTCGTAATCTTCTATGTGTATTGATGTTAATACATCATCTTTTACTAAATCTTCAGATATTAGTATAGCATCTTCGTAGTTGTAACCTTCCCAAGTCATGAAACCCACTAGAATATTTTTACCTAGTGACATTTCACCTTGTTCAGTTGACGAACCATCTACAAGCACATCGCCCTTCTTAACCTTAGTTCCTTTTGTAACTATTGGTCTTTGATTTAAGCATGTACCTTGGTTAGAACGTTTAAACTTAGTTAAGAAGTGTTCTTCTTTACCTTGTTTGCCTTCAACTACAACCTTGTCTCCACTCACATAAGTTACAACACCGTCTTGGCCTGCAACTATACATGTACCAGAGTCTTGTGCTGCTTTATACTCTATTCCTGTTCCAATAATTGGAGCTTCTGCTTTAATTAGAGGAACTGCTTGACGTTGCATGTTAGATCCCATCAAAGAACGTTTAGCGTCATCACTCTCAAGGAAAGGTATCATAGCTGTAGCAACAGATACTAATTGTTTTGGAGATACGTCCATGTAATCAACTTTATCTGGTGATACTTCTAGCACTTCATTTCTATATCTTACTTTAATCTTCTTGTTTGCAAATTTATTTTCACTGTCCAATTTTTCGTTAGCTTGTGCAATTACAAAATCATCTTCTGTATCTGCTGTCATGTATTCAATTTCATCAGTTACTTTTCCAGTTTCTTTGTCTACTTTTCTATATGGAGATTCAACAAATCCATATCTGTTGATTCTTGCATAAGTTGGAAGTGATGAAATAAGTCCTATATTTGGTCCTTCTGGAGATACAATTGGACATAATCTTCCATAGTGAGTATAGTGTACGTCACGAACTTCGAAGCCAGCTCTTTCACGAGAAAGACCTCCAGGTCCTAATGCAGATATTCTTCTTTTATGAGTTAATTCTGCAAGCGGATTTATTTGATCCATGAATTGAGATAATTGGCTGCTTCCAAAGAATTCTTTTATTGCACCAACTACTGGTTTTATATTTATTAGCATTTGAGGTGTTGCCACATCAATGTCTTGAGTTGCCATTCTTTCACGAACAACTCTTTCTAGTCTTGTAAGACCAATTCTAAATTGGTTTTGTAGAAGTTCTCCCACACATCTTACTCTTCTGTTTCCAAGGTGGTCTATATCTTCTATTTTACCCATTCCATAATAGAAGTTTACAAAGTAGTTAACAGATGCGATTATATCATCTAAAGTAATATGTTTAACTACTAGTTCTTCTCTTCTCTTCTTAATTTCGTTTCTTAATGCTTTTTCGTCTTTGCCTTCTGTTTTTGCTATTATTTCTTTTAACACCGGAAGATAAACTTCTTCTTTTATAACATTTTTATCTATTTCTATTCCAAGATATTTAGAAATATCTACTGTATTGTTTCCTATAACTTTAACTTTCTTGCCGTTTTTATCTACATATACAACATTTATTCCAGATTGTTTAATGTCCTCTGCTACCTCGCGAGAAATCTTTTCGCCTTTTTTAACGAATATTTCTCCTGTTTCAGCATTTATTATATCTTCAGCTGCAATTTCATTTACAATTCTTGAAGCTATGCTTAATTTTTTGTTGTATTTATATCTACCAACTCTAGACAAGTCGTATCTTCTTGCATCATACATTAAGCCATATAATAATTGTTCTGCAGCGTCAACGTGTAAAGGTTCGCCTGGTCTTAATTTTTTGTATATTTCAAGCAATGCTTCATCTGTAGTTTTTGATGGATCTTTTTCAAGAGTTGAAGCAATTCTTTCATCTTCAAATAAATCTAATATTTCAGCATCTTTTTCTATTCCTAAAGCACGCACGAAAGTAGTCATCGGTAATTTACGAGTTCTATCTACTCTTACCCACAACATATCTTGAAGGTCAGTTTCATATTCTAACCACGTTCCTCTGTTAGGCATAACAGTAGCCGAAAATAATAGCTTACCTGTTTTATCCTTTTGCGTGTCAAAATATACACCAGGGCTTCTAACAAGCTGGCTTACTACAACTCTTTCCGCTCCGTTTATTATGAATGTTCCATTATCTGTCATTAGAGGGAAATCACCCATAAATATCTCTTGCTCTTTAATTTCGCTTGTTTCTTTATTCATCAAACGAACTTTAACTTGCAAGCGAGAAGCATAAGTAGTATTTCTTTCTTTTGCCTCATCTATTGTGTATTTCGTTTCATCTTCCAATCTATAGTCAACAAACTCTAGCATAAGATTTCCAGAATAGTCAACTATTGGAGAGATGTCATGAAAAACATCCTTAAGCCCAGATTCCAAAAACCATTTATAAGATGATTTTTGTACCTCAATCAAATCCGGCATATCAATAACTTCTGCAATTTTTGAAAAACTCTTTCTTGTTGTTTTTCCGTTTTTTACTTCATGTACCACGCAAATTCCCCCTAAATATTTTTATTTACATAAAAAGTTCGGCAAGACGACAAAAAACCAAATTGATTTTATTTGTTAAAATCAACTTGATTTGCTTATTTAGTTTTATGCTTTACGAACTTCTTTTTTCAACAACTGTACCATCCTTAAACATTTTAGTTTACATAGTTTTTCGAATGTTACGATAAACATTTTGTATATTTTATCACACGAATGCCTGCTTGTCAACTTTTATCCCTAAGTTTTTGATGTTTTTCCCAAACTTTTTAAACTACATTTTAATTATACCAAATTTTATATATAAAAACAAGCGAAACTAGACTTTTTCTAGAAAAATAGGCACTTTATTAAAAACGCCTAACGAGATTATTTGATTATTCCATTCATTACAAACTCCTTACACTTTTTAATTTATATAAAGCCTTTATTTACTAGCATAATAGCAACTGCAATTACAACCAAATCAGCTATAATTGCTGCTATAATAGTTCCTCTTACCTTTTTAATCTTAGCTGCACCAAAAAGTACCGTCGTTACATAAAATGTAGTTTCGGTCCCGCCCATAATTATAGAGGCTATTTTACCTTCTATAGAATCCGGTCCAAATCTTTTAAATATATCCATAACTACAGACATAGAAGCGCCTCCAGACAACGGTCTAAATACAGCTAAAGGTATTATGCTTTCTGGCACACCCAATTTTGCTATTATGCCTTTTATCGGCAGAATTAAAAAGCCCATTACACCAGTATCCTGTAGTAAGGTTATTGCTATAGTTATAGCTAATATGTACGGAAATATACTTAAAGCAGTTTTTAATCCCTCAATCACACCATCTGTAAATAACTTCAAAACATCCAATTTGTTTTTCAAACCTGTAACTATGGTTATAAGAATAAACAGTGGTACTATGGCAGAAAAAACATATACCATCATTTCACCACCTTATTCAAAATCTTAATAGCCACAATTCCAAAAACAAGAGCAAGCACGGTTACCACCCATACAGCTAAAATTATTTCACCAGGATTCTTGCTGCCATACATGACTCTTAGCGATATCATAGTAGTGGGAATCAATTGAATTGAAGCCGTGTTCAACAGAATAAATGCGGTCATGCTGTCATTAGGCTTATCTTTATCTTTGTTCTTTTGTTGCATTTTTTTAGTTGCATTTATTCCAAATACAGTTGCCGCATTACCTACGCCTATCGCATTAGACGTAACGTTTAGGGCTACGTCTTGCATGATATCCTCATCGACTTCTTCTTTTTTGAATAATTTACTCGTTATTGGTTTAATTATGTTGGCCAGCTTCTCTATTAGCGGGGTATGCTTCAATATATTAAAAATCCCTGTCCAAAAACATAGCATTCCTGCCAAAGTTATAATATTTTCTATAGAATTAGATGACGCTTTTGTTACGTGCTCTATCAAGACATCCGCACTTCCGTTATAAAACGAAAACACTACCGCAATTATTATCATAACAGACCAAATTATAGACATAGTACACCTCGTTACATTGTACTATGTCTATGTTTATTTTTATTACACTATTTGTACTTTTTTATTATTTTTATAATATCAATCATCATTTCTTTTTGCTTATTTGTAGCACCCTTTAATTCTAGGGCTATTCTTCCATCCACGCTTTCAGCCCCATCATAACAGAAATTACCCGTCAAATAGTCGATACTCACATTTAACGCTTCCGCTATTAAAACAATTTTTGCCATGCTTGCATTTCGCTCGCCACGCTCAATTTGTCCTATATATGCACCTGTACTATCTATTTTTTCTCCCAATTCTTCTTGGGTATAGCCTTTTTCCACTCGCTCTTCTTTTATTTTTTGGCCCAAATCTGTATATAACATATATCCTCCTGTAACAACGCTTTTAGCGTATATTTGTATATTATAACTATACACTACTAAGAATAAATTTTAAAACGGCTATATGTTTTAAAAGAAGCATATGGCGTACATATGCTTCTTTATCTCATTTTGTGTTTTGAAGAAACGCTCTATCTTTAAATGCTCCTCTTTTTTCACTTTTTTCTACTCGTATCTTATCAAAACCTTCATAAGATATGCCTTTTAATTCAACTAATGCTCTTAGCACTTCTTCAATGTCTGCAAGTTCTTCAACGTTTCCATCTATTAAGTACTCATCAACTTCTTCTTTAAGTTTTTATTGAGCTCTTTTTCATATTCCTGATTATCCAAAATCCTAATTATTGGTATTTCTCCATTTTTTCTTATGATTTCAGGGATTCTATCTCTAACTAGTTTATTGAAAATTTTCATAAAACACCTCCAAAAATATTTATGGTGCTCCCGAGACGAATCGAACGTCCGACCAACAACTTAGGAGGTTGCTGCTCTATCCACTGAGCTACGGAAGCATGTATGGATATTATACATAAGATTCAACTCTTTTTCAATATTTAATTGCTTTTTTTAAATAAGTGGTGTATAATATTCATCGTTAGCACCAATAGCTCAACTGGATAGAGCGTCAGACTACGAACAGAACGCTCAAAATCTTATACCTATTGATAATGCTGTTTCTCAGGGTTTGGGAATTTTTCATTCCCCAGTTTTACCCCAAAAAACTAAAATATAATTTAACATATGCGGCAGTAGCTCAATTGGATAGAGTAACGGACTACGAATCCGTCGGTTGGGGGTTCAAATCCCTTCTGCCGCACCACTTATACAGCTTTTAGTTTACAGAAGGCTGTATTTTATCCCCAAATTTTATTAATTTCTTCTCTTTTTCTTGTTAATGTAACGTGTATATAATACTTCTTTGTTGTAGATGAGTCAGAGTGCCCCATTAGTTCTTTTAACACAACATCAGGCACACCTCTTTCACTGCATAATGTTGCAAAACTATGCCTTAAACCATACAAAGTTACTTTCCCCAATTTGTACTTTTTAATAAATGCTGGTATTTTATTTGTTAATCTTTCAGATACATAAGGCCCTCCGTTTTCATTTAGAAAAACATATTCTTCATCCGACCATTTTATATTATTCCTTTTTGCCTTTTCTTTTTTGCTTTCTTTTAACTTAATTAACATTTTAAATAACCTTGGCGACATCGGTATAATTCTATAACTTTCTTTCGTTTTAAGACTACTATCTGCCTTTTTATATCCAATAGCATTAAAGTTCTCATCAAATATTTGAATTTCTTTATATGCATTTTCAACACATATAGTCTCATCTTTAAAATTTACACATTTCCATTTCAAGCCACAACCGTTCTTCTGGTCTCATACCAGTTTGAATTATGGTAGCAAAGAGCAATGCCCAATCCCTACCATCTTGTTCGGCACAATCTAACCACTTTACTTGTTCTTCAGATGTTAAATAACTAATCTCTTTTCTTCTTTTTGGCGGTAAAACAATATCTACAATAGGGTTACTACTAATTAAATTTCGCTGTCTTGCAAAGTCCATTATTTGTTTCATTGTAATGTAATTATCTCTTGCCATTTTAGGTGCATTTCTATTATCTATGTAATTTTGAAACATATCTTTTGTAATTTCATTTATTAAGTATTCCCCAAATGCAGGTATTAAATTAGACTTAACATTATATACATATTGTTCAAAAGTTTTACTGCTTAATCTTTTTGCTCTATTAGGCATTGTTTCTTGTCTTCTTTTTTCCAACCAATCAAAAGCAACCTTACTAAACTTATTACACTCTTTTGCTTTAGAAATAATTTCTTGTGTAATATTCTCATTGTTATATTCTTTAAAATTTCTTAACTTTTTAGAACATGTCCTATTTGTTTCCTCTTCATTTAAACCTTTACCTTGTGATGCCCTAATGTATGCCTCAGCTATTGCTTCACCAAGTTTCCTTTTTGCCTCCTTTTCTGAAACAGAACTAAACCTAGATAATCTATAGTTTTTTACACCATCAATATCTAAAGTTATTCTTGCTTCATAACCATTATTTCTTTTTCTAACGCTTATAGTGCCTTTTTTAGCCCTTTCTTTTATTTTCTTCATACAATTCCCTCCTAATATAAAGAAAATGTTTAAATTAGCGTTTAGAAAGGTAAATCATAGTTATTATAACATCTCTTTATATGTAAAGTCTAATCTTTAATAATAATATTTGCCGTAATTTTCGTGAATCCACTTTTCAAGATCTTGCTTATTAATAATTACTTTTCGCTTAAATCTTATACAAGGAAATCCATCTACTTTAATTAGTTCTAGCATTAAGTTTCTTCCAATGCCTAAAATCTTTCTTGCTTCCTCAATGCTAATACATACCTTTTCGTCTTGCATACTATACCTCCTTCTTCTTAAATTGAAAGGATTTGTTATATAAATAATCTGTCAATTTAATATAACTAAAAATAACAAATGTAAAAGTTAAAAATTATATATTTTAACTTTGCTTATTTCTTGTCCCTTCACTTCCTATATGTCCTTCAAACACTAAAAATCGGACAAAATTATAAAAATTTATATAATTTTCTTTATTTGTTATAATTAGTTTTATACCCTTTCACTTTCCTAACGATTGAAACAGTAAAAGTCGGACAAAATATTAAAAATTTATTTGTTTTTTATAAATTAGATTATTTACCCCTTCACTTACCTAACAATTAAAACAGCAAAAAAGTGTCAATTATTATTAAAAACGCTTAAATTTGTTAAAATTTTACAATACATCCGTTTAAAATCCCCCAAATTAATTGAAAACACTTCTTTATTTTGGTATAATACCAGCAATTACACAAGGAGAGGAAACATGAGACAAATAAAAAGTATAAATGGACTAATGAAATATTTAAGAGATAAACACCAAATAAAAATCGAAGGTAGTGCAGATAAACAAAACTTAAAAAGTGTAGGGTATTTCCACGGCTATAAAGGATATAGATATATAAAGAAACCTTCTAACAAACAACAATTTAATTGTTTTGATGAAGTTATGGCAATAATTAATTTTGATAACAAAGTTAAATCCTTGCTCTATTCGCAAGTAATGTTTATAGAAACTGCTATGAAAAGTTATGCGTTGGAAATCATTATAAAAGAAGGAAAAACAGAGAGTTTTAGTGAAATATATGCTAATCTTATGACAGATTATAAATCATATTCTAATCAAAGTGATAACTATAAAGAAGCATATAAAAAGAGACTTGATACATTTAATAGAATACAAAATGTTATTGCTACTTCATATGCCAATAATAACAGCATAGTTTCACATTATTTAAAAAAAGATGAAAGTATACCAATATGGGCTATTTTAGAAATAATTACGCTTGGAGAGTTCGGAAATTTAATATCTACTTTCAATCTTCAAACAAGAAAGGCTATTTCAAAAGATATAGGAATAAACATTGCTTTCGATTCAAGTGGCAAATTAGTTGAAAATATAATATTTGCCTTAAAAGACTTACGAAATGCTATAGCTCACAACAATGTTGTTTTCGATACACGCTTTAAAAAGAGAAAAATAAATAAAACTCTTGAAAAGGCACTAACTAGCGACACGAAATTAACAAGTTTAAACTTTAATTGCATTACTGATTATTTTATTTTAGTAATATATATCTTGAAAAAGTTTAAAAAGTCTAATAAAGAGTTAACAAAACTAATTAATGATTATATTAAAATAATTAACGAGTTAAGGGGAAATATACCAAGCACGATGTTTGATCAAATAATTTTAACTAATGATTTCAACAAATTAGAAGTTCTAAAAAACTTCATCAAAAAATAAATATTAATATTTTGAAAAGTATTGCATATAATAAAAATATATATTATAATATATTTAAGGATTGCGGCAGAAGTCTTCGGACGATGCCTAGGAGAAGTAGATATTTAGTCTACTTCTCTTTCTTTTTTATAGTCATGAATTCACATTACTAATTAATGTTAAAACTCATAATATTGTACTGCTATTTGAATAACATTTATTTAATGCAGGAATAGATGTAAGACACATTCCTTTATATCTTAGTGGCACAGCCACCAAACTCGTATTACAATTTTAATTTCGTATTACAATTGTAATACAATGACCAAGTTGGTCTTTTCTTATCAAAACCAATCGAAAAAAGGATTCCAAGTTATTGATATTATTATTTTAAATACATATGAGTCAGAAAAGAGGAGCAGCTTGCGCTACTCCTCAAAGGGTATTGAAATATCTGTGGCTATTTCAATTAAATGTTTTGGGGCCGCCTTCAAATTATTGTTAGCTCTTTTAATCATGCAGAGAGGCAAGTCTCAATTCCCCAGTAAAACGTTTTTCTCACTACCGAGCTCGACCGAGCTCTTTTCATATTTTTCATACTTCCTAGGGGTCATAAATTATTATGCCACGCATCCTTTTCCAACATATTTATTTGTTAGTGTTAAGACACTATAAATAGGTTGTGATGGCACTAGAAAGGGTTAGAATAGAAACCGAAACCGGCGTGCATACAGTATCCACAGTTGTGTTTACACTATTCTCATCTAACAACTACAATTATATTTTAACACATCTTTAGAATTATGTCAACACTTCTCTGAAATTTTTTAAAAATTCTTTAGGTGTCTTTTAAATAAAGTTTTCTTGCCTTAACGTGTATCTCATTTATAAAATTCTGTTTATGTTTTAAATAATTTCTTCTATCATTTGGATATAATTTTGCCAAACTCTTTTTTAAACTTTCATATTTTCTCAAGTCTTGTTCATGACTCAACATGTAATCTCTATATAATACATAATCATACCAAACCTCACTATTAAGAGTTGTGAAATATATATGGAAATCTCTTTTAATTGAGTTGCCTTTTAAAAATTGATATCTATCATTTTCTGATTCTATTGGTCCTCTATATATGTAACCTTCCTTTACTAAAATGTTTTCAATTTCTTTTATCTCAGATAAATCTTTTATAGCAACTACAATGTCTATAATTGGTTTTGATACAATTCCCGGCATGGAAGTGCTTCCTACATGTTCTATTTGAATTATTTTGTCTTTTAATAAATTCATAAGATTATTTTTTTCTTGAATAAATAGTTCCTTATATTTCGGATTATATTCTTCAAGTTTTACTGTATTTATTTCTACTCCTAATATTTCTTCATATTCGTTCCATCTGCAAATAACATTAATATCTGATTTTTCAATTTGTAATATACAGTAACTTCCTGAAATGTTTTTATCTCTTGATTCACTAAAACTCCCTGGATTTATTACAATAATTCCATCCTTGTATATGCATTTTTGAATATGACTATGTCCACAAAGCACTACCTTTGCCCCATTATTTTTACCTATACTTATTAGCTCATCATAGCCTAGTTTAATATCTAACCTATGACCATGTGTAGCATACATTTTTATCCCATTAATTTCAAATAAAATCTCTTTTGGTTCCAACCACTCTAAATCGTGATTTCCAAAAACATACCAAATTGGTATGTCATTTGCAATCGACTTTATATTATCTACATCTGCATAATTGTCACCTAAATGAATTATATAATCTATTTTATTATTATTTAATACTTCTGAAACTCCTTTTATATTTCCATGAGTATCTGAAATAATTAATATATTTTTCATATTGTCTCCTTTTTGTTATATCTCTATATCTATTACTATATCGTTATCAAATGTAGAGTTATTATTCGTTTGATTTTCATCACCAGTTATATTAAATGAAATTTCAGATCTATCAAGCGAGAACTTCTTTGCACTAGATTGACTTTGTATTACTCTTAAGGTTTCATCAACATTATCTGCCCCCGCTACAGTCCTAAAACTTTGTATTATTTCATCTTTATTTACATCTTTATATATAGTATTTGCTTTATCGTTTCTAAAAAGTTTTTTAAGTTCACATTCATTTATATATTCTTCTGTAAGCTCGTTATATTCTAATTTTTTTGAATATAAATCAAACAATTCCTTTAACGAATTTTCTTTATTTATACTACCACTTAAATATATGGCAAAACTATTTGAAGCAGAAAGATTAAAATCCGTAAGGCAAAATGGAATTATTAAAATTTCTAATTGTGTATCTGATTGTAACATAATTAAATTATTTAATCTATTACCTTGCATCTCACTATTACAAAATACATATTTATTGATATAGTTATCGCTTTTTAACAAAGTCTGAAATATCTTTTTAGTTGTTAAGTATCTATCTACACATATATACAAAGTCTCTACTTCCTCGGACAAACATCCATCTATTTTTTCCATAGTTTGGTCGTCTATTTGTGAGAAAACTATATGTTTCTTCTTTTCACCTTCATTTAAAATGTCTTTAATAAAGTTAAAAATTCCATTTTCATTATTATATATAACTCTTTCTATCATATTTACACCTCGCTTTGATTTTAACATATAACTTTAACAAAGTAAATGAAGTTATCCAATATATGTTTCTTATAAACACACCCTTTTGAATAAACAGTTTTAGAGAAATCTGGAGTTGTACTCCAAATTTCTCTATTTTTTTATTTTTTCTTTATACGCATTTTTGTCACTATAATAACTTGTAATAATAAATTTATAGTATTCTATTTATATTATTATATTCTACAATTTTGTAGATACCTTCTCTACATTTTTGTATATACCCTTATGTCAAAAACGTCATAGGCTTCTCTACAATTTTGTAGAGCTGTCATAGGCTAATACCCTACATCTATATAATTATTATAATCTAATTCATAGTCTATATTTTTCTTGCGTGTAGGTCTGCTGTTATCTAATATGTATATCTTTCTTTTTGAATCCTCACTGTTTTTTACTATTTCTACTTCTAGATATCCAACTTTAACAAGTTTGCTTATCCATCTAGATATTGTATTTGGATCACAATTATATAATCTTGCAAAATATTTGTTTCCCGCAAAACAATATCCCTTCTTATTTGTTAATGCTGTTATTTCACCATATAATAATTTTTGTCCATTATTTAGATTTTCATCATACCTTACTTTTGCTGGTATTATTGCATAGTAACTTGGTTTTATTTTTTCCATATATTTTTACCTTTGATTTACCTTTCCCAAAATTGGGGAATAAAATTTATTCTTGATACTATACCCCAGTTTTACCCCAATTTTTGTAATTTTTCTTAAACTAATTTAAACTTTTTCGTATTTTTTTAAATTAAAATAAATTTTTGTTTTATCAAAGGTAATAAGATTTTTTGCAGTATTTTCAAAGACTGTATCGTTTTTTCTTGATTTTTCTAGTGCTTAATGATATACTCATTTTGATTATTGGTGTACGACTACGAATCTGAAGGTTGGGGGTTCGAGTCCCTTTTGGTGCACCATTTTACACAGTCTCAAACTATAGAGACTGTGTTTTTTATTTAGCATAAATTCATGTATTGTATTATTAACTAATCTCTCCTATTAATTATCCATTAACACATAATAATTTTAAAGCTTTATAATACTTATTCTTCCCAGCATTAATATACGTTGGAGAAAGTCTCATTTTGTTAGTTTTGCACTTCCACCATATATAAAATTTCAAAAAATTATTGTAATATTGTTACTTTTATATGCTATTAATTGTATTATTATTGAGGAGGGATTAATGTGGATCTAGATAAAACATTGTATAGGCAATTTGTTCAAGGCTACAACGCGGCTTTTGAACAAGTAATAGATAAGTATATGCCTAATGTGGTTTCTTTTGCTCAAAGGTATGTAAAAAGATTAGATATTGCCGAAGAAGTTGCACAAGATGTCTTTGTTTACTTGCTGGTTAACAAAAAAGAATATGATTTCAAATACTCACTAAAAACATATCTTTTTACAATAGCAAAAAGTAGAGCGATAAATTACCTAAGACGAGAAAAAATATATGTTTATGCTGAAGATAATTTAGAATACATATATGATAATTCTCAAATTATAAATGCAGATTCCAATATAGACTTAATGCTTACTATAGAAAAATTGCCGCAAAAATATCAAACAGTCATATTTCTAGCAGACATTGAAAAAATGAAATATAAAGAAATATGTCAAGTCTTAAACAAGACATTGCCGCAAGTAAAAATGCTTATCTATAGGGCAAGAAAAGAGTTAAAAAAAATCATAGAAAAGGAGGGTTTATATGCTAGATAAAGAACAATTCAAGAAAAAAGTTTATGAAAAGTATAACAACATAAACTGTTCACCCGATAAGGATAGTTTTTTCACAACATCTGTGCTTCGTAAAAACAAGATAAGTAATGTAAAAAAAATAGCAACACTTATTATAATTGCGTTGTTTTTAACAAGTGGCATATATGCAATAGTTCAAAAGAAGAATAGTGCTAATTTAAATCCTAGCTTTTACTTTAATAACGAAATTGATGAAAACAGAGTTTGGGTTGGATCATTCCAAATCGCTTGGAACGAATTAAAATCATTGTTAAATAAAGAAAATATATCTTTTGAAAATGAAGAATCTAAATTAGCGAACGAATTAAATAAACATGCTTTTTCTAAAAATATGTTATCCAGCAATTCTTATTATACAATTGCAGGTAAGCCAACAAAACAATTAAAAGCGTCTATTATAAAAGATGTTACGCAAAAGTTTGGGACAAAAAATTTAGATGTACTAAACAAAATTAACTTTGATATTCCAAAAAGCATCAACTCTGTAATTATATACTCAATTTTAAATAAACAATTTACATTTGTAGAGTCTTTAGATAGATTGTCTTCCAAAAGATTTAAAGATTCAGAATATAAAGTAAAATGCTTCGGAATAAATAACGCAAGTGATGAAAAATTAAATAAAAGTGTAGAAGTTCTATTCTATAATAGCAATAATGATTTTGCCGTTAAATTAGTCACTAAAGAAAATGAAGAAATCTTTTTGTATAGAACAAACGACAACAAGTCTTTTAATGATTATTATTACGATATGGAAAACAAGGCAAAACAATATACGGGTAGTCATACATTTAATAAAGTTGATGAATTAGAAGTTCCTATCATAAAGATAAATACAACCGTAAATTATGATGAACTATGTGGTAAAACTATAGAAGGAACTAATGGATTATATATACAAAGCGCATTGCAAAATGTTAACTTCTCATTAAATGAAAAAGGGGGAAATCTTGTAAGCGAAGCAGGAATACAAGGAACATACCTCTCTACACAATTAAACAGCCGATACTTTATTTTTAATGATAATTTTTTACTTTTCCTAAAAGAACAAAATTCTGAACTTCCATATTTTGCACTTAAAATCTTTGATGAACAATTACTGGTTACGGATTGATTAAATTAATAGGTAATAGATTTTATGTTTCTATTACCTATTAATATTTTATTCATGTTCTAAAGCCTGTTTTATGAAAACATTATCTTTAACTGGTAACCAACCATTCCCATATCGTGTACTTTCTGTCTTTTCATCGTACTCTTCCATATATCCTGCCGAAACGGATAAACCGCCATATGTTTCTTTATCCTCTCTTAAAAATACCAGATACTTTTTACCTTGTTCAGCCTTGCCATAGCTTGGTCCCATTACAACATTTATATATGTGTTTTCTTTTTCTTCTTTACTCAACTTATTATAACCATATCTTTCAATTCTTTCCTTGCTTAAAGTTTTTTCCCAATTCGCTATTGAAATAATACCCCCATCTCTATTTATTTGAATAGTTCCTTCAATATCTCCTTTTAAACTTTTTTCAACAGTCACCTCTAGTTTCGTAATAGGCCAAATATATCTGTTTTTAATACTGCTATAATTAGTATATCCGAGAATTTTATTTACTTTTATTATAGCAACATAATCCACATCTAAGAAGGCTATCGACGCCACATCCGAACCTACTGTTATTGTTTCAGTAGCAACTGGCAATTTAATGTCATTCTCTGCTACTATATTTTGTGGCAAGACATTATCTTTATTTGTATTGTCTTTGTCTTTTCTAGTTGTTATTTTAATTCCAATAGCACTTATTACCAACAATAATATGAATATTGCCACTTTATAACCTTTGGAACTCTTTCTAATTTGCAATTTATCTAAATCTACTTTTCGAACGTCCACCTCTAAATATTTTTTTCTTATTATATTATCTATATTATCCTTCATTGTAACTACTCCTATCATATCTACTCTTTATTTTTTGCTTTGCTCTTTTAATTTTGCTTCTTACAGTGCTTTCATTTATCTTTAATACCTCAGATATTTCTTTTGTTGTATATTCTTCAGAGTAATACATGGCAACAATAGTTCTTTCATCATTGTTTAATCCACTTAATAAGTCAAAGAAGTCTATGTTATCTTCAATATCCACATGTTCGTCGTCCAAAGCAGTATTGCCTGCTACACTTTCATATTCAAATTCCACTTCTCGTATTTTTCTTTTCCTTATAATGTTATTACAATTATTTACAACAATCTTTGTTATCCAAGAATTAAATTTATTTACATCCCTTAAAGACCATAGTTTATTATAGACAGTTAATATGCTGTCCCACACAACCTCTTGCGCCTCCTGCTCATCCATAAGTCTTGCCTTGGCAATAACATACAATCTTTTATATATTTTGTTTATTATTATTTCGAACGATTGCTTGTCTCCTTTTTTTACCTTTTCCAAAAGTTCTTCCATACATTTTCCCTTTCCTGTAGCTACAATAATATAGATGCAACTTTATCTAGATTTTGTTGCACATATTATATCAAAAATCGATAAGCATTATTTATTGTTGTCTATTATTATCTTTTAAGTCCCACAATTTCACATTTATCTGTGCAAGAAAAAACATTTTGTGACACCGTTTTGTGCTATTATATTCTTGAGGTGTAAAATGAAAAAAATTAAATACATTTTCAAAAGAATTTGTGAAATGAATTTCTCAGAAATGTTTAAAACTGCCAAGAGAGTCAGCAAAACAAATAACGCTTCTTTCTTGTTTGTGCTATTTGACATTGTATATTGTGGAATTAAATACATGGCTGGATACGTAGATTACGAGGTTTTTAACTTTTACAATCTAACAACCGCGCAACGTGAAACAATTGTAACAAGAGGAATAAATAATCGCTTTGTTTCTCTATTAAACGATAAACAAGCTGCAAATACGCTAGACAACAAATTGTTATTTAACGAGCGCTTCAATGAATATCTTAAAAGAGATTGGATAAATCTCAAATCTTCTTCTCTTGAGGGCTTCAAAATATTTCTTAAGGGCAAAGTAAATATTGTAGCAAAACCTGTAGATCAAGCTTGCGGAAGAAATGTTGAAAAGATAAACGTTGAACGTCTATCTGACCCCGCAAAATTATATGATTCTCTTGTTCAAAAGGGACAATTTCTTGTTGAAGATTGCATTGTACAACACCATAAAATGTCTGAAATATACCCAAATGCCGTCAACACATTAAGAATAGTAACTGTTTCTCGAAACAGCAATGTACATATAATGTTTAGGAGTATAAGGATGGGAAACTCCGGAAATATTGTAGATAATTTCAACCACGGTGGCCTGTTTACTACTATAGATAAAGATGGTGTCATCAGAAGACCCGCTGTAGACAAAAAAGGAAACATTTATACCAATCACCCGTTTACTAACACAAATATTGTTGGTTTTGAAATACCTTTATTTGATGAAGCCATTAAATATGTAATAACAATGGCCACAAAAATTCCAGAAGTAGGCTATGTAGGTTGGGACATTGCTATTACTGAAAACGGGCCTGTTGTTGTAGAGGCCAATCCGTTTCCAGGCCATGATATATACCAATCGAAAGTACATATGAAAGAAGATGGAACAGGCCTTAGAAAAGACTTTGAGAAAATAATATATGAAGGTTAGCTATTGCTAACCCTCTTCTTTCTCTCCCTTAATTCTTTAAAAAAATCCTTCACAAGTTTTTCACATTCTTCCTTGCAAATTCCTTCTTCAAACTCTACATTATGATTAGACTTTATATCAAAAACATTTGCAACACTTGTCACTACCCCGTACTTTTCATCACGAGATCCAAAGTATACTTTTCTTAATCTAGATTGTACTATGGCTCCAGCACACATCAAGCATGGTTCAATTGTGACATATAAATCACAATCTTCTAATCTAAAGTTATTAAGCTTTTTACATGCTTTATCTATAGCAATAATTTCTGCATGCTTAAGACTATTTTGTTTACTCTCTCTTAAATTGTATCCCCTAGATATAATCTTTCCGTCTTTTACTATCACTGCACCTATCGGAACTTCTTCTTTTCCTTTTGCCTTTTGCGCCTCTTTTATTGCAATCCTCATAAAATTTTCTTTATCGTTCACTTTTATTCCTCCATAAAATACTTTTGTATTCCAACATATATTCCCCATGCTAAGCTCGATTGGTAACTATCCGTCTTTAGTTTTTCTTCATCACCTTTGTTAGATAAGAAGCCGCATTCCACTATAACCGCCGGAATGGTTACTTTATCCATTATATATGCTCCTTTTATTGCCATAGGGATTCTTTTGTTTTGTTCTATGTTTTCATTAAGCGATTCTTGTATAAGCGTGGCCAACTTTTTACTATTTACACTACTCGATTGGTAGAACGTTTGCCAACCATTATATTGCGATTCTGTGTAATAATTCATATGTATAGATAAATATATATCTGCATCCGAACTATTGCCAATATATACCCTATTTTTCATGTCACTTATTTTTTTGGCTCGTATTGAATCTTTGTCTACTTCATATATGCCATTTTCATCGTTTCTAGTTAATATTACTTTTACACCGCTTTGTTCTAATACTTGTTGAAGTTTTAATGTGATTTGCAAATTTAGTTCTTGCTCAGTAGTTCCACTAGCGCTCTGAGTTCCATAATCTGGGGCACCATGTCCCGCATCTAGAATTACAGTCTTATTTGTTGCAGGAGTAGTATTTACTTCAACAGCCTCACTTAATGTCACAACAATTATACCACACGCACATATAATTAGACAAATAAATATTGCCAAATGTACTTTTTTAAATGTATATAATTTCATATTACCACCATTACAATATATGATGCTTCAAAAACACAATATCACCCCAATTTTAAAATTAAGGGTGATATTGATCTATTTTATAATCAAAACTAAGATTAAAAAGATTACTTTATCTATAACCATTTGCAAAAGCGCTAAATATTTGTGTTTGTTTATATACTTGGATGCCTCCTCTATATCTTGCATCGAAACGCCTTCTATCATATTCTTCGATACAACATCTGATGCGAGCTTTATAGAGTCCTTTACAGCCCCAACTTCTAAAATTAATCTTATGACTATACTTGTTAAAATTAGACTGCATGTCACAATTTTTAGCCACAATAAACTTGTCCAAAACAATCCCATAACAATACTTGTAATAGCTAAAACAATACTTAAGTTTGAAAAAATTATATTTAACAAATGTATTATCTTGCTTTGCACAGAATGTATACATTCATGACAAACCATAACTAACTTGGCTGCTGTTTTGTTCATATTCTTTACTTCTGTAGGCACTTTCTGCTCTTTAACGTTTTTTGCAATATATATTGTATCTACAAGCCAGCTATAATAATTTCCCTTAAAGTCTTCTTTTAACTCTACTTTAGTGTGTTCGTTTTTCAAAAATCTTAATATGTCTTTTGTTATCTTTTCCATTCTAAAACTCAACTACGTCTTTTAATCCTTCAGCTAATATTTTTTGCATATCTGCAAGAAGCACATCCAGTTTTATTTCCGCTTGAAAAAATTCAACAGCTAATGGACTTTGAATTATTAATGAATATTGTTGTTGTAATTCATTTTTTACAGCTTCATCCATTTGAGTTCCATTAATATACTTTAGTTGTTCCTGTCTTTGGCGCTCCCTAAAGCTTCTTATTTTCTCACTCAATTCTACATCTGCTTTTACCTTTTCTTTTATAGCCACATAATTTACATATTCCGGTGTGTCTTTTAAGTCCTTTACTAATGTGTGTATTTTATCATAAAAATTCATAATACTTACCTCCATTTTATATAATTACCTCTTGTTATTTGATGTATATTAACCCATTAATTACTGTATAATCTAATTCATTTTATCTAGTTTAGTAGCATGTAAAACCATTTATATACCCTCAGGTCTTTTTCTTCCACCTCATATCCCAACGTATATTTTACCAAGTGGTACACTTGAGTTATTGAAAAGATCATAAGAACTATAGCAACTACCATGATAATAAACTGCTTTTTAGCTCCTTTTTTCATTTTACAACTTCTCCCCTGAGTCATTCCTCTTTCTCTTCTGTTTGCCATATGCCACCTTCCGTCTTGAATTATACTATATGTATCATGAAGTTTCAAGTACAATTATATAACTTGGCATAGTCTTTGCTGGTTTGTAGTAAGTATATCATTTTTGTTGGTTACCATCGCTGTCATATTCTGTATTATATTATTTTCCTTTGCACAATCCGTATAACGAGATAAAACATACTTATTATTATCTAATTCGCTTGCAAACTCATTTATTTTTTCTAAATTCATGCTTTTATATGCATTATACCATTCTTCACACTTCTCCAAGAATTTATCCTTTTTCCTCTCTAACTTATTAATAATATTTGTCAGACTCTTGCCAAATTCCTTATTCATAACATAATTTTTTAGTTTATCAAAAAAGTCATAAACATAGTCTCCTACTATATTATTTTTTAAATAATTCTTCGCAACTATTTCAATTCCATTTTTAAGCGTTGTTATAAATCCCCCTTTCGTAGCCACATTTTTGAGCTCCATAAGTGAGTTTATGCTACTACTCGACAACCCCATAAGTTCCATTCCTTCTCTTACTGTGCTTTTTACAACAGTTCCTACTATTTGTTTTATATCTTTTGTCCTAAGAGCATCTTTTACATCTATAAGGATATCTTTTACAGCGTCCGGTACAGGCATTGCTTTTATAATATACTTTGACGCATGATCAATTGCTTTTTCCGCTGCATTTGAAAGGTCTCCTTTTAACGTTTCCATTCTATTATCCTCTTTAAGTTCTAAAGCAAGCTCTTTTGTATTTTCCATAATCTCATTTATTTGTTGTGATAAATCCATATTTATTCCTCCTTATATATTCTTGAAATTAAATACGCTATCAAAATATAGGAAACCGCATTAAAGTTTAATACTAATCGGCCAAAAAATGTTTCTCTCATAATTCCTGCATATTCTTTATTAGTAAATACAAACATTACTATTACCAGTACATTTAAAGCTATCATTATTACTAGTGTTAAAATGTCTGCATATGCTTTTTCTTTTGCAGATTCTTTATGTACATTTTCCTTTGTTATCATGTTTATATAATGTTCTAACACCATGTTAAAATCTCCACCGTTTAAATAGCAGACCTCACACGAATTAACAAAGGTAGTAAAGGCTTTCACATTCACCTCCTCTTTAAGCAGATCAAAAGCTTCAATTACATTCATGCCTCTTGATATGTTCATTTTAAATGCATCAATGTATTTCTTTAGAGGTTCTTCTACTGTAGTCTTTTGAATAGCACCGACTATGTTATTGTCTTCGTATATATGATTTTTTATATTTACTACATACATCGGTAATAGTTTTATAATATTTGATTTTTCCTTATTAAGAAGTATTTTTATTATTAAAATAGGTAATATAAAAAACGGTAATGATAAAATAATTGATGTTGTAATTATTTTTAAATACGAATAAAACAATAAGAACGAAAGTCCGAATAATATTAGCATTACACTAACCAAAATAATTGGATTTAATTTATCTACTTTACTTGGCAATAGTTGTCTCTTTAAGCTTATAAAAACATATTCCGATAGTTTGCTATACATCTTAGTTTGTATAAGTTTATTTTTCATTTTTTCTCGTTTTATTACAGAAGTTAAAAAATATATTACACAACTTATAATCAATAAATTTGCAATGTTAATAACTATTATCCACACGTCAATTCTCCTTTATTTTATATAAACTTTTATACTCTATTTTGCTATTTGCCTCATTTAAAATAATTCTAGTTATTTCATTTACTTTAAACTCTTTCATAAAAATTATATAATCCACACTGCTGGCCAAGAATCTTCTTAAAAACTCTTCTGTATAATATTGCGCTTTGACATCTTTTTTTATCAATGTTATTAGTCTATCTATTGTATTCCTAACACTATCTGCATGAACCGTAGCAAGTCCTGTGTGACCCGTAGATATTGAATCAAAGAAAGAATTTGCTTCTGCCCCTTTCAGCTCCCCTATTATAATGACATCATTTGACATCACAAGGGAGTGCCTAGACAATTGCTCTAAATCTATATTTTTATTATCTGCTCTACTTAAAATACATTCTCTTTGAATAACATTTCTATCTTCTAAATATAATTCTGCTGTTTCTTCATTAGTCGTTATTGCAACCTCTTTAGGAATTCTTTCTATTAAAGCCTTAAGCAGCGTCGTTTTTCCACTTCCGCCCTTTCCACATAAGATTACATTTTTCATGTTATTTATTTCATTTTTTATAATCTTATATGCCTGTTTATCTAACATATTATATTCTACATATAATCTTTCCAAATTTGCCACAACATTTTTTCTATGAATGCGAATAACAAGGCTCGGTCCCATGATATTTGCAGGTTCTATTCCAGCTTCTATTCTTAAAGAATTCTTTCTGTCGCTAAAAATTACTATTGGAGTTTCAAAATTTATGCTGAAATTGTTTTTTAAAGCACAAAATCTCACGTATTCTTCTAATTCCTCTTTAGATTCAAATCTTTCTTTAACCTTTTTCCACTTGCCCATTTCTTTAATATACACCGAATCATAGCATACTACTCTTATGTCGCTTATATTCTTGTTGTCTATATACTTTTGAAAGATCCCATAACCGTATATTTTATCTATTATTTCTTTTCTTATTGTTTCAATTCTATTTATGTCGTTTAAATGGTAGGTATTATATAAATACCTTGTTATTTTTTCCTCCATTTTTTCATCATCTTGTTTTTCTATAAGTTCGTCTTCTTCTTTTATCAGAATAGCTGTAAGTTCCTTTATAATTTGAGTGTTTGTTTTCTCATTGTTTGCAGGCTCTTTAAGGCTTAATTTATATGCATTAATTATCATAATTTTCTCCCGCACTTTGAGGAGCGTGCTTATCTACAAGTAGCCCTAAAACTTCGGCTACTTTATCCACTTTGTCCACATTGACCATGTTGAGTTCTCCCATTCCGTTTATTATCCCCTCTAGTTTCACATCCTCGTCAACTTTCAAACATATATCATAACCGCTAAGTATTGCCGATACTTGTTTTAATGATAACGATTCTTTTTTTACTCTATTAACAACAATACATATTTTTTCTTTTGGTATTTTCCAGATGTTTGTAAGAAGATCTAGATATTTTGTAGCTTGTCTTATGCTGATAAAATTAGGATTAATGACAAAAAATATTCTGTCTGCTTTTGTTAATGAATATGGAACCACATCTAAAAACGGCGCCGAAGGCATATCTAATATAAGGATATCATATTCATTTTCCGTTTCTGAATACAACTTAGAATAATATTCCTCTGATAACTTGTTTTGACATTCATATATACCCATGTTATTTGTTATAAAGGAAAGTTTTCCATTTTTCCTCTTTTCCTTGCTTATAATTTCATTTAACATTTGCAAATTAAAAGAGCCTCTATCTATTTCCTCCATTACATATTGCAAATTATTGCCAGAGCTATTTAAATTATTATATATGTCTATTGCCGCATTTTGTACATCCATATCCACAAGTAGCGTGTTTAACTTTAGTTTCCTGCTCGTTATTTGAGCCAACACACTTGCTATATATGATTTCCCCGCACCGCTTGTACCAAATACGCATATCTTTTGCTTAGTTAATACGTTTAATTTACTGTTCTTATTTACTTCCTCTTTAACAATACTGTGATTGTTTTTTAAAACTATTGTGTTTGTAACCGAATCAATCATATTAAATATGTCACTAAAACTCGCTTCGCTTCCTTCAATTACGTCAAATATGTTTTGTGAAAACAAGAACCCTCTGTATATTTCATCAATGTCTTCTACGCAAAGAATTATTTTCATCCTAGAATTTTTGCATCTCATTTCTCTTATATATTCTTCTTTAGACATCTTGCCATTTAAGAAATCCTTCGTTATTAAAACATCTACTTCATATTTTTTTAAATATTCTATAACGTCCTCTTTCGTATCTATATCGTAGTTGTGTACTATATACTTTCCACATCTTTTAATTTTTTCTATTAAGACATTATTCCCCATTGCTATTAATATTTTTTTCATACCTCTCACCCTCTATTAATTTATGTTCATATTCTGTAGCTTTAACTTCTAAATTAAAGTTCGTATTTCCCATACTAACATATGCATTTCCTCTTGAAAGCGCCTTTATATTTTGACCTATGCTTGCACTTTGTAGTATTCTTTCAAACATTTCAACATCTTGCCATTCCATCTTAAACAAAACTTTTACATTCGCATTATTTAAAATACTTTTTCCAAAGCTTCCGCCATCTAATGAGAACAAGTCACATATGTCCTGGCTTATAGCTATAATTCCAGCCCTCCTTTTTCTCAAGGTTTTAAACATATTATATATGTTTTCTACAACATATCTGTCCTTACCTAATCCTATGCTTTTCCAAACCTCATCAAAATATATTAATGTTTCATTTTTTATTAACTCGTAAATCTTTGGTAGAAACGTTATCATAGCTTGATGAATTTCTTGTATATTTTTCCCTTTTAAATTAAAACAGTATAATTCTGTATTATTACTCGCGTTTTGCAAATTTTGCGCTTGTCTTAAGTACTTTGCCTCCTTCAGACCTTCTTGCTTCATAACTGAAATTAAATCGTTTATTGTAGGAAATTTGTCTATATACTGTGGCCTTATGTATAATTTTATATTATTGTTTAGCTTATATAGTGATTCTTTCTTTTCGTTTATTCCAAACATATTGTATGTTTTAATACAACACGTTCTAAGCTTTTCTTTATCATATATTCTAATTTTGCCACTTACGTAATTTAATATCTGCTCAATTTTCTGATTTAAAAAGTCTTTATTTCCCAAAAAAGCTTCATTTATCTCAAAGGGATTGTAATTTTCTTCTGTATAAACATGTCCTCCTAAGCTTTCTACTAATTCTACATACTCTCCCTCAGGATCTATTACTATTTGCCTTGTTCCCTTATACGCGTTTTTAATTATCATAAGCTTTACAAAATATGATTTCCCTGCACCACTAGAGCCGAATACACACATATTATAGTTATTGTTTTTCGGTGAAAATATATCTATAGCACACAAATTATTATTAGCTCTACCAAGTAATATTCCATTTTTGCTTAATATATCTTTGTCAAAAAACGGAAATAATTTTGAAATAGCTTGTTCTGTAAATACACTATGAGTATATTTGGCTAGAAGTGAACTATTAGTTAGTACAGGAAGTGTTGCAAGATATGCTTCCTTTTGTCTGAAATTACTTGGTTTTGCAACTATTTGTTTGGCATATAACATATTTATATATTTTTTCTGTTTAATAACCATCTCATTTAGATCATCTGCCGTTATTACTATGTATGTGCTCAACATATATACTTGCTCGTTATCCACTTGAATCTTCTTTCTTAGTTCTGCAGCCTTTGTTTTAACATTATCTAATACGTTTATATCTATTTGATTTTTAGATACACTTCCTATTTCCGAACTGGATTCAGCTATTATATTAGTTAGTTTCTTTAGAAACTCATAATTATTTTCCCTTTTTATATGGAACGTTATATCTATTTCATCATCTCCCATTAATGTTTCCATAGTTTTTAACATTTCAATATTTGTGGAGTATTTTATAATTGTTATTGTAGACATATATTTGCCATCTATCTTAACGTAATCATATTTTATTTCTAAACTCGATGGTAAAACTTCTTGTATTTCCATTTAACTATTCCTTTATTACAAATCTTCTTAATATTTTTTTCGCTTGTTCCTTTGAATTTACCTGACTTATTGTGATTCCAAATTCTTGTAAATTTGAAAACATGTTAAGGACATCATCTACTTCATCTGTTTTCATTTTTTCCACCACTAAATAATGGTTTGTTTTATACAACTTATTTATATTGGAGATTTCTTCTAGATACTCAATATACCTTTTTATTGCATTTTTTAATTTTTCATTCTCTATTTCTCTTAATCTTTTTCTATATGTTTCAATTTGCTCATTAAAATCCGCCTTTTCGCGTGACACCATTATCTGTATAGTATCCGGCAATCCTCTTATACAACTTGTATATGCTTGATATATCTTGTATTTTGTTTCTTCATCACACGCTACAATATTTGTTGGATCAATTTTATATATAGCAACAAGTTTATCCTTTAGACTTATTTGGCCATTATCTGATATGGCCTTTATATCATATAAATCTTGTATATTTCGTATATTTATATTGCTTATTATTTTGTTCATTTTTACTCCTTTCAAAGTAACTTTTAGTGCCTTAGTGCATATACTTTAATATATGGATATAAGGAGATGGTTTTGTGAATAACATGTTAAATTCAAATTTATTAAATCTGCTTGCAGGTGTAGATAAAGAGAAATTAGAACAGGTTTCTAATATGGTTAGAAATATGTCAAAAGATGACTTAAATAATTTGGTAGGAATGCTAGGAATGAATAACAACAATATAGATAAAAAATAAGGTGAATTTATGAATGAACAAGTTAATGAAATCTCTAATAATAGTTCAGAAAATCCCATATTAGATATTGTAAATTCTATTCAAAGCAAACTAAATGAAAACAGTTTCAATACCAAAAACAATGCAATTAACGACTCCAACGAATCAAACAAAAAAGATTTAAGCGGATTAGATATTTCAAAAATGTTAGAAGGACTTACTGGTGCTACGACAAAAAATAATTTTAGCACTCCGAATACAAATAATTCCGGATTTAACTTAGATATGAATACTATAATGAATTTACAGAAAGTACTAAGCGGTGTAAACCAAGCTGACCCAAGACGAGATCTG
The DNA here is from genome assembly GCA_045604405.1 of Clostridia bacterium. Lineage (GTDB taxonomy): Bacteria > Bacillota > Clostridia > TANB77 > CAG-465 > UMGS1649. The sequence goes on from JAZUNZ010000043.1 coordinate 30,602, forward strand.
CTAACCTCACTTAAACCTTTTTTACGAGAAACTAGACAAAAGAATATAGATACTTATATAACGTTATTAGGTGTTATGAAAGCGTTCAATATTTTCACAAATAAGGATCGTGATTAAAATGTATTATCCTTTGTACAACAACCCATTTTATTACCCTACCGGAGCATATATTAAAAATATGTGCTCTTATGGGTATGTTCAGGATGTAAACACAAATCACACATCTAATTCTAACGATAAAACCCAAATTTTAAATCAAGACTTAACAAGGAGCGAAAATGACCATGCAAGTAGTATAACTAACAACGACTTTTTCTCTATAAATGGAGACCGACTAGAGCTTTTTGGCATCAGTATAAATATTGACGACCTAATTATCTTAATCATGTTGTTTTTTATGTTTAGAGAAAGTCAAATAGATTATAGTATAATCATAATACTTGCATTAATATTATTTGATCAGAGTTAATCTATGCTATCATTAGGCTTTTATAGTATTCAACTAGTAATAAATCTATTTGCCTACTTGTACTAAGTATAGCATCATAAGATTCATTTTTTAGAACTTGCCTTTCTAGCTTCTCTCTTAACATATTTATTTCATCTAACATGTTAATCACTTCCCTTATGAGATATTTATAACATTTTTGTTTAAACATGTCAATATTTTTTCAGCAACAATCGACCGCAAGTTTCGCTATTTTTCGACACTTTTTAATAATCTGGTAGTCATAAAACAGACGTGTGAAAATTAATTCACACGTCAAGTTTGTTATTGTTTTGGTATCTCCATATATTTTTCGTATATAGTGAGTACTCCTTTTTTATCCTTTGAAAAGCTTGGTCTTAATTGAAATACCCCTGGATAGCAGTTGCCTTCAATAAGTACGGGGCCATTTTCTGTTATTGCAACATCCCACCCAATATATGCTACTTCTGGAACTTCTTCTGCAGCCTTACATACCAATTCTTTTGCCTTATCAAACATCGGAACTGTAAATCCAACTATTTTTTCCTTAGAAATAGGATGTTGCGCATAAATATCATCATTTCTATCTATTGCTGGAGCAATTACTGTACCATTTTCATTCACAAATGTATACATTCCACCACTTGAAAAATTATCTACACTTCCACCGTTACCAAATTTAAGTATTCCTTGCAAATAATAACCTTTATCTGTATAAATAGTAAACATTCTCAAAGTATTAACAGAACCCGAATAAAGCTTAGCCATATCTTTATGTTGTATGACAAACTCCTCAATTAACAATTGACCATTTTGTTTTAGTCTTCCATACAATTCTTGGAAATTTGTATCATCTTTTACTGCAATTTTTTCAACACCATTTCCACCACAATCATCAATTGGTTTTACCATCATGACTTTATGTGATTTTGCAAATTCTGCAAAATCTTCTACTGATGCTTTCCTTAAATCCAGCCAACTTCTGTTCAAGTATTTATCAAATTTATAATTAAACTCTACTTTATTATCTAAAAGATGCCAATATGCTTTATTATTATATTTCTTAATAATACTATTGTTAACACCTGCTGTAAGATATGTTTTTCTTTGTTCCTTGTTTAAAAGATAAAACTCAAATTCCAAATAATCATTATACCCAGCTTGATACTTAAATCCACAATATATTATATCTATCAAAACAAACAAAAAACATTTATGCGTCTTCTTTGATATTCTTTTTGCTGTTTTTATCATGTTAGCAAAATTAAATTTTGCTAACCTTTTTACTATAAATTTTAATTTATCCATTTTCCCCACCATAGAGAAGTATACCATAAAATACGACAAAGTTCTACTATTTGTTACAACAAATAGTAGAACTACATGTTTTATTGTTTTTCTATAACCCTAGATACAACCATCGCGTCTTCGGTCAAACATTTTTTTATAAAACTATCTACATCCTGTTTTGTTATATCGTCTAATGCTGACGAAAACTCATACACATCTGTTTTTTGTATTATGCTGTCAATTATTTGGCGATGTATCGCCATCAAGTCCTCTGTTTGATGTATATATTCTCCTTGTTTCTTCTTTTTAACAATTTCAAACAATTTTGGGTCTACCCCGATTGTTTTAAGCTTGTTCATATATTCCTTTATTTTCATTTCACATTCATTATATTCTTTTGAAGTTGCAAAAACTATTGTATGTGCAAAATCCGCACCGCATTCATAATTTATTTGCATCGGTTCATTTATCATTCCGTTAGAATACATTTCTTCATAAAAGTCAGATAAAGTAGAAAAGCACATGTCATTTATTAATTCAACTATAACAGTATTCTTAACATTAGTTTTTCCATCTTGTTTTCCATGTTTAAATCCAACACATAAATAAGGCATGTATACATCTAATTTCTTTTCTATTTCCTTTGCAGCAACTTCTTTAGGTTCTACAGTCACAAACCTTTCTACCTTTGCCGAAGTTCTTGAAGCACTTTTCTTCATTTCGTCATCAATTTTACCTATAGTGTAATCTACATCAACATCCCCAATTACAATTACAAACATATTTGCAGGATTATAGAATGTATTATAACAAGAATACAAAGCCTCTTTATCTATTCTGTTTACAGATTCTACTGTGCCAGCAATATCCACTTTTAAAGGATGCTCTTTATACATTGCCCTAAGAACGTTGTAATAAACAACCGCGTTAGCATCATCATCATACATGCGTATTTCTTGACCAATTATTCCTTTTTCTTTTTCAACATTAGTATCAGTAAAATATGGTGTATTTACAAAATCTAATAGTTTTTCTAAACATTCTTCATATTTACTACTTGTTTCAAAAAAATATACTGTATGGTCAAATGATGTATAAGCATTTGAACTTACGCCCATTTTTGCAAATACATCTAGCGCATTGTCTCCTTCTTGCTCAAACAATTTATGCTCTAAAAAGTGTGCTATGCCATCTTCTACTTTTATTCTCTTACCAGTATTTATATCTATAAACTCATTATCTATGGAGCCATATATTGTTCCATACATTCCTATCTTCTTTGTAAAGCCTTTTTTAGGACATACAAACACTTTAAGCCCATTATCTAATACTGTTTTATATACTTTTTCTCCAGTTTTCATATTTTCTTCTATACTATACATGCGCTACACCTCCTAGCAAAAATACGTTAGTTGCCTTAACCTTATTTGCTACAGTTATAACGTCTTGTAGTGTTAATTCCTGTATTTTTTCTATTGTTTCTTCTAAATCCACCTCATGCCCAAAATATATTTCATTATTTAGCATGCTTCTAGAAATAGCTTCCTTAGAATCTGAAAGTTCTCTATAGCCAGATATTAAGCTATGTTTTGCTGCATAAAATTCTTCTTGGGAAACGTCTCCCGCTTTAATTAATTCTAATTGCTGTAACATTACATTTTTTGCTTTTTCATTATTTATAGGATCCACTCCTGAATACATATATATAACTTGCTTATGCTTATTATATCCGGACTTTGCAAAATATGCCAAACTTTCTTTTTCTCTTACATTTTGAAATAGTTTAGATGCTGGCGTTCCACCAAGAATTGTATTATATAACGTAAGCGCATAGACGTCTTCTTTTTCTACGTTCTCTGTTCTAAGTCCAATACACAACACACTTTGGTTTATATCTTGTTTTTCTATACGTTCTTCCATTTCTTTAGCTACCTTTTCAACATCTTGAATGTTTACTACATTATTCTTTCCACACTTTTCACATATGGCATTCCATATGTCCTCTGGAAATGTTTCCATACCACTTAGATTTCCTGCTACGCATACAACAACTTCTGCATTTTTTATTACATAATCATAATGTAAAACTAAATCTTCGTTAGTAATTTGTTCGATCATGCTTATAGTCCCTATTGTAGGTACTCCATAATCTGTTCCTTTAAACATATCTTGCCTTAAACATTCCAAAGCATATTTTTTCTTGTCATCTCTTTCTTCTGCAATTTTTTGCATTAGTGCAGCTTTCTCTCTATCAAAAATATCTTTATCAAATTTGCCTTCATTAATATTGGGCTTACATATAACACTACATAGAATTTCTTTTATTTTTTCTAATTCTTCTTGTGTCATATAGTTCCCATTTAATAGCTCCATTCCTATTTGTATGTTGTATAAATTGTCTAGCTTTTCAACATTAACATCAAGCGATGTGTCATAAAGGCTTGCTAATGCTCTTTCCAATTCTTTCTCTGTTTTATACAATTCATTACTTTTCTTTAATACCATAGCAAGGAGAGTGTTCTTGCCAGTTTTATCTCCTTCTAGTGGTAATAATAAATTAACTGATACAAAAACACTCTTAAATCTATCACTATTTTTAATAATAATATTATTCATTTTCTCTCCTTTATATTTTAGATAGTTCTGCCTTTACTATATCTGATACTAACTTACCATCTGCTTTTCCTGCTGTCTTTTCACGAAGGGCTCCCATTACCTTGCCCATATCCTTCATTCCTGCTGCACCAACACTGCTCATTGTAGCAATAACCATATCTTTTATTTCCTGTTCACTTAGTTGTTCTGGTAAATATATAGACAAAATTTCTATCTCTTTGTTTACTTGGTCAACTATATCTTGTCTTCCACCTTTTTCAAAATCTCCAATTGACTCTTTTCTCTTTTTTACTTCTTTTGCCACAATCGCTTGCATCTCAGCTTCTGTTAGTTCTTTTTGTTCATCTTTCTCTACTTGTAATATTGCTGCTCTAAGCATAGTAATTGTTTCTTTTCTTAATGTATCTTTCATTTGCATTGCTTCTTTTAAAGCTTTCATTAAATCCTCTTTAAGTCCCATAATATTATTCCCCTTTCTTTAAATCATTACCAGTCTCTTCTGGTATCATGACACTTCTTTTTAATTTTAAATCGTTATATACATAACCTATTACCCATATTATTATAGCTAAAATTATACAAAGTATTCCTTGCTTTGTCATTCCCGTAACTAATGTTACTGCAATAATTCCTAAAATACTCGTTAATCCATAAAGAATTAATACTGCTTGTTTTTGTGAAAAACCATGTTTTAACAATCTATGATGTATGTGGCCTTTATCTGGAGTTGTTAACTTTTGATGCTTTGCAAGTCTTCTAACAATTGCAAATAGCATATCAAATACAGGGACTCCGCATACTATAAGTGGCGCTACAATTGCTAAAATTGTATATCCTTTGGCCATTCCCATTATTGATACTGTAGCTAAAGTATATCCTAAAAAGTTCGAACCAGTATCACCCATAAATGTTTTTGCAGGATTAAAGTTATATGGTAAAAATCCTACTGTTGCGCCAACAAGCGCAATTGTTATAATTAGCGCTTCTGTCGGTGCGCCTATTATTGCAAATATTACTAAAAGTGATACGCTGGCTATTGAAGATATTCCGGCTGCCAGACCATCTAGTCCATCAATTAGATTTACTGCATTTGTAATTCCTAATACCCATATAAGAGTTATTGGAAAGGCCCATATACCAAAATCTATCATTTGTGGATAAACAAAAGGTATCTTTACTCCTACTATACTTATTCCAAAAACATAGATTATCATACCAGCTATTAATTGCAATAAGAATTTATATAATGGTCTTAAATTTTTCAAATCGTCTACAAACCCCATTACAATTATAACTATTGCCCCTAGAACATAGCCAACAAGCCTTCTGTCTATATTTACATTTGTAAAAAATGACAATATGTAAAATAGTAGTATAGAAATCATCACGCCTGCTACCATTGCTATTCCGCCTACTCTTGGTGTTGGTGCCTTATGGACACGTCTATCATCTTGTTTTGGGTTGTCTATTATGCCTTTTTTATTAGCAAACTTTATTGCCCATGGTACTGTTGTAAAACTCACAGCAAAAGATAACAATAGTACTCCCCCGTAAATTAAATATTCCATGTTAAACTCCTTTATAATTCTCTACTAATGAATCCCTCTATGCTATCTACAATTTCTCTCGCACAATTTTCGTATATGTTATAGCTGTATCCCCAAGGATCATCAATTTCTTTGTAGTCTTTATCTTTAGTATATTCTCCTAATAATTTTATTTTTTCTTTAAGTTCTGGATATGTTTTTATTACATCTCTTTTATGTCTTTCTGTCATAACAAAAATATAATTTGCTTGTCTTATATCGCTATTTTCTAATGTTGTTGAAGTATGACTTTCAATGTCTGCTCCATATTTTTCTATTGCTCTTATTGCAAACTCTGGTGATTTTTCTCCTTGTTTAGCATGCGTTCCTGCTGAACTCACTTTTACTTTTTGCTCTTTTCCTAGCTGTTTTAATCTATATTTCAAATAACCAGCTGCCATTGCACTTCTACAAATGTTGCCCGTGCATATAAATATAACATGTATCATAAATAACCACTCTCTTTTTTCGACATTATCTTACCACAATCAGCGCTTAAAGTCAATTAAATAAGACATTCTCACATACTTATACTTCTACATAGTGTTTCCAGTAATTAGAAATTATATACTTATATGCTTTTAAAAATATTTGTTATTGAAAAGATGAATTTTGTATTATATAATATTAGATAAATTTAAGGGGGCTTTATTTTGGCAATTAAAAAACAAACATTTATGAAGAGCGTTGCCGTCGTAATGATTGCACAACTTTTAATAAAACTTATGGGATTTATATATAGGGTAATCCTTACAAATATAGAGGGATTTCAAGATGCCGGTAACAGTTACTACGGAACTGGATACAAAGTATATGTGTTCATACTAGCTATTGCAACAACTGGTGTCCCAAGTGCCATTTCAAAACTTGTAGCAGAAAAAATGGCCGTGGGAGATCCTAAAGGTGCTCATAAAATTTTTAAAACAGCTATCAAGCTATTTACATTTGTAGGGCTATTCTTTGCCGCAGTATTATTCTTTGGGGCAGATTATATATCTATACATTTATTATCTAACCCAGGCGTTGCGGGGACTCTAGCTACACTAGCACCAGCGGTCTTCTTTGTGTCAATTGCTGCTGTATTTAGAGGATATTTTATAGGCATGCAAAATGTATCTGCACACAGTGCAGGTCAAGTTATTGAGCAAATTGTAAACAGTATTCTTTCTGTAGTATTTGTTTTAATGCTTATGGGAAAATCACCAGAAATAATGGCAATGGGGTCTACTGCTGCAACAGCAGTTTCTACATTTGTTGCACTTGCTTACCTTTATATGTTCTATCAAAAGAATAAAGCAAGTGTCCATGAAAACATTCGTAACGCCTCACCACATATAGTTGAAAGTACTAAAGTAACACTAAAAAGAATTATAAAATATGTTGTTCCTATTTCATTTGCAAGTATTGTAGTATCATTATCTGGTCTTGTAGATATTCTTTCAGTTATGGAGGGACTGCAAAATCACGGATATGCTATAGAAAAAGCTAATGAAATCTATGGAATTATAGTTGGTAAAGTAGATATTTTAGTTTCAATTCCTCACACATTTAATGTTGCAATTGTAACTCCACTTATACCAATGATTACAGAACTTATGGTAAAAAAAGATTATAAAGGGGCTCAAAACAGAATAAACTTCTCAATGAAGTTGTCTTCGATTATTGCTTTTCCTTGCACAATTGGCCTTGCAATACTTGCTGAACCTTTATTCCAAGCAATATTTCCAAATGCACCTGAGGGGGCCTTCTTACTTCAAATAGAGGTTTGGGCAATTGTATTCTCTTTAATAGCGCAAGTTGCAGAAGGCGCACTAAATGGTGTGGGAAAACTAATAGTACCTGGTGTTTCAATACTTATATCCGCTATAGTTAAATATATATTAAATATAACATTAATCCCTATATATGGCGAGATAATTGTTCCAGTCACTACTATCGTTTATTACTTAGTTAATTGTTTAATTGTTACGGCAATTCTATACAAAACATTAAAGAGTAAACCAGATATAAAAAACATATTTATAAAACCGCTCGTAGCCGCTGTTATAATGGGAGTAATCGTATCTGTATTATATAAAGGATTAAGTTTAATAATTACAAGTAGCATTATAAATATGGCTTTAAGTATTATCATTGGTGCATTAACATATTTCATATTAATTCTAGTATTTAATACCTTGTCTAAAGAGGAAAAAGCTTCTATACCAATACTAAATAAAATATTCAGTAAATTTTAATAATAAAGTAAGTAGGGCTTCAAAGAGCGCTACTTATTTTATGCTTTATTTATAATCTTGCTTTATTTTAACCTATAAATTAATTTCTAATGCACATCTTAATTTTACTCTACATCTTGTATATATCAGCTCTTTTGAGTATAATATACACATAAGTGAGGTAATACAATGAAATTTTTAGCAATAATATTCGGTAAAATAGTAATAGCTCTTGGAAAACTTCTAAACAAAGGTAGTTCAATGCCAGGAAGCATAGCATTAAAAATAGATAAAAATTTACTTAAGAAATTTAAACTTCCGTCTACAGTTATAGCAGTAACTGGTTCTTCCGGCAAGGGAAGCACTTCAAGTATAATTGCTCATGTATATAGAAAATTGGGATATAAGGTAGTACATAATGCATCTGGCGCAAATCTAACTGCAGGCATTACAACTATGCTTTTAGAAAATTGTACTCTTTCTGGCAAAGTTAATGGCGATGTTTTAGTTTATGAAATGGACGAAAGATATGCAAAGTTTGTTTTTAATGATGTGAAGCCATCTCATATAGTAGTTACAAATATTACTCGTGATCAGCCACCACGCCAAGGACATTTTGATCTAGTATATGCGGAAATCAAAAAAGCTTTACCAAAAGGTGCAACTTTAATATTAAATGGCGATGATCCATATTTACTTAAATTTAATTTGGATAATGAATATAATCCTGTGTACTATACTTTGGATAAAACTAAGTGGTCTTACTGTGAAAACAAATTTAAAAACTTAAATTTAATATACTGTCCAAAGTGTAATTATAAACTTGAATATGAATATTATCATTTTGAAAATAATGGTAAATTTAATTGTCCTAAATGCGACTTTTCACATCCCGAGTCTAACTACCATATTACAAGTATAAATTATGATAATTTTGAAATGGTAGTAAACAATGAACTTAAAATGAAACTTCAATATGATTTATTATATAGTGTATATAATACAATGGCCGCTTTTACTACCTGTGTTGAACTGGGCTTAGATAAAAATCTAGTTGTTGAACATATAAATGAACTTAATGGTAATAACAAAATGTATAATCACTATCAATATAATAATAAAGATGTATATATATTAAACAATAAAAATGAAAATAGTACTACATTTAATCAATCTTTACTTTTTACAGAAAGATTTAATGGTAGTAAGACTATAGTTGTTGGTTGGAAAGAAATTAGTAGGAGATACAATTTTGATGACCTTTCTTGGTTATATGATATTGACTTTGAAATATTAAATTCTTGTGATGTAGACAAAGTGATCTGTGCTGGTCCTAATTCTTATGATATTGCTACTCGTATAAAACTGGCAGGACTTACTAATATTGAAGTTTATGATAACCTACAACTTGCCAAAGCTTCAATCACTAATTGTGATTCCAAATATATCTTTGGAATACTTAACTTTGACTATGTCGCTCCATTTAGAGCTCTATTCGAAGTAAAGGAGGAGTCAAAATGAAAATAACAATAGGTCATATATTTCACGATTTGTTAAATCTTTATGGTGAAAGTGGAAATATTACTGCTTTAGAGAATGCTTTTAAACAACAAAATATTGACGTTGATGTTAGAAATTTAAGTTTAGACAATGAGCCTTGGAATTTAGATGATTTAGATATATTGTATATAGGTGCTGGAACAGAACAAAATCAATTACTTGCTCTAAGTACTCTTATAAAATATAAAGATGATATTGATCAAATTATTAAAAACAATAAGTTCATTATTGCAACAGGCAATTCTATCGAACTTTTTGGTAAAGTAATTAAACATGAAAACACAGAAACTAGTGCTTTAGGAATATTTGAATACTCTGTTGAAAGAACAAATAAAAGAATTGTTGCTGAATGTGTATTTAACTATGATAAGATAGATAGTAAAATATTAGGATTCGAAAATCATCAAGGTATGATTTCAAATGTCTCCGAACCACTATTTACAGTAGAAAAAGGGTTCAGCTCAGACTTAAGATCTAAATGCGAGGGCGTTACCCAAAACAACTTTTATGGAACATATCTATTAGGTCCTCTACTTGTACGTAATCCCGAACTAATTGAAAAAATTTGTAAAGATGTCATATCAAACAAAGATAAGAGTTTCCACTTCAAAGAGTTCAATTTTGAATTAGAAAAAAAAGCTCATGATAAATTTTTAACCAAATATGCCAAAGACTAGCTTGATAAGCTAGTCTTCTTTTAACCACCCTAAAATATTCTTACTTATGTGCAGATTGTTACATCCTGTTTTTAAGCTTATTTCTGGCTTTACAGTACCATGATAGTCACTCCCACCAGAAACATACAAGTCGCTTTTCTTAGCATATTCTTGAAGCGAAATCATTTGATCTAAGGTAAAGCTTGAATGAAATGCTTCTACTCCATCAAGGTCACATTCTTTGCTTAAAGCTGTTATCATATCCAAAATATCGTCAAAAGCATATTGATATGGATGTGCTAAAAATGCTTTTCCTCCAGCCATATGAATAAGATTTGTTATTTGTTTTGGAGTTGGCCTAAATCTTTCTACATCAACAAAAAGTCTGCTTTCTGGATTTGCAAACCCATTTCTAAACAAAAATCTCAAGTTATCTAACATCCCATTACCTAATATTTTTTCATTTTCTTCTTTGTTTAGTAGTAATTTACGATAAATCGCCCTATCATAAGAACAATCTGTTTCTAGACTTTCCTTTTCTATATGTATTCCTACCCCTGCAAGTTTTCTTATGGCTTCATCTTTACAATAATCTATTCTTTTTTCTCTGCTGTTTTTTGTATAGAATTCCTCTAACCACTTATTTACAACAGTTGTATCTATTCCATAACCCAAAATTTCTATCGTTCTTCCCTTATATGTTGTGGTCATTTCACAACCATGTATAATTTTACCTTTGTATACTTTTGATACATCTATGTTTTTTAAATCATCATAGCTCTTACATGTGTCATGATCAGTTATGGATATGTATTCTATCTCTAAATTTTGGCATTTTATGAGTAATTCTTCAGGTGTATCTGACCCATCAGAATTAGTTGTGTGCATATGTAAATCTATCATTTGTTTTCATCTCCAATTGTTATTATACATCATATATTAAATATTGTACATCATTCATTATAATTTCAATTATAGGTTTACAATAGATATGGCATACTAATATACTTGTGCTAAAATGCATGCCTCCACCATTATGTGTCAGATGGAACTTCTATTCTTGTTATTCATTATCTATACTTATTTTTTGCTTTCTATCATATGTTTTCCTCTAATTAATTTCCGCTTATAAGCTAAAAATAAAGCTCTAAATTTCTTAAGAACTATATCTTTACTAAATTATATTGTAGTATATTTTAACACTATCTTCATATCATATTATTATTATTTTATTTTATAAAATGTAGTTTGTAGCATTAAGTTAACATCTGTGGTATAATTGTTTAATAAAATGTATGAGGTGAACATATGAGTAAATTGTCATTTATAGTACCATGCTATAACGAAGAAAAAAACATAGCATTGTTTTATGAAGATGTACTTAAAAATTTTCAAAATTCTAAATACAATATAGAATTAGTATTTATTAATGATGGTAGTAAAGACAATACAATGAATGAATTAAAAAAGTTAATTCATACAAAACAATTTAGTATTAAAATAATTAATTTTTCTAGAAATTTTGGTAAAGAATCTGGTATTTATGCCGGGCTAAAAAAATGTACTGGCGACTATGCTGTTATTATTGATTGTGATATGCAACAGCCACCAAAATTAGTTTTAGATATGTTAAAAGTAATAGAAAAAGATGAAGATATTGATATTGTAACATACTATCAAGAAAAAAGAATTGAAGGAAAATTCATATCGTTTTGTAAAAACTGTTTTTATAAATTAATAGATAAACTAACTCAAATGAATTTTGTAAATGCCGCTAGTGACTTTAGATTGTTAAACAGAAAAGCTATAGATGCTATTTTAAGTCTATCAGAGCACAATAGGTTTTCTAAAGGGATATTCAATTGGATAGGTTTTAATAATTATTACTTGCCCTATACTCCAGAAACAAGAAAGTTTGGTGAAACATCTTGGGGCTTTAAAAAATTAATTGATTACGCATTAACAGGAATATTAGCATTTATTAAAAATCCATTAAGAGTATTATTTAATTTTGGGGTAATGAATATATTGTTGGCGATTATTGTATTTGTTATTTTATTAATATCATCAATTTCTAGTGAAAGTATTGCATATATTTATCCATTTATATTGTTTATATTTGGTATAAATTCTATTGTTTTAGGGTATATCGGTGAATTTATTAGTAGCAGTTATGATGAAGTTAAAAATAGACCTATTTATATTGTAAAGGATATTTACACTAATGAAAAAGATCATTAATTTATATAAAAGATATAGCGAAATAATCAACTATATTATTGTAGGAGGTTTTACTACTTTAGTTAGTTTATTATCATATTATTTATGTGTTATATTTTTATTAAACCCTAAAAACCCTATTCAACTTCAAATAGCTAACATTATATCTTGGATATGTTCTGTTACATTTGCTTATTTTACTAATAGAAAATATGTATTTAAGAGCAAAGAAAAAGCCATACTAAAAGAATCAGTCAAATTTTATGTATTAAGAATAACAACATTACTAATAGATATGTTAACTATGTTCCTGTTAGTTACTATTTTCGGTATGAACGATAAATTATCAAAAATATTAGTACAATTTATTATATTAATTTTAAATTATATATTTAGTAAATTACTAGTATTTAAAAGAGGTCATTAATTATGAAAATTTTAGAATATATAAAAAATAATAAATGGATATTATTAATATCATTAGTTTTATTTGCATGCTTATGTTATTGCCATTTTAACACCTTTTTAGGTAATGACGATTTACCATATTCATTTTTTAGAAGATTAGATAAAAGGGTCACCAACTTGTTTCAAGTACTATTAGATAACTTAAGATATTACAAAGGGTTAAATGGAAGGTTTATAGTGCATTGTATAGTAATGACCTTATTAATTTTTGGTAAATCATTATGGTCTGTTTTAAACCCTTTAATTATTTTAGGAATAATTTATATTTTATACAAATTAATAACTGATAAAATACAAGATAATAAATTAAAAATAATAACTTTTGTAGGATTATCTTCATTATTTTTGTCAATGTATAATTTCAAATCATTAATATATTGGGTAGCAGGATCTGTCAACTACTTATGGGTATGCTTTTTTATATTATTATATGTTTATTTATATTATTTTAAAAATATTGTTAAATATAAAAAAACAAACTTTATATTATTATTAATATTTAGTTCGTTACATGAAAACAGTTTAGTATTTTTCATACTATTCTTTTTAATCGTGAATGCTATTGATTATATAAAAGACAAAAAAATGACAAATATAAAATTATTTATACCCATAATAATTGGTGGTGCAATATTACTACTAGCTCCCGGTAACATATTAAGAACCACTAGCTATGCAAATTGGAGCGAATTAAGCTTTTGGGGAAAATTAAATTTGTCTATCCCTGCTGTAAGCAAGGGCGTTTTTCAGCTATTAACCCCGCGCAATTTAATTCCAGTTATATATATAATAATATTGATTATTAAGTCTATTAAACTAAAAATCAACAATATATTAAAGATTAGCGTTATACTTATTACATTATTATTATCAACAATAGCCTATTTAGAGTTATTTAACTATTCTTACTTTATACTGGCTATATGTTTATTCTTAATTGAAAGCTACATTCATATTAAAGATAATGATAACTTGTTGCCTTTACAATTTGGGTTTTATGCGCTTGCATTTTCAATGATTTTAACACCACTTTATAATTCTTTTAGGCCAAATTTATTAATTCATATCTATTTTATTTTTATTATTTGTAAATGGTTATTAGAAATATTAAAAAATAATAAAATTAAGCATTGTTTTATAATTGCTTTATCATTAACTATTATAATATTATTAATAAATGAAATAAATATATATTCTAATATTGGTAAAATACATAAGCAAAGATTAGAACAAATAGAATCCTTTAATGAAAAAGGCAATGAAAATATATTATATTTAAAGAAAATACCAAATGAATTTGCAAGTTTTCACGTTGATTGTAATACTGTTAATGAAGATTTTTGGACTTATCGATTCTTTATTTGGTATTACGATATAAAAGATGGTACTAAAATTAGATATAATTAAAACCAAAAGGCACTTAACCTTTTGGTTTTAATTTATCTTGTTTTCAAAAGACTTCTATTAATGTAGCTGTCTTTTTTACACTGTTTGATACCAGCGTTACTTTGTATGGCGGAGAGTGGGCGCTTACCGACAAAGACACGCGCCTATTAAAAATTATTTTTTGCTCCGAATCCTTTATACAAGCCTTGTCTCAGCTTTTTACTATTTATTTTTAGTTTAATTTTAACGAAATAAGATGAGTGTTCTCACACCCATCTTATTTCACGATTGTATATGCATTAGAAGGCATCAATTTGTATTCAAGAGTTTTATTATTAACTTCACATTCTACCAATCTCTCATCCCCAATTTCGTAGCAAGACCATACATCGCTAGATACTTCTACTTTTACTACATTGGGTACTAAGCTCAACTGCAGATATGCATATCTCTTTCCTTCTAGGTCAATCTCTCTCTTAATTACAACTCCTCTATCATACACTTTATCGTTCTTGTTTTCATTATCACCAGTAAATACAGCGATTGCTGCAACAATGATAACCAAAATGTAAACTGCAAAAATTTCCATTTTTTAATCTCCTTTTCCAATCGTTTTTAGGTTTAATTGTTTACATAACTTAATTATAACATATTTTTTTCTATCAGTCAATTTTACCTTACTTTTCACAGCATGTTATTTTATATTTTTATATTCAAATCTGTTCCTCTATAAAAAATTACAGACAAAAAATGTAATCATTTATTTTTACACATTTTATCTGTAATTTATTTGTTAATTTATGACTTTTTATTATTCACTATAATTACAATGAAATTATTTCATATATTGCTGCTGCTAACATAAAGAGTATGACCAAACAATGAAGTGTTTTCATAATCACCCATTCAATATCCAATCCATTCTTTTTTATTGCCTCTTCTATTTCTTTCCGTTCTAATGCTTCTTTCTCGTTAAACTCTGAAATTTTTTTCATTATTGTTGCCTCCTATTATAGTTATATAGAAACCTTTAGAATCTTACTTAACCATTATACTTAATTAATGCGAAAATGTCAACGGCTCCCCTTCTAGCCCTCAATGATATTGTCTTTTCTTATTATTTCATTTATTTTACTTGCTTGTTCTAAATTACACAAGTGGCCTGCGTCTTTTATGATTTTTAATTTACCTTCATTATTTGAATTTATTCTTTTTGTTACCCATTTTAAAAACATATAATCTTTCGAACCATATATAAGTTTAACATTAACATTGATTTGACATGTTTTTATAAATTTCTCTTTACCATTTTTAATAAAACTTCCCATTTCTTTCATCCAAGCGTATAGAAATTCTTTGTTTATTCTTCTTGAGCAAGCATATAATTTTCCTCTTTGATAGCTCTGTTTTTCACCTGGCAATATTGCTCTAGTTATGAAATACATATATATGCTTCTTGGTATTATTCTATTTACTTTTAATAAAAGCATATACGCCGTTTTTAGCATGGGGATTGAAAACCCATATATATTACCTATAAGATAAGCGTTTTCTATATCATTACCATATTTTATTATATAGTCTGTTGCTATCATAGCCCCAAGAGATACGCCCATTATATCTACTTTCTGACCTTTTTCCAAAACAAATTTGTGAATTTCTTCTATTACACTTTCAAAAGTCGCTTCATTTAAATTTGAATCAATATAATGTCCTGGCAAACGCAACATTGCAATATTATGTGTCTTTTTTAAACTACGTAATTGTTTAAGAAATATTTTTTCGTTTCCACATATGCAATGTATTAATATAATCCATTTATTCATTCCGTTATCTATCTCTTTGTATATCATTATTTTTTACCTTTCTTACATTTTTTTGCTTAATATTTTTTCTTTTCATTTATATAAATATTTTTGTTTCTAAATGGCATAAGTGCCCACATTCTTTTTTTAATATTATTTCATTATATTTATTATTATTTATATTTTTTACTACTCCATTTTTAAAAATATAGTCTTTTGAACCAACCATATATATTTTTGAAACTTTTGACTTATTTAATACGTTGAGATCTTTTTTTGTATATTCCTTTTCTAATTTAGTTAACCATTGTGCGATTATTTTATAATTTGCATCTTCCAACATCTCATACATTTTTTGTCTTATCTTTTTCATATTTTTACTTGGTATTACAGCATATATGAAAGCTCTTAAATATCTTTTTTTTGGTAAAACTGGTTTAATAACATTGAATATTTTAAATAACATCCTTAAAAATATATTCTCTATCATAAAAGCTGGACCTTCGAATATTATCTTTTCTATTTTTTTTGAATCATATTCTAACATGTATTTTGCAATTACACCACCTAAAGATATTCCCCATACTGTTATTTTTTCTATATTTATATCTTCCATTATTTCAAATATTTCTTTTACTATTCCTTGAAACTCAATATTACTTTGTATAGTTCTACTCTTACCATGTCCAGGTAAATCCACTAGTAATATATTATACTTTTTACTAAGTTCGTCTAAATATGTATCAAAAATATGCATGTTTGCACATATACAATGTAATAATAATATCCATTTCTTTTTATTATTATCTATGACTTTATAGTACATTTTACTCACCGCTATCATTTTATCATTATTTAAATACAAATTCAATTACTACATAAACTTATATAAAAAGTAACCTCTGATACAATCAGAAGCTACTTTTTCACTGTTTTATACCCGCGAGGGTTCGAAATGGCGGAGAGTGAGGGATTCGAACCCTCGCTGCCCGTAAATTGGACACTAACTGTTTAGCAAACCTTTACCCCCTGTAATTAAACCCACTTATTCTCACACTTTTTAGCATTGCCTAGTATAAATCCAATAAAAATCTATTTATTCTCTCTATATATTAAACCCAAATGTTAGTTTAATGCAATTAGTAAACAACAATTTTGCTTAAATTTAAGATAATTAAATATTATTTTTTATTCATTACTCTAAATGTTCCTTCAAATTTTCTATGTTAATTACTAACTTTTTATCATTATTTTTATAAATTCCAATAAAAATCAGAATGTTTTTCAAAATATTCTTTATAAAAATTCCCTATTTCAATTATTCTCACCTTATCCTTAAACATATTTTCAAAATATTCATAAGGCAATTCTTTATATTTATTGTGCACAGTGGCAAAAACTATCAAGTCCAAATCTGTTACTTTATCTATATCAATTAATTGTATGTTATTCTTTTGTATTTCTTCTGCATTAACTACATCATCAATAGCAAATATATCATACTTATTAGTATCTAAAGATTTTATTATTTCTATAATCTTGCTATTTCTAGTATCAGCCACATTTGGTTTATATGTTAATCCAACAATTAGTACTCTTATTTTCCTATCGCACACTTCTTCAACAGATTTACTAATTTTATCTATAACAACTCTTTTCACATCTTCATTTATGCTTCGAGCATTTTCTACCAACTCACACTTTTCATTTAATTTCTTAGCGTAATATATATAATAATATGGATCTACGCCTATACAATGACCACCTACTAACCCCGGATAACATTTATAAAAATTCCATTTTGTGCTAGCACCATTTATAACTTCA
Source organism: Clostridia bacterium (assembly GCA_045604405.1). GTDB lineage: Bacteria > Bacillota > Clostridia > TANB77 > CAG-465 > UMGS1649. The sequence goes on from JAZUNZ010000043.1 coordinate 48,701, forward strand.
TAAATATCAATATTTTCTTTAGAACATATAAGGCTAAATTCATTCATCAAAGCAATATTTACATCTCTTTGCGTATTTTCTAAAAGCTTAATTGCTTCTGCCGTTTTTATATTACTAATCACATATGTTTTTTCTATAATCATTTGATAAATGTTTTCAATCAATTTTGTTACATTCTTAGTACTACCAGATACTATTTTAGTTGTATTTGACAAATTATGAATAGCATCACCCGGATTTATTCTTTCTGGTGAATATCCAAGATAAAAATCTTCATTATAAATCATTCCCGTATTTTCTTCTATAATCTTTTTACAAATATTCTCTGTAGTTCCAGGAAATACAGTCGACTCATATATAACAATGTTCCCTCTTTTTAATACTGAAGATATTTCTTTTGTAGCTTCTATAACACAACCCAAATCAGGTAATAAATCATCATTTATAGGAGTAGGAACTGCCACTATATAACAATTGCAACCTTTTAGTTCCTCTATACGCATTACAATATTCTTGTCTGGATATTCTTCTCTTAGTTGTTTAACTTTTTCTACACTTTTATCATATCCAATTACATTGATTTTTTTTGACAATTCTAAGAACAGAGGTAAACCTACATATCCTAAACCTACTACTCCTATATTACCTATTTTATCTTTTCTCTCATCAAAGATTTCCATTTTTTACTTCCTCTATGCTTTTTATTAAAGAATTTACAATATACACATTGTCTTTCCTTTTCATTTTAAAATGTATTGGTAAAGAAATAATTCTTCCACCAACACTGTTTGCAAGTGGCGTACTATCACTATCAGCGTTTTCTTTTACATATAGATGTGTAATATATGTTGGCTCATTTGCTATACAAGTCTGAATGTTATATTTATTCAATAGTATTGCCCTAATATTTTCTCTATCTTTTCTTGTATATTTTTCGTTTAAAATAACATTATAATAAGTATATATCTTTTTAATGTTTTTATCTTCTTCATCAATATATACATCTCCTAAATATTTCCTTAATAACTCATTTCGCTCTAAAGCCACTTTAATTCTTTTGTTGTTATTTTTGTCTAGTTTTTTAAGTTGAGTTAATCCTACTGAACATTGTACTCTTGATAATTTATAGTTTGTACCATAAACTCGTCTATCTCCAAAGGCTCTCAATTCTTTTAACTTATTGTATATTTCATCATTATTAGTTACAATAACTCCACCCTCGCCTAAAGTACAATAATTCTTTTTGGTTTGGAAACTAAATATTCCTACATCACCAAGTGTTCCAGCTTTGCTATTAAAATATTCCGCACCAAATGATCTAGCAACATCTTCAATTATATAAATTTTTTTATTATACTGCTTTTCCTTTTCCTTTATGTATTTTTTAATCTCATTCATATCTGCTATGCTACCATTCATTTGAGTTATTATAACCGCCTTAGTATTCTTACTAATCTTTTGATACATATCAAGCGGATCAATTTGTACAGAATTAGCTTTAGGCTCAACCAAAATCAACTTTGCTTTATATCTTAAAACGGATAAATGAGTTCCATAAAAATTAATTGCACATGTTAAAACTTCATCATTCTCATTTAAACCAATTGCTTCACATGCTAAGTCTATTCCAGCAGCACAACTAGTAACTGTTAACGCATATTTAATATTTAAATATTTTTGAATTTTATCTTCCAACAAAACTCTTTCATCTGGATATTCAATCTCTTTATATGACTGTAAACGTCTCATAGAATTAAAAACGTTTATATAATCAGATATAGTATAATTAAAATTTGGTGGCTCTGCTAGATACTTTTTCATAATATTCGTGTTTCTTCCTCTCTTTGTTTTAAAAATATATTTTTCAACATTGGCGTACAATCACCATCTTGATTAAATTCATACATATGAACATTCTCATTCAGTACATCTTCAAGACTATTTCTACTTACATCTAATGATTTATTTATAATAGCATTCTTTTTAAATACGCCATCTACTATATGAGGAGATATTTTAGTCAACATTTCTTCTTTTTTTATGCTTTTTATACTGCATTCACCGTTCTGTGAATGTTGCAAATAAAACAACCATTGTAATTTTGATATTGGCTCCTCCTCAATATTTAATTTTTCTTTCAACTTTTGCACTGATAAACTCATTCTTGTTCTAGAATCAAAACATGCATTTTTTATTTCTTCTGCCGAAAATTTACTTCTTAATCTTTGATTTTCCTCTATGCTTTGCAATCTAATACCAATGTTGGTAGGACTTCCTATAACCTTTGTAACTTTATTTTGATTTATTAACGCCACCCTATCATTTGAAACATATTTAACTTTTTCCTTTGCTAAATAATTTAACATTGTAGTTGTTTTTCCTGCATTATTGTCACCTATAAAAATTGCTGTTTTACCATCAATTGATATTGAAGCTCCGTGTAAAAAAATTGCACCTTTGCTTTCTAATATTCTATTTCTCAAACTTTCAATCAATCTTTTTATATATAAAATATTATCTTCCGAATATTCGCCCGGAACTACAGAATATATCTTTTTTTCCATTTTTGATATAAAAATGTCATAACCATTTAACGATTCCAGAAAATGCATATCATATTTTTCTTTAAATAAACAAACAGAATAATCTGCTTCTTTTTCAAATTCTGTTACAATTAGATATTTAAGGAACATATTCTCTAAGTCATCAGTAATATCATAATCAAGATTTGAATATACCGCAATATTAACATTTTCTCCGCATAAATTGAACTTTTGCACAATTCTTCTACCTTTCTATATACTTATTTAGTATCTCGTCAGAACATTTTTTGTTCTTTACCGCCTTTAAATCATATATTAAATTATACAACCTCACTCTATCTTTCCAATCTTTATTAAACATTTCAGAATAATACTTTTTAAAATACTCTATTATTGTCACATAATCAGTTCTATCTACATTTAAGTCTTTAGGCGCCTCAATACTAGGGTCGTCACACATATGACAAACAGATGATAATTGATAATCCAAAGGTGCTAACATCAATTGTTCAAAATCAATTACATATACTTTATTATTCCTATCAACCAAAAAGTTACTAAAATGGAAATCAGGATATATAAGAAAAGCTTCTTCATTATTTTTTATTCTATCTAAAACTTTATTATAATAATTTAGTATGCTTATTTTTATATCATTATCTAAAGCACAAGCGTAAAAATTGGCTTCAAACTGATTTTCTATATATTTTTTAAATTCAATTATATTTCTTTCTTTTTTTAACAAATTTATCTTTTTTAAAATGTCTGCTATTTGTTTTATTATGTCTTCTTTTTGTTTTTCGCTATATGTAGACCAAACGCTAAATATCGGAATTGCATCTATTTTTGTAATGACTATATACTTATTTTCAAACATTTCACCACTATCTATAATTTTAGGAATAAATTCAACTCCAGACATTCTTTCGTAGATATACCTTTCGTTAAAAAAATATTTTTCTTTTTGTTCAGGATATATTTTTATTACATAATTATTAACAAAAAACAACCTATCTGTATTGAACTTTGTACTAACCATACTCACTTCACCATACACGTTGTTCTTTTTACAAATTTTTTCTATACATTTATTTATCATTTTTTTCATTATACTCCACAATGTCAGTTAAATTATCATAAATCCAAATCATCATATTATTTCTATATAAAGCATACTCTCTTTTTTCCAGCGACAAACTTTTCCAATCTTTAAAACAATATAAACTATTTGCTAATGAATATAAAAATAATTTAATCACTTTTCTTAAATCTGAAAAATTATTACTTTCCTTATATCCATCTAAAAACTTACTAACCTTTTCAAAATTGTATTGTCCTGTATCATCACTATTATAACAAATCATAAATAAAGCTCTTGCTATCTCATATTCTTTATAAAACAAACCCGCTTGTTCAAAGTCAATTATTTTCCATTCATTATTCTTTGTATATATTAAATTGTCTAAATAGAAATCACCATGAACTATTTGCAATGGCAATTGACTCATAAATGAATTTATTTCATTATAATCAAGTTCTTCTAAAATTTTTAATTTGTTTTTTAATAATTTTGTATAACTTTTTTCGTCTCTGTTTTCTTCCAACAATTCATTAATTTCATTTATCTTAGGAGCAGATATATGCAATGAAGACAAATAGTTTTTCTCCACGTGTTGTCCTATATTGAATAGTTCTTTATGGAGTTTACCCAAATAATTGCCTATCTCTTCAGCAAGTTCCGGCGTTACACCATTTCTTTTTAAATGTCTTCCTTCAACAAATTCATACAACACGTACAATTCGCCATTATCTGCCTCGGTACACAATTCACCAGAATTGTTTTTTATAATGCTTGGACAAAGATTTAATAAAGAGTTTTCAATACTCGATAAATACTTTAATTTTTCTTTATCTACTTTATTAAATCTTTTTAATATAAATCTGCTTTCTAATGCAGTAATATCCCATACATCATTTACGTACCCTTGGTTAACTTTATTTACTTTTGATTCGCCTAAACTATATCTTTCTAATATATCAAAATTCAATTAAAGTCTCCTTTTTAATTTTTCATTTAATTCCCATAATGCTGTTTTATTGCTATCAAATTTAAGATTGTCTTTTGCTTCGTCATATTTTACCCAAATAAATTCTTTATGTTCACTTGAAAGTTTTATCTCGTAACCATCTGTATCTACAGCAAAAGTGTGTTCAGGAACAACAAAAACATCTTCTCCCCACGTAAATTCTCCTGTAATGTTTACAACAGGAATTGTTGATTTCGTTTCTAGTTGCATCATATTTTCTTTTTCGACTGAAATGGTAGTTTCCTCTCTCAACTCTCTTACTGCCGTTTCAATAGGAAGTTCGCTATCTTCTCCTCCTCCAGCAATAAATTGCCATATTTGTTGTTTTTTTCTTAAAAACACTCCATAAAAAATTTCCTTATTTACTATTTTATATGGTATTATTAATACCTGAAATGGTGCTCTCATATTAATTTTTCCTCCTTTTTAATTTTTCATTTAATTCCCACAATGCTGTTTTATTGCTATCCCACTTTAACCTTTGAATAGCTTCCTCATAATTTACCCACTCATATTTTAGATGTTCTGAACTTATCTTTATATTTTCCTCTTGTGCATTAACGCCGAAGCAAAATTCTTCTACTAAGAAAGTTTCATCTCCCCATTTGAATGAGCCAACAACATCTACAACTGGAATTTTGGTATATGAGTCCAGTTTTTCAAATTTAGCATTTAAACTAATATTCGCTTCTTCGTATGCTTCTCGTTTTGCAGAAGCTAAAATAGTTTCGCCATTTTCACCTCCTCCAGCAATACCTTGCCATACTTTTAAGTCTTCTCTCAAGAAAATAGCATATTTAAACTCTCCTTCAATTTTCTTGTATGGGAAAACTAACACTTGATATGGTTTTCTCATAATTGCCTCCTATTCCTTGAATATAAAGTCTTTTAAACTTTCAATTCCCTCTTCTTGGTATATTTCATATGCTGCTCCTAATAATCTATTTGCTCTTGTTTTAAAAGGGTCACATCTATTTGGACATATTTGTGGAATATTTTTATCAATTTCATAGTTTTTTATATTCTCCCATATATCTCCGAATTTATTTGTTATTGCCGAATCGTAACTGTAACCATCAACCTTAGGGTGATAATTACATGGATACACATTACCATCTGCAGAAACTGCTCCATACAAATAATGGATAAAACATTTTTTGACATCCCTTATTTTCTCCGTTTCATTTCCTAATCTATGTATCGCAACAAATTTAAAATTATCATCTTCTAATTCATTTTTAATCCTCTCTATTTGTTCTTTTACTATATCATTTTGTTCTTCGTCTAATAACATTTGTGATGATATATCGGTTTTTAATCTAAAATAATGAACTCCAATTTGTTTCATTTCTTTTGCAATTTTATATATTTCGTTATAGTTAAATTGATTTAACATATAACCAATATTTATATCAGTATTACTGTTAATCTCTTTCTTTTTAATATTTAGTACTCTTATATTATTAATAATAGTATTAAATTCATTATTGTCAGTATCATTACATTTTAATTTCACATAAGTAGAACTTTCTCCTGCGTCTAAACTTATTAGTATATAATCCATTTTTAGCAAAGTATCATGTATGTCCGGCGTAAGCAGTACTCCATTTGTAAACATTCCAACTCTTATGTTATTCTCTTTTAATTTGTTTATTGCATATAAAACCGCTTCTTTGGCTATCATAGGCTCTCCTGTTATTCCAGAAAAACTTACATTTTCAACTTTAAATGTTTTGTTGCCACCCTCGATATAATCTTTGCCAACTTTTTTATATGACAAAATACCGTCAATTACTTTTTCCATATTTTCAATCTTATTAAGATTAGTTTTAAGCAATTTTTCTTTGTTGTTCGCAACATAACTTCCTATGCACCATTTACACGACAAATTACAATAACTACAAGGATGAATCAACACCTCATACGGTGGCATTACATTTCCCTCAAACAAATTAACAATTCTTGAAAAATTCTTTTGGAAAAAGTCCAACTCTGAAAACCTTTCTGGCAAATCAGTTCTCACATTTTTTCTAATCTCTGCTATACTCTTCATATTTATTTTTCTCCCTTTCTTTTAAACATTCCAAAATTGGCTTTAAAAATTCTGTTGGCTCATAATCTACTCCAAAAATCGGCGTCCTTTCTTCATCGTGAAAATCGCTACCAGCAGTAGTTAATAAATTAAGCTCCTTAGCCCCTTTATAATACATTGCTTGCTCATACTCAGTATGTTTTACAGTATGCGTTTCAACACCAGATAGGCCAGCAGATTTTAAATATTTTAAATACTTAATATAATCTTCACCATATCCTAACTTGTTTCCACTATTTTTATCTTTTATTTCTATCGGATGTGCAAGAACGGCAATCCCGCCTGCCTCATTAATTATTTTAATAGCTTCCGTATCTAATATTTTTACCTTTTGAATATGTGATAAAGAATTTCTATTAGTATATTTATACATATCACTCTTTTTTGAAATATAGCCCAAACTTAATAATGTCGCCTCTATATCTTTACTAGTAATATGCTCTCTTTTAGACAATTCTTTCACCTGTTCGGCCGTAATTGGTATACCATAGTTTTCTCTAATTAAATCAATTTGAAGAGAGAACATTTCTTCATTCTGTCTATCAATTTCATGTAGTTTCCTTTTAATTAAGTCAGTGTCTTTTATGCCATATCCTAAAATATGAATACCTCTATACGTATTGGAACCAGCAGAAATTTCTATAGCAGGTATTATCAATGTATCTGAATTTATTCCGTATTTCTTTAAATATTCTTGCTTAATAATTCTAGAATTCATATTTTCACAGCTATTGTGATCACAAAAAGCTATAACTTCTACATTATTTTCTCTGGCTTTTTCTAACAAATCTACTTTTGAATATTTGCCATCTGAATCGCTCGAATGAACATGTAAATCATATTTATACATTCTTTATAATCTCCACCGTATCTTCATAACTTTTGCAAAATTATAACACACAAGCCGTTTAGTTTCAACACATTTGGTTTGTTTTTCCAGATTATGTCAAATTATTTGCGAATTATTCATTATTTATTTACTATTTAAAACTTTTTGTGAATGTTTTAAGTGATTTTATATTAAATGCAAAAATGTAAAAATACCTCTGACATTTTGTGTAAATATGGCAAAATGTCAGAGGTATTTTTACTTTATACAACATTAGGTAATTAGTTTTTCTATTTTTTAAATTCATCTTTATATTCAGCAAGGAAATCTTTTATTACACCGTTTGTTAGTCTACTAAACGATATACCTGTCTGATTTTTAATCTTTTTCTTAACACTATTGAACGATATATTGAATCCGTATTTTCTGGTTTTTTGTAAAATTTAATGCTATTACTTTTCAATAAAGCATTTCCAATACACACATTTATAATATTGCTTGCTGAAGCTTCATATACATTTCCAGATAGATATTGAATTTTTTGATATAAATCTTCATCTATATGACCACTCCTTGCAATTGTTTTTTCCTTTTGTATAGCCTATCTATAGCTTTCATAAATGTACCTCCCATTATACAAAAAAACAACAGTTTCTTTACAACCGTTGCTACATAAGACTTTTATGGTTTTTATTATCCATTAAAAATCCATTAATTTTTTGAATTTTAATGTTTTTTAATGTTCTTTTCATTTTTTCAAAAACATTTTTATAATTAAATTTATATATATAAATAAAAAAGTCCAAAAATAATTTTGGCGGAGAGTGAGGGATTCGAACCCTCGCTGCCCGTAAATTGGACACTAACTGTTTAGCAAACAGTCCCCTTCGGCCTCTTGGGTAACTCTCCATATAAATTAAGGAAGCTTTTTTGAAGCTTCCAAATTGTGGCGGAAGAGGTAGGATTCGAACCCACGGTGCCTTTCGACATCACCAGTTTTCAAGACTGGCTCCTTAAACCACTCGGACACTCTTCCAAATGATGAACAGTAATATAATTATAACATAATAATATAATTTGTCAATACCTAATATTAATATTTTCACATAAAACTTTTATCATTTATAGCTTTTGCTAACGCTTTACTCTCTTCTTCTGATATGTTTCCTTGAACTTCACCTTTTATTACTTCCTTTGCATATATATTAGAAAATGTTCTATTATACACACTATCTAATAATATTCCATTATTCTCATTATCAAGTAAAGCTACTGCAAAACTCAAGCCATTCTTTGTGCCTTCATAAGCATCATATTTTATAAATCCAACTTTTTGTATACATTTAATCATTTTTCCATTTATTTCAGAACATAATATTTTTGAAGCTTGACATTCATT
>JAZUNZ010000044.1:0-13068 GCA_045604405.1 Clostridia bacterium
AATATCAAGAATATGATATTAAAGATTTGACAGGAATTTCAAGAATACAAATGGGAGCAGGTAGACCAAAAGAAATTGAAAAAGAATTAAAAAGACTTGAAAGATTAGAAAAACCAAAATCAAAAGATGATTTTAATAGGATTATTCAAAAAATAGAAGGATATGGAAATTATTCTTCAACATATAGAAGAGCAGAAGTTTACAGAAATAATGTGATGAATGAGCTTGAAGATTTAAAAGAAACAAATTCAAGTTTTAAGATAATATATGAAAAATTTTCAAAAATAAGAAATCCAATTGAATTTTACAATATAATGCAACAAAGTAAGGCTTTACAAGATTTTTTCTTATGGTATAAATCCCCTTCATCTTATGGAAGTTTTGAGGGTTACGACGATATTTCAAGTTATATATTAAATGAATATGGGTTGTAAAAAATATATGAAAAAATTTGTAGGAGATTTTGAAACAGTTACTTGGCTTGATGATGAAACTTATGTATGGGCTTGGGCACTTTGTGATATTTCAACAGAAAATATTGAAATTGGAAATAATATTGAAAGTTTTTTTGATTATCTTTTAAAATATAAAAATCCTGTTTGTTATTTTCATAATTTAAAGTTTGATGGAGAATTTATATTATATTATATTATGAAAAATGGGTTTACTTATGTAAAAAATAAAGAAGATATAAAAGATAAAACATTTACAACATTAATTTCACAAATGGGACAATTTTATCAAATAACTGTATATTTTAAAAAAGAAAATAAATCATATAAGAAAATTACCTTTATTGATAGTTTAAAAATTTTACCTTTTTCTGTAGAGCAAATTGCAAAAAGTTTTGATTTACCTATATCAAAACTAGAACTTGATTATAATAAACCTAGAGAAAAAGGGTATATTTTAAATAATGAAGAAAGAGAATATATAAAAAATGATGTGCTAATTGTTGCAAAAGCATTAAAAATATTGTTTGAGGAAAAGTTAACAAAAATGACTATAGGAAGTAATGCAATAACAGATTTTAAAAATATGATGTCAAAATCAAAGTTTTTACATTATTTTCCAAAACTTGATTATGAACTAGATAAAGATTTAAGAAGAAGTTACAAGGGAGGCTTTACCTATTTAAATCCTATATATAAAGATAAAGAAATAAAAAATATTAATATATTAGATGTAAATTCACTTTATCCGTATTGTATGTATTCAAAACAAATTCCAATTGGAGAACCAATATTTTATGATGGAAAATATAAAGATGATAAAGTGTATAATTTATATATTCAAAAAATTACTTGTATTTTTGAAATAAAGAAAAATAAAATTCCAACAATACAAATAAAAAATAGTGTGAGTTTTAGACCAAACGAATATTTAAAATCAAGTGATAATAATTATGTTACACTTTATTTAACTTCTGTTGATTTAAAATTATTTTTAGAGCAATATGATGTATATGATTTATCGTATGACTGCGGTTGGAAATTTAAAAGTGTAAATGGAATTTTTTCAGAATATATTGATAAATGGATAAAAAGAAAAAATGAAGCCACTTTATCTGGAAATTTAGGACAAAGAACACTTGCAAAACTTATGCTCAATAATATTTATGGAAAGTTAGCTACAAGTTTGGAAACAAAATCAAAAATACCGTTTCTTGGAGATGATGATATAGTGCATTATTATTTTAGTGAAACAGAAGAAAAAGATGGAATTTATTTACCAGCAGGAAGTTTTATAACAGCATACGCAAGAGAAATTACAATTAGAACTTCACAGGCAATAACAGATTATTCCCTTAAAAAATATAATAAAGATTTATATGTTTATAGTGATACAGATAGTATCCACACACTTTTATCAATTGAAGAATTAAAACAATTTTGTAATATAGATGATGTAAAACTAGGATTTTGGAAACACGAGGGATTTGCAAAAAAGGGAAAATTTGTAAGACAAAAAACATATATTGAAGAAACAGAAAAACGGTTTAGAAATTACTTGTAGTGGTATGCCTAAACAATGTTATAAATATGTAACATTTGATAATTTTAAAGAGGGATTTACTTGTAGTGGCAAATTAACATTTAAGCACATAAAAGGTGGGGTAAAGTTAGTTGAAACAGATTTTACAATAAAAGATAAATAAAATATTGTATTTTTTAATTTAAAATGATATACTATTATAAAAAAGGAAGTGATAAAATGTTAAAAATGTTAAGTAATATTGTTCATAATGACTGGATTAAAGTATTAGTTGTGATAATTATATTAGATTTATTTTTAGGAATATTAAGAGCAATAAAACAAAGGAAATTAAATTCGTGTATTGGAATTGATGGTATGATAAGAAAAATAGGAATGCTTGTATCTGTAATTTTATTATCAATAATCGATATAATTATAGCAATTGATTTAATTGGATTTATTCCACAAGAACTTAAAGAAATTTTGCATATAGAAAAGGTTGGTATTTCTCTTTTATTTATTTTACTTTTCATTGTTTTTGAATTTTTAAGTGTATTTAAAAATGCAATACAATGTAATTTGCCTATTCCAAAAAAATTAAAATCATTACTAGAAAAAATTATTTTAGATTTTACAGACGAAATAAAAGAAGAAGATATTAAAATAATGGAGGAGGTAAACAAATGAAAGGAATTGATATATCAGAGCATAATATAATTACTGATTATTCAAAATTAAAACAGCAAGGAATAGATTTTGTAATAATACGCTGTGGGTACGGAAAAAATGTAAGTCAAAAAGATAAACTTTTTGAAAAACATTATAAAAATTGTAAAGAACAAGGTCTAAAAATTGGTTGTTATTTATATTCTTATACAAATACAATTGAGGGAGCAAAACTTGAGGCAGAAAATTGTTTAAATTTTATAAAAGGAAAATTGTTTGATATGCCTGTATATTATGACTTAGAAGATAAAGAAACAGCAAAAGCAAATAAAAGTACAATAACACAAATAGCATTGGAATTTTGTGATATAATAGAAAAAGCAGGATACAAATCTGGAGTTTATGCAAATTTAAATTGGTTTATAAATTATATTGATGTAAATAGTTTAAAATCAAAATCATTATGGCTTGCACAATATAACACAAAACCAACAGCAAATTTTTCTTTTGATATATGGCAAAATTCTTCATCAGGAAAAGTAGAAGGAATTTTAGGAAATGTAGATACAAATATATTGTATAAGGAAAATATAATAAATAATTCATCTTCAAATATAGATAAAGGAAGTGATATAAAAATGTATACATATAAAAATGGGAGTACAATAGAGCCTGTATATGCAGATAGTAATTGCACAATAAAAATTGGTTCACTTAATCTTTATGAAACTTGCGAAAGTTTTGGGATATATAATGAAAAATGTATTGTAAAATATAAAGTTGATAATACAAATAATTATAAAATTGGTTTTGTAAAATGGCTTGGTGGATTAAAATAATTGTGGAAAGTGTGAATAATTATGTGGAAAAAATATCAAGTCAAGAAAAATGATACAATATGTAAAATTGCTAAAAAATTTAATATGAAACCATATTGTCTATGTAAAACAAATGATATTACAAATATTGATTTTATATATGAAGGTATGATTTTAATTGTAAATGATAGGAGGATTAAAAGTGAGTGATGAAGAAAAGAAAGCAATAGAAAATGTAAATAATTTTATTGATATTGTAACAGTGCTTTTACCCAAATATAGTAGTAAAATTTCAGAGTATTGTATAGATGAAGAGAGTTGGATATCAATTAAAAAACTATTAAATCTAATAGAAAAATATAGAGAACAAATAGAATTATTTAAAAATGCAAATAATAATGCTTGTACTATTATACAAGAAGTAATTAATAAAAATTATATCAGCAAAGATAAAATAAGAGAAAAGATAGAAGAATTAGATAAGAAACAAAAAGAAGAATTAAAAGGAACAAAAGGTCAAGACAGATATAATATAAAACAAGAATATATGTTTAAGAAAAATATTTTACAATCACTATTATAAGAATAGTAGAAAGGAATTAAAAATGTCAGAGGTTACAATAAATAATTCGCCTGTACACTCACAAAGTACAATATCAAGAGTATATGGATATGTGTCAAGTGATTACAGTTGTGGTTGGCATACTGGAGTTGACTTTGTTCCGTATGGAACAACTATAGCAAATCCACCTTTATTTTCTCCTGTAAATGGAGAAGTGGTTTATATAAATACAACAACAACAAATGCACTTGGTGTACATTGTATAATTAAAGAAACTGGACAAAATAGGTATTGGCGTTTATGCCATATGGTTGCAGGTTCACTTTTAGTAAATGTAGGAGATACAGTATCAACTTTAACGCAAGTAGGCACAATGGGAGCAACTGGAAATGTTACAGGTATTCATTTACATTTAGAATGTAGTACAACTCAGGCTTGGGACTGTTCGACTTTTTTAAATCCTTGTACAATTTTAGGAATACCAAACGAAGTTGGAACAATTATAAATTATGATGGCGACGCTCCACCACCTACACCACCAACACCAACAAAAAGTAAAAATAATTGGAAGTGGTTTCTATGCCAACAAAAAAATATATTATTTAGGAGGTAATAAAAAATGAAAGAAAAAGAATTTGAAAAAATAACAAAAAATATTAATGAAAAACTTGGAGAGGAAAACGCGGGACTAATTGCAGATGATTTATTATTATTAATAACCGACAACGCAAGTACAAATAAAGAACTAAAAAATAAAGATGAAGAAATTGAAAGACTTACAAAAGATAAAGAAAATTTACTTACAGTAAACGGCAATTTATTTCAACAAGTTTCTTCTTCTATTAGTGAAGAAGATGAGACAAAAGTTCCTCAAGAAACAAAGCCAAAAAAATTTGATTTTAGACAAGTTTTTGATGAAAAACGGAAATTTTAAAAAATAACTTGATTTTTATAAAAATTTACTATATAATAGATGTATAGTAAATTTTTTATTTTTGGAAGGAGTGATTAAAAATGGCTATATCAAATGGCTTATTAACAACACTTAATGAAATTAGACAGACAAGTATAGACAATAATACTTTATACGCTAAACAAATTGATGAAATAACACCAACAACAGATATTTCAGCGTTATCAAGTGTTTTGTTTGATAATCAAGATTTACTAAACGAATTTATGAACGTTTTAGTAAAAAGAGTTGTTTACACACAAGTTGTAAACATAAAACTATTTAACAACAAATTATCTTTCCTTGAAGGGGACAAAATGCCTCTTGGTTCAATGGGACAAGAAATTTTTATTAACCCATCAAAAGGAAGAAAATTTGATGTAAACGATTTTGCAGGATTACTTGCAAAATATGAAAGTGATGTAAAGGTTCAATATCCTTATGTAAATTCTGATATACAATATCCTGTTACAGTAACAAGAGAAAAACTAAGAAATGCGTTTGTTTCTTGGGCAAACTTAGAAAGTTTTGTAGATGGTATTTCTCAAAGTTTATATAATGGGGCTTATATTGATAGATATAATTTTACAAAAGGATTGGTTGCTGACGCTTATAACCAAAATGCAGTTGTAATTGATGTAATTGATGAACCAACAACAGAAGAAACAGCAAAAGCATTTTTAACAGAAGCTAGAAAAATATTTTTAAATATGCAAGAGCCTACAAGTGATTACAACGCTTGGCGTAAAGTTGGAGGTTATGGCAAAGATGTTCTAACTTGGACAGATGCAGAAGATATTGTATTCTTATTAAGAAATGATATCGGTGCATACTTAGATGTAAACGTTTTGGCTCAGGCATTTAATATTGACAAAGCAGAATTGCTTGGTAGAGTAAAATATGTAAATTCATTTACTCAACTTGATAAAAATGGAAATGTTGTAATTGACGGTTCAAATATTTTAGGAATTATGGCAGATAAAAGTTGGTTTAGAATAAAAAATCAAGATACTTCAATGGACGAATTTTACAATGCAAATAATAGAACTTGGCAAATGTATTTAAACGATGTAAATATGTTCCAATATTCATTATTTAGTAATGCAGTTGTTTTTGCAACAGAAGAACCACAAGTTACAATTACTGGAATTGATGTATCTAAAGAAGAAGTTACAGTTGATGAAAACGACACAGCAACAGTTATTGTATCAACTACACCAGCACAAGCAAATTATCCTGATATAACTGTATCATCAAGTGCAGAAAGTTACGCAACAGCTACAATAGATGGTAGAACTATTACAATAACAGGAGTAGCAGAAGGAACAGCAACAATTACAGTATCTGCTGGAAATGTATCAAAAGAAATAAGTGTTACAGTTTCTCCCAGTTCCTAAAAAATATTTAAAAATAGAAGGAAATACAAAGCAGACTACTTATACTGGAAAGAATTTATTTAGTGGTGATTTTTCTCAGTTTAATAGTACAGGTGGAGAAGGGTCAACTTATGCTTATTTTAAATTACCTGATGAAACAAAAACATATACTTTAACATTAATTGCTAAAAATGATTTTACAGGTACAAGTAATACTTATTTAGGTTTTACTACTAATGGTGGCAATTCAAGTGATGCCTTTAAATGGGCAATATCAGGAGAATCACAAGGAACTATAACCAAAGGTACTGTAATTTCAATAAATAGTATATCAAATAATAATTTAAAAATGAAAGCTGTAAGTCTGTATGCTAAAACAGAAGCAACTTTAAAAATTTTTACAGATAATTTTGATATTCAATTAGAAGAAGGTTCAACAGCAACAACCTACGAACCCTATGTAGGAGGAACAGCAAGTCCAAACCCAGATTATCCTCAAACAATAGAAAATGTAATTGGAAATGTAAATATAACTATAACAAATAGTGATAGCACAGAAGAACAAACCTTTACATTTCCACTAGAAGAAGGACAAAGACTATATTTAGAAGATTATTTATCAGATGATGGAATACATCATACAAAAGCTCAAAAAATATTGAATGGAACAGAAGAGTGGAGCATATCAGATAGTGAAATAAATAATAATAAAGGCTTTATTAGAGAAGATGATACAGTAGCTCTTAATACATTAAATGAAATAATTGTAATAAGTAATTATTTTAAAGGAGATACTCCAAGCAATATAATAGATGTTGGAAATGTAGGTATAAGTAGTAGAAGAGGTACAACAGCAAGAGGATTTTATATAAGAATACCAAAAACAATAGCATCAACAGTAACAGAATTTAAATCTTGGTTATCAGAACACCCTGTAACAGTAGAATATGAACAAGCAACAGAAGTAGTAGAACCTTATACAACAGAACAGCAAAAAGTATATAATAATATTCAAAATTATATTAAATATGAAGAAAATCCGACAGCAACTTCAACAAATGTTCCACCACCAATATTTACAGTTATTGACATATAGTATACCTCTTTTTTAAATTTTTAAGAGGAAGGGAAAAAATTTCTTTCCTTCCTCTATTTTTTATAGAAAGGAAGAAAAAATTATGGCAGTTACACCAGATACACAAATAAGAATTTTAAAAGTTCCAATTGAAATTGATTATAAAAATCAATTAACATTTACAAGTAAAGAAAAACAAGAAGAATATTTTTTGAGTGTTCCCTATATTGAAATCGATGAGTGTAAATATCAAAGGCACGAAAGTATTATTCGTTTTCCTGCTCATATTGACAGTATTTTGGAATATAATTATGTTATGTATAAAAATAATAACTATAGTAATAAATGGTTTTATGCTTTTATTACAAATATGGAATATAAAAGCGATAATACAACATATATAAAAATAGAAACTGATGTTTTCCAAACTTGGCAATTTGATATTATATGGAAGCAGTCTTTTATTGAAAGAGAAATGCTATCTGTTGCAGATGATGTGCCACGGTGCAAATTTACTTCCCGAAAATTTAGAAACAGGAGAATATAAAATTGGTGGAACAGCAGAAATTGACGACTTAGAACCATATTATGTAGTAGCATACGCAGACGATACATACGGTCATTTATATAATGGAATTTTTTCAGGAATTAATTTCTATGCGTATAGTGACCCCGCGCTACTTCGTGCATTTTTATTACAAGTAAATCAGGCTGGGCATACCGATTATATATTAAATATTTTTACAGTTCCAAAATTAGCATTAAATGGTTCGCCTAATGGAATACTTGATACAGATTTTACAGCAAGTGGAAGAAATGTGTCACTTACAACACTTCCTTCATCTCTTGACGGTTACACACCAAAAAACCAAAAATTGAGAACATATCCTTTCATTTATCTTGGTTTTAATCCTTCAGGCGGTTCATCTGCAATATATAGATATGAAGATTTTACAAATGCAACTCCTACTTTTAAATTAATAAGTGAAGTAAATCCAAATCCTGTTGTTGCAGTAATACCACAAAATTATAGAGGAATGACTGGGGATAATATGGCAGATATTGGAACTATACAGGGGTATCCTACTATATCATGGAGTAATGATGTTTTTAATACTTGGCTTGCACAAAATAAAGAAATTGTAAAATTACAAACAGAACAAGAAACAGCGAATTGGCAATATGACCAAATATCAAATCTTACAAATATGGCAAGTAATACAACAAAAGGAGCAATGAAAGGCGATATACTTGGATTAATTTCTGGAACTGTTTCAACAGGTCTTGATTATGCAAGGAGTAATACAAATTATGATTATTTTATAAAAAATCAAATGGCACAAATAGAAAAACAAAGAAAATTACCAAATACGGCAAATTTTGGTTCATCAAATGCAACACTTATTGGTTATAGTCTTTTTGACAAAAATATATTTTCAAGATATACGATAAAAAGACAATTTGCAGAAAGAATTGATAAATTTTTTGATATGTATGGTTATTTAACAAATCAAGTTAAAATTCCAAATTTGAATAATAGAACATATTGGAATTATATAAAAACAATTGGAGCAAATATTATTGGTAATATTCCACAAAATGATTTACAAACATTTAAGGATATTTTTGATAATGGCGTAACTTTGTGGCATAATCCAAATACTTTTTTAGATTATTCACAAAATAATAGAACATAAGAAAGGAGTGTAAAAGATGAAAAAATGTAAACAAACAAAATTTTTTAGAGATAATTACAATTTTATTGATACAGCTACATTAAATAATGAGACTTTTAATAATTATTTAGATAGACTTGAAAAAGTGGCACTTTCAATTTTTGAGTGGACAAATCTTCCTTCATCAATGGACAGTATTTTTCTAGAAAAATGTTTATTTTATGATGGGCAAGCAAGTTTACTAAAAGATGAAAAAATAGGATTTATCAATACCAGATGTTCATCAAATGGAAATTTAAATATTTATGGTCTACCAACAAAATTAAATTGTTATTCTTATGGTTATCAGTCATCAAGAAAATTATATACTGGTTTAAATACAAATTTAACCAAAGCACAACAAGAATATATGCAAAAGAACGAGTGCATTTTAGTTAGAAATGACTGGAAAAGAATACCAACTTGCTCAACAATTGGTCTTTTTGCATTACGATTATATGAGGCAGAAAGAAGTACAGATGTAAACATTAAAGGTCAAAAATACCCTGTAATTATTTTAACAGATGAAAAACAAAGATTAACAATGAAAAATTTATATAATCAATATGATGGTAACGCTCCTGTAATTTTTGGGGATAAAAATATTTTTGATGAAAACTCATTAAAAGCAATAAACACAGAAAGTCCCTTTGTTGCTGATAAATTACAAGAATATAAAAAGGAAATATGGAACGAAGTATTGACATTTTTAGGAGTAAATAATATAATGGTAGATAAGAAAGAAAGACTAATTACAGATGAAGCAAATTCAAATAATGAACTTATAAACCTTAATTTACAAAGTTATTATGCACCTAGAAAATTAGCTTGTAAACAATTCAATGAAAAATATGGATTAACTGGAACTGATAAAGAAATAGATGTAAAAATTAGAAGTGATTTACATAATATTTTAAAACAAGAAGAAAGTGTTATTACAAAATACAATAATGAAAGTGAGGTTGAAGAAAATGGCTAGCTATACAATACAATTAAGAAAAGTAATTGACCTTTATGGAAAAGATACCGTAAAAAATTGGTTTATGGACTATAATATCTCTGATTTTCTTCTTCCTAATCAAATTGAAACAATTGAAAAAGCTGGATTATGGAGTAAAGAAAATCTAGCAAATAAAATTATAGACCACTATTTTATGCGTGAAATTGGTTTTGAAACACCACGGACTTTTTGCTCATTATGTAAAAATTAGAATGAAAGAATTGATGGAAAGTAAATTATTATATATTTATACAAATTCACTTGAATATGACCCATTAGTAAATGTTGATTTTACCGAAACATACGAGGGAGAAGGAACAGGAGAAAATCAGGGTAATTCAAACTCAAAATCATCAGGAAAAAATGAAAATTTAACAATTGTAGATGATACACCCCAAACAAATATAAAAAAACAAAATCTTGATAATGGATTTTATGCAAGTGAAGTTTCACAAAGTGAAAATGAAAATACTGTTGAAGATGAAACAAAAACAACTTCAACAACAGAAAGTAAACAAAGTTATGTTAAAAAATTAAAAGGAAATCAAGGAATTTCAAGCACATATCAAGCATTAATTAAACAATTTAGGGAAAATATTCGTGCAGTTGATGAAGAAATTATATATTCTTTAAATGATTTATTCTTTGGTTTATATTAAAAAAGAAAGGAAAGTGAATAAAATGTTAGAAATTATCAAACCTCAAAATGTACAAAATTTAATACATAAATTTTGCTTTACAATTGGAATGTTGCCAACTTCATTTAAAGAAAGTTTAACCTATGAAGAACAAATTTTGTGTATTGGTAATTATTTAGAAACAACTGTATATCCTGCTATTAATAATAATGCAAATGCTTTAAAAGAATTACAGCAATTGTTTATTGATTTAAAAGACTATGTTGACCATTATTTTGATGATTTAGATATACAAGAAGAAATCAACAACAAATTAGATGAAATGATTGAAGATGGAACACTAGATGAAATTATAAATCAACAAATTTTTGGAGAATTAAATACAAGAATTGATAATATATCTAGTTTATTAAATAAAACTATTAAATTTCCAACAACAAATATTGGGCTAGAAAGGATATTTAGATTTATTGATGAAAGTTCAATACAAAGTATGCAAGGTGGTTGCGTAACACCATATAATACTGTTATTGTTGCAATGTGGGATAGTGCAACAGATAATAATAAAATTATGGAAATAAATTACTTAAATGGTTCTATTGTAAAATCTATAAATGTGAATTTTGGTTATTGTAATGGTTTAACCTATGATACAAAAAATAATTTAGTTTATGTTGTTCCACGCGGTTCATCAACAGTTGCTAATCAAAAAACAATTTATGTTCTTAATTATAATGATTTTTCAACAGTTTCTACAATTCAATTTAGCGACTATATTCAAAGTATTTCTTTTGACAAAACAACAGAAAAATTATATATTATGAACGAGTGGGGCTTAAGAACTCAAAACGGATTTAAAATATATGAAGTTAACCCAACTGGATTTACTATTGAAAATACAATTTCTATTGATTATTTATCAAATATTAATAAATTAAGAATACAAAATTTTGCAGTTGTAGGAAATTATATTTATATAATTTCATCAGAGCCTAGAGCTTTAATAGTTTATGATTTAGAAGGAAATTTAATACAATTATATAATTTACCAGAATATATTTCAAAAATCTATTATTCTGGAGAATATCAATTTGTAGATTATTATGATGGTCAATTATATGTAGGTTCTGGAGATAATGTTAGTGATAATATTGAAAGTATAAATCAATTGTTCAAATTGAATTTACAAAATCAATATGTTACTGGAGACCAAAATGAAAATGTAGTACACGCTGGTGCTAGTTATGTTGTGTATGTAAATTCTTCATCATCAAGTATTAACCCAGATGGTAGTGAAACAAATCCATTCAAATCAATAAATGAAGCAACAAGATATGAAACTACAAACAGGGCTTGCAACATACAAATTGCAAACGGTACATATAATGGAGTTTATATACGCTCAAGAGACCATATCTCATTTAATGGTACAGCAGGGTCAGTTATTATAAAGGGATTTAATATTGGTTATTGTAATCATGTTGTAATTGATGGTGCAAATGTTCAAGATTGTCAATTTTTACAAAATGGAGTTATTAATCTTCATTATGCAGATGTATATCTTAAAAATTTGAATATAACAGATAGTGGTTCTCTTTATGGTATTTATGTTGGAAATTTCTCAAGTTGTAATTTATCTATTTCAATTAGTATAAATGTTGCAATTGCAAATCAAATATATGTAAGAAATGACAGTGTACTATTTACAAATTCAACTTCTTATAATATTCAAAAACACCAAAAATCAAGTAAAATAATTGGAGAAGGTAAACCAAAACTTTTTGATACAGATATTGCTGGTGGAGTTGGCGAATTTACAATTCCAACTAATTGGAGCTATACAGATTATAATTTCTCACAATATTTTGATAGAGCAATTATTAATTATACTGTTGGTGGTAATTATTATACACAAATTGTAAAATTACAAAGTACTAGAACACCAACATATTTAGAAAAATCTTTATGTACTGGTTCTGGAACACAAACAACTTCGCAAGTTATGCTTGATTTTTATAACAACACATTGCGTTTAAGATATTCAAGAGTATATACAAGAACAGCAAGCGGAACTTGTACAGGTCAAATAAATGAAAATAATGACGCTTTAGTAGATAACTCTGTTATTGTTACAAATATATATTTTGAATAACCATATCATAAACAAAAAACTGTAGAGTATGGTGTAAGATGTTATGTTGCTTTGGTTTTATCTTAGTTCATTTCGTTTTACCTTAGTTCATTTCGTTTTGCACCGTGCGTGCGGTTGCCTTGGGGGTAAAGTTTGTT
>JAZUNZ010000045.1:0-1893 GCA_045604405.1 Clostridia bacterium
ATAGCCTTAATAATATCAATAATATTTTAGGAGGGATAATATGACAGAGGACGCAATTAAACAAAGACGAGAATATCAAAAAAAATACAGAGAGCAAAATAAGGAAATCATAAACAAAAGGCAAAAAGAGTGGCGTAGTGCAAATAAAGAAAAAGTAAAAGAGTACAATAAAACTTACTGGGAAAAGCTAGCACAAAAATTAAAAGAAACTACAGCATAAATAAAAAAAGCAGACATCACTTAATAATTTTACGATATCAAAAATGGAGGGATACATATAAAAGAAATACTAAAAAGAATATCTAAACTAGAGCAAGTGCTAGAGGATAAAAAAGATTATACTATAGTACTTGCTATTTATAACGATACAGATAATAACTATTTTATCCAGCACTACGATAGAGGTAATAAAACAGAGTATATTTACGATAAAGTAGAGGACTTTTTAAGAGATAAAAAGATTAACAGCAAGGATAAACATACTTTTATAAAGGTATTTAGAGTATGTAAACCCTAGAACAGGAGGACTAATATTATGACTATAAAAAAACTTAACGAGGTAATGAGAAACCCTAAACTATACGCACAAACAAAAGCATTATATAGTTATTTATACGTAAGAGCAGACCATAAGACAAATATAGCATATCCACCAAAAAAACAAATATTAGAGGAGCTAAATTTAACAGAGGGACTATTTACGCAAGGGCTAGCAGTTTTAGAAAAGCAAGGATATATAAAAACTGGTACAGCAGAGGGTATAAACAATACATCTAAAGAAAAGTATACATATACAACTTATAAATTATTAGAAAACGCAGAGGAGGTATAGTATGCAAGATTTAACAGATAAACAGCTTAAATTTATTGATACATACTTAAAAAGCAAAAATATAACTGATACTTGCAAAACTTTAAAGATATCACGCAATACAGCTTACGATTATTTAAAAGAGCCAGCAGTTAAACAAGAGTTAGATAGTAGGCGTATCCAATGCTTAAATGATACGTCTTTATATCTACAGGAGCAATTACTTAACAGCTGTAAAGTGTTAGTAGACATAGCTAACGATACAACAGCACCAGCACCAGCTAGAGTAAGTGCAGTAAATAGCCTTTTTAGTAATAGTATGAAACTTACAGAAAACCTAGATATTATGACTAAATTAGCAGATATAGAGCAAAAACTAGCAGAGCAGGAGGATAGAGCAAATGGATAATATACAAAGACACAGCACTACACAAATACGCAGTATGATAGATAGGGCTAACGATAAATTAAAAGAGTTAAAAAAAGATATAATTATTACTACAGGGATAGTATTTACGAGTTTTAAAGATTATTATTATATATTTAATGTTTATCAAAATAACGAGTGGATAGATAAAATAAGAGCAAACGATAGCAAGGCGTTTGATAGAGTATTTAAAGAGCTAACTACAAGATATGAGGTAAATATTATTTATGATTATACAGATCTAACTTATAGCCAATTAACACAATTAAAGGCAGATAAAAAAGCTAGAGTAGAGCCTTTAGAGTTAGATATGGCATACTGGGATAGCGTAGCTAAATAGGAGGTATTTTATGACATCAACTAAAAAAAGACTAGACGATATATTTAAACGCCTAGACGAGCTAAACGCAAAAGGCTTGCAGTTAGTTTTAGATATGATAACCAACCTAGACGAGGGAGGTATAACTTTTAAAATAAAAGTAATGGATAGATTTAATACAATAATACAAGAGGAAAATATCCCAGACGTACCAAGAGAATATTTAGACAAATATATAGACCAGTATAAAATACAACCAAAATTAAACCTCTATTATATAAAAAATGGCGTTTTAGAGTATCAGCCTACATTATTAGAGCGTGAAATTGAAAAGCA
>JAZUNZ010000046.1:0-11928 GCA_045604405.1 Clostridia bacterium
ACAGTTTTAAAATCTGGTAAAGTTAAGAAAACAACTGCAAACAGAGCTCACAAATTAACAGGAAAGAGTTCAAGCAGAAAGATGGCTTTAAAACAAGCGTCATATGTTGATTCAGCAAATAAATCAGCAGTTAAGAAATTATTACCTTATGCTTAAGAAGTATAAGAGAAACTAAAAAAGGAGGAAATACAAGATGGCAAGAATTAAAGGAGCCGTAACAACAAGAGCAAGAAGAAAAAGAGTATTAAAAAGAGCAAAAGGATATTATGGTGCAAAAAGCATAAGATTTAAAATGGCTAAACAAGCTGTTATGAAATCTGGACAATATGCATTTGTAGGAAGAAAGAATAAAAAGAGAGATTTCAGAAGATTATGGATTGCAAGAATAAATGCTGCAGCTAGAATAAACGGAATTTCATACAGCAGATTAATGGATGGTCTTAAAAAGAAAAATATCAATATAAACAGAAAAATGCTTGCTGAAATGGCTGTAAGCGATGCAGAAGGATTTGCAAAACTTGTTGAAACAGTAAAAGCTTAAATAAAAAGGGGGAAAATCAAATGATATTTGCAGGAGATTTTAGAAATGGAACTACATTCGAGCTTGATTCTCAAGTATATAGAGTAGTAGAATTCCAACATGTTAAACCAGGAAAAGGAGCAGCTTTCGTTAGAACTAAACTTAAAAACGTTATAGCTGGGACTACAATGGAAAAAACATTCAACCCATCAGAAAAAGTAGAGGAAGTATCTATCACAACAAGTGAAATGCAATATCTATACAATGATGGAGACACTTATACTTTCATGGATAACAATACATACGAGCAAGTAGAGCTTAAGAAAGAAGCAATAGAAGATATACTTCCATATTTATTAGATAACATGAATGTTAAAGTATTATCTTACAAAGGTAACATATTTGGTGTAGAACCACCTACTTTTGTAGAATTAGAAGTAACATATACAGAACCAGGAATAAAGGGTTCAACGGCAACAGGAACAACAAAACCTGCAACAGTTGAAACAGGGGCAACATTCCAAGTACCTTTATTTGTTGAAATTGGAAATAGAATAAGAATTGATACAAGAACTGGCGAATATATGGAAAGATGTTAGAAACAATATGAAAAGAGAGCGAGAGCTCTCTTTTTCTATGTATATATAGCAATTTGAAATAATCTGTGTTAAAATATTTTTTACAGGTGATAACAATGAGATATAAAATAGACTATGAAAAAAGAATAAAAGAATTACTTGAAAGTGAAAACAAACAGTACACATATTATATAGAAACAATGGGATGCGCTTTAAACGAAAACGATTCTATGAAATATGCAGGAATATTAGAGGAAATGGGATTTGAAAAAGCTTCTGATATAAATTGTGCAAACATTGTGTTGTTCAATACATGTTGTATAAGAGAAAATGCAGAGGACAAGCTTTTTGGCAGACTTGGGTTGTTAAAATCTAGAAAAATTGGAAATAAAGATATGTATATTGCAATAGTAGGATGCATGACAGAACAAGGGCATATACTAGATAAGATAAAAGAGTCTTATTCATTTGTAGATGTTGTTTTGGGTACAAAAAGTATGCAACATTTTGCAGAAAAGCTATATATTGCAATAAGAGATAAAAAGAAAACACAAGAGCTTCAAGAAAACGAACATGAAATAGTTGAGAATGTTCCAATTAGATATGAAGAGGGATATAAGGCGTCTATTAGCATAATTTATGGATGTAATAATTTTTGCTCATATTGTATAGTGCCTTATGTAAGGGGCAGAGAAAGAAGTAGACTTCCAGAAGATATATTAAAAGATGTATGTGAAGTAGCACAAAAAGGTTATAAAGAAATAACTTTATTGGGTCAAAATGTAAATTCTTATGGCAATGATTTTAAAGAAAAAAAATATACATTTGTAGATTTATTAAAAGAGATTGAAAAAGTAGAAGGAATAGATGTAATTAGATTTGTATCTCCACATCCAAAAGATTTCACTGATGCACTTATAGATCAAATTGCTGAAAGTACAAAGATAGCAAAACAGATACATTTGCCACTTCAATCTGGAAGTACTAAAATACTAGAATCAATGAACAGAAAATACACTAAACAACATTTCTTAAATCTTGTAGATAAGATAAGAGAAAAAGTGCCAAATGCATCATTTTCAACAGACATTATTGTAGGGTTTCCGGGTGAAACAGAACAAGATTTCTTAGATACAATGGATGTAGTAGAAAAAGTTAGATTTGACCAAATATACATGTTTTGTTATAGTATAAGACGTGGCACAAGAGCAGAAAGAATGGAAAACCAGATAGAAGAAAAAGATAAAGTAGAAAGACTGGAAAGATTAAAAGCATTATTTGAGAAAGTAATTGATGAAGAAAACGAAAAAAAGGTAGGTAAAACAGAAAACATTCTTGTAGAAGGTGTAAGCAAAAATAATCCTAATATGTATACAGGTAGAACAATAGATAATAAAGTAGTTATATTTGAAGGATTAATATCAGATGTAGGTAAAATAAAGAAAATAGAAATTGTAAAAAATAACAAATGGTACTTAACCGGTAAGATTGTTAATTAAAATACTAATAAATAGCATTGACAATCACTAATGGATAATATAAAATAATAACATGAAAAAGGGGATGAACAAATGAAAAGACGTGAAAGCCAGATGGCTGTACACACACACACACACACACACACACAACACTAATTAATAGTGTTATAGTTTTTCATACCCAGGTAAAAAAGAAAGAGGCAAGATAAGTATGACTCTAATATAGAGGCGTACTTTATCTTGTCTTCTTTTGCACATGAAAAAGGGGGATAATATGAAAAAAATGCAAAAGAAAAAAGGAATAGGATTAATATTAACAGTAATAATAATTCTAATAATAGCAGTATTAATAACAGTGACTATAATTTTAATAAGAAATATCAATTCAAATCAACAAGGAGAACAAGCAAATTCAAACAATAGTGTAAGCTCAGGTACATCTAATAAACCAAATAAATCATTTTCATTAGAAGACTTCAATAAGAATAATGAAAATATTGATATAACTAATTTTGTAGATACAGAATACGGTTTTTACTTTAAATATCCTATATATATAGAATTATCAGACTATAACATTATGAAGGCTCGAAGAGAAGATAAAGTTATGGTAAGAAGACAAGATTATGAAAAATATATGTATAATAGTATAAATAGTGCTTTGGGTGAAGATGGTTTTAGGGTGATAGTTTTAAAAGAAACAGAAACCCCTGAAAATATGGTTGAAATAATAAAAAGCCGATATAGTTATTTACTGCACAATGAAATGTATAAATATGGTGAGGTTAGGCAGATTAAACTAATTAGCAAGTTTACAAGCAATAATACACAATGGGGAAAATATGAGATAGTATTTGAAAAAGGAAATAGGGAATTAATATATGTTACCGCAAATAAAAGTATAACAGTAGTTTTATCATTTGAAGCAATAGATAAAGAAGAAAACAAGTATATGTCAGATGAACTATGGAATGTTGTAGTTGTAAATAAAGAAGCCATAGCAGATTATATTGCTAAGTCATTTGTATTTACAAATGACTTAGAATATATGCTTAATTTAAAAGAAGCAAGAGTGTTGTATTATAATACCTTATACGAAAGAAGTCGTATTAGTCTATTTGATAGCAAAGGTACGGGGTTAGAGATTGGTGGAGCTGTTCCTGGTGTTGCTAGTACAGGAGGAGCCGGCTATGTTAAAGCAAGCAATGTAAATATAGAGAATGCTTGGGACACGTTGTTAAACAATAATTTAAATACTAAAGAATATGAATATAAAGTAATAGAGTCTGAAGATGCAATAACATTAAAAGACTTAGATGGCAATGAATACAAAGTTAAGTATTATGAATATGAACGTACAAGTAAGGACCCTAAATATTCAAAATATACAAGCGACTATATAACATATGTTTTTGTTACAGATAAATACTATGGGTATGTTGGTGAAGTAACAAATAAATATAGATACGCATTAGATTTTGATGTAAAAAACTTATCTTTTAGAGATATGAATGAAGGATATTGGGATGTAACAAAATTCATAGAATAAAATAAAAAAATATAGTAATAAAAAAGGACTTATCCATATATATTGTAATATGGATAAGTTCTTTTTTGGAGGTGTGAAATGGAAGGAATTGTTGCAAAGAGGACATTAAAGAAAAGTTACTATAATAGAAATACAACTAATATGGGATTTAATGCTATACCATTTAGCAGTGCAAAAAACAAAACAAAAGAAAAAACAAAGTTTAATAACTATAAAGAAAAACTGTTATATAAAATGTCCATACAAGCAATTACCATGATAAGTATAATAATATTTGTTCTAGCTATAAAATATTGTAATATAAATGTTGTATTAGAAGCAGATATAACAAAAAATATAGTTAAACAATATAAAAAATCATATTCAATAAATCAGATTATAGATGGTGCAAAACAACTAGCAGGAACGGTATATATAGTTGCTAAACCAATAATTCCAGAAAAAATAGAATATCAAGTAAAAGAACTATATAAAAGCTTATTAATAAATGAAGGTAAAGAGGATAGTATAAAAGAAGCTATAACACAAACCAATAACAGTGAGGTTAAAATATATGAAGAAAATAGTGTTGATAATAAAGAAGCTGAATCAAAAGAAAATATCGGTCTAAGTGTAGATGAAAGTGATACCGAAGAAAAAGTGGTTGCTGTTTCAAGTTCTGTAAGTAGCCAGATGAATATTGCTGATGAAATAAAAGAAACAAAAATACAATTTATAAAACCAGTATCAGGCACAATAACATCACCTTTTGGGGCAAGAGAAATCATATTTGAGGGAATAGATGGATATCATACAGGTACAGATATAGCAGCAAGTGCAGGAACAAAAGTTGTAAGTAGTATTAAAGGGAAAGTTACTAGAGCCGCATATAATAAATATAATGGAAACTTTGTAGAAGTAACAAATGGTGATGTCGCAACAATATATTGTCATATGAGTAAATTATCTGTGAAAGTTGGAGATACTGTAAATGCAGGAACAAAAATCGGAGAAGTAGGCTCAACAGGGCTTTCAACAGGACCTCACTTGCATTTTGAAATAGTATATGCTGGGACAAAAGTTGATCCAGAATTAATATTAGATTTATGAAATTAAAAATAAAAGAGTTTATAGTATATATAGAAGAAACATTTGTAATAGTAGTTTTTTTGAGTATATTTTTTTCAAGTGTGAGAGAGTATTTTGAAAATTATTTTATGTGTTACTTGTTTATAATATTTCACGAGCTATCTCATATGTTTGTAGCAAGCCTATTTGGTATAAAAACAAATAAGATAAATATTCACATTTCAGGGTTGAGTATAAATTTAAATAATAGAAACAGTGGGGAACTGAAATGGCTATTTATATTTTTAGCAGGTCCCATTGCAAATGTTATTTTAGCAGTACTATTTAAAAGTGTATCATTGGTATATACAGTAAATTTGGTATTAGCTATAATAAATTTGGTGCCCATATATCCACTGGATGGATACAATATACTAAAAATACTGTTAAATAGTATGAAAATGAAAAATATAGAAAAAGCACAGGATATGATTCAAATTATGATTATGATAAGTATAGGAATACTAGGGATTTATCAGGTGATTTTTTTACATAATCCGTCTGTAATTTTGATGTTTTTTTACATTTTTATCCAAACCTCTAACCTTAGAAAACACTGCGATTCGGGAATGTATCAAAAATATTACAAAAATATTACAAATTTTTAGAAAAACTATTGATTTTTGAAATAAAAAATAGTATTATATAGCCATGACAAACGGGGGTAAGTTAAATGGCTATAGGTGACATTATTGTTTCCTTAGACATAGGAGCATCAAAAACCGCGGCAGTAGTAGGACAAGTTAATAAATTTGGCGAAATTGAAGTGGTAGGGTACGGCCTTGCAAAGTCTAGTGGAATAAAAAAAGGAAGAATAATAAATAGCACAGCAGTCGCAGAATCCTTAGTAAAAGCTATTACAGAAGCTGAAGACACATCAGGGTTATATATAAATTCAGCTTATGTGAATATAAAAGGATTAAATACAAGGATAGAAAGAATAAGATTTAAATCTGAAGTAGAGAGACCAGATGATGGTTTATCGTATAGAGATATAACATCAGTAATAGAAAAGATACAGCTAGGTATTAGACAAAACAGTACAGAGCAAATAGTAGATATAATTCCAACAAAGTACATTGTAAATGATAGAGAGTATGTAGAAGAACCAATAGGAGCTTTTGCAAAATATTTTTTAATAGATGCAGATGTGGTAATAGCGGACAAGTCTGTTATAGAGGAAGTAACACATGCTATGGATTTAGCAGAACTTAAAATAGACGGGTTTGTGCTTGAAACATTTGCAACTTCTAATGTCGTACTAATGCCTGAAGAAAAAGATTTAGGAGTATTATTACTAGATGTTGGAGCAGCACATACAGATATATCTGTATATAAAAATGGTAGTTTAGAATATAACAATACTTTGCCTGTTGGTGGAGACCATATAACAAGTGATATTTCTATTTCGCTTAATGTGGATATGGAGGAAGCAGATAAGTTAAAGAGACAATACAATCTAGCAATAGAGGCAATGATTTCAAATAATCATGATATTAAGTTAAATACTAGAATAGTTGCCGAAGGTGAAACAGACAGAGTAAAATGTAGTGATGTAGTAAAGATTATAGAAGCAAGAATTAGAGAAATTTATCAAATCACAAGAAAAATAATGGCAGAAAATAATCTTATAGGAAAAATAGAGTGCGCTGTTATAACTGGTCAAGGAATAAGCAACATCTCAGGTGTTGAAGAACTTGCGGTACTAACTTTAAAGATCAATCAAGTTAGAATATGTAGTCCTAAATTAATAAATGTTATAAAACCACAACACATAGTAGCTTTTGGTATGGTAAAATACATTTCAAATGTTGGAACAAGCAAACGTGTAAACAGCGATGTTGAAATAATGACAGAACCAGGCGTAAAAGAAAAAATACTTGGTATGTTTAATAAAGCTAAAGATAGACTAACTAATACACTAAAAAGAAAAAATGAAGAAGATGATGAGTAAAAAGGGGGATTTTCAAATGGAAGAAACAATGTTTAAAGCTGGAACAGCTAATATTAAAGTTATTGGTGTTGGTGGCGGTGGCGGAAACGCGCTAAATAGAATGATAGAAGATGGTCTTAAAGGAGTAGAATTTATAGCAATAAATACAGACCAACAAGCATTAGAAGAATCAAAAGCTGGAACAAAAATTCAAATAGGTGAAAAATTAACTAGAGGACTTGGAGCAGGAGCAAATCCAGAGATTGGAGAATGTAGCGCTGAAGAATCTAAAGCAGAAATAGCTGAAGCATTAAAGGGAGCAGACATGGTGTTCATTACTTCTGGAATGGGAGGAGGAACAGGAACAGGTGCAACTCCTGTTATAGCAGATATTTCTAAAGGAATGGGAATATTAACAGTAGCAGTTGTAACAAAACCTTTCCCATTTGAAGGAAAAAGAAGAATGACTCAAGCAGAAAAAGGTATAGAAGAATTAAAGCAAAATGTAGATACAATAATAACTATACCAAATGAAAAACTACTTCAAGTAGTAGAAAAAGACACTACAATTGAAGAAGCTTTCTTAAAAACAGATAATATACTAAGACAAGGTGTTCAAGGTATATCTGACCTTATCACAATCCCTGGTCTTGTAAATCTAGACTTTGCTGACGTGAAAACAATAATGTTAGATACAGGTATTGCTCATATGGGTATAGGTAGAGCAAGAGGAGAAAACAGAGCGGGAGAAGCTGCAAGACAAGCAATTCATAGCCCACTTCTTGAAACTTCTATAGAAGGAGCAAGCGGAGTTCTAATAAACGTAACTGGAGGCAAAGACCTAGGATTATTAGAAATAAATGAAGCAGCAGAATTAGTACAAAAATCTGTAGACCCAGAAGCTAATATTATATTTGGTGCTGTAATTGACGAAAATCTTGGTGATGAAATTGTTATTACTGTAATAGCAACAGGATTCAACAAATGGGGAGCTGAAAACAGTAAAGCTCAAGATTTAATTGAAAGTATGCGTAATAGCATAAACAACAATATGGAACAAAGCCAACAAACAGGAATAAGTGGTAGAGTTTCTTCAAGAACAGACTATACAGTAGATTTGGATATCCCACCTTTCTTAAGAAGAAATAAAGACTAAAAAAGACAATCTAAAATGAATTTTATATCAAAAAAGCAAATTGTATGAAACAATTTGCTTTTTTATTTTGCTTTTTGAAGATGAAAAAATTAATTCGTAACTTTTATTCTACAAAATATTAATACCCTTCTAGATTATAATTTTCCAGAGGTAAAGATGACTATATATTTAGATTATATATTTATTGAAAATTTTTTAATTGATTATATTTTACTCAAAGAAACATCATATATTGCAAGAAGACAATTGGCCAATAGCCGAGCAATAATTTCATCAATTGTTGCGTCACTCTATGTGGTGATAATGGTGTACTTTAAGCTACAAGAATTAAACTATCTAATATGTAAAGTATTATTAGTAATCATACTGATATACATTTCTTTTAATTCAAGAAAAGTAGATGAATATATAAAGCTAATAGCTATTTTCTTTTTAATCTCTGTAATAAATGTTGGAACTTTAACAGTTATAACTAATTTATTTAATTTACATAGTATGACGGGAGTTTTAAAAGTTATTGTATATATATCAAGTATGTGTACAAGTAAGCTTTTTACAAAACATATGTGGAAAATATACAAGCAAGATGTAAAAAATCAAGATTTAATATATGAAGTAAAAATAAATTTTGGGGACAAAACATATAAATATAATGCCTTTTTAGATACAGGAAACACTGTATATAGTTATACATACAATGTTCCAGTAATATTTGCCGAAATTATGGATGAAACGATTATGCAAGAATTAAAGAAAAAGCAATTTTTTAATATTACAACTGTCACCTTATCTAATAGGCAGGAGAAAAAAGCATATATATTTGAAAAAATTGAAATAAAAAAGAAAGATAAAAGATGGTATGTTAAGACAGCGATAGTTTTTGAAAACACAAAGTTATCTAAAGATAATAGCTATAATATGTTACTTAACTATACTCTTTATGCGCAAAATCTAGGAGGTATAAAAATATGAATTTAAAGAAGATATATGGATATATATTAAAGTTGTTAAAAATTGAAGAAGAAGAACTTTTTTACATTGCAGGCTCAGAAAAATTACCAACACCACTTACAACAGAAGAAGAAAAAGAACTATTGTTACGTCTTGGTGGGGGAGATGATGAGGCAAGAAAAAAGCTTGTAGAAAAAAATTTAAGATTGGTAGTATATATTGCTAAAAAATTTGAAAATTCAATGTTTAATATAGAAGACTTAATATCAATAGGAACAATAGGACTTATGAAGGCAATAAACAGTTTTAATTTAGATAAAAACATTAAGCTTGCAACGTATGCATCAAGATGTATAGAAAATGAAATATTGATGTACTTAAGAAAGACACAAAAGTTAAAAACAGAAATATCTATAGATGAACCTATAAATACAGATAGCGAGGGAAATGATCTTGCACTTGGAGACATTCTAGGTTCGGAAAATGACAATATATTTAAGCAAGTAGAAGATAATGATAACAAGAAGGTTATAGATATGGCTATTAAAAGTTTGGATAGCAGAGAAAAAGTAATAATGGAGCTCAGATATGGATTTGATGGAAAGAATGAACTTACCCAAAAAGAGGTGGCAGATAAACTTGGAATTTCCCAATCATATATTTCCAGAATTGAAAAAAAGGTAATAGAACGTCTAAAAAAGCAGTTTAATGAGAGCAAATGAATAATATGAACAAATGAAAACAAAATATTACCAACAACTGGAAATATAAGGAGAGGATACAAATGAAAACGATAAAAGTTGAAATAAATGGAGTTAATACAGCAGAGCTACCTGTATTATCTGCAAAAGCGCAAATGGAGATGCTAAAGCAAATAAAGGAAGGAAAAACAGAATTAAAAGATGAATTTATTAAAGCAAATCTAAGGCTTGTGTTAAGTTTAGTCAAAAAATTTAATCATAGATGCGACTCGGTAGATGATATATTCCAAGTAGGTGTAGTAGGTTTAATAAAAGCCATAGATAATTTTGATATTACACAAAATGTTCAATTTTCAACATATGCCGTGCCCATGATCGCAGGAGAAATTAAGCGTTTCTTAAGAGACAGCAGCTCTATGAGAATAAGTAGATCTATAAGAGACATGTCATATAAGATTGCAAAAGAAAAAGAAGCATATATGGCAAAGAACAATGAGGAACCAACTATAGAATACTTAGCAAAAACCTTGGAGCTAAGTGTGGAGGATGTAATACTTGCATTAGAAAGTACAGCCCAACCTATGTCGCTATATGACGCTGTATATAACGATGATGGGGATACTATATATGTATTAGATCAATTGAAAAGCGAGAAAAATGAAATGGAGACGCTCACAGAAACATTATCCGTAATACAAGCATTAGAAAAACTTTCGGAAAAAGAAAAGAATATTATTAAAAGAAGATTTTTTGATAACAAAACTCAAATTGAAATAGCAGAAGAAATAGGAGTATCACAAGCACAAATATCTAGAATAGAGAAAGTAGCGTTAGAGAGAATGAAAAGAAAAATGTTAAAAGGTTGAAAATAATTTCAACCTTTTATGCATATATATAATTAGGTGATATTTATGTATAAGGTATATTTAAGTCCGTCAACACAGGACAAAAGCTTTGGCATTGGAAATTTTGGTGTTGAAGAATTTAGAATGAATCAAATAGCAGATGTAGTAGAAAGAGTTCTTTTGCAAAGTGGAGAATATGCTGTTTTTAGGAATATTTCAGGAATGACTAAAGAGGAAATAATAGCAGATAGTAATGAAGTAAAACCAAATATTCATGTAGCAATACATAGCAATTATGGCAATAAACCTGGATGTGAATGCTATGTAAAAGTTGGAGATGAGATTTCTAATGGGTTCGGAAAAGAAATATATAAAGAAGTATTAAGAGTCCATTATGATAAAAATATAGACAATGGACTTGTATATGATAAGAATGTAATAGAAATAAATAAAGTAAACTCACCAGCAATACTTATAGAAGTAGGATGTCATGATAATGAAAATGATGCTAGATGGATTGTAGAAAACGTTGAAAATATAGGTAGAGCTATTGCAAGAGGAATAGAAAAGGGATTTTTGTTAAAGGTGTGTTAGGAGGCTATTATGACACGAGGTATAGATTTTAGACAGAAGGAAGTTATAAACATAAACAACGGAAAAATGTTGGGATTTGTAGTTGACGTTGATGCAGAATTAAATGAAGGAGCAATAAAAAGTATTGTAGTTGCTCAGGTTGGAAAAGTATTAAAAAGTTTAGGAGGAAAAAACAACATAACTATCCCTTGGAGCAACGTAAAACTTATTGGAGAAGATGTAATTTTGGTTGAAATTTAAAGCCCAAAACGGCTTAAAAACAAACACTCTAAAAAATATGAAAAAATTTTTAAAAAAATTCATTTTTTTTGTTGACATTATCTAGGTGCTGTGTTAAAATATATTCACGGTGTCACGCTAGAGCGTGATATTTTAAAGCACATTGAAAAATAAAGAGTAAGAAAGCCAAGTAAAAGGGAAAGTTATGGAAGACATAACATCCCGTTAATTTAACAAAGTAATTTATAAAGATAGCTAACGTTATCTTGAGAGAATTTAAGACAAGAGTTTGATTCT
>JAZUNZ010000047.1:0-78713 GCA_045604405.1 Clostridia bacterium
CGCCTTGAGGCGTTGCTAATAACAAGCCTTATAGGCGCATAGTAAAATGCCCCCAGCTAAGCTGGGGGATTATTTACTGTTGAAAAATGAGCAATTTTGTGATATACTACTAAAAGTACTAAATAATACTTTAAAAATAATTTTGGGGAGGACATATAATGGAAAAAGAAAATGAGAAAAAAACAAATAACTCAGTTGAGGAGCTGATCGATGCAATAAATCGGCGCAATCAAATAATATCTGATGATGAATATATGCAGTGGCTATATGATTTTTCAGAGGAATATCCTAGGTTTACAGATGATACCTGGCTATACAATAAGAAGGGGATAACGGGAGGAGATTGGAAACAAGTTAGAAGATTATCCGATTTTTATAATGGAATATCACATTATCATATCAAAAATCTTTTAAAACCTACAATTGAGGATGGTGCCAAATGTTATACTATTAAATATAAAGACAAGTATTTTACAATTGGTTTGTTTGTGGGTCAAGGAGCAATATGCTTTGCTTTATTACATAGCACTACTCCAAAGAAATATGTTATTTTTGAGAATATAATGAATGATGTAGAAGATAAGGATTTTCTTTCTAAAAGCAAGTATTTAATTAAACTGCAAAATATCATTATTGATTTAAAATCAAAAGATATTGATCCTCAAGTTATA
The DNA here is from genome assembly GCA_045604405.1 of Clostridia bacterium. GTDB lineage: Bacteria > Bacillota > Clostridia > TANB77 > CAG-465 > UMGS1649. Next base: position 672 of record JAZUNZ010000047.1, read on the forward strand.
AAATCAATGGTAAATTCTGTACTTGATGATTAAAAAACATTTCTAAAATAATTTTTGGGAGGGAAAATATTGTGAAAAAGAATTTTATGAGAGATGTTATTATCCGGATAATGGTGGAGACAAAAGAAACGTCTGTTGCTATTTCTTCTGTAATATATGTGGCAGAAGAGCTTGCGTCCACAGGAATGAATGAAAGATACGAAGTCTTGGATATTAACAGGGCATATTTGTTGCAGACGGTAATGGACGTTGGCATTTTTGAAATTGGCGAAATAGGAAGAGACATAAAATTAAAAAGTCCAGAAGATATAGAACAGTACGAACAAGACTGTATTGTTTCAGAAGAATTTAAAGAAAAGGTGAAAGAGTGTGTAAAAAAACTTGAACAACCGCTGTTATATACCTGCTTAAATGTAGATCAAGCGGCAAAAATTGAAGAAGAAATTAAAAACAATACGGTATATATAAACTGGTTATTTAAGATGATAGACAACTTTAAAACATTTTCCAGCAAGGACTATATGTTAGCAAAAAACGGAAAAGAACTTGCATATTTTACAATGATTTCTAATTTCTATCATATGGTAAACAGATATTGCAAGGATAATATAATTGGTTCGTATACATCTTTTCCTCACAGTCATATTGTGTCGTATATGACAAAGGAAAAAATGCGGTACTTAAAAATTACAAGATTTGAGTATGGTGCAAATGTCCACTACGTTATAAATGAATGCGACAGCAGCCCAATAGCAGCATATTTTCCGGATGTTGCTGTAGGAGCACATTGTGCAAGTTACAAGGCAAGAGTAAACAAATTAAGCACAATAAGAAAAACACTTACACATGCTTGTAAAATGCACATTCCATATTCAAGGATAAAATGCATGCTTGACCAAATATATGGTATAGGTGATGACGACTAAAATAAATTGCGGTAGCTATTGCTACCGCGATTTGTTTGTTTTTTCGTTTATTTAGACAATTCTTTTTTACAGTTTTCACAAACATTTTTGTCTTTAAAATGAGTAATGTTTGTTCCTTCACCACAGAAGATACAGCAAGGTTCATATTTTTTAAGTATAATATTTTCACCTTCAACGTAGATTTCGATAGAGTCTTTGATATTTAAATTTAAAGTTCTTCTAAGCTCCATTGGAAGAACAACTCTACCTAATTCATCTATTTTTCTAACTATTCCTGTTGACTTCATATAATTTCCACCTCAGGAAAATAATAACATATATATATATAAAATACAAGCAGTACTTTCAATACTAGTGGTGATAACTTTCATTATTTATAATTTTAAACGATCTAAACAATTGCTCTAGAAGAAACATTCTTATAAGTTGATGAGGAAATGTAAGCTTGGAAAAGGAAATAATTTCATTTCCTTTATTCTTAACAGACTCTGCTAGTCCTAAACTTCCACCAATTACAAAATTAATTGTAGAGTTTCCAATTGTAGTTACTTTAGATATTTTATCGCTTAATTCTACAGAAGAATATTCTTTACCTTTTTCATCTAGCACGAATGTATATGAATTGGGAACATTTAGTTTTGTAAGAATGGCATTTGCTTCTTTTTCCTTTACAACTGAACAGTTTCCTTCATTTAAGATAGAGGGTAAACGTTCATCTTTTAACGTTATAATTTCAATTTTACAATATTTAGAAAGCCTTTTTAAATATTCTGCTTGCATATCTTTAAGATAAGATTCTTTTAAATCTCCAACACAAATAATTCTAATATTTATCATAAGACATACTCCTCAAAAGACATATCACGAGTTGCACAGTGAATGTTGAAATCTTTTAAATCAAAACCATTATTTTGTAGGGTAGTGTTTACGCAAAACATTGCTTGTTCAGGCTCGTTGTTATTTTGACTTATATGACCCAAAATAAAATCTCTTTTACCATTACGAGCTAAATTTAATATTAGGTTTGAAGTGTCATCATTGGAAAGATGCCCAATATCGCTTTGTATTCTGCATTTAAGAGGATAAGTATAATTTCCTAATAAAAGTAGATTCCTATCATAATTAGATTCTATTAAAGACAAATTAGAGTCTATTAGATGTTCATATATCTTCTCATTTACACAACCCAAATCTGTTGCAATAGTAAGAGTACTATCACCATTTTTTAGAGTATATCCAACAGGCTCAACCGCATCGTGAGATGTTTTAAATGGTGTAACTAAAATATCTCCAATGTAGATGCTTGTCTCAGGTTCAACTAAGAAAAATTCTGGTGAGGCCTTAATCTTATCTGCGTATTTGTTTAGTATATAATTGCTAGTGCCTTTAGTTGCATATATTGGAATGTTTGTTTTATTTATAAAAGTAGTAAGGCCTTTAATATGGTCTGAATGTTCATGAGTAATAAACAAGGCAGATATATCTGCTATACGCATATTTAAATTATCCAGACAAGTTGTAAGTGCCTTAAAAGATACCCCAATGTCTACAAGAACTGTAGAAGTTGGGGATTTTATTAAGTACATATTGCCAGAACTACCACTAAATAATGGATAAAGTTTAAGCATAATTAATCCTTTCTAATCTGTTATATCATATTCTATATTTGCACCTAGTGCTTTAAATTTGTCTACAATATTTTCATAACCGCGATCTATGTGATGTATATCATAAATTTCTGTTGTTCCGTGAGCCATAAGGCCAGCTATTATCATAGCAGCACCAGCTCTTAAATCCATAGCTTTAACAGGAGAACCATATAGCTCTTTAACACCAGTAAACATTGCAGTTCTGTCATGATAAGAAATGTTTGCTCCCATTTTTACTAGTTCTGCTGTATATTGGAAACGAGATTCCCATATACTTTCAACTATTAAGCTACTTCCAGAAGAAAGTGTAAGATAAGTTCCAAATTGAGGTTGCATATCTGTAGGAAAGCCTGGGTAAGGTAAGGTTTTAATATTTATAGCTTTTGGAGTTTTAGTCATTTTAACTCTAATGCTATCTTCATACTCTGTAACTTCAGCACCAGATTCTATAAGCTTTGCAGTAATTGGTTCCATATGTTTTGGAATACAGTTTTTTACCAAAACATCACCTTTTGTTGCTGCAGCAGCTACCATAAATGTACCAGCTTCAATTTGATCTGGAATTATTGCATAACTTGAAGTTTGTTTTAAACTCTTAACACCAGTAACTTTTATAACATCAGTACCAGCACCCTTAATATTTGCGCCAACTGAGTTTAAGAAGTTAGCAACGTCAACTATGTGTGGCTCTTTAGCACAATTTTCAATTGTTGTGACACCGTCTGCAAGAGTAGCAGCAAGAATTCCATTGATTGTTCCACCAACAGTTACAACATCAAAAAATATTGAACCGGCTGTCATTTTCTTTGCATTTGCATAAACGTTTCCACGTTTAACTTCAACATCAGCACCCAAACATTCAAAAGCCTTTATGTGCTGATCAATAGGTCTTGCACCTATATTACATCCACCAGGTAGACTTATTTGAGCATGACCAAACCTGCTAAGTAAAGCGCCTAAAAGATAATATGATGCTCTAAATTTGCTAGTTAAATCATATGGCGCAGTTGTAGTATGTATATTAGTATTATCTATAATTAATTCATGTTCAGAAATATATTCGATTTTTGAACCTAAACTTTCAAGTATTTTTATAAAAGCACGAATGTCTGAAATGTTAGGAACATTTTCTAAATGGCATTTGCCATTTACAAGTAAAGTAGCAGGAATTATGGCAACAGCAGCGTTTTTAGCTCCAGAAATTGTTACTTCTCCTTCTAATTTACAAGGACCATTTACTATTATTTTATTCACTTTTATCCCCCTTAAATGATTTATGTATATATGATATTCGTTTGTTTTCTTTGCAATCCAAGTATAGCATATTCGTATAAAAAATACAACCTAATACCAAACAAATACCATATGTATTTTATTTTTCTGTACTATCTCTTGAATTTAAACAAGATGGCTTACTACAAGTTAGGCTTTTACAGTTGTTTGTAAAGCAAGTTAGACAGTTTTCTATTTGGGCAAAGCTTGAGAATAATGCTAGATTTTTACCGCAAATATAGTGGGTTGGAGTAATAGGCATTTTAGGGTTTAAACAACATAGGATTGAATTTATTAAATTAGCGTTAGCCATAACATCCTCCTTAATGTAAATCTCCTGATATATTATATGAATTTGTTATTTTATTGTGCTCTCCAAGGAAATCTCTACTTTTATTTTTGTACATATTATGTTAAAATATTTGTGAGGTACATTATGGAAAGAATAGATGATTTAAATTTAAATGGCAAGAAAATAATCCAAGACACAGATTTATTTTTATTTGGAATGGATTCTGTGCTTCTTGCAAACAAAATTAAAGGGACAAATAGTAATAGTATTATTGTAGATTTGGGGACAGGTTCATGTGTTATGCCAGTTATAATTTGTGAGAAAAATAAAATAGGAAAAATAATTGGTGTAGAGTTACAAGACAAAATGTATGAGCTTGCAGTTAAAAACGTAGAATATAACAATTTGCAAGATAAAATATGTGTGCTAAAAGAAAATCTTAAAAATGTAGAGAGTATACGAAAATATATAATGGAATTAATGGGGAAAGATAAAGTAGATGTTGTTATATCTAATCCTCCATATAAAAAGATTGGTACAGGAAGCAAAAATGATGGAGATGAAAAATATATCGCACGTCATGAAGTTATGTGTGAGCTTGAAGATGTGTTTATGACAGCGTCGAAATTATTAAAATTTAAGGGGAAGCTTTACCTTGTACACAAGCCAGAAAGAATAGCAGATTTAATAACATTGGCTAGAAAATATAAATTAGAGCCTAAAGAAATTCAATTTTTACAACCAACAGTTAACAAAAAGCCTAGTATAGCTTTAATAGAATACGTATTAGGTGGAGGTAATGAATGTGTGGTTTTGCCAAGTTTAATTGAGTACGATAAAGAAGGAAACTATACTAAAGACATTTTGGATATATACGATATGACGAGCAATGAATAACACATGCACTTGAAAAAACAGGGGGTTATGGTATAATATTTGAAAATATATATTAATAAGAATAGTTAAAACTAAACTTAGCTAGAAAGGATATACATTATGGAAAAAAAGATATTTGGACTTACTGAGGAACAAATAACACGGCAGAGTGGAGACACATTTATTGAACGGTTGACGGATGAACAGATAGATGCTTTTTTGCAAAGTGAATATCCAAAGGACAAAAGGTATTCGAGCTCATTTATTAAAAACAAAGAGTATATCTATGTGAGTATAGACGAAAACAACGGAGATCGTAATTTTCATTTTACTCTTTATGATTTTTGTGTTATAGGTTGCAGCAGATCTTCTATATGGATAAAATATCTCTATCAAATTTTTGGTGAAGAATACAAACAAGCATATTTAGCAGACTGTGCAAAAGTATTTGATTAAGAAAAAAGTTCTCGCAAATTTTGCGGGAACTTTTTATATGAAATATAATCTTCCGGCTTTGCCGGTAGTAGAGTAGGCTTAAGCTTTGTAGTATAAAAACTCCTTTCGTGATATAATATCAAGCATTCCGACATGCAGATATAAAAACGAAAGGAGTTTTTGTTATGCAACCAATCTTTAACAAAAAAGCTAAAGATGATTACGACAACAGTAACAGTTTAGCACATACTAAGTGGAATTGCAAATATCACATTGTATTTGCTCCAAAATATAGAAGAAAGATATTTTATGGACAAAAGAGAGTAGAAATAGGAAAAATATTAAGACAAATATGTGATTGGAATGAGGTGAAAATTATTGAGGCTGAAGTTTGCCCAGACCATGTCCATATGTTTGTAGAAATACCGCCTAAATTGGCAGTATCAAAATTTATGGGAATATTAAAGGGCAAAAGCAGCCTAATAATTTATCAGAGGTGGTCAAATTTGAAATATAGATATGGACAAAGAAGTTTTTGGTGTAGAGGCTATTATGTGGACACAGTAGGGAAAAACGCCAAAAGAATAGCAGAGTACGTAAGAAATCAATTGAATGAAGATATGATATATGATCAAATATCAATAAAAGAATACCAAGACCCGTTTAACGGGTAGCGGGTAGTCCAAAGGACGCGCGTGTCGGAATAGCTAAACGCCTTGAGGCGTTGCTAATAACAAGCCTTATAGGCGCATAGTAAAATGCCCCCAGCTAAGCTGGACTTGTCAACAAAAAGTAGACACAAAAAAGCACTTATCGAAACCCTAATTGAATTTTATATTCAATTGGGGTTTTGTAATTTAATGCATAACTAGGCCTATATTCATTATTATCTACTACAACATCTTTTATAAAATCTTGGACTGTGTTATAATTATCTACATCAAAGTCAATATACATTTCTTTTTTTAGCCATCCATTTTTGGATTCTATAACAGGATTATCTGTGGGAGTGCCAACTCTAGACATTGATCTTGTAATAAAGAAATCTTCTAGTATATTGTTAAATGATTTAGAGGAATATATTGCGCCTTGATCTGTGTGAAATATTGTTTCAAGGTCTTTATATCCTCTTTTTATTTTGTTTTCTAACATTTCTTTTAGAGCTGCTCTGTGATTTTGCGTATTTGCACCGTATTTTGACTCTCTAACATCTGAACCGACTATTTCTCCATTAAACACATCTAAATAAAATGTCCAATCATACAATCTTTTTTTAAAGCCAAATGTTGTTGTGTCTGAAACAACTTTTTCAAATGGTCTTGATGTATTCCAGTTACTACTTATTATATTAGGATATTTAATTGATTCTTCTCCTGTTTTCTTATATTTGTAATGTTTAGCTTTTGATTTTATTTTTAATGCTTTACATACTTTATGAACCAAATTATCTGACACAATCCAACCGGTTTCTCGACGTATTAAAGCATTTATTCTACGATAACCATAACTAGGTTTTCTATTATGAATTTCTTCAATTAGTTCTTTTAAATCCAATCTATTAATTTCATTAACATTTAAAACATCTTTGTTTTTTAGCCATTTGTAGTAACCACTTCTAGATACTTTCATATATTCGCATAAAGACTTAACATTAAACTCGGCACTTAATGCTAATACAATTTCAAATTCTCCTTGTTTAACTATTTGAATATTACAACTGAACCATCTCCTTTCACAATGTAACCTTTTTTTAATCTTTCATTTTCAATTCTTAATTTCATGTTTTCATATTCAAGTTTTTCCAAATCTGAAAGATTCTTTCGGTTTTGATATTTAGATAACGGATTACCTGGCTTCTTTTTGTTAATTAATCCTTCTTCGCCTTCTGCCAAATATATTCTTGTCCATCTTCTGACAGTGCCACTTTCTATATTTTCTTCTTTAGCCACCTGTTTAGAAGATAATCCTTCCACCACAACTTTATTAACTATTTTTAATTTTTCTTCTTTGCTCCAATATCTATTTTTACCACCTTTTGGTCTTCCCATAATATATTCCTCCTTAACAATATTTTAACACAAACCAAAAATGAAAGTAGATTTTTGTGTCTACTTTCATTTTACCACTTCAGCTAAGCTGGGGGATTATTTACTGACATCTTAATTGTATTTTATACTTAACTGTGGTAAAATACATTTAAATTTTGGAGGGTATTGTGGAAAAAGGAAAGATTTATTTGGTGGGAACACCTATAGGTAATTTAAAAGATATTACATTAAGAGCAATAGAAACGTTAAAGATGGTAGATATAATTTTGGCAGAGGATACTAGGCAAACATTGAAATTATTGAATCATTTACAAATATCTAAGCCCATGATAAGTTATCACAGACATAATGAGGAGAATAAGATTGGTGAAGTAAAAAGCCTTTTAGATGAGGGTAAAAAAATAGCTCTTGTATCTGATGCAGGCATGCCTAGAATATCTGATCCAGGCGAAGCACTAGTTGAGACTTTAATAGATGAAGGATACGCTATAGAAGTAATTCCGGGAGTTACAGCTGTAACAACAGCTATAGCATATACTAATTTTGATTCGTCAACGTTTGTATTTGAAGGCTTCTTGCCAATGAGACCAACAAGAAGAAGAGAAAAACTAGAAAAATTAAAATACGAAACAAGAACGATAGTATTTTATGAAGCTCCACACAAGTTGCTGGCTACTTTAAAAGATTTATATAAGTTCCTAGGAGAAAGGCAAATTTGTGTTGCAAGAGAACTTACAAAACTTCATGAAGAATGTAGATATTCTACTTTAAGTAAACAAATAGATATTGTATCTGATGAGGGAATAAAAGGTGAAATAGTATTAATTGTAAAAGGCAATGAATTAGGAGACGAAGAGAAGAAAAAGCAAGAAGACGAGGCGTTAGGATTGGATGCTCTTTCAGATAAGCAATTAGTAGAAAGATACATAGAAGGTGGAATGAGTAAAAAAGATGCTATTAAAAAAGTAGCTAAAGAACGTGGTAAAAATAAAAATGAAGTGTATATGGAGTGTGTTTAATGAAAGAAACAGAAGAACAAAGATTAGATAAAATGTTAGAGTATGAGAAAGATTTGTATTCTAAAGGATATGAGTACATATGTGGGATAGATGAAGCAGGGCGAGGACCATTATGTGGACCAGTTGTTGCTGCTGCAGTTATACTTAAAAAAGGAGATAAAATAGAAGGAGTAAATGACTCTAAAAAGCTATCTGAAAAAAAAAGAGAAGAAGTTTTTGAACGCATTAAAGAAAGAGCCGTAGCGTATTCTGTGGGGATTGTAGATGAGAAGACAATAGATGAGATAAACATACTTGAAGCGACAAGACTTGCTATGAAAAAAGCAGTAGAAGGATTAAAACAAAAAGCAGATTATGCGCTGGTTGACGCTGAAAAGAAGGTTTCAATAGATATTCCTTACACTCCAATCATAAAAGGAGATGCGTTAAGTGAGTCTATAGCCGCAGCCTCGATAATTGCAAAAGTTACAAGAGATAGAATGGTGATTCAGTTAGATGAAAAGTATCCAGAGTATAACTTTGCTAAGAACAAAGGCTATGGCACAAAAGAGCATACAGAGGCAATTAAAAAATATGGATTATGTGATGTGCACAGAAGAAGTTTTTGTAAAAAGTTTATATAGTAAATAAAAGTACAAAAGAGTTAGAAAATATAGTATAATACAAATAGTAAAATGTAAAGGAATACTTTGAAATTATTAAGATGAAGGAGAAAAAACTATGATAGAAGATGATAAAAAAAGTTTTTTTAAGAACAAGATAATAAAAGCAATTTTCAAAATTGTATTAACAGTTTCAGTATTATATATAAGTTTTTTAATAGGAATTTATTTGATTTTAATTTGCAGTGCAGAACAAATTATTGATCCATTAAGTATATGTAGTGTTTTAATATTACCAGGATTATTATTACCGCTTATATACATTAAAAATAAGAAGAAAGTTTTTAAAGCTTGGAGTATTTTTGTTATTATATTTATAATTGCTATCGGGATAAATATAGCTGTACTTAAATATGATGAGAAGATTACTATAAATACTAGTCCTAATATTCAGACAGAAGAATATTTACCTTTTACAGAAAATTCAAAAATAGTAAAACTTGGTTATGAAGCAAGTTTGAAATTAAATACTGACTTGCCGATTGTAGATGGAGCAGCTGCAGTATTTCCGGTATATTCGGCTTTTGTAAATGCCACATATCCAAATACTACTAAATTGTATGATGGGATTTTTGAATATAACAATACAGTCGGGGGGTATAAACTACTAGGAGAGAAACTAACAGACGTATTTTTCGGTGCATATCCTTCACAAGAACAAATAGATGCTGCAACAAGTAAAGGAACAGAATTTGAATATACTAAAATAGGAACGGAAGCATTTGTGTTTTTTATTCATAAAGACAATCCAATAGATAGCTTAACAACAGAGCAAATTCAAAATATTTATACTGGAGAAATAACAAACTGGAAAGAACTTGGAGGAAAAAATGAAGAAATTGTTGCTTTTCAAAGAAACGAGGGAAGTGGAAGTCAAAGTATGTTAATTCGTTTTATGGATGGCAAAAAAATAATGAAGGCTCCAACGGAACAAGTAAACAATTTTATGTCTGGAATTATAGAACAGGTTTCTAATTACAGAAATAAAACAAATTCAATAGGATTTTCATTTAGATATTACCTAGAAGGTATTATAAAAAATCCAGATATAAAGATGGTAAGCATAGACGGGGTTGCGCCAACAGTAGAAAATATTAAAAATGGAAAGTATCCAATTACCACCCCATTATATGCAGTAACATACAAAAATAATCCAAATCCAAATGTTGAAAAATTATTAAAATGGATTTTATCTAAAGAAGGACAAGAAATAATAGAGAAAACAGGTTATGTTGGAATAAAACAATGAAAAAATTGACAAACACAGATAAAGTAACAGAATTTAGTACTGTTACTTTTAATTTTTATAAAAGCATAAAACAAAAAAATACATCAAGGGTTGCTATAACAATAACTGAAAAAGGCGTTGATGTTCAAGTGGCAAAAACGTTGTAAGCTATAATACAGCTGTACAACAGATATATTGTTATAATATAGATGAAAAGATATAGATAATTAAATTCATCTGTATCTTTTTTGTATGGGAAAAATTATGTAGAACATATACTTGTATAATATGTAGAATTATGGTATAATTCAGCTATTAAATGTAGGTGTAAAAGTTGAAAAGAAGTAGAATTATTTGTAGTATAGTTACAGTAATATATGTAATAGTGTCAGTAGCGTTAATACTGATACTTTTAAAAAGCAATATGTATGTTAAAAGCAGTGTACCAACGTATTTAAAAGCGGTATATGTGGCAATGTTTGCGCTTTGCACATTTTTATATGCTGGTGTAAAAACAAGACTAGCTAAAAAGCTAACAAACAAGGCTCTTAGCATAACAATTTCAAAAATATATTATTATATATATTTGGCGGTAATTGCCTTTGTGTCTAAGTTTGCCATGGCATACATTTTGAGGGAAACACCTGTAACCCCAATTATTCCTGGGTTTAGTTCGGGTCTGGGGTCATATATAAATTATGGCTTGGGACTACTTGTAGACAACCAATTTTACGCAAATGCAATTGTTAATTCTATACTTGCGTTTGCATCTTGTGTAGTTATTAAGAAGATACTACTTAATATAACGGATAACGATACAATAGCAACGGTAGCAAGCATAATGTACTTGTTTATACCTCAATCGTTAGTATACGTTATGGAATATATAAAATACAATTATAATGTAATTTTAGTATTAATTGGAATATTTGTGTTCACAAAGATTATAGATGAGGTTAAGAACTTTGGTAAAAAGAATAATAAATATCTAATATATGCACTTATATTAGGTGCGATACAATCGCTAGATGTCATATTTGGTGGCTCTTATGTATTATGGATATGTATGATGCTAATTACGACTTTAGCTGCTACATATGTAGATACAGTGCATATACATATAAATTTTAAAGAAAAATTACATTATAAATTGAAAAGAATTGCGGAAAAAATAGAAAGAATAAACATTTCTAAGCTTATATGTGTATCATTAATAGCTTTAGTAATAGCTGGTATAACAACGCTAGTTTGTGCTATTGTAACAACTTCAAGTAACTACAAAATATTTAATGTTGAAAACGCGTCAAATATACTTATGCATTCTAGAAACTATTATTTAGTACTTGTTATATTTGCATTAGTATTTGAAATAATTGGTGTATTATTAAAAAGAGAGCTAGATATTAAAATGTTTAACATAAAAGTTTCTATGATAACAATTGCTATTATATCATTCTTTATGGTAGATAGCATTTATGCATCAGCACTTTTTGATACACTACTTGCATTAACAGTTATAACTAACGCTTGCAATATCTGTTACAACAGAGAAGAAAGAATAAAATTATTAAAAGATAAAAATTAAAATCAAGGAGGAGAAAATGGCATACTATTCAGAAGATTTATTAGATGAAATCTTAGCATCAACAGATATAGTTGAAGTTATAAATGAATATGTACCACTGAAAAGAAGAGGAGCAAACTATCTTGGATTGTGTCCCTTCCATAAAGAAAAAACTCCTTCTTTTACTGTGTCGCCAGACAAACAAATATATAAATGCTTTGGATGTGGACAAGGAGGATCAGTTGTACAGTTTATATCTAAACTGGAAAATTTAGATTTTAAAGAAACATTAGAACACTTAGCAGAAAGAGCAAATATTGACCTTGAAAAATACGAAGTAAATGGAGGTTTTAAAGACGGTAAGAAAGAAATAAAAGACACAATAGAAAGAATAAACAAAGCCACAGCCAGATATTTTTATGAGGCACTCGCAGAACAACTTAAAGAGGGAAATAGCCCATTAAAAGCATATTTAATAAAAAGGCAATTAGATAAAAATACTATTGTAAGGTTTGGGCTAGGATTTGGCTCAAAGAAAAGTGAAACACTAGTACAGCATTTAACAAAATTAGGATATAACAAAGATGAAATATTATCTGCAGGAGTTGTATCTAAAAACATGAGAGGGGAAATATACGAAAATTTTGCCTCAAGACTAATATTTCCAATCCTAGATACAAGAGAAAGAGTAATAGGATTTGGGGGAAGGGTTTTAGATAAATCTTTGCCTAAATATGTAAATTCGCCAGAAAATGCTCTGTATCACAAGGGGAGTAATTTGTATGGCTTAAACGTAGCAAAAAAAGAGAAATTAAGTGAAATAATAATAGTTGAAGGGTACATGGATACAGTGGCGCTTCACAAATCTGGTATAACAAATGCTGTAGCAAGCCTTGGTACTGCTCTTACAGAACGTCAAGCGAAACTTATTAAGAAATATGCACCAACTGTAGTTATTTCATATGATCAAGATGGAGCGGGACAAGCAGCTACATTACGTGCAATAGATATATTAGGTAAAGAGGATTTAAAGGTAAAAGTATTAAAATTAGACCGTGATGATGTAAAAGATCCAGATGAGTATATAAACAAATATGGAAAAGAACATTTTGAAGAATGCGTTAAAAACAGCGTGTCTGCTGTAGAATACAAAATTTCAAGATTAGAGGGACTTCTAAATAAAGACGATTTCCATGAAAAAGTGGAATTTTTAACTAGAGTTGCACAGATTTTAGCAGGTCTTAAAAATGACATAGAGCAAGAAATGTATTTAGATCTTGTATCTAAGAAATATAACGTAAGTAGAGATGCCATTAAATCTGAAATAGATAAGAGAACTAAAAAAGAAGTTAAAAGAGAAAACAAAATACAACTAAATGAAAAAACAAGTCAAGGCACAGTGACCTTAAGAAAAAAACAGGAAGAGTACATAATTTCATTAATATTTACAAAAGATAAAAAGGTAATTAATAATGTCTTTGAAAGGTTTAATGAAAGTGATTTTGAATATGATGATACAAGACAACTGTTTGAAACATTGAAAGAATTAAATAGTAAAGAGGATTTATCTAAAATAAATTTATTAACTAAATTTAATGAGGATGAAAGTGTAAATGTAAATTTAATTACAGAAATTTTAGCAATTGACATGTCTCAATTTGATAAAGAAAAACTTTATACAGAACTAGATAATATATTTAAAAAGTATTATTACCAGAAAAGAAGGGCAGAGATACTAGGAAGATTAAGCCAGCAAATATCTTTAGATGAAAAACAAATGCTTGAAATAGAATTAGGCCAAATATTATTAAAAATGGCAAAAATAAAATAAATATTTTCAAAAGTGTTGTAATTATTTGAGGGATGTTGTATAAATAATACATTGGGGAGAGTATAATATATATGAGTAAAAAAATAGAAAAAGAAGGAATTGAAGAAATGGTGGAAGAAAAAAACACTAAAAAGAAGTCTACTAAGGCTAAAGAACAAGTAAAAAATGAAAAACAAGTCGCTATGGAACAATTTGTAGAAACAGCTAAAGAGAAAAAAGAATTTACATATAAAGAGATAGTAGATTTTATGTCAGAAAAAAATCTTACCCCAGAGGAACTTGATGAACTATATAAAGCTTTAGAAGCTGCTGGAGTAGAAATGGCTTCAGAAGACAAAAAAGATGAAGTTTTAGAGCATGAAGAAGATGATGACGATGACGATATAAAAGCGGGAATAATAGATAAGCTTGCAACAAGCGGAGATGCCGCAAATTCAGTTGCAGAATTAGATATTGAACCAAACTTAGAAGATATAAGTGAAATTGAAAAAAATATTTTGCTAGAAGATATGAACGATTTTTCGTTTATAGATAGCATTAGTGTCGACGATCCTGTAAGAATGTTCTTAAAGGAAATAGGAAAGATACAACTATTATCTTTAGAAGAAGAAGCGGAACTTGCGGATAAAATGGTAAGCGGAGACAAAAAAGCAAAGCAAAAATTAGTTGAATCTAACCTAAGACTAGTTGTAAGTATAGCAAAAAGATATATTGGACGTGGAATGCACTTCTTAGATTTAATACAAGAAGGAAATCTAGGACTTATTAAAGCAGTAGATAAGTTTGATCCGACTAAAGGATATAAATTTAGTACTTATGCAACATGGTGGATAAGACAAGCAATAACTCGTGCAATAGCTGACCAAGCAAGAACTATAAGAATACCAGTACATATGGTTGAAACTATAAATCGTCTTATGAGAAACTCAAGACACTTGCTACAAACTTTAGGTAGAGAACCAACTCCTGAAGAAATAGCAGCCGAGATGGAAATACCAGTAGAGAAGGTAAGAGATATTTTAAAAATTTCTCAAGATCCAATATCTTTAGAAACTCCTGTAGGAGAAGAAGATGATAGCAGTGTTGGGAATTTCATCCCGGATGATGATGCGCCATCTCCATCTGACCAGGCAGCAGACGTGCTTTTAAAAGAACAAATAGAGGAAGTAATGGAAACATTAACTCCAAGAGAAGCAAGAGTGCTTAGATTAAGATTTGGACTAGAAGATGGAAGAACTAGAACTCTAGAAGAAGTAGGCCGTGAGTTCATGGTAACTAGAGAGAGAATAAGACAAATAGAAGCTAAAGCTTTAAGAAAATTAAGACATCCATCAAGAAGTAAAAAACTTAAAGACTTTATGAGCACAGATAAATAGTATAAAAATATTATAAAAAATAAATATAATAATACAATAAAACAAAAAATAGCGGAAAGTATTTACTTTCCGTTATTTTTTGTTTTAGGGGAGCTTAGCCATAAGTCTATTTAACTGGAAGCGATATTCCTCTTCAGTCAAAATAGTTTCATGCTTATCATCACATCCCATACTGTGAATCAATATCTTTCCTTTGAATTTAGGAAGGACGAGATCTCTGAATATAAAATTATCTTCAAAGAGCCTGTCGTACGCTGTTGTAATAAGAGAAGTGTATTCTTCCGAGTCTCTTACAATAGCTTTACCATTCCAGTAAAGAAGACCATCCTCGCGCCAATCATGAAGTGAAAATTTTAGCTTCCATGCAAGGTAGCCTGAGTAATTCTCACAGATATACTTTTGGTGCTTAGGATCTTGCACACGTAAAGACTGGAGAAAGGATTCCATTGACAGACAGTGTGTCTTATCTTCTTCGCAAGTATAAAAAAGGAATTTATGAGGAAACAGATTAGAAAGAGCGCTAGAAGTAGTATCTTTATAACCGATGTCGATAGTGTCTTCCAGACTGTTCCAGCCGCATTCACAGACGTAATGAGTATTCA
Organism: Clostridia bacterium; assembly: GCA_045604405.1. Classification (GTDB taxonomy): domain Bacteria; phylum Bacillota; class Clostridia; order TANB77; family CAG-465; genus UMGS1649. The sequence continues at coordinate 16,452 of JAZUNZ010000047.1, forward strand.
TACACATCTTTGCGTCTTTACCACATAAAGGACATTTGATTACGGGCTTTGAAGTTGAATACATATTTTTTACTCCTTATATAATAATTTGTTATAAGTATCAAGATTGATTGCTTGTGCTTGCACTAGAGTCGGTATAAGTTGTAGGGATGAGGAATTCATCTAGAATAGATACAACATGGAAATATTCTTCGCTAGGATATTTTATAAGAATATCATAGACGACCTGCATTTTATTAGCATACACATTTCCATTTTCCACAAGATTTTTCTCTGTAAGTCTATAAGAGGAGAAGCCGGATGCGCCATAATCTCCGCAAACAAAGCCCCAACCCTCAATCAAGTCCTTGCTAAAGCCTTCTATAGCAAATTGATTTTGGTATTGATACTTATCTGATACAAGGAATCCATCTTGAGAATAACCGTGGAAAGAATCGTCCATAGAATCTTGAGTTAGACCATCTAACTGAGGCAGTGTGGATTTTAAAGACAGGTCTATATGAACATGTTCGATTAATATTATTGTTCCTTTAGGAGCATTTTTAACCGAAGCTGTCATATTAATAACTTTAGAGTCTGTAATTCTCCAACGATTTAAGTCATAGTCGCCTGTAGTGTATGTGGTTATAAACTCAAAATCTTCTATAACATGTGTTTTTTTCAAAACACTACCATTTAATGGGGTTAGAGTAGGCAAGTTTTCTTCTTTAGGTACTGTTTCGATTTCCTCATCAAGACATCCTGTCAGTGCAAAAAGTGCAACAAAAACGACCAATAAAAATGTTAAATACCGTTTCATAATATTCCTCCAAGTTTAAAAATATTAAATTTTGCCTTCATCGCTAATAAGAGATGAACTATGTTATGAACGTACAAAATATTATATCACAAGTTGTCATAATATTCAAGAAAACGTGTTTGAATATACGATGAGATTAAAAAATTAAAAGATATTTACGCGATAATTTGCATATTTATTTGAGATAGTAATAGTGTTAGAGTTTTCTATTTTATCTGAAGGGATTAGATACATGGATGAATCTGCTAAAAAGACAAATAATAAGTCTACAGAAGTATTCTTAAATGTTTTGTATGTTGTGCCTTTAGTGCCACCACAACTTTTTAGGGCAACTTGGAAATGATTATATCTAGTTTTACAACCGCTAGATTTTACTTGCACCGTTTGTATAATTTTATTCTTTTAGATGATTAGGTCATAATCTTGAGTATCGTTAAGAGGGATAGATACGGTGTAACCTTTTGAAGAAAAATATGCTATTGCCACTCCTAAAGCAGTATTACCTTTTTCTTTATTTGTAGAAAATTTAATAAATAACCTCCTAGAAAATAAAAAAATACAAGTATTAAAATACTTGCATTTGGTGGGAGGGGATGGATTCGAACCATCGTAAGCGAACGCTAACAGATTTCTTACTACTATAACTTTCGTTACCAAACAAATTGTTTGTAGTCTGGACTTTCTCTTTATCTCCAAATAGAAGATACCCGGTATAAAGTCTCTACACTCAAAGATTAAATCTTTTAGCTCGGGATTGCCATCAGCATTACCTGTTAAGGTTTCCCCGAATTAGCCAGGTTATCATCATACAATTACTTGTATGAGCTGCAAGTTTAGGTTTTTGAAACCAAAGACCACAGTCTGCCTCCTTTAGCCACTCGGACACCCGCCCATATAATATATATTCACTACTTATGTGTGGTGGGCCTTCAAGGATTCGAACCTTGGACCCACCGGTTATGAGCCGGTTGCTCTGACCAACTGAGCTAAAGGCCCACACTTCGTAGTGAACAGTATTATTATAATTAATTTATAATTATTTGTCAATAGAAATTTGTAATTTTTTTAAATATTTTTTGCTGTTAACATAACTATACGTTGAACTTGAATAATATAATGTCACCATCTTGTACTACATATTCTTTTCCTTCAAGTCTTACTAACCCTTTATCCCTAGCGCCGGCATATGTCCCAGATGCTATTAAGTCGTCGTATGATACAATTTCTGCTTTTATAAAACCGCGCTCAAAATCTGTATGTATTTTTCCGGCAGCTTGAGGTGCTTTTGTACCTTTAGTAATTGTCCATGCACGGACTTCTTGTTTACCTGCTGTAAGATAAGAGATAAGGTTTAATAATTCATAGCTCTTAACAGCTAAAAGATCAAGGCCAGAATGTTTCATGCCATAGTCTTGCATAAGCATCATTTTATCTTCATCATCTAATTCAGATAGCTCTTCTTCAAGCTTGGCACAAAGTGGAATACAGATAGTATTTTCTGCTAAGGCATATTCTTTAACCTTATTTACATTTGCGTCTGTATCAATACTTGAAAGTTGATCTTCATTTACATTTGCAATATATATTACTTTTTTAGATGTAAGCAAGAATAGGTCAGAAATTAATGCTTGTTCTTCTTTAGATATTTCAACAGTTCTTGCAGGTAATCCTTGCTCTAATTTATCTTTAATTCTATTTAGCACTTCAACCTCTAAAAGGGCATCTTTGTCGTGAGATTTAGCTTGTTTATTTGCTCTTTCAAGTCTACGATTTATAGTTTCAATATCTGAGAAAATTAATTCTAAATTTATAGTTTCAATGTCAGCTAAAGGATCAATTTTCCCTTCAACATGTACTATATCTTTGTTTTCAAAACATCTTACAACGTGTACTATAGCATCAACTTCACGTATATGAGCAAGGAACTTATTACCTAATCCTTCGCCTTTTGAAGCACCTTTTACAAGACCTGCAATGTCTACGAATTCTATAACAGCGTATGTAGTTTTTAAAGCGTCATACATTTTAGTTAAAACTTCTAATCTTTCATCTGGAACAAGCACAGTTCCAATATTTGGTTCTATTGTACAGAATGGATAATTTGCACTTTCAGCACCAGCTTTTGTAATGGCGTTGAATAATGTGCTCTTTCCAACATTTGGTAAACCTACTATACCTAATTTCAATTAAATCACTCCCTTTAAAGTCTGTCATATTATATACTAAAAAGTAAAAAAAGTAAAGGAATAATTGACTTTTTACCCGCTATAGTATATAGTTATATAGACATAACATATATGAAAAATAAAGGAGATACATATGATAGAAGAATTAAAAAACAAAAAGATAAAAGTAAGTATGAGTCAAACAGAACAGATAATAGTAAAGTATAATACGAAGGTAAGAGATGTATTATCTTTATTGGATATGGAAGATAAAGACATATTAGCAGTTAAGGTAAATAACAGCATAAGAAGTTTAGATTATATGCTTTGCGAAAACTCTCATATGACTCCAGTAAGATATAACAGCGCAGACGGTTATAGAATATACATACGCACGGTTAAATTTATGCTTTACATGGCACTTAAACGTTTATATCCATCTTTGGACATAGAAGTATGTAACACAATAGATGGAATTATATATTTTATATGTAAGGATGTGCAATTTACAGACGATATGGCTGTTGAACTGCTAAAGGAAATGAGAACAATTGTAAAAAATGATTCTAAGTTCGATAGAAAAGTAGTAACTTTTGAAGAAGCAAAATATTTATTTGAACTTTCTAAAAATGAAAATGTATTAGACAATATGGCAATTAGAATGTCACCACATTTAACCATACATATATCTGAAAATATATATGGCTTAACAGATGGAATCTTAGCGCCAAGTGCCAGTTATGCTCCAGACTTTAATATTAAAAAGTTTAGACGAGGCTTTGCACTAATTGTTCCAAAACAAGACAATAGAAAAGTTATAGTAGACAAGATAAACGACAGTCCACTTTATAGTGTATTTGAAGAAAGAGCAGATTTTTTAGATATAATAAAAGTAAGAAGTGTATCTGAGCTTAATCGCAAAGTTATAGATGGTAGCATAAAGGATGTAATACGTGTTAATGAAGCAGAACATAATAGAAAATTTGCAGAGCTTGTAATGGACATTAAAGCAAAAGGTAAAAAAAGATTAATCCTTATTGCAGGTCCTTCTTCATCAGGAAAGACTACATTTGCTAATAGACTATGCACAAATCTAAAAACAATAGGGTACAATCCACATGTGATTTCTATGGATAACTACTTTAAAGAAAGAGTAGACACACCACTGCAACCTAATGGCGAATATGATTTTGAAACTATAGATGCCTTAGACTTAAAACTGTTTAATTCAGACATGAACAAGTTGTTTCTTGGCAAAAAAATAAATATGCCAGAATTTAACTTTTTAACAGGTTGTAAGGAGTATCCAGGAAATTATTTAAAACTTGAAGATAATGATGTAGTAATTCTTGAAGGAATTCATGCATTAAATCCAAAACTTTTAAATGATGTGGATGATTCTTTAAAATACAGAATATATATTGCGCCGATGACGACGCTTAGTATAGATGATTTTTCTAAGGTATCCACTACAGATACTAGAATGCTAAGAAGAATATTAAGAGACTACAAGAATAGAGGGCATGAAGTGGAAAAAACACTTGGTATGTGGTCGAACCTAATGAGAGGGGAAACAAAATATATATATCCATATATTAAATATGCAGACTATATATTTAACACAAGTTTTGTATATGAGATAGGAGCTATAAGAACATTCGTGGAGCCATTATTACTTAAGGTGGATACAACGAGTCCATATTTTTCTGAAGCAAGGCGACTTTATCATTTTATACAAAAATTCTTACCTATAGAAACTACAGAAATACCTTTAGAAAGTATTATTAGAGAATTTATAGGAAATTCAAGCTTTAAGAGATAGAAAGGAAGCATAAGCACATGTTTTTAAAAAACGATCAGTCTTTTATATGTGTTAATTGTGGAAGCCAAGTTGAAAAACTTGGCTACACTTCTAGAGACCATTGCAATAAATGCCTATATTCGTTGCATGTAGACATTGAGCCTGGGGACAGGCTCAATGAATGCAAAGGTATGCTTAAACCTATAAATGTGTTAGACACGGGTAAAAAACATATGCAAATAGAGTATATTTGCACAAAATGTGGAAAAAAGACTAGAAACATTGTGGCAGCTGACGATAGCAAAGAGGAAATTTTAAATATAGTTAGAAATTATGCAAAAGCAGGAGGAAGATAAATGGATAATATAAAGCAAAACATCGCTACAGCTATAGCTAAAGTATTAGAGATGGATGTAGAGGAAATAAAACAAAATATTGAGAAGCCAAAAATGAGCGATATGGGAGACTTTGCGTATCCTTGCTTTAGACTAGCAAGTAAGTTTAAAAAAGCACCACCAATCATTGCAAATGAAATAAAGGACAAGCTAGCTATAATTGATGGGGTAGCTAAAATAGAAGTTGTAGCAGGATATATAAACTTTTTTGCAGATAGTAATAAAGTAGCTCAAACAGTAGTTAAACAAATAGTAGAAGAAGGAGATAATTGCTATAAACTAGATGAAGGTGTTGGCAAAACAATATGTATAGATTATTCTTCACCTAATATTGCCAAACCTTTCCACATAGGACATTTACGTTCTACAGTAATTGGTGCGGCTTTAGTAAAGATATATAAAGCATTAGGATATAATGTAGTTGGAATAAATCATTTAGGAGATTTTGGTACACAGTTTGGTTATGTTATAGAGGGTTACAAAAGATTTGGTAAGGACTATGATCTAACTACTGAACCAATAAAGAAGCTAGTTGAAATTTATGTAAAAATAAATGAAATGGCAAAAGATGATGAAGCAATAGTAGAAAGCGCAAGAAAGAATTTCGCGCTTTTGGAAGCTGGAGACGAGGAAACAGTAGCTTTATGGGAAAGATTTAGAGCCTTAAGTCTGGAAGAATACAAAAAGATATATGATATATTAGGTATTACGTTTGATTCATACAATGGCGAAGCTTTCTATAACGACAAAATGGATGAAATAGTAGATATTCTAAAAGAAAAGAACAAGCTTGTGGAAAGCGAAGGCGCTAAGGTGGTAGAACTAGAAACAGAAAAAGTTCCTTGTATGATACTTAAAACTAATGGCTCTACTACTTATGCAACACGTGATCTTGCAGCAATACTTTATAGGGCAAGAACTTATGATTATACTAAGTGTTTATACCTTACAGGTTATGAACAAATCTTACACTTTAAGCAAATATTTGAAACTGCAAAATATATTGTAGATGAAAAATATGTTACTGGATTAACACATGTGCCATTTGGCATGGTGCTAGGACCAGGCGGAAAGAAACTATCTACTCGTAAAGGCGCTTCTACTACAATAAAAGATGTAATAGATGAAGCGGTAGATAAGGCTTATCTTGTTTTAGAATCTAAAGGAAAAACAGGAGAAGACGCAGAAAGAATTGCAAGTAGTGTTGGTATAGGAGCTGTAATATTTAACGACCTTAAAAATAATAGAATAAAAGATGAAATATTTGACCTTGATGAAATGTTAAAATTTGAAGGAGAAACAGGTCCGTATGTCCAATATACATATGTAAGAACTAACAGCATAATGAAAAAAGCAGAGGTTGAGATTAATATACACAATATAGATTTAAGTAAGCTTCAGGCTAAAGAAGAAATTGAGCTTATAAAGCTTCTTGCAAATAGAAAAAATGTTGTAAAAGAAGCAGCAAAGGAAAATGAACCTTCAATACTTACAAGATATATAATAGACGTAGCAAGTAGCTTTTCAAAATATTATAATGAATGTCAAATAATAGTAGATGATGAGAGCTTAAAATTAGCAAGACTTGCGCTCGTTAAAGCAACAGGATACGTATTAAAAAATGGCCTTGAAATGCTTGGAATAAATGCGCCAGAAAAAATGTAAAAAACAAAAAGGGAAGTCGTATTGACTTTCTTTTTTATCACGAATTGGTAGTTAATTAAAACAATAATATGTGAATTAAAGTGGGTGTATTAGGACGGAAGCTATTCATAAATTTGACTTTTTAGCATAATAATGTTATAATATATAACGTATGGCACATTATTCTAGTCGGACTTAACTGTTTTAGGATGGGCCTAAAAATCCATCGAATAGCACATTAATGGCGTCTTGTATTTATGCTTCTTTCGCCCAGATTGGGGTGTGAGTATAAGGGGTAAAGATTAAGGTAAATTATATAATGGCATATATGACTCGCCTTTTTCAGCCACACAAATAGTGTAGACCTTTATATAGAGAGTACTATATAATTGTAGCTAGTCGTGCGTGAAACTTCGGGATAAATGAAACTCTGTTTTGAAATTAGTTTTGCAAAAGCGAATAAGAACAGTGGAAATCCGTCAGGGAAAACCTCTAGAATGTCACAAAAAGTGAATGTTTTAAGGATTACAGTGTGGACTAAGTGGTAATCAAGTAGCCAGCTAGGCGACAGCTGGATGCCAGTCTTAAAGGGAAACCGCTACAAGGTAACAAGTAGTGACTAGTAGGGAAATCCGACTTGACCTCAAGCCACAAAATTTACTTAAATCATTGCCATATCATATATAGTATAAAAGGAAGAAAATGAAAGAAAACAGAAAATGGATAATAACTACGTTTATAATAACATTTATTTTAGCTATGCTTTTTGGTGGAGTATCAAACGTAGTAATTGAAAAAATGAATCTAGTTATGGCAATTATAGTTCTTATACTAGTAGTAGTCATAGGTATAGTATTCGACATGATAGGAATGGCTATTGCAACGTGTGAAGAAGCACCGTTTCACGCAAAAGCCGCAAAAAAACATGGTGGAGCAAAAGAAGTTATAAAACTTTTAAAAGGAAAAGATAAAGCAACTAATGTATGTAATGACCTTATAGGAGATATTTGCGGAATAGTATCTGGTAGTGCTGGCGCATTAGTAGCCGTAAAATTAAGTGTAATACTTAATGTCGATGTAGTAATTGTAAGTTTAGTACTAAGTGCTATTGTAGCAATGATTACAGTTGGGTGTAAAGCAATTGGCAAAGGCATTTCTATGAATAATGCTGAAGCAATAATGAATATGGTAGGTTATGTACTGCATATAGTAAAACCAATAAAAGAAACAAGTAAGAAAAAGGGAAAGACAGCTTAAAGGTCTTTCTCTTTTTCTTGAATTTAACAATTATTTGTGATAGTATAAAGTTGGTGATAATATGAATAAGAAAATAGTAACAGTATTTTTATTGCTGGTTATAACAGTTGTTTTAATTTGTTTGGGAACGCTATTTAAAGATAAACAAATGAATAGTCCTTTTTTGCCCTTTGAAGTAGAAGCTGGTAAATATATTGCAGTTATGTATATTGGAGGAAGTGAAGATAGTTATAACTATTCTTTGGTTCAGAAATATTATGAAAACAATGAATTTGATACTATAGATATAGGCGGCGAAGAAAAATATTTAATTATTCCATTAGGCAAACCGATATCTGTATTTTCCTTGAGTTTAACAGAAGATGGTGGAGTTGAAGAAAAACTTATACGAAAGAGTGTGATAGCACCTTTTTATATAAAGTGTAATATGTCAGATATTTTTTCGAATTGTTTGTTAAGAGTAATGGTAAATAATAAACAGTATAGTTATAGCCCGTATATTAGCTTGAAGGACGGAAGCGTTGTAGTAGAAGATTTTGTATACAATGTTAATAAATAATATGTAATAGAGCTTGTGACCTAATCGGTCATAAGCTCTATTATTTTACCATATAATTCATCTGCATTTTGCTTCCAGTTGTTAGAGATTCTCTTAGCATTTTCTTTATCTCCAGCAAATATAGTTAAATTTATTAACTCGTCATTTCCATCTTTAATAAAACAACTAACCTTGTACTCATCTTTTTTTATTGGAAGAATTATTGTGTCTACCTCATAATCTTGCTTGTAATCTTCCATTTTTTCTTTTAATATGTTTTTCATATTAAGTAGGCTTATCCCAGGTACTAGCTCAATAAGCTCTGTTAAAATTTCTAAACCTAATTCTGTTAAAGTATAAAAAGTTTTGTCGTTTTCATATGTTTCGTTAATATATCCACTATTTTTTAGTGAGTCTATAAACATACAAATATCTATATAAGTTATATCGTCAAATTCTGAACATAGTTTGGATATTTGCTCGGTGCTTAAATGCACTTTAGATTCTTTTAAAACAAATAAAACTATGAGTCTTTTGTCAAATATATCCATATCTTGCATTCAAATTCCCCCTTTACTTTGGGCTACATATATGATATCATAAAACATGTAAAAAATAAAGGGGGAATGGACAAAGTGGGATATAAAATAACTATTGATGGACCATCTGGAACTGGCAAAGGATATGTAGCACATGAGATTTCAAAAAAACTTGGAATATTATATATAGACACTGGTGCAATGTATAGAGCGTTCAGCCTTTATTGTGAAAATAATAATGTAAGTTTGGAGGATGAAGCTAATATAAAGGCTGCACTCGAACGAGTAGATTTAGATTTAGTGTATGAAGGCGAAATGTTAAGAATTCTTCTAAATGGTGTCGATGTGTCACAGGATATTAGAAACGAACAAGTAGGATTATATGCATCAAAAGTTTCGGCTATTCCCATAGTAAGACAACATATGATACAAAGGCAAAGAGAACTTGCAGGTAAGAGCGATGTGGTAATGGAAGGCAGAGATATTGGCAGCGTTGTATTTCCAAACGCAGAACTAAAAATATTTTTAACAGCAGATGCAGCTGTTAGAGCAGAAAGAAGATATAAAGACTTGGTAAAAAAGGACAGACAGATAACATTTGAACAAGTCTTAGAGGATATAAAAAGAAGGGATGAAGCGGATTTAACAAGACCAATTTCACCTCTTATAAAAACAGATGATATGATACAGATAGATACGACAAATTTAAATAAAGAACAAGTTGTAAGTGAAGTATTAAAATTAGTAAAACAAAAAGGATGGATTTAAGTGATAAAAACATTTAAAAATATAGTCAAAGTTATTGTATGCCGTGTATTTTATAAGGTGGAATATGAAGGAAGAGACAATATAGACTGTTCAAAAAATTATGTATTTATGGCAAATCATGTAGGTTCAATGGATGCTGCGTTTATTTGGGCGGACATATTAAATCTTGGAATAATGGCAAAAGAAGAGCTTTTTAAGTTTAAACCATTAGGTGCAATTTTTAAAGCCGCAGGCGTATTCCCTATAGCAAGGGGTAAAAAAGATTTTAGCCATGTATTCCATGCAGTAAATGTAGTAAATAAAGAGAAAAAGAATCTTTTAATATTTCCAGAGGGAACAAGAAAAGCAAGACTAAAAAATGTAAAAGCAAAAAACGGAGCAGTATATGTTGCGGCAACAGCAGGCGTAGATGTAATTCCTGTTCATATAACAGAGGATATAAAGATATTTGGAAAAGTTAAAATAACATATGGTGCGCCGGTAACACTAAATGTAACTAAAGAGAATGTAAAGGACAAGGCTCTTTTAACTAAAGAAACAGAAAGAATAATGGATATTATATATGGAAGGTAAAAGATTATGCTAAATGAAACAAAGTTAGAAAAGATAAAAACTAAAGCAAGAGAAAACCATGTGCCAATATTACAAGATGCGTCACTAGCATATATAAAAACATTGCTTGAAATTAGAAAGCCAGAAAGTATTTTAGAGGTAGGAACAGCAGTGGGATATTCAGCATTAGAGTTTTCAAAACACCTAAAAGAAAATGGTAAAATAATAACTATGGAGTTAAATGAAGCTACAGCAAATATTGCAAAAGAAAATATAAAAGACTTAGGCATGGAAAATGTAATAGAGGTAGTAAATAAAGATGCATATGAATACATGAAAACATTAACAGGTCAGTTTGATGTTGTGTTTATAGATGCAGCAAAAGGTCAGTACATGAAGTATTTAAAAGAGGCGTTACGTCTTACTAAACCAGGCTCTTTAATTATTGCAGATAATGTTCTTTTAAGAGGTATGGTTATGAGCGACTACAACGAGCATAAGCATAGAACAGCGGTCACAAGACTTAGAGAATATATAAAGGAGGTTACTACTAATCCAAATCTAGTATCGTGTGTAATGGATGTAGGAGATGGAGTAGCAGTATCTGTAGTTAAGTAGCAAGAACTAAAATTTAACATATAATACACTGAAAGTAAAATGGAGGTGTATTTTTTGTGGGCATAGGTCTTGCGTTAAGTGGCGGTGGCGCAAAAGGGATGGCACATATTGGGGTAATTGAAGCTTTAAAAGACTACGGAATAAACATAGATTATATTTCAGGTACAAGTTCTGGTAGCATAATAGCAGCTCTTTATGCAGTAGGCTGTACACCAAACGAAATGTTAGAATTAGTAAACAGAAATATGAATAGAATTATAGATATAGATAGAAATGTTGGATTTAAGCTTTTAGGGACGCTTATGAGTAAAAGAGTAAGTATAAAGGGCTTCATAAAAGGAAATAACCTTGAAAAATTATTAAGATATATATTAAGACAGAAAAATGTAGAAGACATTTCAGATGTAAAATTTCCACTTGCAATTCCTGCTGTAGATTTAAATACGGGAGAAATTGCATATTTTTGGAACAAGCAAGAGGATGGCAGAATAAATTTAGTACAAGACAATAATGGTTATGATGATGAACCATCATACCATACAAAAGGTGAGCTTGCAAGTGTTATTAGAGCAAGTTGTAGCGTCCCAGGAGTATTTGAACCTAAGAAGATAAATGACAATTACTATGTAGACGGTGGAGTTAGAGTAAATACTCCTGTAGAAGTGTTAAGAAAGATGGGAGCGGATAAAATAATTGCAGTTACATTTGACTGCAATAAAAAGACTGCATTTAGTATTGAAAATGTTGTAGGAATATCATCGCAAGCATTTAACATAATGACGCATTCTTCTAATATGGAGGAAATAAATACAGCAGATGTGAATGTACATCTGTGTCTTAACAATGTATCATTATTAGATATATCTAAAGCTACTTATGCAGCAAAAAGAGGGTATAATATAGTAGCTAAAAATATTATTAAAATTAAAGAACTGTTAGGCATAAAACAAGACATGTGATTAAACACATGTCTTATATATTGCTATATAGTTTCATTTAGTTATATTAAACACATAACTGAAAAGAAATGACATATAGATCCGCCTAGTACAAACAAATGGAATATTGAATGGAAGTATGGTACTTTTTTAAATGCATAGAAGATAACTCCTACTGTATAAGCAATTCCGCCTGCTAGTAAAAAGTATAAGGTAGACATTGAATTTACAGCTCTAAGTCCAGCCACAAAATCTTTTGCTATAAACATTATACTCCAGCCCATAACCAAGTATAATACTACATGTAGTATCTTTAACTTTTTAGGGAAACAAGCATAAAGGACAACTCCTAAAATTGCTGCGGCCCATATAGCACATACTAGTATTATCATTTTGGCACCAACCATATCAATAAGTGAAAAACATATTGGAGTAAATGTTCCTGCGATTAGAACATATATTGAGCAGTGGTCTAATACTTTAAATACTTTTTTTGCCCTTTCATTTGTTAGGGCGTGGTATAAAGTGGATATCGTGTAAAGGATGATTAAAGTTGCACCAAATATACACACTCCAACTATATCTAAAGCACTACCATTTCCGATGGCTGCAAATACTATCATTAAAACTAGAGCAGCAACTCCAAGAGCAGCTCCAACTGTATGTGAAACCCAGTTAAATATTTCTTCACCTTTTGTATAACCGTATAAATTTCTTGTAGTCATTTTTTACCTCCGGACATTATTATACCACAACTTGTATTATTATGGTAGAATGGGAGGCAATATAATTATGTGAAATTTTTGTCTAAACATTAAGCTTTATGTCACAAAACCGCATTTATTTGTTTTCTATATTATTTTCTATCAAATAGAGTTTGCAAATTACATATGACTATGTTAAAATAAATACATTGAAGGTGAAGTAAAATGAGTGAAAAAATAAGTAAAATAAAACCAAGAAACTTGGCGGGATTTCTAGAATTATTACCTAGTGACCAAGTTTTGTTTAATAAAATATATGATAAGATACGTTTGTCTTATGAAAAATTTGGATTTACTCCATTAGATACGCCAATATTGGAATATTCTGATGTACTTCTTGCAAAAGCAGGTGGTGAAACAGAAAAGCAAATATATAGATTTGAAAAGGGAGATACAGATATATCAATGCGTTTTGATTTAACGGTACCTCTAGCTAAGTATGTTGCAATGCATAGTGGAGAAATAGCATTTCCATTTAGAAGATATCAAATGGGTAAAGTGTTTAGAGGGGAAAGAACGCAAAAAGGAAGATTTAGAGAATTTTATCAATGTGATATAGATGTTATTGGCGACGAAACTTTAAGCATTATGACAGATGCAGAACTTCCAGCTATAATATATGATACATTTACTAGTCTTGGTTTTAATAATTTTACAATACGCATAAATAATAGAAAAATATTAAATGGATTTTTTGACTCGCTTGCATTAACTCAAAAAGCAGCAGATATTTTAAGAGTGATAGATAAGATAGACAAGATAGGAAAACAAGCGGTAGAAGAAGAATTAGAAAAGTTAGAAATAACAAAAACGACAATTGATACAATTATGCAGTTTATTACAATAAAGGGTTCACAAGATGAAGTAATTAAGGCTTTAAATAAATTGGGTGTAGATAATGAAGTTTATGCAGAAGGTGTAGCAGAATTAGAACAAGTAGTAAATGGAATTAGAGCATTTGGCGTGCCAGATAATAATTTTAGAATAGACTTAACAATTGCCAGAGGATTAGATTATTATACAGGAACTGTTTATGAAACAATTTTAAATGATTATCCAGAGATGGGAAGTGTATGCTCTGGTGGTAGATATGATAACCTAGCAGAATATTATACAAACAAAAAGCTTCCTGGTGTTGGTATTTCAATAGGACTATCAAGGCTATTCTATCAACTAAAAGAAGCAGAGATTATTAAAGCTAAAGAGGCTACAACAGCCAAGGTTATGGTGCTTCCAATGCTTGAGGATATGTCATATGCATTAAGCACTGCGACTGTGTTAAGACAAGCTGGAATAAATACAGAAGTAAACTATACTAAAAAGAGTGTAAAGGCTATGATGAACTATGCAAATAGAATTGGTGTAGAATATGTAATAATTGTTGGTGAAGATGAACAAAAACAAAATCTTGTGACAATAAAAAATATGGAAACAGGCAGTCAAGAGCTTTGTAGCTTAGATAAAGCAATTGAAATGTTGAAATAATGAAAAAACAGTTGAAAATATTATAAAATTGGAGTATAATGAATATAATATTAATAGTACTTTATGTACTATTACAAAAAGTTGGAATACCCTTGCCGTAGTAGGGAATTAAAAAAGTTTTAGTAAGGTAAAATACCTTACTATTTTTTGTCGAATTTTGCGATGAAAAGTTAGTGAAAAACGATTGGCAAACAAACGTTCTTAAAGTATAATGAATCCAATTAATATGAGGAGGATTTATGAAAAATTTAAAATTATATTATATTGAAGATGAATATATTAATTATTTAAGACGTTGGGATAAAAAAGTTGCGTACAACAAAAACAAGGGAAGACCATATGTGGGTGTGGTGTATTCGCACGAAGGTACAGATTACTTTGTACCATTACATTCACCAAAAGAAAAACATAAGATGATTAACGATAAAGCTGTAGATATATATAAAATTAAAAGTGGAGAATTAGGTGTAGTAAACATTAATAATATGATACCGGTTCCTATGAGTGTGTTGTCTGAAGTGCTACCATTAATAACTGATAGAAAATATAAAGCTTTATTAGAAAATCAACTGACTTTTTTGAATAACAACAAAAGAGAACTATATAAAAAGATATCATGGTTTATCTTTTTGTATCAAAAGGGAAGATAAAATGAAAGAATATTAAATAGATGTTGTGATTTTCAGTTGTTAGAATCGAAGTGTTTAGAATACAAAAAGAACAATAAATAATGATGGGCATTTTAACAAAAACATGAACCTAGCACAAAAACTTAACAATTTTTGCTTGACATTGACTTTAACATAATATATAATATTTGAGTAATGAAGAAAACTAGATATTTATTTACTTAAAGGAGGGAAATAAAATGGCACAACCAAAAAGAAGATGGTCAAAAGCTAGAACAGCACTTCGTCGTTCTACATGGAAATTAGAAGAAAAATCACTTGCAACATGTGAAGCATGTGGAGAAGTTATACTTCCACACAAAGCTTGCCCTGCTTGTGGTAAATACAATAAAAGACAAGTAGTTGAAATAAAGGCTAAAAAAGAAGAAAATAAGTAAGAAAATAAGTAATATAGACCTCACGATAAAGTGAGGTTTTGTTTTTAGGTGAGTTATGAACAAATTGAAAGTTATATATGAAGACAATCACGTTATAGTTGTAATAAAACCAAGTGGAATTCCATCTCAGGCAGATGAGTCTGGGGACTTAGACATGTTAACTTTAGTTAAAGAGTATATAAAAGAAAAATATAACAAACCAGGAAATGTTTATGTAGGCCTGGTACACAGATTAGACAGAATGACATCTGGACTTATGGTGTTTGCTAAAACATCAAAAGGAGCAAGTAGACTTTCTAATTCAATACGCGAAGGGGATTTTAAAAAGGAATATTTGGCCGTTATAACAGGTAAATTGGAGGGCGTTGGAAAACTTCAAAATTACCTTTTTAAAGATGAAAGAACAAATATAAGCAGTGTTGTAGGGGAAGGTAAGAAAAATGCGAAACTTGCAGAACTAGAGTATAAAGTCATGGGTCATACTATATATAATAATAAAGAATATACATATGTTAGAATAAAGCTATATACTGGGCGCCACCATCAAATAAGAGCACAATTTTCTAACATAAATCATCCGTTGTATGGAGATATAAAGTATGGTGGAATAAAAGGAGATTTAGCGCTTGTAGCATGTAGTTTGAAATTTATTCATCCGACTAAAGATGATGTAATGGAATTTGAGTATTTTCCAGATAAAGAAAATATATGGAGGGATATGTAATTGGAACTTGCGGATATAAAAAACAGACTTGCAGAATTTGCAAGTACAATTAATGAAATTAAAGAAACTTTAAAAATAGATTTAAAGCAAGAAACTTTAAAAAAGCTTGAACAAAAAACAATGGAAAATGGATTTTGGGAAGATAGTAAAACAAGTTCAGAAATTTTAAAACAAATCAAAGATTTGAAGATAGAATTAAGTGCTTTTGAAAAAGTATATTCTATATATGAGAATCTAGAAATAACTTATGAGCTTTTAAAAGAAGAACAAGAAGATAGCTTGTTGCAAGAGATAGTAAAAGAGATAAGTGGTTTAGAGAGTAAAGTAGAAAAGCTTAGAATTTCTTCACTTCTTTCAGATGAGTACGATAATCTAAATGCCATTATAACCATACATGCGGGCGCGGGTGGAACAGAATCTCAAGACTGGGCTGAAATGCTAAATAGAATGTATCTTAGATGGTGTGAAAGAAATGGTTTTGAGTACATCCTTTACGATATGCAAGAAGGTGATGAGGCAGGAATAAAAAGTGTTACATTTGCAGTTAAAGGAATGTATGCTTATGGTTATCTAAAATCTGAAAAAGGCGTGCATAGATTAGTAAGAATATCTCCATTTGATGCAAACAAAAGAAGACATACTTCTTTTGCAGCATTAGATGTAATGCCAGAGATAGAAGATAACGTAGAAATTGAAATTAGAGCTGAGGATATAGAAATGGACACGTATAGAGCATCTGGCGCAGGAGGGCAACACGTTAATAAAACGGATTCTGCCGTAAGACTAAAACATATACCTACAGGAATAGTTGTATCATGTCAAACAGAACGCTCTCAAATACAAAATAAAGAAACATGTATGAAAATGTTAAGAGCGAAACTTTATCAATATGAGCTAAATAAAACACAAGAAAGACTAAAAGAAATAAAAGGTGAACTTACGGAAAATGGTTGGGGAAACCAAATAAGGTCATATGTATTTTGTCCATATACTTTAGTAAAGGATCATAGAACAAATTATGAAGTGGGAAACGTACAAGGCGTAATGGATGGAGATATAGATGAATTTATATCTGCATATTTAAAATACAATGCAAAAAAACAATAAAATAGAATTGAATAAAAATACAAAAAATAAAAATAGATATTTATAAGTGGAATTTCCAAATTTTTATACTAGTAAGTATAAATAATATGTGGTATAATATACTGTAATTGTAAAAGTATATTATATCATTTTTTTGTGCGTATACTCTAGGGGGATGCTATGCAAGATAAATTAATTGTAAAAGGTGCAAGAGAAAACAATCTAAAGAATATAGATTTAAAGATACCAAAAAACAGCTTAACTGTGTTTACTGGACTATCTGGCAGCGGAAAAACTTCTCTTGCTTTTGATACTATATATGCAGAGGGACAAAGAAGATATGTTGAAAGTCTTTCTTCTTATGCAAGACAATTTTTAGGAATAATGGAAAAACCAGATGTAGATAGTATTGATGGATTATCTCCAGCAATTTCTATAGACCAAAAGACTACATCTAAGAATCCTCGTTCTACAGTAGGAACTGTAACAGAGATTTATGATTATCTACGTCTTCTTTATGCAAAAATTGGTGTGCCATATTGTCCAAAATGTGGTAAGAAAATAACTATGCAAACGGTTGACCAGATAGTAGATCAAATAATGGAACTAGAAGAAGGTACTAAAATTTTAGTAATGGCACCTGTGGTACGTGGTAAAAAAGGTGAGCATGCAAAAATTTTAGAAATGGCTATAAAAGAGGGATATATTAGAGCAAGAATAGATGGTACAGTCTATGATTTATCTGAAGAATTACCAGAACTTGAGAAAACAAAGTCGCATAATATAGAAATAGTTGTAGATAGAATAGTTGTATCTAAAGAGATGTACTTACGTCTTGCAGATTCGGTTGAGCTTTCTATGAAGCAAGCAAACAATCTTGTTTTAATAAGTGTTGTGGGTGGAGAGGAAATGTTGTTTTCTGGCAATTATTCTTGTCCAGATTGTAATATTTCTATTGAAGAACTAACACCAAGAATGTTTTCATTTAATACTCCATATGGAGCATGTCCAAATTGCACTGGAGTAGGAGAACTTTTAAAAATAGATCCAGACAAAATTGTGTCAGATGAAAAGAAAAAACTATCTGATCCAACACTTTTCCATGCATGGGGAAGTAATGGTGTAGATTCAGTAACTTTAATGTATATGAGAGGGCTTTGTGAACACTATGGTATAGATATTAACATGACATTTGCAAAAGCACCTAAGGAATTTAAAGAGGTATTACTTTATGGTTCAAAAGGCGAAATTATTAAATTCAAACATGAAGCAAGAACATTTACAAGAGATTTTGAAGCGGAATTTGAAGGCGTAGTAAACATAGTTGAAAGAAGATATAGGGAAACAAAATCTATGGGCATGAAGGCTTTTTACGAGTTATACATGAATACAATACCTTGTAAAGAATGTAATGGCGCAAGACTTAAAGACACTGTTTTATCTGTAAAGGTAGGAAAACTTAATATTTATGAGTTAACACTCCTTCCAGTAGTAGAAATTAAAGAATATATCAACAATTTACATTTAAGCCAAAAGAACCAAATTATAGCAGAACAAATTATTAAGGAACTAAACAGTAGATTAGGTTTCTTAATAGATGTAGGCCTAGATTATTTAACACTTGCTCGTAGTGCATCTACATTATCTGGTGGTGAGGCTCAAAGAATACGTCTAGCAACACAAATTGGTTCTGGTTTAACAGGAGTGCTATACATATTAGATGAACCAAGTATTGGCCTTCACCAAAGAGATAATGAAAAGCTGCTTGCTTCTCTTAAAAAGATGAGAGATTTAGGTAATACGCTAATTGTGGTTGAACATGATGAGGACACAATGAGATCCGCAGATTATATTGTAGACATAGGCCCTGGCGCTGGAGTTCATGGTGGAGAGGTTGTATTTGCAGGTACACCTGAAGAAATTATGAAGTCTCAAAAAAGTATTACAGGAAAATATTTAAGTGGCAAACTACAAATTGAAGTGCCTAAAACAAGAAGAAGTACAGGTGGAAATAAATTAAGTATTATTAAAGCAGAACAAAACAATCTTAAAAAGGTGGATGTAGATATTCCTCTAGGTACAATTACTTGCATTACGGGTGTATCTGGCTCTGGAAAGAGCTCTCTTGTAAACGAAGTGCTGTACAAATATGCTGCTCAGAAAATAAATAAAGCAAAAGCAAATCCTGGTAAGGTTAAAGAAATTAAAGGTTTAGAGCATATAGACAAGGTTATAGACATTGACCAAACACCAATAGGTAGAACTCCAAGGTCAAATGCTGCAACATATACAGGTATGTTTGATCATATAAGAGAGTTATTTGCATCAACTAACGAGGCCAAGCTTAGAGGATATAACAAGGGAAGATTTAGTTTTAATGTTCCAGGTGGAAGATGCGAAGCCTGTTCTGGTGATGGAATAATTAAGATAGAGATGCAGTTTTTATCTGATGTGTTTGTACCTTGTGAAGTGTGCAAGGGGAAAAGATATAGTCGTGAAACACTAGAGGTTAAATATAAAGGGAAAAATATAAGTGACGTGCTGGATATGACAGTAGAAGAAGCGCTAGAGTTTTTCAAAAATGTCCTTCCAATAAAGAACAAGCTTCAAACATTATACGATGTGGGACTTGGATATATTAAGATTGGACAACCATCAACAACACTATCTGGTGGTGAAGCACAAAGGATAAAGCTTGCAACAGAGCTTTCAAAACGTTCTACAGGAAAAACGTTATATATATTAGACGAACCAAGTACTGGACTTCATACAGCAGATGTGCATAATTTAATAGGAATAATAAATAAACTGGTAGAAGGTGGAAATACAGCTGTAATAATAGAGCATAATTTGGATATTATAAAATGTGCAGATTATATAATAGACTTAGGGCCAGAAGGTGGAAAACAGGGCGGAAGTATAGTTGTTACAGGAACACCGGAAGAAGTAGCTAAATGCAAATCTAGTTATACAGGAAAATTCTTAAAACCATTATTAAATAATAAATAAATATAAATGAAATAAATACAAGCTTAAAATATGTTTGTATTTATTTTTTCTTGACACAAGTGGTATAATTAGTAAAAAGATTTTAAACCTTAAAATAATTTGGAGGGTAAGGGTATGAAGCACATATTTATTGTAAGACATGGTCAAAGTGAACTTAATGCAAACGTAAGAGGATTACTTTCTCCTGAAGAAAAATATGTAATTGATTGTAAATTTGGATTGACGGATTTGGGAAAAGAGCAAGCATATAAAGCGGGAGAAAAAATAGCAAATCTTACAAATGATCTTGGATTTTATATGTATGTAAGTCCCTATGAAAGAACAAGACAAACGGCAGAAAATCTTAAAGAGTCATTAGCAAACAAGGAAAAAATAATAATTAGACAAATTGAAGACCCAAGATTGGTTGAACAGGATTTTGGCGATTTTGATTTGCAATATATGGCTAAGTGGCCTGAAATTTCACCTCATTCATACAAAATAAACCAAGCGAAATACACCGATCCTACAGGAAGATTCTTTGCACGTCTCGAGAATGGCGAAAATTTGCTGGATGTATACAATAGAGTATCTCTTTTTGCTACAACAAGACTTGAAAGAGATATGAACAATTCTTCTGTTCAAAATTATATAATTGTGACACATGCAAATACTATGAGGGTATTAAAGATGTTTCTACTAGGCATGCCTATAGAGTCTTTTGTGGAAATGAAGCTCCCACAAAATGCTGGTGGCTTCCACATAGGATATTCAAAAAACAATTTAGTAGAGTACACCTTACTAGACGAGTTTTAACAAGACAAAACGGATTAGAGATAATTTCTAATCCGTTTTTCTTGTAACAAAGCAATATTTATGGTAAAATATTAGTTGTAGGGAGGTTTTGTTATGGCAAAGGAAATGGTGTACTTTAATGCAACAAAACAAATAGAGACAATAACTGTGCATTATAACGAAAAATTAGATGGCAGTTTTGTAGATGATGTGAGTAGAAATATAAAAGAAATAGCAAAGAAAATGAGCAAAGTGGATTTGAAAAATCCTAAAGAGTTTGAAGCTATACAAGTATTTGTATACCCAAGCAAACAGTTATTTTACAAAGTGTTTGCTGGTGAGATAGAAAAACGTTTTTATAGTAGAAGACGTTCTTTAGAAGATTTATATGTTGTAAGAGATTCAGAAGGACATATACATATAGTTTCTCCAAGAGGAATGAATATGGAAAAAAGAGATGCTTTCAAAAAGATTTTGGTTATGAAGGTGCTTGGCGAATACATGGACGAAAAACAAAAACAAAGTGCTGAAAGACTACTTAAAGAAGCAATGAAGCCTAAACAAAAAAAGGAAGAAGAACAGGAAATAGAAGAAGAGCAAGAAGAACTGGAAGAAGAGATAGAAGAGATAGAAGAACTAGAAGATGAAGAATTAGAGGCCCTTGAAGAAGAATTAGAAGCCGAACAAGAAGAGGAAGAATTATCTGAAGAAGAACTTGATGAAATTATTGAAACTGAACAAGCAATAGAACAAATAGATGACGAACAATTAGAAGATGAACCAAAACAAGACAAGGAAGATGAGAAGGCAAAAAAAGAATCAAGTAATGACGAGCCTAGACAATGGCTAAATATAGGTTGGCTTGCATATGTTAGAGGTAGACTTAAAAAGGAAAAAGATGTAAAAAGATTTGCAGACAATATATCTAAAAAGGGAGTTAAGAAATTAAGTAAATTATCTAAAACAAAACTGTTTGAAGATTACAATTATTCTGAAGAATATGCTTGTGCTATGGTAGAGTATGTAGTCGAAACATATGGTATGAAGAAATTTACTGAGTTTTATGAAAACCCAAAAGATATAAAGGGAGTATTTGGAATATCTAAGTTTGTTTTCGAAAGTCAAATGAAGGCATTTATATATAGCAGATATACATATAAAGAAATGAAAATGGAAATGGATCAAAAGGATGTTAAAGAAATAACTGAGATACATTTTGCAAGTGGTGGAGCAGATATAACTACAGATAAGGAATTATCTCAAAAAGAGCAATCAGAAATTAAAGAAAAAATATAATTTAAAGCGCGAGGAGATACCTCGTGCTTTCTAGACAAATTTTAAAAAATATGGTACAATATTATAGCAAGTATTTCTGGCAGTCGCGCAAAGTATATTTGTGAGGAAAGTCCGGGCACCTCAAGGTAGTAATGGTAGATAACGTCTACTGGGAGTAATCCTAAGGAAAGTGCAACAGAAAATAACCGCCGAAAGGTAAGGGTGAAAAAGTGAGGTAAGAGCTCACTAGCATTTATGGTGACATAGAAGCTTTGTGTAAACCCCATTTGGTGCAACACTGATAAAGAAGGTTAAGGGTACCTTGCCGTCTTCTTGAAAAGTGGCTTGAGATATATAGCAATATATATCCTAGATTAATGACTGTCTAAAACAGAACCCGGCTTATGAAATGCTTGCTTTTTTTATATATAAGTGATAGAATACTAAAAATAAAATTAAGCAATATTTTAATAGATATGCGGGGGTGTTATACATGGAAAAAAGAAATAAAAAAATGGAACTTATAACAACTATGTGGGCACCACTAGCTTTAGAGTATTCTAAATTCCTTAACCGGTACAAGCTAGAGACAATCTGCATAGTAAGAGGAAGAACAACATTAGGATATGATATATCTATCTTTGCAGATGGTGACGCATATTGGAAACTTTCTCAGACTAATAACCAGTTTAATAAAGAAGAGGACCAAATCACAGAGTTGTTAGCGACTATAAAAGATCTTACAGGAATGATTTATCTTTTCAGTATGGAGGATGAATGGGACTGTGATGACGAAGAAGACTATGAGCTTGATTATATGATTTCAGATGATGAAGAAGATTAAGCTAAAAACAGAGGACATATGTCCTCTGTTTTGCTATTAGAACATTTGCCAAGCGGGGTATTGTAAAAAAAACAAGATTGTAGTACAATATACAAGAGGTGATAGCGTTGCCTAATCAAGAAGAAGAAAAAAATAAAAAGAAAATAAAATTAAAAAGAGCAAAACTAAATAAAAAAGAGTCTGAAAAAATAAAAGACTCAGAAAATAAGAAACCTAAAAAGAAGGGAAGATTAAAAAAGGTATTTAAGATATTGTTTTTTGTTTTCCTAGCTTTAGGCGTAGTTGGTGTGGGAATAGTACTAGGAGTGCTTAACAAGGTAATAAGTACTACTGAACAAATAGATTTGGCTCAACTAAAAAACTTAAAGTTAACTTCCATAGTTTTAGATAAAGATGGAAAGCAAATAGGTCAGATGAGTTCTGGTGAAAACAGATTAATAATAGATTATGAGGAGTTACCAAAGAGTCTAATTGATGCGGTAGTTGCAATTGAGGATGAAAGATTCTGGACTCATCAAGGAATAGATATTAGAAGAACAGGAGCTGCCATAGTTACTTATGTATTAAACAGAGGGAATTCTTCATTTGGTGGAAGTACAATTACGCAACAGTTAATAAAGAACGTAACAGAGGACAACGAAACTAGCTGGAAAAGAAAGATTAGAGAATGGTATAGAGCTTATTCTTTAGAGCAAGAACTAGAAAAACCTGAAATATTGGAAGCATATTTAAATAAAATATATTTCGGTGAGGGAGCTAACGGAGTAGAGGTTGCTGCCGAAACGTACTTTGCAAAGAGCGCAAAAGATTTAAACCTTGCTGAAAGTGCCTGCCTTGCTGCAGCTATACAACTTCCAGAAGTAACAAATCCATATAATGGTGAAGAAGCAGAGGCAAGACTTAAAGAAAGACAAAAAATAGTATTAAACAAAATGCTAGAGTTAGGAAATATAACTCAAGAAGAATACGATGAAGCTATAGCTTATGAACTTGTATTTAAAAAGGGTGAAATAGCTGTAAGTTCAGCAGTACAATCTTATGCAGTAGACGCTATATTTGAGATGGTAGCAAAGGATTTGGCTACAGCTAAAAACATAACATATGCAGCAGCTTATGATATGGTTGCATCTAATGGATATGTTATACATGCTACAATAGATTCTGATGTTCAAGCGTCAATAGATAAACAAGCAACAAACTCAAAATATTTCTATAAAGATAAAGACGGAGATATGATGCAATGTGCCGCTATTGTTATAGATAATAAAACAGGTAATGTAGTAGGACTTTTAGGAGGAGTTGGAGAAAAGAAAGGTTTAGACTTTAACAGAGCAATTGATGCTAAACTTCAACCTGGTTCTACATTTAAACCAATTGCAGCATATGGTCCTGCGTTTGAATTAGGAGTGTCTTATCCTGGAATGGGTATAGATGATGTCCCTATAAATATAAACGGATATAAACCAACAAACTGGTATGGATACTATTATGGTTATGTTACTGCAAGATATGCTTTAGAACAATCAATGAATATACCAGCCGTAAAAACATTAGATGCTGCAGGATTAGACTATGCCTTTAGATTTGCTAAAAATGTAGGGATAACTACTTTAACAAATACAAATAAAAACTTGTCAATGGCATTAGGGTCAGCAAACGTTAAAGTTATAGACATGGCAGCAGCTTATGCTACTATGGCAAATGGGGGAATATATACAGAGCCTAAACTATATACAAAAGTAGAAGATAGTGACGGCAATGAGATTCTTTCAACAGTAAATAAGAAAGCAACTAGAGTGATGAGTGCCACAACTGCATATATGCTTACAGATTGCTTAAGATCAGTTGTAAATAATGGAACTGGAAATTATGCAAAATTCTCAAGCAACATACAAATTGCAGGAAAAACAGGAAACACAAATGATGATAAAGACCAATGGTTTGCAGGATATACACCATATTATACAATGGTAGTATGGAATGGTTATGATGATCCAGAAACAATAGGTACTAGAAAAGGTATAGGCTCATATCCATATACTGCAACGGTTGTATTTACAAACGTAATGAAAACTATACATAAAGGACTTAAGAAAGCGTCATTTACAAAACCAAGTGGTATAGTTAATGCAACAATATGTACAGTTTCAGGACTTGTTGCTACAGATGCATGTAAAGCAGATACAAGATCAGTAGTAAAATCTGAGATATTCGCATCAGGAAAAATACCTACAGAGAAATGTACGGTACATAAACTGGTAGAAGTTTGTAGTGTGTCAGGAAAATTGCCTACAGATTATTGCCATATGTACGAGGATTTAAAAGAAATATCTGTAATAACTAGGAGTAAAGAAGCTAAAACTAGTGATTCAAAATACTTGATGCCTAAGGAAACTTGTGAATTACATATAACAGAGCCGGTGCCGGAAGTGCCTGAGGTGCCAGTAGAACCAGTGGTGCCAGAAACGCCTGTTGATCCAAACGCTCCATCAACTGAAGTGGAGACTCCAACAGAGCCAACAACTCCACCGGCGGACACACAAACACCAGAAGCTCCAATAACGCCGGAAACGCCAACAACGCCGGAAACGCCATCTACAGGTGATACGGGTGTAGGCGAAAATATTTATCAATAATAACAAAAATAGGTAAAGTGGATAAGACTTTACCTGTTTTTTATTGTAAAAAGTTCTTTAAACCAATCTATAATACCAAAACGATATTGTATATTGCACTTTGTGGAATCTTCTTCAGAAAAATTATCAATGCTAGAAGGATATATTAAAGACCACCAATTATTACCATTACCATTTCCTATTATTATTTTAAGAGAATCGTATATTCCAGAAGACATGTAGATATCATCTTTTTGTTTTTCATCATATTCAAGGTTGCCAATATATGCTTTTAAATCATAATTATAGCCTTGTTGAACCAAAATATCATTAGCAAGTGCTAAAATGTTTTGTACGTTATGCTCAATTATCTTTTTACATTCTTCTTTTGAAACACAATTTAAAGTAAGCTCGGATATATATTCTTCAACTTCCTTAGATACCTGGTATTTTAGTAATTGATCGTCTATGCTATCACTATTTGCAACAACATGAATTCTAAAGAAACTTGCAATGTTATTATTGTTTTTGGCTGTAGCAAAAACAATAGTTATATTCAATAAAATTAATGAAATAATAAATATAATAAAACTTTTTTTTAACCTCATAATATCACCTAAAAATATATTGTGCATATTTTCCAAAATTATACAAAAGTGTATAAAAATCTTCGTTGACTGTGTTGGAAATAAATGGTAATATTTAAGTGTAATTTAGGAGGTCATATGAGTAAGTGTAAATTATGTTGTTTTACAGTAAATACAACGCATGCGTGTATAATTGCTAATAATTATATAGTTAATAATTTAGAAAATGTAAAAGTTATATATATAAATGAAAAAGATGAAACTAAAAAAGTTAAGAATATAATTTCTAGGTTTTATAAAAGTATGGAGGAGAAGATGTACTATAGCCAATGGCTTAATGAATCTATTCTTAATGATTATGAAGCAGAAGAGTTTGTATTTGTTGTGCATGGCAAGGAAAAATTTATAACCAATGTAAACAAGTTTTTGGAAATAAATAATTTTAGAGGATATATAATAGATTGTTATGATATATGTGAAATAAAAAGTAGTGTAGAAGATGTTATAAAACAGCACGATTACTATATGAATACGACAGGTATAGTAGAAACATTAGATAGAATGTAGCAAAAAACAACCAAATGTTGATATATAAACATTTGGTTGTTTTATTATTTTTCCTTATTTATTTCTTTATTTATTCTATCTTTCTTTATTTCTTTGTTATTTTGAGAGATATCCCAGCCATCTATATGAGATCTTTTTATAGCGCCAAAGATATGTTCTTTTACTCTAGGAATATCTTTTTTTAGATTATGTATTAAATCAGACATATAGTCTCGTTTAGTGAAGCCATCGGCCGGACAACACTTATTCATTACAGGGAAATCTTTTTCTTTTGCAACACCTCTAATTAATTTTTCTTCTACATAAATCATAGGTCGTATTGTTTTAACATTGCTTCTACTAAGATATGTAACAGGAGCAAAGGTATGTATTCTTCCATTAAGAAGTACTGACATTAAAAATGTTTCCATTACATCGTCCATATGATGCCCTAAAGCGATTTTATTACATCCATGTTCAACTGCTAGACTATTAAGCATTCCTCTACGCATGTTTGCACATAGTGAACAAGGATTTTCTTCTTTACGTATTTTAAATACAACATCAGATATGTTAGAGTTATATACTAAATATTCAATACCTAGTTCATTACATAATTTTTCAAGCTCTGTAGTGTCAAAAGATTCGCTACCGGGATGAATAGTTATTGCCATTATTTCAAAATGGTTTCTATAGAATTTTTGTAAGTAATGTAGAGCATATAAAAGAGTGATACTATCCTTACCACCAGAAAGACCAACGGCGATTTTATCTCCGTCTTCAATCATATTAAAATCTTCAATGGCTCTTTTTGTTTTACCAATTATTTTTTGTAACATAAAAAACACCCAATAAGTATTATATGAAAAAAATAAGTGTTTGTCAAATAAAAAGGGTAAAATTGGCCAAAAAGATTGACATAATATTACAAAGGTGTTAAAATATATATTGTACACTAATTTAAAAAAATTAAACTATAATTAGGAGAATAAAGTATGGAGGCAATAATTAAAATTAGACGGTTTTTTAAAAAAAACTATGGAATTGTTGAACTGTGGGAAACATCTGCAATATGTACTTGGCCCGAGGTCTTTATAGAAAGGGTTTTGTCCAAAAAGGTACATGTTATAGTAGCTGAAGGAACTATCCACGAATTAAGCGCAGGACGGCATCATCATGAAGTATGTAGAAAGCTGTACTACTTTATAATGGACGCAAAGAAAACTGGACTTATTATAATAGATGTTCCAAAGACTGAAATGATGGCAATGCCAATTGACGACCAGATAGTAATTGGAGCATATGAGCGCTACAGAAAGGGTTATAACATAACTCTTGTCACATGTGATGTTGATCAAGCAAGCAAAGCAGAGAACAGGGGAGTAAATGTACAACTTCTCAAAGGCAACAAAGAGCAGCAATCTTCAAAAATTTTAAAACCTAAACAAACCACAATTAAAAAGGAGGAAGACAAGCCTAAAAAAATTGAAGAAGTAGATGGCGAACTTGTAATTCCTTGTATTACCAAGGGAAATGTTATCTACATAAATGTAAGACAGGGTGTAATTGTTTATGATGCTAAGGGCAAAAGAAAGATTGGTAGAGACAATCTTATTGCCGTGTCAATAATGGACATACTTGTATATAGAGAACAGAAATACATGATTCAGTCAACAACTGATACGTACATCAATCTCAAAAGAATTGATAGTACTTAAAAAATAATAAGCGGAAAATTTCCGCTTATTATTTTTTGTATATCGTTGGTAAATTAGATTTGTTTGAGCTGTTATGAGTTGTAGTTTTTCCAAACACTTTATATTGTTCTGAAAGGTTAAGCATATTAAATCCATAGCCCCTAGAAGAATATACATAAGAAATAACATGTGGCTTCTCATTTGTAAAACATACAAGATACTTTTGGGTTTCATATTCAAATACAAATATGGCATCTAGAGGAGTATTTTTTAATTCTTCAAAATTATCCTTAAGTGCGGTGTATAATGCCTCAATATTACCTATATATGTATTTGATGCTGTGGAATTCATTAAATGTTTTAAATTATCTAAAGGTATGTAATTTAATTTATAATTTAAACTTTTACTAAAACCTTGGTTAAGTCCAGCAACCTCAACAATTCTTATAAACCTTTTATTTGAGTTTAAAAGTATTATAGCAGTGCCTAAATTACTATCTTCTAAATTTGTTACGTTATAAAAAGAGAAAGAATTAGAGATATCAGCAAAGTCTGTATTTGAAAGTATTTGCTCTATTATAGCGTATTTTATTTTTTGGATTAAGTTTATTCCTGTTACTTCAGTTTCTGGCATTAACTTAAATAAGATAGTATCACGAATAGTTTTTGTTATTTTTTTGTTTGGAACTATTAAAATATCATTAAAGCGCTTTAATTTACTAGCATATTTTATAGAAGAAAGAGAAGAGTTACCTTTAATAATATTATCTGCTAGGATATCTTGGAAGGTTATTAAGCTGTCTTTTAATTCAGTCTCAAGATTTTCCAAAACCTCAGAAAGACCATAAGTTACTTCTATTTCATCCAAGCTGCTGTTTTCGCTATTATATAAGTTTAATATAACGGAATTAATATTAGCCTCAATTGCTTCTTGATCTTTTATTATGATATCTACGTTATTTTTTAATATATTCTTTTTATATTCTATATAATTATCATTTAACTTGTTAGATAAGAAAGCTAACTTGTTATATGTGTTATATTTTCTGCTTATATTATCAAAAAGCTTAAGGAATTTTTCTTTATCTGTGAAATCTTTTTTACTAAATACATTATCTAGATATTTTACAACATTTTTAGAAAATAGCCCGGAGTACAGAAGCTCGCAATCTAAATCTAAAACAAAACAAAGTTCAGATAATAGTTTGCCCTCTAAGCTGTATAGCTCATTAGCCGATTCGATTTTAAAACCTAAAAAGTCGTGAGAGTGTGTTTTTAAAGTTGGTGTAAGTTGTAGACTAGTAGGTATTAAATTACAAAGCTTATATACTAAATTTGCCATTATAGCACGATTTATACCAAAGTTTGTATAAGATAATTTGTAGCTATCTTTACTTAATTTTGTAGTAGAATATCCTATAGTATATACTCCAGGATCAACCTCTGTTGCAGTTAAAGCGTATAGCAAACGTAAATACACAGCAGGAATATTTTTTTCATCCTTTATATACAATTCTTTTTTATTAGCATCATAATAACCGCTTTTATAATCATACGTATTATTACTTCCGAAACGTATTTCATTAATATTTTCTATAAGCTTATTTATATAATATGAAACCTTAGAACCAGGAATATATTCAAATTCTACAAGCTTACTAAAAAGTGATTCTACAACGCTTACAAAATAATCACTTGTGTTATATTTTTCTTTAAAGAGTGTCAAATCTGCCTTACTCATTTTTATCCTCCGTAAATCCGAAATTTCTTTAATTAATTGTATATCAAAAAAAATAAAAATACAAGTATAAGAATATATTTTATTTATAAAAGAATGTGCCTCAAAAAGGGATAGCATTGAGTTGTTATCAGTGTAGGCTGTATAGTTTTTCTTTTTCTTACACACAATAAAATATACTTGCAAATAATATGTCCTTGTGATAAAATTATATAGTATTAACTAGGAGGAAAGATTATGTTAGCAAAACCAAGTGTAAATGAAGTTATGCCAAAAGTAGGAACAAGATATGAACTAGCTATTGCAGTAGCTAAAAGAGCTAGACAAATTGCTGAAAGAAGAATAGAAGAAGGAGACCCAGATATTACTGATACAGTGGATATTGCAACAAGAGAAATTGCAGAAGATAAAATTAAAGTGGAAAAGCAAGACGCTGAAGTTGTAAATCAAGATATTATAGTTGAGGATGAAGATATAGTTTAATTAGGAGTAAATCATGAAAAAACGAATGATTTGTATATCTGGAAACATTGCGGTTCGGAAAAACAGAAGTAGCATCAAAGCTTGCAAGTAAATTGGAATATAGATTATACAAAGCAAGTGAATCTTTTAGAGAACTTGCAAGAGACAATAATATGGATTTAGTACAGTTCAATGAATATGTCAAATATAATCCAGATATAGATAAAAATATAGAAGCAAAGACAAAAGAAGTCATAGATAGTAGTAGTGAGATAGTAATAGATGCAAGACTTGGCTTTTATTTGTCTCAGAATGCATTTAGAGTCTATATGATAGCAGATGAGAATGTTGCATCTAAAAGGCTATTTGAAGCTTCTAAAAATAGAGGTAAGGAAGAAGAATATTCAAGTGTTGAGCAAGCAAAAGAGGCCATAAAAATAAGAGAGACCTCAGAGCAAGAAAGATACTTGAAACTTTACGGTGTAGACATTCATAATCTAGACAATTATGATTATGTTATAGATACAACCAGTATGACTTCTGACGAAGTGACCTCAAAAATAATAAGAGCATATGAAGTATGGTATGCGGCAGATTTTGATGAGGGTTAATTTTAGCCCTCATTTATAATAAGGAGGTGAATATATGATTGCAAAAGTATTAATAGATAATGCTACTAAAAAGCTAAACAAGGTTTATGATTATCTAGTAAATGACAAAGATGAAGAAAATGTGCAAATTGGAAAAAGAGTCCTAGTAAATTTTGGAAATGGAAAAGGTAGAAGCGTTGAAGGAATAATTGTAAAGTTAGTAGACGATTATAACAAAGATATAGAAAAGTTAAAAAGTATAACTCAAATATTGGACAGTGAGAGCTATTTAGATGAAAATAAGCTTAAGCTTGCTAAATGGATATCAAAAATGTACTTTTGTAATGTATATACAGCGTTAAAACTTATGCTGCCTCAGTCATCGGACAAATTAAAAGAAAAGAAAATAAATGGAAAACAGATGACAGTAGTAAAGCTTGCGGTAGAAAGCAAAATTATAGAACAAGATATTGAGAATAAAAAAATTACTAGCGCAAAACACATAAAATTACTACGAGAGTTAATTAATATAGGTAAAATTCCACTTGAAGATATAATAAATTCACTTGGAATCTCTCGAGCTATAGTAAAAACGGTTGAAGAAAAAGGCTATATAACTTGTTTTAAGGAGGATGTAGATGTGATAGATTTTTCATCTATTCCTAAAACTAAAAAGCTTATACCAACTGCGGAACAGAAAAAAGTAATAGATAGTCTAATAGATAAAATAAATATAGGAAAATTTAATGTATCCCTCCTTTTAGGTGTTACAGGAAGCGGGAAAACTGAGGTATATCTTCAGGCTATAGAAGAATGTTTAAGGCTTAATAAAACGGCTATAGTACTTGTACCAGAAATATCTTTAACTACCCAAACTAAACGTAGATTTATATCTCGCTTTGGGGATGTAGTATCTGTGCTACATAGTAAGATGACGCTTACAGAAAAACAAACAGAATTTAAGAGAATAGTAAAAGGACAAGCCAGAATTGTAATAGGACCCCGTTCTGCGTTATTTGTACCACTTAAAAATATAGGCTTAATTGTTATGGATGAAGAACATGATCCAAGCTATGTGTCGCAATCTACACCAAGATATAATACAAAAGAGGTGGCAACTCGTATTGCATATATGGAAAATGCCGTGTTATTATTAGGTTCGGCTACGCCTGAGATATCCACTATGTATAAGTCCAAAACAGGTAAGATAGATTATTACGAAATGCTACAAAGACCTGAAAATATAACTATGCCTAAGATGGAAATTGTAGATATGAAATTGGAAGCAGTAAACAACAAATCTAGGGTTTTATCTAATAGGCTTAAAGAGGAAATTGAGAAAAATATTTCAAATAATGAGCAAACGTTTATATATTTAAATAGAAGAGGATTTTCTTCATACATAACGTGTAAAGATTGCGGAAAGGCTATAAGGTGCCCAAATTGTGATGTGAACTTAACTTATCATAGACAAAATGGTCTTTTGCTATGCCATTATTGCTCATACTGTGAGACTTTAAAGGATACGTGCATGTATTGTGGCAGTCAAAATATTGAACTTAGCGGCATAGGAACCGAAAAAGTTGAAAAAGAGTTGTTAGAAACTTTTCCTGGAATAAAGACAGCTAGGATGGATATGGATACTACTGTAAAAAGAGGTTCACATGAAGACATATTAGACAAATTTAAACAGGATAATATAGACGTATTAGTTGGAACCCAAATGATAAGTAAAGGGCATGATATAGAAAATGTAACACTTGTTGGGATAATTAATGCAGATTATAACTTGGGTAATGATTATAATGCATCAGAAAGAACGTTTTCAAATTTGTTACAAGTTGCTGGACGTGCTGGCAGAGGCTCTAAACCAGGTAGGGTAATAATGCAAGCTTATGACACTGAAAATTATGTGTTAGAAGCTGTGTATAATAATTCATATAAATATTTTTATGAAAAGGAAATTAATTTTAGAAAAATGGCAAATTACCCTCCTTATATAGACATAATAGATATAGAGCTTAACGGCAGGTATAAAGAGTCAGTTATAAATGATAGCAAAAAATTGCATAGTATATTTGAAAAAAATAATGATGGAAGTATACAAATATATTCTCCAAAGGTGCCATATATAAGCAGAATAAATGGCAAGTATAGGGTTCAAATAATCCTTAAAGCCAATATAGATACAAAAGTTTTAGATAATATATATGAAAATCTTGAAAAATATGATAAAATAAAGAATAGGAATGTAAATATTTCAGTAATTAAGAATCCAGTAAAAATGGGTTAGAGGAGTAAATATGGCAATAAGAAATGTAAGATATGATAAAGATGAAGTTTTAAGAAAACGTTCAAGAGAAGTTGAAACTATAGATAATAAAATTCGTGAGCTTGCAATAGACATGCTAGATACAATGTACAAATTTGATGGAGTAGGACTAGCTGCACCTCAAGTTGGTATTCTTAAAAGAATAATAACAATAGATATTGGTGAGGGACCAAAAGTATTAATAAATCCTGTTATAAAAAAGGCAAGTGGTAAACAAACTGGAGAGGAAGGTTGCTTGAGTTTTCCAAATGTATTTGGAAATGTAGATAGACCGGAAACTCTTATTGTAGAAGCTTTTGATCTTGATGGAAAGAGGATAAGAATAAAAGCTAAGGATTTGGAAGCGGTTGTATTAAGTCATGAAATAGATCACCTAGACGGTATACTTTTTATAGATAAAGCATATGATATGTATACTTTAACAGAGGAAGAAATTATGGCTAGCAAACAAGAAATAGAAAAACAAGAACAACAAGCTAAAAATAAAAAGAATAAAAAAAGTAAGAGGTAAATATGAAAAAACAAGATTTAAGAATTGTTTTTATGGGTACTCCGGATTTTGCAAAGACACATTTAGAAGCATTGGTTAAAAATGACTTTAATGTTGTAGGAGTATTTTGTAGAGAGGATAAACCGAAAGGTAGGGGTATGAAGCTTACTCCTCCTCCAGTAAAGGAATATGCTATAGAAAATAACATACCAGTATACCAGCCGGGAAAAGTAAAAAACAATCCGGCGGTAATGGAAAAATTAAAAGAGTGGAATCCAAACATAATTATAGTTGTAGCATATGGCAGAATATTGCCTATAGAAATTTTGGAATTCCCAGAGTATGGTTGTATCAATGTTCATGGCTCGATACTTCCAAAATATAGAGGAGCAGCACCAATTCAATGGGCGGTGATAAATGGAGATAGAGAAACTGGTGTTACTACAATGTATATGGATGAAGGCATGGATACAGGAGATATGATAACAATATCAAGGGTTGCAATAGAACCTAAAGACACATATGAGACGGTTCATGACAAATTAATGGCAGTTGGTGCAAAAACATTAGTTGCAGATTTAGAAAGACTTATTCAAAACGGTGGAAAGTTAGATAGAGCAAAACAGCCAGATGACTTTACGATAGCACCTATGCTTTCTAAAGACAACTCAAGAATAGACTTTAATGATACTGCAGATTCAATTTGCAACATAATACGTGGCACGAATCCATTTCCTGGAGCATGGTGTAAATTGGACGAAGAAAGAACATATAAAGTATATGAAGCAGAACGAGTAGACTATGAGTCAAAATATGAAGCTGAGCTTGGTGAAATAGTAGAGCTTAATGATAAAAAGAATTTGTTTGTAGTTAGATGCAAAGATGGATATGTAAATTTCTTAAAAATTAAAGCACCAGGAACAAGACTTATGACAGCAGCAGAATATATCCGTGGTGGCAAGGTTAAAGAAAAGGAAAGATTTAATTAATAAAAAACTACTTAGTGTTATTTAACATTAAGTAGTTTTTGCTTTAGTTATATGAAACAATTAAAAATTGTTCATAAGGTCATAAAGCTTATTGATTTTGTGTTCTTGTTCTAATTTGTTTCGCATATCATACATGGTGGCGAAGTCATAAGTTGGATTAGCATAGGATTTTACTTGCTCTATGGAAAGTCCGTATAGAAAACCGAATATTATTTCTTGCATTTGAGACTTGCTAAACTCTGCAGATAAGAATACACAAACTTGTTCCTTGGACAGTCCTTTTTTGTAAGCTTCTCGGATACATTTCATTTGACTTTGCGAAAATGCAGATTTAGCATAGTCTTCTATCTGAGACGTGGTCAAGCTGTGTTCGAGACCTAAACGAACTTCGCAGAGTTTACTAGATGAAAGCTCTTTGAGTTGTTCTTGATGGCTGCGTACAAAGTCTCTAGCATGTTCAGATTCTTGCAACAACTTGTACCAGCGATCATAATCGTCTAATACTATGAGGCGAATTAAATCGCAAGATACCATCGTAGGGGAAGTATTCATATTTTTACTCCTTAAAAAATTATTTTATCAGTTAGTTATCTTGTCCATGGTATTTTATCACAAATTATGTAAAATGTAAAGTGGATAGAGAACTGAAAAACAAGTACATGGAGCTTAGAGTTAAACTAAAGTTACTTTACTAAAGTTTTTGCAATCTTCTTGATTATTCCACATTTACATTATATAATATATACATAATTTGAAAGGAATAAGAAATGCTAAATATAAATGAACTAACATTAGAAGAATTAGTAGATTATATAGAGTCTATTGGTGAAAAGAAATTTCACGCAAAACAGATATTTAAGTGGATTCATAGAGAGCACGTAGCTTCTTTTGACGATATGACAGACATATCTAAATCTCTTAGAGAAAAATTAAAAGAAAGTGCATATATACTGGATTTAGAAGTATTGCAAGTACAAGTATCTCAAAAAGATGATACACATAAGTTTTTAATTAAGCTTTCAGACAATGATGCAATAGAAGCAGTATTTATGAGATATAATCATGGAAACACATTATGTGTTTCTACTCAAGTTGGATGTAAAATGGGGTGCAAATTTTGTGCATCTACAAAAAATGGTTGGACAAGAAATCTTCTAGCATCAGAGATAGAAGGACAAATTATTACAGTAGAAAAATACATGAATGAAAAAATATCTAATGTAGTATATATGGGTATAGGAGAACCATTAGATAATTACGATAATGTAGTAAGGTCTGTAAAATTAATAAATTGTCCAGAGGGTCTAGGTATTGGTGCAAGACATATCAGTATTTCTACTTCTGGTTTAGTAGATAATATAAAAAGACTTGCTGACGAAAAGTTACAAGCTACTTTATCCATATCACTTCATGCTGTAACGGACGAAAAAAGACGTGAAATTATGCCGGTAGCAAATAAATATAGCATAAAAGAGTTGCTAGATGCTTGTAGATATTATATAATACAAACTGGTAGAAGGATTAGTTTTGAATTTGCGTTAATAGCAGGTGTTAATGATGATGAGAACACGGCTAGAGATTTAGCAAAACTACTTCGTGGAATGATAGCTCATGTAAATCTAATACCAGTAAACGAAATAGTAAATGGCAAGTACAAAAAAAGTAAACCTCAAGATGTAGATAAATTCATGAATATTTTAAATAGTTCAGGGGTCGTTGCAACAGTAAGACGTGAACTTGGTTCAGACATTGATGCGGCTTGTGGACAATTAAGACAAAAACATTTGGAAAATGGTAACTAAAAAGAGGTGTTTAATATTTTTTATTCTGAGACTAACGTAGGTAAAAAAAGAGAGAATAACGAGGACTATATGTTAACATATAGCCCGCGTCTTGGTGTGGAAATTTATATGGTATTAGACGGTATAGGCGGAGCAAATAGTGGCGAGGTAGCTTCCAGAACTGCAGCAGAAAAAGTTGTAGAGTATTATAAAGATCATATAAACGATGCCCAAAACATACAAGAAGTTCTTAAAATGGCAGTAAAATACGCAAACAGATGTGTATATGAAATGAATAAACAAAATAAAACATATAAAGATATGGGAACAACAATATCACTTCTTTATGTAGATGGAAATGATGGCTATCACATAAGTATTGGTGATACTAGGATATATGAAGTACTAGAAGACAAGATAGAGCAAATTACAGAAGACGATACATATGTAAATGCTCTAGTCAAAGACAATATAATATCTAAAGAAGAGGCAAAAACTCATCCTGAAAGACATGTGCTATTAAGGGCTTTAGGTGTTACGAAGTCTATTAACTTCGAAGCAAATAAATTAGAAAATATGTATGGAAGAAAGTTCTTGTTATGTACAGATGGACTTACAGGAGCAAATACAGATGAAGAAATTTTTATGACTATAAACGGTAGTGCTAAGGAAAAGATTTGTACAAATCTTATAAATCTTGCAAATG
Source organism: Clostridia bacterium (assembly GCA_045604405.1). Lineage (GTDB taxonomy): Bacteria > Bacillota > Clostridia > TANB77 > CAG-465 > UMGS1649. The sequence goes on from JAZUNZ010000047.1 coordinate 54,026, forward strand.
ACAAAGGCGGATATGATAACACTACTGTAATGTATATAGAAGTATAAAGGGGGATATAAATTGAATCTAGTAGGCAAAACTTTAGGAAACAGATACGAAATGCTAGAAGAAGTTGGCATGGGGGGTATGGCCACAGTATATAAAGCTAGATGTAATCTACTTAATAGATTTGTGGCAGTAAAGGTGCTAAAAGATGAATTTTCAAAAGATGCTGAATTTGTGAAAAGATTCAGAGCGGAAGCACAATCAGCAGCATCTTTAACACATCCAAATATAGTATCAGTGTATGATGTTGGGGAAGAAAATGGCATAAACTATATTGTAATGGAATATTTAGAGGGAGACACCCTAAAAGATTTCATAGATAAAAACGGTAAATTATCTAACGAGATTACATTAAAATTTGCAAGCCAAATTGCTTCTGCACTTGAGGCAGCACATAGTGCTAAGATAATACATAGAGATATAAAACCGCAAAATATAGTGCTAGCAAACAATAATACAATAGCAAAAGTTACAGATTTTGGAATTGCTAAAATGAGCTCTAAAGACACAATAACAAGTTCGGCATCAACAATTGGATCGGTACATTATTTTTCGCCAGAACATGCTAAAGGCTGTTATACAGACGAGAAATCAGATATATATTCTTTAGGAGTTGTAATGTATGAAATGGCTACAGGAGTATTACCTTTTAATGCGGATAGCCCAGTTACTGTTGCTTTAAAGCAAATACAAGAAACACCTTTATCTCCAAAAGAAATAGTACCATCTATATCTCAAATGTTAAATGATATTATATTAAAAGCTATGGAAAAAAATACTGCAGATAGATACCAAACAGCAGCAGAAATTTTAGACGATATATTTGCGGCAATAAATAGTAGAGAAGATGGACATTTAAGTAGAAGTAAAGATACTAACATGAGCAGTACTCAAATAGTTCCGATAATAGGACTTAAGGATGATGAGAGACCATCTATAGCAGATGAAATTCCATCAGAAGTTATAAGCTCTAGAAAAACGTCTAGAAGCGGAATGAAGCTCTCTGAAATAGAAGAACAAAAAGATGAGAAAGCAAAGAAAGAAAAGAAATCTAAAGTAAAGACAACAATAGTTATAATAATAATTGCCTTAGTTGTAGTTGGTTTTGGTATATTAGTAGGAAACTTAATTTCTACAATAAATGAAAACAGAATACAAAACGAAATAAAGGTGGAAAAAGCTCCTAAACTTGTAGGTGAAAAATACGAGGATATGAAAACTAAATATGAAGCGCAAGGTCTTATAATATCTGTAAGTAGATATGAAGAAAACGATGAAGTCGCAGAAGGCTATATAATTGAGCAGTCTGTAAAAGAAGGAGAGCCTTTAAGAGCCAATTCTATGGAAGTAGTTGTTAGTAAGGGCGTTAAAAAGATCGAAATGATAGAAGTAGTTGGTAAGGACTACACTGTAGCAAAATACGAATTAGAATCTATAGGACTTGTGCCAGAATTTGAATTTGTAAAAAACGAAAAAATAGATAAAAATTTAATAATATCACAGAATATTAAAAAGGGAGAGCAAATACCAATAGGAACTAAAGTAAAGATTGAAGTAAGCGAAGGCGATGGAAAGATTTTAGTTATAGTTCCAAGTGTTATTGGAAACACTGAAACGAAAGCAAAAACTGCTTTGGAAGATAAAAAACTAAAAGTTACAATATCATACGCAAATGATATAAGTAAAGCTGATGGTGTAGTTTTAAGCCAAAGCGTAAAAGAAAATGCGGAGATAGCAGAAGGAAGCACAGTAGAGCTTACTATAAACAGACTTGAAAAAACAAAAACAATAACTATTTCATTAAGTACTCTTGCCGAAGGAATAACTGATGAAAGTATTAATGTTAAGGTTACTGCACAAGTCGAAGGAGTAACTCAAACAATTCGCGAAAGAACGTATACGAGAACGGGAGAGACATTTGAAGATTTTACGGTTGATGTAAACGGATTTACATCTGCAAAAATTACAGTATACATTAATGATGAGATAAAAGAAACAAAAACGATTTCATTTTAAATGAAAATAAGGAGGAATTAAGATGCTAAAGAAAATCGCAATAATGACAGCTGGAGGAGATTGTCCAGGGCTTAATGCAGCAATAAAATCAGTAGTAATGAGCGCCCATCAACTTGGGGTTGAGGTCGTTGGTATAATTGATGGATACAGAGGCTTTGTAGAGGGATATTATAAAGAGCTTACACCAGAAAACGTAGAAAATATTGAACATATGGGAGGAACTGTTTTAGGTTCATCTAACAAGGAGTGTCCGTTCTATTATTTGGTAGATAGGGATACTATGAAATATGAAGATAAAACAGAGGATTCTATAGCTGCTCTAAGAAAACTAGGAGTAGAAGGACTTATAGTAATAGGTGGAGATGGAACTCTAGATTCTGCAAGAGTAATAAATGAAAGAGGAATGCCTACAATAGGAATACCAAAAACAATAGATAATGATATGGCAGCAAGTAATCCTACAATTGGTTTTGATACAGCTGTTAGCAATGTTGTTGAAGGAACAACTAGAATAAGAAGTACAGCAGACTCACATAGAAGAGTAATTGTTGTAGAAGTAATGGGAAGAACATCAGGATATTTAACACTTTATGGTGGATTTGCAGCAGGTGCAGATATTATACTTTTGCCAGAGCTAGATTATGATTTAGAAAAAGTATGTGACAAAGTAAAGGAAATAACGTCAAGAAAAAGATCAGCAATTATTACAGTTGCTGAATCTGCAAAAGAGATGGGAAAAAGTGAAACAGTAGCAAAACTATTAAATGATAGTTTTGAACAAAAAAGATATGGTGGTGTAGCAGAAAAGCTTGCAAACCAAATAGAAGAAAAAACGGGAATAGAATGTAGACATGTAGTATTAGGACATACCCAACGAGGAGGCCATCCTACGCATGCAGATTTAATAACTGCAGCACAACAAGGAAACTATGCATTTAATCTTCTTGTAAACGGGGAATCAGGATATATAGTTGGAATGGATGGAGAGTCTATGAAAAAGATGGAATTTCCTAAAGAAAGAATACCAAGAGTTCTAGATATTGAAACCAATCCACTAGTAAGAACAGCAAAAGCTATAGGAGTTTTCTTTGGAAGATAATACTCATTAAGGTCGATTTTTGTCGACCTCTTTTTTATAATAATTAGCTCTTTTCATTGCAAGCTGTATACTTTTGTGATATCATACTAGCTATGTAAAGGCTATATAATAAGGAGATATAATGAAAAAAATATATGTGCTTTTAATGCACACAAACACTATACCATCAAAATTAATAAAATTTTTTACAAGGTACAAATATAGTCATGTTTCAATTTCTTTACAGAAGGACTGTAATACTATGTATAGCTTTGGAAGACGAAATTTATACAATATTTTTAATGCAGGATTTGTTGTAGAAACAAGTGATGGAAGTTTTTTCAAAAAATTTAACAAAACACTTTGTAGAATATATGAGATTGAAGTTACAGATAAACAATACGAAAATGTAAAAAAAGTTTTAGAGGAAATGGAAGCGAATATGAATGATTACAAATATGATTTCTTGGGTATAATTCCTAGATTTTTTAAAATACCAGTAACTTTTGAAAACAAATTTGTTTGTAGCTACTTTGTTGCAGACCTTCTTGAAAAAGCTGAAGTATGCACGTTTGAAAAGGCCACTTGTTTTGTAGTTCCAAAAAGTTTTGAACACGTTAATAAATTTCATGAAATATATAATGGCAGCTACTTAAAGTACACAGCCAGAAGTTAGATTAGAGCTAAAGCTCTAATTTTTTTATAATTTTTTAAAAAATACAAACTTTTGTTTGACATTTGTATTTGTATAATATATAATAAAACAAACATAAGTTTTGGAGGTTTGTTATGGAAAAAAATGATAGTGAATTAAGTCAAAATGAACTAAATATTTTAAATTATATAAGGAAACAAGTTAAAGAGGTTGGATATCCACCTTCTGTAAGAGAACTTTGTAAGGCCGTTGGACTAAAATCTACATCATCAGTACACTTATATTTATCTCGTTTAGCAGAAAAAGGGTATATAAAAAAAGGAAACTTAAAAACAAGAGCGTTGAAAGTTACAGGTGAAAGTGTAGCTGAGGCAAAAGATCCAGACATGCTGGAAATACCACTTGTTGGTCAAGTGGCAGCAGGTCTTCCAATTCTTGCTGAAGAAAATATAGAAGAATATGTAAAACTACCTTCAAGTATGGTAAAACAAAATACAAAAGCTGAAGGAACATACATGCTTAAAGTTAAAGGCGATAGCATGATAAATGTTGGAATTTTCTCAGGAGATTATATTATAGTATCTAAATGTCAAACTGCAGAAAATGGGCAAATTATAGTAGCTTTAGTAGACAACGAAGCTACTGTTAAAACTTTCTATAAAGAAAAAGAACATATAAGACTACAACCTGAGAATGATACAATGGAACCAATCATTGTAAAAGATGTGCAAATACTTGGAAAAGTTGTAGGATTAATTAGAAGATTTTAAATCACATGTCCCAACCTCTGGCATAAAATATAATATGCCGGAGGTAAATTATGCTAAAAAACTTAAAAGTAGGACTAGGGATAACGGGATCATTTTGTAATTTATCTAAGGTGAAGCCTGAAATAGATATGTTAAAGGCTGAGGGAGTAGAAAAAATATTACCTATAGTATCGTATAGTATTTTGACAGAGACAAATAGGTTTGGTACACCCGAGGATACTATAACTCTACTAAAAGATGAAACAGGTGAGGAGATAGTGGATACTATTTCTAAGGCTGAGCCAATAGGCCCAAAAAACTTAGTAGATATTATTGTTGTAGCACCTTGCACAGGAAATACTATAGCCAAGCTTGCACACGGCATCACAGATACGCCTGTTCTTATGGCTATAAAAGGGCATATTAGGAACAATAAACCAGTAGTATTAGGTGTAGCAACAAATGATGGAATGGGTGCAAATGGTGAAAATATTTTAAAACTTTTAAATACGAAAAATATATACTTTATTCCATTTACACAAGATGATCCAGAAAAAAAGCCAAAATCTTTAGTATATGACTACACAAAATTAGTAGATACTATGAAGCTGGCATTACAAAATAAACAAATAGGGCCAATTATTATATAATGTATAGCGGGAAGTTATAATACTTACCCGCTTTAGTATATACAATTTTACAAAAATATTATATAATAGTGAGGAGAATAAAACGGATTTAGGAGGATAATAAAGTGCTAATAAAAGAGTTTGAAGATAGATATCGCGATGACCTAATATACATGGTTTTAAGTGCAAAGAATGCTTTAGGAAGAGTTCCTAAATTAAACGAGGATTTGTTGGATATAAAACAGAATTATTTAGATAAGGGACAAGCTTTTTGGATTGCAGTAGACGAATTTGATAGAGTGATTGGATGCATTGGAACTAAAATAGATGATGAAGGAAATGTGTTTTTATCTAGACTTTATGTTAGATTTGATTTAAAGAGAAAAGGAATTGGAGGCAGGCTGTTGGAAACCGCTGAAAATTTCGCAAGAGAAAAAGGGTACAAAGAACTACATGTACACCTTGCAAAAGATTATCTAGAAAGCGACATATTTTATTCTAAACATGGATATCAAGAATACAAAGAGCTTTATAGGAAAAAAGAGTTATAATTGAGAGTAATATATGAGGGTAAATATGATAAAAAAATATAAAGTAATAACTTTGTGCGGTTCTACTAGATTCAAAGATGAATTTTTAAAAGCACAAAAATAGCTGACCTTACAAGGAAACATTGTAATTTCTGTTGGACTATTTGGACACTCAGGAGATTCTGAAGTTTGGGAAAACATGGATGAGGGGACATTAACAAAGACAAAAGAAATGTTAGATGATATGCACAAACGAAAAATTGATATGGCAGATGAAATATTTGTTGTAAATGTTGGTGGTTATATAGGAGATAGCACTAAATCTGAAATAGAATATGCAATTTCAACAAACAAAAAAGTTAATTATTTAGAGTCCAATGAACAATGAGAAGAACAAAAATAAGAAGGTTAAAAAGATGAATCTTAAAATAGAGTATTTTATTAATGCTAAAGATTATTTGATGTTAAGAAGTGAATTAGGTTGGAAACAAATAAAAGAAGGACAAGCAGAGAGAGCTTTAAAAAAATCTATGATTAATATATCCATATTTGATAAAGGCAAATGTATAGGTATGGGTAGAATTGTAGGCGATTATGTTTTAAAGGGAATGTTAACTGATATTATAGTAAGTAAGGCTTACCATGGAAAAGGAATAGGCAAGTTGATTGTTACTACATTAATAAAAGAATTGAACAAGACGCTTAATGAGGGAGATTTATTTCAATTGGAAGCTTCTCCTACTAACGGCAATAGAGATTTTTATGTTAAATGTGGTTTGAAATATAAACCAGAGAATCAAGATGGCGTTTATTTGTGGATTAATAAAGACTAAAATAAGATAAAAAAGCAATTTATAAATTTGAAAATAGATAGAGGGAAGTGAAAAGTATGAACGAAGAAAAAAGTTTTTCTAATTCCCATATCAACTGGGTGATACGGATTTAAGTAAAACCACTCGCAATCACTTATAAATAAATAATATTATTAAAAAAGTTTTTACACTTTTTAATTGAAATTAATAGAAATGGAGGTAACAATGAAGAAAATTAGTGATAAGTATACCAGCAATACTTTTGAAAATATAAAGCATACTGATGATTATGACAATGAATTTTGGTTTGCCCGTGAATTACAAAAAGTTTTAGAATATAAAGATTGGAGAAATTTTCAAAAAGTAATAGATAAAGCAATTTTATCAGCAAATAATAGTGTTTCAAGTGAAGAGGATTGGGTTGTTGAGGTCAACAAGCCAATTAAAACTGGTAAAGGTAAAGAAGAAAAAAGTTTTTCTAATTCCCATATCAACTGGGAAATACCGACTTATGAAAAACTTCCCACAAATGCTTATAAATAAAGGATTTAAAGCATATTTCTTTTTACATTTTATAGGTAAAAAATAATAAAAATCCAAACAAATAGAGGTAATTACGACTTATGAAAAACTTTTATATAAGAAGGTGAATATTTTGAAAATAGAAGATTTAAGAAAAGATTATGATAAATTACAAGTTAAATATGGTGCTAAGGAATTAGATTCTATATATAATGGTGGATGCGAAGAATGTCCCGATATTTGTTTTGTTTTTATGAATCCTACTGGTAAAAATATTGCAAGTGATAAATCTTGGAAAGGGAGAAAGTCTCCATGGTTAGGGACTAAAAATATATGGAAATTATTTTATAAAGTTAATTTATTATGCGAAGAAACGTTTAACAAAATTAAAGAAAAGAAACCAAAAGACTGGGATTATGAATTTTGTGATTATGTTTATGAAGAAATAGCTAATAATAAATTATTTATTACCAATTTAGGAAAATGTACGCAAGTAGATGCAAGACCATTATCAGATGAAGTATTAAAAAAATATCTTAATTTACTATTTAAAGAAATAGATATAATAAAACCAAAAGTAATCATCACTTTTGGTAATCAAGTTAGTTCTATTATTTTAAATAAAAAGATATCAGTATCTGAAAATAGGAAAACCTGTCATGAAATAGAAATTAATAAAAACAAATATAAAGTTTATCCCGTTTATTATCCAGTTGGTAATGGTATATTTAATATTGATAAATCAATAGAAGACATAAAGTGGATAATTGAAAATGAAATAAAAAAAGAAGAACAAAATCTTTTTTGTGAAATTTTATAGAAAGTTGTAATAATATGATGAAATATAAAGCAGCAGCATATCTTCGTTTGTCAAAAGAGGAATTTAGTAATGAAAAAGAATCCAATAGTATAACTAATCAAAAACTAATTATAGATAAATATTTAGAAAATAATAAAAAATATGTATTAGTAGATTATTATATAGATGATGGATATTCAGGTACTAATTTTAATAGACCAGAATTTCAAAGAATGTTAGAAGATATAAAAAATAAGAAAATAGATGTAATAATTATAAAAGATTTATCAAGACTTGGTAGAAATTATATTGAAACAGGTAATTATATAGAGGTAATATTTCCTGCTATGGGAGTATCTGTAATTTCAGCAGATGAAGATTGTGAAATTGATTCATCAGATTACTATGGTGACGATTATTTACCATTAAAAAATTTGTTTAATGATATGTATGCAAAAGATATATCAAAGAAAGTAAGAAGTTCTTTAATAGTAAAGAAATATAATGGAGAGTTTGTTGGTAAATTAGCACCTTATGGATATATAAAAGATCCGAAAGATAAACATAAGTTTTTAATTGATAAAAATGTATCACATATAATTAAAAAAATATTTGATATGATACTTAATGGAAAAAGTAGAAGAGAAGTTGCTGACTTTTTAAATAATAATGATATATTAACTCCAAGTGAGTATTTAAAAATTAATACGGAGAAAGATACAACTATAATGAAAAAGTGGAATCCTGAAATGGTGAATTCAATATTGAAAAACGAAAACTATACGGGAACACTATTTCAAGGCAAGAAAAGAAAGCTAAATTATAGGATTGATAAGAAAATAAAGTTAGACAAAGAAAATTGGATCGTTACTGAAAATCATCACGAAGCAATTATAAGCAAAGAAAAGTTTGACAAAGTTCAAGAGATTTTGGATAGGAAATCCAAAATAAATAAGGATGGAAGTATTGATATATTATCTGGGATTTTAAAGTGTAAATGTTGTGGCAGTAATATGATAAAGAGAACATCTAAAGGTAATGTTTATTATTATTGTTCTAATTACTATAGAACAAAGAAGTGTGAAAACAATAAATCAATATCAAAAAGTATAGTAGAGGAATTTATTAAAAAAGAATTAAATATAAATGAGATTACTAGATTAAATATAAATAATAATATAAAATATATTAGTGTTGTTTCTAATAATGAAATTGAAATTATAAAAACGAATGGAAGTGATAAATAATGGATATGTATCAAAAAAGAGAAATGAGAAAAAATAAAAAGATGGATGAAAACACAAAAGGTTTACCATCGACGAGCATCAACTGGGAAATAACGACTTATGGAAAACTTCCTAGAAAGACTTATAAATAAAGGTTTTAAATCAGATTTCTTTTTACATTTTATAGATGAAAAATGATAAAATTTTAAAGAAAATAGGGGAAATAACGACTTATGGAAAACTTTAGAAAGGAGAAAGAATATGGTAAAAGATTTAATAATTAGAAGTAGCGCTGAAGAATTTATAACATTTAAAGTACAAGAAAAAGATAAAGGCATACAAGTAAGATACGAAAATGAAACTTTATGGATGACTCAAAAAGCTATGGCGGAATTATTTAATGTAGAACAACCAGCAATAGCAAAGCATCTAATTAATATTTATAATGAAAAAGAGTTAGATAAAGATTCAACTTATTCCAAAATGGAATTAGTTCAAAAAGAAGGAAATAGACAAGTAAAAAGACATGTTGAATTTTATAATTTAGATGCAATTATTTCAGTAGGATATAGAGTGAATTCTTTAAGAGCAACTCAATTTAGAAGATGGGCTACCAATATATTGAAAACTTTCACTATCCAAGGCTATGTTTTAGATAAGGAAAGAATGAAAAATGGATCTTTTATAGATAAAGATTATTTTGAAAAATTGTTAGAAGAAATAAGAGAAATAAGGCTATCTGAAAGAAGATTTTATCAAAAAATCACGGACATTTATGCAACAAGTATTGATTATGATTCAAAGTCTCCTATATCAATAGAGTTTTTTAAAAAAGTTCAAAATAAAATGCATTATGCAGTATCTCGTCAAACTGCAGCAGAAATTATTTATAGTAGAGCAGATTCAGAAAAAGAAAACATGGGGCTTACTTCTTGGAAAAAATCTCCTAATGGTAAAATTATGGAATCAGATGTTGTAATTGCTAAGAATTATTTATCAAAAGATGAACTTCAAGATTTAGAAGGAATTGTAAGTGCCTTTTTAGAAATTGCTGAAAATAGGGCAAGAAGACATATTCCTATGACAATGGAAGATTGGGCAACTAGAATAGATAAATTTTTATTATCTGATGATAGAGATATATTAAATGATGCAGGTAAAATATCACACGAAATAGCTTGCGATAAAGCATTAACTGAATTTGAAAAATATAGAATAAAGCAAGATAAACTATATAAATCAGACTTTGATTTGTTATTAGAGGAAACTGAAGGATAGTAGAGGTATTAAGAATATGGGAATTATATCAAGTGCAAGTGGTTCATCATGTTGGAGAGGATTAGATTACTATAAAAGTAAGAAAATAAGAGACATTAAAAAAATTAATGATATAGAATATACTAGTATTGCTAGTGGAACTAAAGAATATAATGTATATTTAAATTTAGAAAAGTCAAGAAAATCAACTTGTAACTGTCCTTTAGCAAATGGAAAAAGAATAATATGTAAACATATTGTTGCTACGTATTTTAGTGTTGTTCCGGGAAGTGCTAGAGAGTTTGAAGATGAACAAAATAGATTACAAGAAGAGTATGAAGAATACCAAGAAAATGAATATAAAAAGGCGATTAAGTTTATAAATAAAATGTCAAAAAAAGAATTGGTTGAAGAACTAATACATATTTTTGATTATGCTCCGGAATGGGTATATGATGATTTTATAAAAAGGAACGATATAGAAGGTTAATTACTGAAGAAAATCAATATAATAGGTGATATAATGCAAAAGCATAAAGTAGCTGCATATCTTCGTTTATCAAAAGAAGAATTTAGCAATGAAAAAGAATCTAATAGTATAACTAATCAAAAACTAATTATAGATAACTATTTAAAAGAACATAAAGAATATAAATTGGTTGATTATTATATAGATGACGGATATTCTGGTACTAACTTTAACAGACCGAAATTTCAAAGAATGTTCGAAGATATAAAAAACAAGAAGATAGATGTAATAATTATAAAAGATTTATCAAGACTTGGTAGAAATTATATTGAAACAGGTAATTATATAGATGTAATATTTCCTGCTATGGGAGTATCTGTAATTTTAGTAGATGAAAATTGTCAAATTGATTCATCAGATTACTATGGTGATGATTATTTACCATTAAAGAATTTATTTAATGATATGTATGCAAAAGATATATCCAAGAAAGTAAGAAGTTATTTAATAGTGAAGAAATATAATGGTGAATTTACTGGTAAATTAGCACTCTATGGATACATAAAAGATCCAAAAGGTAAACATTAATTTTTAATTGATAAAAATGTAGCGCATATAATTAAAAAAATATTTAATATGATACTTAACGGAAAAAGTAGAAGAGAAGTTGCTGACTTTTTAAACGATAATGACATATTAACTCCAAGTGAGTATTTAAAAATTAATACGGACAAAGATACAACTATAATGAAAAAGTGGAATCCTGAAATGGTGAATTCAATATTAAGAAATGAAAATTATACAGGAACACTATTTCAAGGTAAGAAAAGAAAACTAAATTATAGGATTGATAAGAAAATAAAGTTAGACAAAGAAAATTGGATTATTACTGAAAATCATCACGAAGCAATTATAAGTAAAGAAGATTTTGATAAAGCTCAAGAAATTTTAGATAGGAAGTCTAAAGTAAATAAAGATGGAAGTATTGACTTATTATCTGGGATTTTAAAGTGTAAATGTTGTAGCAGTAATATGATAAAGAGAACATCTAAAGGTAAGGTTTATTATTATTGTTCTAATTATTATATGAAAAAGAAGTGTGAAAACAATAAATCAATATCAAAAAGTACAGTAGAGGAATTTATAAAAAAAGAATTAAATCTAACTGAGATTACTAGATTAAATATTGATAATAATATAAAATATATTAATGTTGTTTCTAAAGATGAGATTGAAATTATAAAAAAGAATGGAAGTGATAAATAATGGACATGTATAATAAACCAATAATAGGAATAGTAAGTAAACCAAATATTTTTTGTGATCAGGAGTTATTTACACAACAAATAGTTTATGACGGGGTTAGAAATGAGATATTAAGAAATGGTGGTCTTGCTATAGGGATATTGCCAACAAAAATATCAAATAAATTTTGTACATCGGATGAAATAATAGATAATTCATATTTTTCGCAATCTGAGTTAGACGATTTATATTCGTTAATTGATAAGTGTGATGGCATAATAATTCAAGGCGGTTTATCTAGTGATGAATACGAAATAAAAGCTGCTAAATATGCAATTGATAATGATATACCAATACTTGGAATATGTGCTGGATTTAATAATATCATTAGAGCAATGGGAGGAAAGGTTTTTGCTATTAGTGATTCAAAACATAACATGGAAGATGGCTCTATTGTCCATAAAAATATAATTAAAAAAGATACATTGTTATATGATATTTTAAAAACAAACGAAGTAGCCGTTAATAGCATTCATACAATGTTTGCAAATGAAGATGGTATTAAAAATTTACATATATCAGCATATTCAGAAGATGGGTATGTAGAAGCAATAGAACTTAAAGATAAAAAATTTTGTTTGGGAGTTAAATGGCATCCTGAATTAATGATAGATGATAAGAATATGAATCGTATATTTAGATATTTTATCGAGGTATGTAAAAGGAAGTGATAATAATGGATATGTATCAAAAAAGGGAAATAAGAAGAAATAAAAAGATGGATGAAAGCACAAAAAGTTTACCATCGACGAGTATCAACTGGTACCCACGGACATATGGCAAAGACACTAAGAGAAATAAAAGAAGATCTAAGACTTATGGATATAGTACTTGTAATATTAGATGCAAGATGCCCATATGCATCACTTAATAAAGATATTTATGAAATAATAAAATCTAAAACAGTTATAATGGTATTTAATAAATCAGACCTTGCTAATGTTACAGCTTTAAATCAAGCAGAAGAAAAGTATAAAAAGGAAGGTTGTTATACAGTAAGAACTAATTCTCTAACTGGAGAAGGAATAGACGAGCTAATTGCCGTTATAAAAGATTTAGGTAAAAAGATAAAATATGAAAACAAAACAAGTAATTCATATAAAGTCTTAAAGCCTGTATATAGAGTATTAGTTGTAGGAGTGCCAAACGTTGGTAAGTCTAGCCTTATAAACAAAATGTCTGGAAGGAAAAGTGCAGAGGTAGGAAATAAACCAGGAGTTACAAAGAAAAGACAATGGCTAAAAGCAGGTGGTTCAATAGAACTTATGGACACACCGGGACTTTTAAGCAAATTTTTGAAAGAAGATGGTTCAGGAGAAAAGCTTGCAATTGCAGGAACTATAAAAGAAGAAATATTAGATTTAGAAACATTGGCATATAGCTTAATTAATATTCTTATGTCAAAAAATTGGTATCAAGCAATGTTTAAAGATAGATATAGTTTAGGCTCGGAGATTGAAACTATGTCTGAGTTCCAAATATTAGAAGAAATAGGAAGAAAAAGAGGAGCTCTTTTAAAAGGAAATATAGTTGACACAAATAAAGCTGCAAAAATTCTTTTAGAGGATTATAGAACAGGGAAAATAGGGAAGATAAGTTTAGAATAGAGGTAATAATGGAATTATCACAAGCACAAAAACAAGTAATTAATACAAAAAATAAAAGTCTACTAGTTTCAGCGTCAGCTGGAAGTGGTAAGACTTTTGTTGTCATACAAAGAATAATAGAAAGTATAAAAGAAGGCGCAGACGTATCTAGATTACTTGTTTTAACTTTTACAAATGCAGCCGCCTCAGAATTAAAAGAAAGATTAGTTTCTAGCCTATACACATTAAAGGATGAATATTTAGATAAAGGAGACAGTAAGAATGCATCAAGAATAGCAAAGCAAATTTCTAAAGTTCCTATGGCAGACATTTCTACAATACATTCATTTTGTTTAAATATAATCCGCAACAACTTCTATACATTAGGAATAGATCCTAATGTAACAACATTAGATGCTGCTAAAGCGACAATAATGTTAAATGAAGCTATAAATGAAGTGATAGAAGAACAATATGAGCAAAGAGAACAAGAATTTTTAGATGTATTAGATATATTAGCTAGAGAAGATAATGTTATTAACACAATATATATGCTATATACAGCATATAAAAACGTGCTACATAGTGATTTGTGGCTTAAAAAGAGTATAGAAACATACAGTACAAATGAGAATGAAGATTTGTCCAAAACAGAGTTTGGCCAAGTTATATTAACAAGTATAAAGAATAGACTTAAAATATTAAAACTTGAACTAGACTACATGTCAGACTTGTTAGACACGCTTGAAGACTTTAAGTCAAGACAAGATATGTTCAAGATAATTTTAAATAATTTAAATATTGCTATTGGCTTGGAAGGCTATGACGAGCTATATAATTTTTTGCCACAACTTTTGGATATGCCTCGTCTTCCTTCAAATAAAGTTACAGATGAAGCGTTAAAAGAAGAAGTTAGAGCATTAAAGAAAAAAGCCTCTGATGAGATAAAAGATATAGCAAGTATAATGTATAAAAATTCAGCAGGAATAATTAAAGAGTTGAACGACACGTTAAAGTATATAAACTGGTATGCTAGTGTGGTAAAAACTGTAGACGAAAAATATACAGCTGCAAAAAAAGAAAAATGTTCAATAGACTTTGCAGATTATGAACATTTAGCATTAAAGGCACTTGAACAAGAAGATATTAAACAAAAATATAAAGAAAAATATGAACAAATATATATAGATGAATACCAAGACACTTCAAGTGCGCAAGAGGCTATTATACAAAAGATAGCTAAAGAAAACAATGTAATAATGGTAGGGGATGTAAAACAAAGTATATATGCATTTAGAAATGCTAAACCAGAATTATTTACCAATAAATATGATAGGTTAAAAGAAGTAGAGCAAGCAATTGAAGATTGTGAAGCTAAAATAATTCTTGCACAAAACTTTAGAAGCAGAAAAGAAGTTTTAGATAGCACCAACGATATATTTAGTACCTTAATGAGTAAGGATTTCGGTGGGGCAAGATACGAGGCTAAAGAAGCCTTAGTATACGGTGAGGGTTATGATGAATCATTAGATCAAAATTATAAAACAGAGATAAATATTATAGAAAAAGAATGTGAACAACTAGAAAACCAAGATGACATAGATAATGAAGCCGAAGATGCTATAAGTGATATCGAAATAGAAAGCACTCTTGTAGCAAAAAGAATAAGAGAATTTGTGGATAACAAATTCCAAATTTATGATACAAAAAAGAAAGAATATAGAAATTGCACCTACAAAGATATCGTAATTTTATTAAGGACTGTGGAGGGTAAGTCGGATATTGTAAGTAAAGTGCTTTCTAAGTTTAACATTCCGTGTTTTGCAGACAGTAAGACAGGATTTTATAAATCTGAAGAAATTACACTTATAACCTCTTTCTTAAAAATATTAGATAATCCCTTTGATGATATCTCTTTAGTTAGTGTAATGTATAGTATAATTGGAAAATTTGATTTAGATGACATGGCTAAAATCCGTTATAAAAACTCAACAAAGTCTGTTATAGAGAGCTTGAAAGATGCAATAGATAAATTAGAAGAAGACAAGTTAAAGAATAAAATCATATTATTTTTAGAGCTTTTAGACAGGTTTAAAAGGTATCTTAAAACATATAAAATATCCGAACTGTTATTAAAATTATATAATGAAACTGGTATTTACGAGGCACTAAGAATTGAAAAATTAGGTGAGTTAAAATGCGCTAACTTGGATAATTTTGTAGCTATAATAGCTGAGTTTGAAAAGGGAGAAAACACCTCTTCGTTATATTCATTAATAAAATATCTAAATGTGTTAAAGAACAAAGAATCAGCAGGAGATAGTCCAAAGCTTCTAGGAGAAAACGAAGATGTTGTAAGGATAATGACAATACATAAAAGTAAAGGTTTAGAATTTCCAATAGTTATTCTTATGAATACTTCTCAAAAATATAATGAGCAGGACACAAAAGACAAATTGCAATTTGATGACAACTTAGGAATAGGGCTAGACGTATACAATAAAGATATAGGGCTTACATATCCATCCGTTATTAAACAAGCTATTAAGGCTAAAACCAAAAGGACATTAAGATCAGAAGCGTTAAGACTTCTTTATGTTGCATTTACTCGAGCAAGGGAAAAATTAATAATTTATGGAACAGTGCCAAGTATGGATAAATATACAGCAAAAATGATGCAGATAAAAAATAAAGAGTCGTCAGAGCTTATTGCTATGAGTCTTAATTCTCATTTAAAATGCATATTGCAAGTGGCATTAAATAAAGAGGACAACTTTAACATTGTTATACATAATAAAAACGATGTAGAGGTTACAAGCAAACAAGAAATTAGATTGGATAGGAATAAAGATAAATTGGAGGCTTTAAAACAAGCTGTAGTTGATTTGGGTATAAAACAAGACACAAACAAAGTTAACAGATTAAAAGAACAATTGAAGCCAAATGAAAATGTTGCAAAGATAAATAAAAAATATACAGTAACAGAACTTAAACAAAGCACACTTAATCTAAGCGATTTAAGGCCTGAAGTATTGACTGCTAAAGTCACGGGAACAAGTTATGGTACATTTATACATTCAGTAATAGAGCATCTAAATTTTTTATCTGTTACAGAGGCGTCTGTACTTCAAGTAGTAGAAAATGTAGCAAATAGTTTAGATATAGATGGCAAAATCAATAAACAATATGTTGTAAGAGATATACTTAATATGTATGATACATTAAAGAATATTGTTACATGTGCAAGAACTATAAAACAAGAATTGGAATTTGTAATAGAGGATGATTTAAGTGGCATGCCCGAAGTTCAGTTAGAGGCACCATCATTAATACAGGGTGTTGTAGATATGTATGTTGTAACAGACAATAACAAGCATATAATTATAGATTTTAAGACAGATAGAGTAGAAGATAAATCTGAATTATTAGATAGATATGCTATACAGATTATGGTATATAAAAGGGCAATAGAGCTTGCATATAATGTAAAAGTGGATGGCACATACATTTATTCATTTGGGTTAAATAAGCTAATAGAGGTGTAGAATAGATATGGAGATACTAAAAAAATGCACAATGTGTCCTCATGAATGCAAGGTAAATAGATATGAAACTATAGGAAGATGTAGGGCAACTAACAATGTAAAAGTGGCCCTAGCAAGTATTCATGATTTCGAAGAACCACCTATTAGTGGCAATAAGGGTTCTGGCACAATATTTTTCTCTGGTTGTAATTTGGGTTGTGTTTATTGCCAAAATTATGAAATAAGTCATGATATGCATGGAAAAGAAATAAGTATTGAGCGCCTAGCAAAAATTATGCTTGAACAACAAAAAAGAGGCGTGCATAATATAAACCTAGTTACTCCAACTATTTATGCATGCCAAATTAAAGAAGCTATAAAACTTGTTAAGCAACAAGGGCTAACAATACCCATTGTATATAATAGTAGTGGATATGAAAGTATAGAAACTTTAAAAATGCTAGAAGGTCATATAGATATATATTTGCCGGATTTTAAGTATTGTGATGATGAACTTTCAAAAAGATATTCTAATGTAAAAGACTACTCTAAACATGTGAAGGCTGCGTTAATTGAAATGAGAAGGCAGGTAAAAGATGCTTTTGATACGGAAGGCGTTATGCAAACAGGCCTTATTATAAGACATATGATACTACCAAATAATGTAGAAAACACTAAATCTGTAATAAAGTGGATAAAGGAAAATTTGGGAGAGGATACAATAATAAGTATAATGGCACAGTATTTCCCAACGCATAAAGCTAGTCAGTATAATGAAATAAACAGAAAAATAAATGGTGATGAGCTTAAAGAGGTAGAAGATTATCTGTTTGAACAAAACATGGTTCGTGGATATATACAAGAATTAGGTGAACATGAAGAAGAATATGTACCAAACTTCAATTTAGATAACGTATAATAAGATAATTCAGTATAAATATGAAAAAGCAAGTAGATGTGATTAAAACATCTACTTGTTGTTTTTTAAATAATTCCTACAGTAATCACGAATGGCACATTCACTGCATTTTGGTCGCCTGGCAATACAAATGTTTTTGCCATGTTCTACTAATGTGTGATTAATAGTACCCCAAAGGGCTCTAGGAATTTTTTTCATTAAATCTTTTTCAATAATTGTAACATCACTACTGTTTGTAAAGCCAATTTTTTTAGATAGTCTAGTTACATGTGTATCTACTGCAATACCTTCAACAATACCAAACGCGTCAGATAAAATTATATTAGCGCTTTTTCTTCCTATACCAGGAATTGTTGTAAGTTCATTCATAGTATGAGGAACCTCACCATTAAAATCCTTTACTAGCTTTTTAGCAGCCTCTACAATATGTTTTGCTTTGTTGTTAGGAAAGCTACATGATTTTATTATGCTATATACTTCAGAATATGAAAGGGAGGCTATATCGTAAGGGGTAGGGTGTTTATCAGTTAAATTTGGCCTAATCATATTTACTCTAATATCTGTGCATTGTGCGGCTAGTATTAAAGATAACAGAAGCTCAAATGGAGTTGAAAAATCTAATCCGCATTTAGGAGTTGGATATATACTTTGAAGTTTTTCTAATACTATAGGGATTTCCTGTTTATTAAGTAATCTATATCTCAAATTTATCACTTTGCTTCTCACAATTTGTAAAACTTAACATACTATATATTAAGTTTTACAATATATATTGTACATCAATTGTATATTAAAGTCCATAGAGGAGGAAACATGTTTGTAGGTGCATTTAGGAAAACAATAGGATTATTTTTAATAGCATTTGGAGTAGGAGCTGTAATAACACTGTTTCTTCCACTTTGGTTATGGGTTTTAATAGTAGCTGCAGTACTTATGGTACTTGGCTTTGCTTGGCTTTTATGCTAAAGGAGGATAGAGTATATGAAAATAGTTGTATACAAACCAAAAGGATTTATGAGATTTGTTCTAAAGAGTATATTTAAGATATAATAAGAATACATAATACTTGAATGCGATTAATTAGTGTGATATAATATTCCAAGAAAAATAATGGAGGTAATTATAGTGACTACTAAAATTAATCGTGTTCTTTTTGACTATGATGGAACACTTATTGTTCATGATAAAGGAAATGAAGGGCGGCAGATTGCAAATATATTAGGTCTTGATGAAGAAAAAGTGCCGGAATTTAGTGAACGGTTAAAAGTTTTCTTTGAAACTTCTTGTGGAAGAAGATATTATAAAAATGAAAAAATGACTTATGATTTGTATTATTCTATTTTAAATAATATGATGCGCCCTAAAGATTTTGGTGTAACCGTTGAACAGTTACAACAGGCTATAAACGAAAAATCTAAATATAGTTGTAAGATCGAACCTACGGCAAAAGAAACTTTAGACTATCTTTTGGATAAAGGCTACCAACTATGCATATTTACTAATGGTTTTTTTGATGCCCAAGTAGATAACATGAAGTATAACGGTTTTTATGATTATTTTGAAAGAATATATGCGTGGGATGGTTATTACGCAAAACCAGACAGGCGGGCACTTCTTAGAGCATTAGCAGGAACTGATCCCAAAAACAATATGATGATAGGAGATAGCATCACAAATGATATTGCACCGGGCAAAGCAATAGGTATCTGCACGGTTGGAATAAATATGTCTGACCATCATAAAAAGGGAATAATACCAGACTATGAAATAACTACTTTATCTGAACTTAAAAAGTTATTGTAACAAAGCATAAAGGTTAACGTTTTCGCGTTGGCCTTTTCTTTGTATGTCCCCAAAATTACATGGTAAAAAATGCTATAAAACCTATTGACATATACTAAAATTGATGTATAATAATCGTAACAGTTAAGGAAGGCGGTGTTCAAGATGCAAATTACTGATGTTAGAGTTAGAAAAATAGCTTCTCAAAACAGAATGAAAGCTATCGCTTCTGTTACTTTTGATGATGTATTCGTAGTACATGATATAAAAGTTATAGAAAGTGATAAAGGTCTTTTCATTGCTATGCCTAGCAGAAAAACTCCTAACGGAGAATTCAAAGACATAGCTCATCCAATAAACACGGAGACTAGAGAAGAAATTCAATCAGCAATAATAGCTAAGTATAATGAAACTGATGATGCAGAAGTTGAATCAGCAGAATAGTTAGCTTTAAGTCAAGAGCACGCCTTTTTTGTGTGCTCTTTTTTGGTGGTAAATATGGATATAAAAAAAGAAATAGTAGAAAAAATACCGTTTGATCCAGGAATATATATTATGAAGGATGAAACGAATAATATAATATATGTGGGAAAGGCCAAGTCTTTAAGAAAAAGAGTTAGGCAATATTTTAACAAGACAAATAAGACTGTACGTATTCAAAGTATGGTGTCTAAAGTTAGAAATATAGAATACATTGTAACATCAAATGAGCTAGAAGCATTAGTTTTAGAGTGTAATTACATAAAAGAGTTTATGCCTAAATATAACGTAATGTTAAAGGACGATAAAACATATCCATATATTAAAATAACAGTTAAAGAAAAATATCCATCCATATATATTACAAGAAATAAAATAGAAGATGGCTCTAAATATTTGGGACCATATACTGATGTTAATGCATTAAGAGAAATATTTACAACACTTAAAGAAATTTTCCCACTTAAGAGATGCAAATATAACTTTAATAAGAAAACAAATAAAAATGTTGGACCTTGTCTTTATTATCATATAGGTAGGTGTTTAGGGCCTTGTATAAATGATATAGCCTTGGAAGATTATAGGTCCATGATAAACCAAGTAGTATTATTCCTAGAAGGAAAAACAGACGTAGTAAAGGATTATATTAAAGAGAATATAAATAGATGCATAGAAAAGTTGGAATTTGAAAAAGCTAAAGTTTTAAGTGAGAGACTAGACAAAATAACAAAGGTAACTGAAAAACAAAAAGTATCTAATTTAAATGAATCAAGCACAGATATTTGGGGATATTTTCTAGTCAAAAACAAACTTTATATCCAAATATTTAAGATAAGAAATAGCAAACTTCTTAAGCATGATAATCTATACATAGAAGAAATAGAAAGAGAAAAACTAGATAATGTACTACTAGATATTGTGTCACAATATTATACAAAAAATAAAATAGACATGCCTGCTAAAGTATATTTAAAGCTTAAGAATGAGGATAAATTTAAGGAAGAAGTTACAGTTATAAATCATTACTTAACAGATTTAAAAACTACAAAAGTAGAACTTATTGTTCCTAAAAAGGGAGATAAGTTAAAGCTTATCTTAATGATAGAAAACAACATAAAGATAAACTTAAAAGATAAGGATAAAAATCCTTTAGATGAGCTTAAACAACTGTTAAATATAGACTATGACTTAAATTACTTAGAATGTTATGATATATCTAATTTAAAAGATAGCTTTATAGTGGGAGCGGGCATTGCATACGAAGATGGGGATTTCAACAAAAGCAAATACAGAAAGTATAAGATTAGATCAACTGAAACTCAGAACGATTTGCAATCTATGGCTGAGGTAATATCTAGAAGGCTTAATCATATAGACAAACTACCACTTCCAGACATGTTTTTAATAGATGGTGGAATAAACCAAGTAAAAGCAGTAAAAAGTGTATTAGAAAATGCTAAAATTTATGTTCCAGTAGTTGGTATGATAAAAGACGACAAACATAGAACAAGAGGAATTATAGACCTAAATGAAAAAGAAATAGATTTAAGAGATGACAAAGAATATAAAGCATTATTTGCATTAATTACAAAGCTTCAAGATGAGGTCCATAGATTTGTAATAACATATCACAGAAGTTTAAGAGATAGGGTAAAATAGATAGAAAAAGAATAAGTAAAAGAATGCCAAACTTTGAAGTACATTTCATAGTTTGACATTCTTTTTATTATTATACATTAATTAGATGTTATTATTTTTATCTTCTAAAGCAACCATATTTTTAGAATATATTTTATAGCTGCATGATAGAAGAACTGTTTTTAATAAATATTGGTATTCGTTAGTAGAAGTTTTATCAATAAAGTCCTTTTTATTATATGCGCAGTCTAAGGCTTCTTCAAAAAGATCACAGAATTTATTATATGAAACTTCTATTTCTGATTTCAAAGCCATAGTAAGTAATTTTTTTATATCCTCCATACTATACACTTGTTTTAAAACGCAGATTGCAAATAGTTTGGCAACCTGAGATTTAGTGTATTGTTTTTTTTCAGGTGCTTCTATAATCTCATGTTTTACATAGTTATTAATCATAGTTTTAGTCAAGAGGCCATTATCCTCTTTGTTACTAGTGCCAAGAAATATATATGGCTCAAGAGTTGTGTTTATATACACGACAACTTGCTCTAGAAATAAATTTATATTAGGTAGTTCGTTCCACCTTGGAACGTGAAAATTAGCAATGTCTATTGCTGCGTTTGGGTTTATATTTTTATTTACTTTTAAATCTTTCATAGTATATTTACCTCTTACATATAATAACATTTTTATATTGTTAAGTCAAACACTTGATATAATTTGCTAAATGTGATAATCTAGTATAGCAAACTAGATGCTAGGAGGTAATTATGAAAGAGAAGTTAGCAGATTTTAAGGATATAAAGGAAATTATATATAACTCAGTAAAGAACTATGCTACAAATATTGCGTTTAGAATAAAAGAGAAGACTTTAAAAGAGGTAAACTACAAAGATATTACGTACGAAAAAATGTTGCAAGATGTAAATCAATTTGGAACAGGCTTGTACATCAGTGGACTAAAAGGAAAAAGAATTGCGATAATAGGAAAAAATAGATACGAATGGGTTTTAACTTATCTTGCTACCCTTTTGGGAGATATGGTGGCCGTACCACTAGACAAAGAACTTCAATATGAAGAATTAGAAAATTCATTGGTACGTAGTAAGGCAGAATGTGTAGTATTTGATCCAAAGCTTAAGGACAGCATAAATGAAATAAAGAAGAATGGAAAGACATCGTTAAAACACTTCATTTGCATGGATAGTGGTGTAGACGATTTTGAATCAGTAGAACAAATAATAAATGTAGGTAAGCAAGAAATAGATGGTGGAAATGGCGAATACATAAACGAAGAAGTAGATGAAAATAAAATGAGCGTACTTTTATTTACATCTGGGACTACATCAAAATCAAAAGCAGTAATGCTAAGTGAAAGAAATATAGCATCTAATATATATGCAATGATGCAGGTAGAAGACATTAGACCAACTGACACTAATATAGCATTTTTGCCATTTCACCATATATTTGGTTCAACATGCATATTAGTAATGTTATCTGTTGGTGTTAAAAACGTATTTCCTGACGGATTAAAATATATTAAACAAAACTTAAAGGAATATGAGGTAACACTATTTGTAGGCGTGCCCGTACTAGTTGAAGCAATGCATAAGGCAGTTATGAAGGAAATAGAAAAACAAGGCAAAACAAAGCTTATAAAAGTGGCAACCAAGGTAAGTGACGCATTACTTAAATGTAAAATAGATATACGAAGAAAATTATTTAAACAAGTTATAGATGGCCTTGGTGGAAAACTTAGAATGATTATAGAAGGAGGAGCTGCGGCAGATCCAGCTATATCTAAAAGTTTCAATAGTTTAGGAATACTTGTAGTTCAGGGATATGGCTTGACGGAAACTGCACCAGTTATAGCAGCCGAAAATCCAAAAGAGCTAAGACTTGGCTCAGTTGGTAAAGCAATGTGTAATGATGAGCTAGAGGTTGTAGAAAAAGACGCAAATGGAATAGGACAGATTAGAGTAAAAGGACCTAATGTGATGCTTGGATATTATGAAATGCCAGAAGAAACAGAAGCAGTATTAAAAGACGGATATTTCTATACAGGAGATTTGGGCTATATAGACAAAGATGGCTACCTATTTATAACAGGCAGAAGTAAAAATATGATAGTTCTTAAAAATGGTAAAAAAGTATTTCCAGAAGAATTAGAATTGTTAGTTAATAGATTAGACCTTGTAGAAGAATCAATGGTGTTTGGTCTTCCAGATGAAGAAGATAAAAAGGATGTAAAGCTATCAGTAAAAGTTGTATATAATCCAGACACAGTAAAAGAAAAATGTGGAGAAAAAACAGTAGAAGAAATATACAACATTATTTGGGATCAAATAAAGGAATTAAATAAGACGTTCCCTACATACAAACACATAAAGACTGTTTTACTTTCAACAGATGAACTTATTAAAAATTCAAGCAAGAAAGTAAAAAGATTTGAAGAAATGAAAAATATATTAAAACAAAACAAAAAATAGTGAAAGTTGTTGCAAATATTAAAAATACCGCTACAAGGTTTATCTTGTAACGGTATTTTTTATGAAATATAATCTTCCGGCTTTGCCGGTAGTAGAGTAGGCTTAAGCTTTGTAGTATAAAAACTCCTTTCGTGATATAATATCAAGCATTCCGACATGCAGATATAAAAACGAA
>JAZUNZ010000048.1:0-118713 GCA_045604405.1 Clostridia bacterium
ACCCACCTAAGCTGCGGGATTATTTACTTAATATAATATTACTTTTAAATGAAAATAATATGTTGATAAAAAATAAGGTTTTATATATAATTAGTTTAGGAGGATAAAGTAATGGAAACAACTACAGATATAATTGTATATTTTTTAAGAATGTTTATAAGTAATATGTGTGTTTATTATTGTTTTGAGAAAATATTAAATTTAAAGGAAAATAGATTAAGAAACAATATTATTTTATTCTGTATAAATATTATATTAATATTTGTGTATGTTCATGCTAAGCTTATGTTTGAATCTTTTTTACCATTTATTGCCTTATGGATTATCTATGCGATAATTCTCTCGAAATTAACTAAAAATAAGCTGGGATATTCGATGATTGTAACTTTAATAGCTTATGCAATATCATTTATATTCCATACACTAAGTGTAATTATTCAGTTTATTCCATATAAATTAATATACAAAGTTTTTAATATAGATAGCAAAATTATAAGTTTAGTTATAATATCTATTATTCAAATTATACTTGTGTATAGTTTCTTTAAAATTAAAAGATTTAGAAATGGATTTGCATTCTTTAATAATAAACTTAATAATGAGATTACAGATATTATAATGATTAATATAAGTTCAATATTAATAATTGTATATTGTTTATTTGCCACATACCCAAAAGAGATAAGACAGTATGTATTGTTTATGTTCTTTGTATTATGCATCACCATGTTCTTCACAATAAAGAAAATGATAACAATGTACTACAAACAAAAGTTACTTACAGATACAATGGAACAATATAAAGTAGAATTAGTAGAAAAGCAAAATGAAATAGAGCAATTAAAAAGTGACAAACAAAATGTAAGTAAAATAACACATGAATTCTATAACAGACAAAAGGCGTTAGAATTGATAGTTGCAAGTAATATGAATGGTGAAAATATAGACAAAGATGGCGTAAGTCAAAATGTGCTAGCAATGATTGAATCTTTAACTAGTGAATATTCAGAAAGATATGATAGTATTAAGAAGCTTCCAGAACTGGAAAAGACAGATGTGCCAGAGATAGATAACATGTTCAAATACATGCAAAACGAGTGTAAGAATAATGACATAGATTTTAAATTAAAAGTAATAGGAAATATACATTATTTAGTAAACAATATAATTCCAAAAAGCAAACTTGAAACTTTAATTGGCGACCACTTAAGGGATGCAATAAATGCCGTTAAGTTATCTGATACGGAAAACAAAGAAATTCTAGCAGTACTTGGTACGAAGAACAAAAAGTATGAGCTTTCAATCTTTGATACTGGAATAGAATTTGAAGTAGACACATTAGTAAAACTTGGGTTAGAAGCCGTTACAACAAATGCCGAAAGAGGAGGAACAGGTACTGGTTTTATGACTACATTTGAAACTCTAAACGAAACTAAGGCGAGTCTAATAATAACAGAATATCCAAAAGAACATTCGAATTATTATACTAAATGTGTAACTATAAGATTTGATGGAAAGAATCAGTACAGAATTTGTTCATATAGAGCAAAGGAAATTAAAGAAAAAACAATAGATAATCGCATTAGAATTGAACAATATAATAAAAATGAATCTAAATAAAGTTGGCTTTATGAGCTATAAAAAACATAATCTTTCAGTGAAAATGAATAATAAAACTATTTGTTGCATTTGCAACAAATAGTTTTTGCATTATACAATATAATAGTTGTAACATATTATAACAAATAACAACAAATTTTTTTAAATTAATTGCACAAACTATTTTAAAAATAGATTGTTAATGATATAATTCACACGTTATGAAAGGATGAGAAGGGTAATGAACTTTAATGAATGGAAAAATTTTAATAAAGGCAAATGGCAAGAGGAAATTGATGTAAGAAACTTTATTCAATTAAACTATACACCATATGAAGGAAATGATGAATTTTTAAAAGGACCAACAGAAAGTACCAAAAAATTATGGGACAAGGTATTAAAATTATATAAAAAAGAAAAAGATAATGGAGGAGTATTAGATGTAGATGTAAAAACAATATCTACAATAACTTCTCACGATGCAGGATATATAGATCAAAATTTAGAGAAAATAGTAGGACTACAAACAGATAAGCCTTTAAAAAGAGCTATAATGCCTTTTGGGGGAATAAGAATTGTAGAAAAATCTTGTGAAGCTTATGATAGAAAAGTAGATCCAAAAGTTTCAGAAATATTCCATACTATAAGAAGAACACACAATGACGGTGTATTTAGTGTATACACTCCAGAAATAAGAGAAGCAAGACGTTCGCATTTAATCACTGGTCTTCCAGATGGTTATGGTAGAGGAAGAATAATAGGAGACTATAGAAGAGTTGCTCTTTATGGAGTAGACGTTTTAATAAGTGAAAAGAAAAAAGCGTTAGAATTAATAGCAAAAAGAGATTTTGATGAGCAAGTTATAAGAAACAGAGAAGAAATATATGATCAAATAATGGCTTTAGGCGAACTAAAAGAAATGGCTGCAAAATATGGATTTGATATATCTTTGCCAGCAAAAAATGCACAAGAAGCAGTACAATGGTTATATTTTGGATACTTAGCAGCAGTAAAAGATCAAAATGGTGCTGCCATGAGTATAGGAAGAACTAGTACATTCTTAGATATATACATTGAAAGAGATTTAAAAGATGGAACAATTACTGAAGAAGAGGCACAAGAATTAATAGACCATTTTGTAATGAAATTAAGACTTGTAAGATTCTTAAGAACTCCAGAATACAATGAACTATTTAGTGGAGATCCTGTTTGGGTAACAGAAAGTATCGGTGGCATGGGAATAGATGGAAGAACTTTAGTTACTAAAAACTCTTTTAGAATACTACATACATTAACAAATTTAGGGCCTGCACCAGAACCAAACTTAACAGTGTTATGGTCTAACAATTTACCAAGAGCGTTTAAAGAATATACAACAAAAATGTCAATTAGGACATCATCAATACAATATGAAAATGATGATTTAATGAGAGAATACTGGGGAGATGACTATGGTATAGCATGTTGTGTATCTGCAATGAGAATAGGTAAGCAAATGCAATTTTTTGGAGCTAGATGTAACTTGGCTAAAACTCTACTTTATGCAATAAATGGTGGACGTGATGAGCTTACAGGAAAACAAATAGCACCAAGATATGAAGCGGTAACATCAGAGTATTTAGAATTTGAAGATGTAATGCAGAAATTTGATAATATGATGGAATATGTTGCAGATGTATATGTAAAAGCGTTAAATGCAATACATTATATGCACGATAAATACTCTTATGAAAAGATAGAAATGGCTCTTCATGATGAGAAAATTTTAAGAACTATGGCAACAGGTATAGCAGGACTTTCTGTAGTTGCAGATTCACTTTCTGCAATAAAATATGCTAAAGTTAAACCAATAAGAAACGAAGCAGGACTTATAGTAAGTTACGAAGTAGAAGGGGACTTCCCAAAATACGGAAATGATGATGATAGGGTAGATGAAATAGCTGTAGATGTATTAAAACGCTTTATGAGAAAGATTAAAAAACAAAAAACATATAGAAAATCTAAACCTACAATGTCTGTTCTTACAATAACTTCAAACGTTGTATATGGAAAACATACAGGAGACACTCCTGATGGAAGAAAAGCTGGAGAACCATTTGGCCCAGGCGCAAATCCAATGCATGGTAGAGATACAAATGGAGCACTGGCTGTTATGAATTCTGTTGCAAAGCTTCCTTATGATTATTCAGAAGATGGAATATCATATACGTTCTCAATAACTCCAGCAACGCTTGGAAACAAGGAGTCAGAACAAATAGACAACTTAATTTCAATGTTGGATGGCTATTTTAAGAAAATGGGTCACCACATAAATGTAAATGTGTTTAACAGAGAATTATTAATTGATGCAATGAATCATCCAGAAAAATATCCACAACTTACAATTAGAGTTTCAGGGTATGCAGTAAATTTTGTTAAACTTACACGCGAACAACAATTAGATGTTATAAACAGAACAATACACGAAAAAATATAAGGTGGAATATGGAGAAAATAAAAGCGAGAGTACACTCATTTGAAAGCTTTAGTACTTTAGATGGACCAGGGGTAAGATATGTAATATTCTTGCAAGGTTGTCCTTTAAGGTGCAAGTATTGTCACAATAGAGATACAAGAGATGCAAGTCTTGGAGAGGTTTATACTGTAGATGAGATAGTAAAGAAAATACTTAACTATAAAGAATACATGGGAGATAAGGGGGGCGTCACTGTAAGTGGTGGCGAGCCTTTACTTCAACTAGAATTTGTAACAGAGCTTTTTAAGAGGCTTAAAAAAATGGGTATACATACAACTTTGGACACATCAGGGTTCATAGAAACATCCAAACTAAATGACTTGTTAAAATATACAGATTTGGTGTTATTAGATTTAAAACAAATGGATAATGATGTTCACAAGGAGCTTATAGGAGTAAGTAATGAAAAGGTATTGCAATTTGCCAAACATTTAAGCGATAATAATGTACCTATGTGGATAAGACATGTATTAGTACCTGGAATAACAGATTCTGAAAAACACTTAAAAGACTTAAAAAAATTTATACAAACATTAAAATCTGTAGAAAAAGTAGAGGTTTTAGGATATCACTGGTTAGGCAAAGAAAAATGGGAACTAATGGGAGAAAAACATCCATTAGAAGGAGTGCCTGAGGCAAGTGAGGAGGATATATCTCGAGCCGAAAGGATACTTGGAATAGTAAAATAGAATTTAAAGGTGAGAGTAGATAATACTTTCACTTTTTGTTATAATATTTATATGAATAGTGCAAAATATAAATAAAAGAAATAAGGAGTAGAAATGTATAAAAATATAAATTTTGAACAAGCTAAACATATTTTGGATAATGAATCAGTAATACTACTTGATGTGAGAACCGAAGAAGAATTTGTAACAGGACATATTGCAAACGCCATAAACATACCTGTTGATGAATTAGAAGAAAGAGTAGATGAATTAAAAGACAAACAAGCTAAAATACTAGTTTATTGCAAAAGTGGAAGAAGAAGTGTAATTGCGAGCGAGATCTTAGTAAATGCCGGATTTGCAAATGTATATAATATGGGCGGAGTAGTAGATTGGGCATATGGCTTGGAAATATAAAATACATTCCTAGATTTATTCTAGGAATGTATTTTATTGTATTTATCTTAAATTTTTTCTCCCAAGCACTGCTATAGTCACACCAATACCGCCTTCGCCATAACCGGCAAGACAAAACTCTTGTACATATGGATGATTCTTTAAATATTCATGAACAGCCTCTCTTAAAATTCCGCCGTGTCTTCCATGGATTATTCTAACTCTACCAAGTTTAGCTACAATAGCTTGGTCAATATATTTATCTAGTTCAGCTATTGCTTCATCTTTAAATTTGTGTCTTAACATTATTTCTGAAGGGACATTATCTGAAGATATGTTTACAGTACTTCTAAAAGCTCTTTTTGCTGGCACATAATCTTCAGGTAACATAGATATATTCATTACATCTGTCTTTACCTTTATATTCCCGTCATTTAATAGTACGGTGCTATTATCTAAATGTTCAATTAAATATATTTTATTGCTACCTTGTATTTTACAATATCTGTTTTTCATCGTTTTACCTCTTAAAAAGTATAGCACACAAACTACACTTTGGCAAATCATAGCGGGCAGTTAAAACTAATATAATGTTTTAGGTGATATATGTGAAAAAAATACTAGTATGTTTGTGTATATGTTTACTATTTCCTTTTAATTATATATTTGCGGCAAACGAGAAGGAACCAAAGATAACATCAACAGCAGCAATACTTATGGAACAAGACACAAAAAGAGTGTTATATGGTAAAAATGAAAGAAGCAAGGTAAAAATTGCAAGCACAACCAAAATTCTTACGGCTATTGTGGCAATAGAAAACAAAAGCCTAGAGGATAAAGTTACAATATCTAAAAAGGCTGCAGCAACAGGAGGCTCTACAGTTGGTCTAAAAGCTGGTAGTGAAGTAACGTTAAAATCTTTAATGTATGGCATGCTTCTTAAAAGCGGCAATGATTGTGCTGTAGCAATTGCAGAGTATGTCGGAGGTAGTACAGAAAATTTTGTGGACATGATGAATAAAAAAGCTTATGAAATAGGCGCAAAAGATACACATTCAACAAATCCGCACGGGCTAGATACAGAAGACAACTATTCTACTGCCTATGATTTAGCATTAATTACTTGTTATGCTAAGACAAATGAGACGTTATCTAAAATACTAGGAACTGAAAGCACAACAATGACATTTGGAACAACGTCGAAATACCTTGCAAATACAAACAGGCTTCTTTTTACATATGAGTATTGCGATGGAGGAAAAACAGGATTTACAAATATAGCTAATAGATGTTTAGTTGCAACTGCCAAAAAAGATGACTTAAAAATAGTTGCAGTATTACTTGGGGCAAATACTACAGATATTAGATTTGCTGAAACAAAAGAATTATTACAATATGGAATAGAAAATTACGAAATGACAGATGTATCGCAAAGTGTAAACTGGTATATAGACATACCTGTATATAAAGGAAATATATATTCATATGTAAAGAAGTTTAATTTCAATCAAAAGCTGCCTTTAAAAGAAGGGGAGTTAGAGCAGATATATATATCACAGACTATAATTCCAAGCATGCAAGCTCCGGTAGCTAGAGGAACTTACTTAGGTAAATTGGAGCTTTACATAGACCAAGAGCAATTATATAGTAAAGATATATATTTAGAACAAGAAATAACAAAAAATACAGTATTAGACTATATATTAAAGGGGCTTAAGGGAATATTTGAAATAGATATAGAATTTTAACATGGCTGAGTCCATGTTTTTCTTTTAACTAAACGTTTAAACATCTAAAAACGTTGACTAACATTAAGCTTTAATATATAATACAAAAAAGAAAAGAGGTAAGAATATGTCAGATATTTATCTTACTAAAATAGAGAGAAAAACAATATTTACAAAGGCTTTAATATTTGTATTAATTATGTTTGTAATATCCGATCTAACAGTAACAGGACCATTTTACTTTAATTTTATACCATGGCTGTTTATATTGGGTGTTGTAGGTAATTTGAAAAAAATAGATAGTGTACTTATGTGTTTTATAGCCTCATTTACTGTGTTTATATCTTCAATTTTAACAGAAGGTGGAGTATATTTATCTTGCGGTATAGATGTTATAGTTACACTTGCTACGCTTGTTTTGGGAATAATTACGGGCAAAATATTATATGAGTTTGTATTAGAACATAGATTAGTGAAGTATATAAAGCGTAGTAAAAAAGTTTTTTATATAATAGCTGCAACTGTAATGTTTTTGGTATCCTATCTAATGGTTGGACTTAATAGTGGAAACATAGTAACTTACATAAAATCTAAATCAAATCTTGAACGATATATATCAAGGACATATGGCATACAAGAATATGAAATAGTACAAACCAAGTACAATAGAAATGTTAGTGGTAAATATACATATAGCGTGAAAATTGATGGACAAGAAGTACATTTTGTGCCATATACAAAAACTATATTTAAGGATGCAAATAGAGATGCAAGATTTTTGCAGGCAAGTTGCAAGCTGGAACATGAAATAGGAGATAAGGCTGAAAAAGTAATGCAAAAATATTCTAGTCTAGTGGCTGCCAGTGCAACATTTAAATTAGAATATAATGATTTTTTAATAGCTCCAGATACAGTGGTACTAACAATTGAGTGTAAAACGCTGTCTCAAGATGAAAAGGAATTAGACAAGCTATATTATGAACTTGCAAGTTGTATAAAAGAGTTGCAAACTGTAAAACAACCACAAAAGGTAATAATAAAGCTTAATGATAAAACTTTACAGTTAACTGCAAATAACCTAGAACAGCTAGATAAAGATTATATTAAAGGCGGCTTTGAAATAAAGGAAATAACAGAGTAACTATAGGAGGAAAAAGTGTCAAAAGAAAAGAGAATGCCAAAAGAATATGCTATAGTAGTTTCTTTAATGATATTTTTTACTATAGTAATTCTTACAGGAATAATTAGGGTATATTTAATAACAAAAGACAGACTAAGTACAATAGATTTATCTACTATTGATGTTATGGAATCAAATACTAATATAGATATGACTAGTTATAATGTCCGAATAGCTAACAGTATAAGCCAAAAGTATGATATAGACGTATATTATGGTGAAAGTGTGGATGCCCAAAGTGTAGATGCAGTACCTATAACTAACGATGCTAATATTTTTGAAATGCTAAAGCAACTAAACGATGTACTTAAGGAATATCCAGAGAAATTAGTAAGAGAAATAGAAGCAAAAGGATACGAGTTATCTATATACTTGGTAGATCATTTTAATAGCAATGTAGAGGCGCTTGCGAATAGAAACTCAATAGGACAAATGAAAATATATATAAGTAATTCGGCAGATTTTACAAGGACATTACATCATGAATGGTTTCATATACTAGATTACTATGTAAGACTAGAATTAGATGAGTCAATAGTATATTTGAATTGGAACAATTATAACCCAAGAGGATTTGAATATTTAGAAGACGTAAATAATATAACCTCAAAATATGTATATAATGGAGAAGCTGGGGCGTTCTTTGTTACAGCATACGCTAAATATTCAGATAAAGAAGATAGGGCGGAAACGTTTGCTGAAATGGTAACGGCATCTAAAGATGAAATGTTTTTTAATGAAAATGAACCAATAAAAGGTAAGATGAAAATACTTAAGAGTGTGCTATATAATGCTTTTGAAAGCATAAGACTTTCATATAATTTGGCATGGATATAAAGGAGAAATAAGTGATAAATTTAAACAAACTAAAAAATGTAGATACACCAGCCAGATATACAGGTGGCGAGGCGAGACAATGTGTAAAAAATAGTGAAATGGTATCTAAAAGAGTATGTGTATCAGTACCTGCAATGTATGAGATGGGTATGTTTGATTTTGATATAAAGGACATGTACTATGTTCTAAATCAAAACAAAGATGTTTGGTGTGAAAGAGCTTTTGCTCCCATGCCAGATTTTGAAAAACTACTTAGAGATAATAATGAAAAACTATACACATTAGAATCTAAAACTCCGCTCAAGAATATGGATGCTATAGTGTTTGTACTATCTAGTGAATTGATGTATACAAATATGTTAAACATGTTAAATTTAGGAGGAGTTCCTATATTAAATCAAAGAAGACAAGAGGGATTTCCAATAGTTATTGCAACTGGTAGTGCAGTACTTAATCCAAAACCATTAGAAGGTTTTGTGGATTTATATATAATAGGTGAACCATCTCTTGTAATAGGTGAGATAGTAAGCAAAATAGATAAAAACGCATCAAAGCAGGATATACTAAATAGCATGAAGGATATACCTGGCGTGTATATACCAAATGTTACAGATAAAGATGTATATATGGTGCGTGAATTAGATATAGATAGCAAAATGACACCTAAAAGCGTAGTAATACCATCTATCAAGACTGTGATAGATAAGTCTTTAGTAACTCTATCTTCGGGCTGCGAAAAAAACTGCATAACATGTACACACAAATTTGCATATGGCAAGCCGCAGTATATGAGCGTAGATAAAGCAGTGCTTAAAACTAAAAGAATAATGAATGCAACAGGAAACGCTGAGATAATGCTCATGTCTAATTGCCACGCAACTTATCCTGGTTTTCCAGAAATAATATACAAATTAAATGATTTGGATAGACCAAAGGTAAAAGATATTTCTTTTATGGAAGTAAAACTTAATAAGGATAATTTATGGTTATTAAAATACATGCAAGATAAAGAAGACTATCCAAGCATTATCGTTGGAGCACCAACAAAACAATTAAGATATAAACTAGGCATAGAAATCGAAGATGAGGAAGTAATAGATGTTGCTAGAGAGTGCTTTAAAGAGGGCTTTAATAAAATTAGGCTTAAGTATATAATAGGAGTTCCAGGAGAAACTTATGAAGATTTTGCAAAAATACTTAACATGGCAAATAGGATATGCAAGGTATATAAAGAGGTGTATAGTAAGTCACCAGATAAATACATAGTAGAAATAAATTTATATAACTTTAAAGCAAAACCACACACACCATCAGCCTGGTGTAGTGTTAATACTGCTGAAAATTTGGAAATAAAGGCAAGATATTTGAAGGACAAAAACAAAAATGAGTTAGTTATAATTACTGCAGAAGAAGGTAAGCAAAGCGTAATAGAAACGCTTCTTGCACGAGGAGATGAAGCTGTAGGCCATGTTATATATGAAGCATGGAAACAAGGCGCAAGGCATGATATGATAGAACCGTTATTTTTAACAGATAGTTGGCAAGTGGCATTAAGCAAATGTGGCGTGGATATTAAAAATTATCTTGAAGAAATGAACGAAAAAAAGCTGCTGCCTTGGGATAACATAGTAATAGGAACATCAAAAGATGAGCTAAGAAGAATATATTTAAAGAGAATAAAAGGAGACTAAAACGTGAAAATAATTGCAACAAATAGAGAACTAAATTTTAAATATGAAGTAATAGATACCTATATTTGTGGAATAGAGCTAAAAGGAACAGAAGTAAAGTCCATAAGAGATGCAAAAGTAAACTTAAAAGATGGATTTGCCATGATTCAAGGCGGGGAAGTAATTCTTAAAAATGTTTATATTGCCCCTTATGATAAAGGAAATATAAACAATGTGGGAGAAACTAGAGACAGAAGATTACTTTTACATAAGGCAGAGATAGTAAAGATACTTGGTAAAGTTAGTCAAGGCGGGTATACTTTAGTACCATATAAAATGGGCTTTGAAAACGGATATGTAAAAGTAGAACTTGCTCTTTGTAAGGGCAAAAAACTTTATGATAAACGTGAAAGCATAAAAGAACGTGAAGCAAAAATTAGAGCTAAGCAAGCTATGAAAGAATAGGTAATTTATGAAAAGATTTAGAAAAGTATACGTTGAAATAACCAATGTATGTAATATGAATTGTAGCTTTTGCCCTGAGACAAAAAGGGCAAAGGCTATAATGAATTTGGAGCAATTTGAACATGTTGCAAAGCAAATAGAACCATATACAGATTACATATATTTGCATGTAAAAGGAGAGCCATTGTTACATCCAAATTTAAAAGAAATTTTGGATATATGTAAAGAGTATAATTTAAAAGTAAACATTTCAACTAATGGCACCCTGTTAGAAGGTAAATATGATATCCTAAAAAATATAAGACAACTTAATGTATCGTTACATAGTTTTGAAATGAGTGATGATGAGAAATTAAAACAATATTTAAATAGCATATTTAATACCTGTGATATGCTTGCAAAAGATGGGGTTATTATTAGGTACAAATTATGGAATGTTAAAGAACAAGACAATACAAATAACAAAACAATAATAGAAACATTAAATTCTAGGTATAATACAGAAATTGTTAACGCATTATATGATAAAGATAAAAAGCTTAGTGAAAATATATTTCTTAGTATAAAAACACCGTTTACGTGGCCGGATTTAGAAGGAGATAATCAAGCAGAAACAACATGCTATGGTTTAAGGAGGCAAATAGCTGTTTTGGTAGATGGTACAGTGGTTCCTTGCTGCGTGGATAATGATGGGGATATAAATCTTGGAAATATATTTGAAGCAAATCTAGAGAACATATTAAATAGCCAAATGGCAGCAAGTATTAAAAAAGGATTCGAAGACAATAAATGCATTCATTCACTATGCAAGAGGTGTGAATACAGAATTCGTGTAACATAAATGTAACATAAATTTCATTGACATTAAGTGACTAAATATGATAGATTAAGGCTATAATTAGGAGGACATATTATGTTGAAAGGTAAAATGGGAGCATCAATGATATCGTTAATATTGTGTGCCATTGCAGTAACACTTGTTACAGCTGCTCTAGTAATTGCAAACTACAATTCTGCAATATTTAAAGCACAACAAATCGCTAACAAAAATAAAGCGCAATTTGAGATATCTGCATATTCTAAAATATATACAAAAGCTGAGATTGAAATCATTGCAAGACAAGCATTTGTAGACAACTATTTATCTTTTTATGATAAAAATGTAGATTTTGAGGGCTTCGAAGCATTAATCATGGGTGAAATAATGAGGCAAGTACCAGTAGACCAACTGGAGGAATACAATATACATGTTTTAACAGATGGAGTAATTGTAGAACAAAGAGGTTAATTATAGTTAAATTACAGAATAGACATGCAAGTTTAATGCATGTCTATTCTGCTGTTGACATAAGTGAAAAGGTGGAGTATAATAGTAGCGTGGTGATTATATAAAACATATCTAATTAGGTATGTAAAAAATATTAATAGGAGAAAGGACACAGTATAATAAACTCTATATAGCAAACAAAAAATAGAAAAAATACAGAGGAGAAAATATATGAGTAAATATGATTTGATTGTTGTTGGCGCAGGACCGTCAGGAATTTTTTTATGCCATGAGCTAAAGAAGTTAAATAATAAGGTACGGATTCTTCTTATAGACCAAGGTAGAGCTGTAGAAAAAAGAAGTTGCCCTGTGGCATACGGAGGAAAATGTTTAAAATGCAAACCATTTTGTCACATAACAAACGGTTTTTCCGGTGCAGGAGCCTTTTCAGATGGCAAGCTAAGCTTGTTTAATGAGGAGGATGAAGATATTTATGTAGGAGGAATAATACATAAATATTTAGGAGTACAGGAAACAAAACGACTGATCCAATACACAGATAACATATATCTTGAGTATGGAGCGGACAAAAAAGTAGAAGGTGTAGAATTTGCAGACGAAATAAAGGCATATAAAGAGCGGTCAAAAAAGTATGGCATAGATCTCATTTCGGTACCTATAAGACATTTGGGAACTGAAAAAGCACACGAACTCTATAAGGCAATGCAGGATCACTTGTTACAATCAGGCGTAGATATACTACTTGAAACGGTTGTAACCGACCTTATCATCGAGAATGGTCAGGTAAATGGAGTTAAGGTGCAGCCTACAAATGCTTGTAAAACAGAAGAAGTGTACTATGCAGATAACGTAGCCTTGGCTGTCGGACGCAAGGGAGCAAACTGGCTATCTAATATGTGTGATAAACACAATATAAAGGATAAAGCAGGAATTGTAGACATTGGCATTCGCTATGAACTGCACGACTCTGTAATGAAAGATATAAACAGAGTCATGTATGAAGCAAAATTTGTAGCAAGACTTAAGCCATATGAAGATAAAGTGCGAACCTTCTGTCAAAATCCAAGTGGTTTTGTATCATCTGAAGTATACGACGATGGCTTAACCTTGGTTAATGGACACTCATATAAGGACAAGAAAAGCAATAACACTAATCTTGCAATTCTTTGCTCGCATCATTTCCAATATCCGTTTGATCAGCCGCTCTTGTACGGTAGAAACATTGCTAAAAATTCTAATCTTTTAGCTAATGGTCAAGTTCTTGTGCAGAGGCTAGGAGATATACTTACGGGGCATAGAAGCCATGAATATTGGATTGAGAAAAACTCTGTTGTTCCAACGCTCAAAACAGCTGTAGCTGGCGATGTTACTCAGGCGTTAGGATACAGAACGATGACCAATATACTTGAGTTTATTAAAACATTGGACAATGTAGTTCCTGGCTTTGCAAGTGCAGACAATCTTTTGTATTCACCTGAGATTAAGTTTTATTCTAACGAGCTGGTAATAGATAACAAGTTTGAGACCAGTATAAAAGGCCTTTATTCTATAGGTGATGCAGGCGGACTTACTCGAGGACTCATGCAGGCTTCTGTATCTGGAGTTTATCTTGCACATGTTTTAAGTAAAAAATAAGTGCTAGTCAAACATAAAGTGTGCATAAACAAATGAGAGTTTGAAGCTCATAATAAAAAGTTGAGTCAAATGGCAAAAACACTTTAAAAAACCTTAAAAAGTTGGCAGAATATGCCAACTTTTTTTGTGCACTTTGTAGGTTGCAATAAAATGTAATTTGTAGTATAATTGTTGCGTGACAAAAACTTACAAAATGTTTGGAAAATAGACAATGTAGGAGGAAAAATGAAAAGATTCATAAACGATATAAAAAAATACTACAAATATACTATATATGCAGCAAAAGCGGAATTAAAATCAGAGGTTGCAGGTTCACATTTAGGCTGGCTATGGTGGTTTTTAGAGCCTCTATGCTTTATGTTAGTGTATGCATTTATGGTTGTAGCAATATTTAATGCAAACGAGCAATATATGCTAGCATTTGTATTTATCGGAAACACAATATGGACGTTTTTTAACAAATCACTTAGTTCTTCAGTAAAATTAATATCGTCAAACAAAAATATAGTAACAAAAGTATATATTCCAAAATTTATACTAGTATTAGTTAAGATGTTTGTAAACTTCTTTAAATTATTAGTATCGTTTTTAATAGTAGCAGGACTTATGTTATTTTACAAGGTGCCATTAAGTCTAGCAATGCTTCAAATGATACCGGTTTTAGTAGTACTATTTTTACTTACATTTGGTATATGTGTTATATTCTCACACTTTGGAGTATTTGTAGAAGATTTAGCAAATGTAGTAAATATTTTATTAAAGCTATTATTCTATTTTTCAGGAATATTCTATTCAGTATCAACAAGAGTTCCAGCGCCATATGGAGGGATACTTGCAAGAATAAATCCAGCAGCATTTGTAATTGAAGCCTCTAGGGGAGCTTTGCTTTATGGACAAGGTATGGATTGGTTAGTATTAGGCATATGGTTTGTAATAGCAATAGCTTTATGTGCAATAGGAATTAGAGTAATATACAAAAATGAAAATAACTATGTAAAGGTAATGAGTTAGGTGAGAATAGTGGAAAAGAAAAAATATGCCATAACGGTAAAAGATTTACATATAAAATATAAAAGTATACAAAAACTTTCATTAAGAAAGTCTTTGTTCAAACTTAAAAAGTCTAAAGCTGAATATTTTGAAGCTGTAAAAGGAGTAAGCTTTAATATAGAACAAGGAAAAATAGTTGGTATTGTTGGAAAGAATGGTAGTGGAAAATCTACAATATTAAGAGCGATAGCAGGAATTTTTTCAGCGGACAAAGGAACAATAGATTTGCATGACAATACTATTTCGCTTTTGTCCATTGGAGTAGGCTTTCAACCAAAGCTTACAGGCTATGAAAACATATTCCTATCTGGAATGCTTTTAGGTTTTTCTGAAGAAGAAATAAAAGCGAAACTAGAGGATATAATAAAGTTCTCAGAGCTTGGAAAATTTATACACAAGCCAGTTAGAACATATTCGAGTGGAATGTATTCAAAGCTAGCCTTTTCTATAACAGCAATACTTGAGACAGACATACTTCTGATTGATGAAGTGTTTAGCGTAGGAGATATTAAGTTTAAGCAAAAAAGTTATAATAAGATGAAAGAGCTTATATCTAAAGAGGATAGAACAGTTGTTATAGTATCACATTCTATGGCAGCGCTAAAGGAGCTTTGTGATGAAGTTATTTGGTTAAATGATGGGGTTATAATGGATCAGGGAAGCCCTGAAGAAGTTATACCAAAATATGAAGAATTTATGCATAATTTAGATTAATGGAAAAGTGTATTTATATAATTTATATAAAAATAGTTTAAGGAGGTTAAATTATGAACTATGTTGGAATACTTGCTGGTGGAAAAGGAACCAGAATGGGAAAAATGGATTTGCCAAAGCAATTCTTAATGTTAGGCACTAAGCCTGTTATTGTTCATACAATAGAACAATTTATGCTATGTGAAGAAGTTGACGAGATAATTGTAGCTGTACCAGAGGCATGGTTAAGCTATACAGAGGATGTAGCACAAAAATACTTACCTAACGCAAAAAACGTGCATATAACAGCAGGTGGAGCAGATAGAAATGGAAGCTTAATGAATATCTGTGCATATATAGATAAACATTATGGAATTAAAGAGGAAGATATTTTAGTATCTCATGATGCAGTAAGACCTTTTGTAACAGACAGAATAATTAGAGACAATATAAAATATACTAAAGAGCATGATGCAGCAGATACTGTAATACCAGCTACAGATACAATAGTAGAAAGTTTAAATGGAGAGATTATATCTAACATTCCTAACAGAAATTATATGTATCAAGGACAAACTCCTCAAAGTTTTAAAATAACTAAATTAGTAAGCGTATATAATAGTTTAACGGATGAAGAAAAGGCAATACTTACTGATGCATGTAAAATATTTACAATAAAAGGCCTTGAAGTTGGTATAGTAACAGGAGAACCATACAACATGAAAATTACAAACCAATTTGATTATAAGTTAGCAGGATTTATGGTTGAAAAAGGGGAGGATATAAGTGATAAATAGAGTATACAGACTAGTTGCGCCTAAAAAATTTGCAATATGTTTTCTAGAACAAGATCTAAATGAAAATAGAGTATATGTAAGACCTACATATTTGTCTATTTGTGCTGCAGATCAAAGATATTATTTGGGATTAAGACCTAAAGAGGTACTAGACAAAAAACTCCCAATGTCACTTATACATGAAGCAATAGGCGAAGTAATTTTTGATGCTAAAGGAGAGTATCAAAAGGGAGACAGAGTAGTAATGGTACCAAATACTCCAAGTTTAGAATCAGATATAATAAAAGAAAATTACTTGCCAAAAACAAAATTTAGATCAAGTGGCTATGATGGATTTATGCAAAGTGCGATTCCAATGAGAAGGGACAGAATTATAAAACTTGGAAGCAAAGTTGCAAATGAAACAGCAGCATTTACAGAAATGTTTTCAATCCCTTTTAGTATAGTAGACGAGTTTGAAAAAACAGCTCATAGCATAAGAGACACATT
Organism: Clostridia bacterium; assembly: GCA_045604405.1. GTDB lineage: Bacteria > Bacillota > Clostridia > TANB77 > CAG-465 > UMGS1649. The sequence goes on from JAZUNZ010000048.1 coordinate 17,010, forward strand.
TGGCGTTTGGGGCGACGGAAACATAGGCTTTGTAACAGCTTTAGTATTGAAGAAAAAATACCCTGATGCTAAAGTTTATGTAATAGGAAAAGATCAAGAAAAATTAAATTATTTTTCATTTGCTGATGGAACTTATGATGCAGATGAACTTCCAGAAGGATTTAAAGTAGACCATGCTTTTGAATGTTGTGGAGGAAAATTTTCTGAGGATGCAATAAATCAAATTATAGATTATGTTGGTCCACAAGGATTTATCGGACTGCTAGGTGTAAGTGAACAAGCACCAAGAATAAATACAAGAATGGTGTTAGAAAAAGGACTTACACTTTTAGGTAGTAGTAGAAGTGGATATAATGATTTTAAAAGAGCGGTAGGAATGTTAGAGGATCCAGAGGTTAATAATTATTTAAACACAATAGTATCTGAAATTGTAGAAATTAATAAGATAGATGATATAAATAAAGCATTTGATTCGGATTCTACGAATAAATTTAAAACAGTATTAAAATGGAATATGTAAGTTAAATGTGGAAAGAGTAGAATAATATGAGTATTATAATAGGAATATCAAAATTTGTTTTAAGAGGGATATATGGAATATTCAAACTGTTTAAAACAAAAAATAAGATAACATTTTTATCTAGGCAGTCAGATGTGCCTTCGGTAGACTTTTTGCTTTTATGTGAAGAACTACAAAAAGAGAATAAGGATGTTAAGATTGTTCTTTTAACCAAGAGAATAGGAAGCGGGATTAAAGGCAAATTAATATATGCAATGCATATATTTAAGCAAATGTATCATGTTGCAACCTCAAAGGTTTGTATAATAGATGGATACCAAATAGTAGTAAGTGTGCTACATCATAAAGCAGATTTAAAAGTAGTACAATTATGGCATGCGTTAGGATCTCTTAAGAAATTTGGTTATTCTATTGCTGGAAAAGGCGAAGGAAGCAAAAAAGAATTGATAGATAAAATGGATATGCATAAAAATTATGATGCAGTATTATCCTCAAGCGAAATAGCAAAGAAGAATTTTGCCGAAGCCTTTAATGTTGATGAAGATAAAGTCATTGTAATGGGACTTCCAAGAATAGATTATTTACAATCTAAAGAGCATAAACAAGCAACGATTGCTAAGATTCTAAAAGAATATCCTGCTCTGGATAATGGTAAAAAACAAATAGTGTATGTGCCAACTTTTAGAAAGAATACTCAAGACGGTGTGCGTGTAGAAGACATAATAAATAGAATAGATTATACAAAATATAATTTAATAGTAAAGCTTCATCATGATAAAGAATTAGTATATGTAGATAGCAAGGATAATGTACTTACAGGAAATATTACAACTGGAATGGGATTTTTGCACATTGCAGACTATGTAATTACAGATTACTCAGCGATATCATTTGAAGCATTGATTGCAGGAAAACCAGTATACTTTTACGTATATGATTACGAAAAGTATAGGGATGCAAGAGACATGTATATAGATTTTATGAATGAGATGCCTGGAGTAATATCTGAAAATCCAGATGAAATACTAAAAGCTATAGATAATAATGTAAGATTTGAAGAAAAAGCACAACAATTTATACAAAGATATGTATCAACATGTGATAAAAACAATACAGAGGAGCTTGCAAAATATATTTTGAAATATATTATTGCATAATGTTGTTAGGAGAAAGAAAGTAAAATGAAAAAAATTTTAAAAAAGTGTATAAAGTTAATTAAAATGGGATGCTTAGTAATTGTAAATAGAGCTTTAAGGATATTTACTAAAATTGAAAAGAATAAAGTATTGTTCCTTTCAGACGTAAGAGAAACGTTAGGTGGAAATCTAGAGCTTGTATATAATATGCTACCAGAAGAAAAATATAATAAAAAAGTATCATTAAAAGCAGATAGAAGAGAAAAAAGAAGCTTAAAAGATATAATAGAGCTTAATATAGATCTAGCAACAGCAGAGTATATAGTATTGGAGGATTTATCTAGAGCTACAATTCCAATAAAGCTTAAGAAAAATCAACAAATGTGCCAATTATGGCATGCACCAGGAGCATTTAAGAAGTTCGGATATAGCAGAAACGATATTGAACATATACATCCTGCATACAGAAAATATACAAAGGCAATAGTAAGTGCTGACGAAATTGCACATTGTTATGCTGAAGCTTTTGGAATAACTGATGATAAAGTAAAAGCAACAGGAATTCCAAGAACAGACATATTTTTTGATAAAGAGTATATAGAAAAAAAGAAGGAAGAATTACATAAAGAGTATCCAATGTTTAAGGATAAAAAAGTAATTCTTTTTGCTCCAACATATAGAGGAACACCTTTTTCGAACAGTGCAAGTTATGATTTTGATAAATTAGATTTAGATAAGATATATGAACAACTTGGCTCAGAATATATATTTGTATTCAAGTGGCATCCAGCTATATACAACAACATACAAAGAGGAATATCTTCTATGCAAGATATTTCAAAATATAATGGGTTCTATATAGATTTATCTCAATACAGAGATATAAACGATTTGCTACTTGTAACAGATGTACTTATAACAGACTATTCATCAGTTATTTTTGATTACTTACTTGTAGACAAACCTGTTGTATACTTCACATATGATTTAGAAGATTATGAGTCTGGAAGAGGACTGTATTATGAATTTGCAGAATATGTTTATGGAGAAGTTGCAAAAGACACAGATGGTTTAATTAATGCTATAAAAGAAGATAATATGATGATGGAAAAAAGACAAGAATTTAATCGTAAATTCATGAGTGCTTGTGATGGAACTGCTACTAAAAAAACAGTTGAATGGATATTTGGAAGCAGTGAAGAGTAAATAATAAATAATAAATAATAATATAAAAGTTCGCCACTAAATATAGTGACGAACTTCGTTCTTATACTGTAACGTTTGTTATAGAAGAAATGATTTTTGGAGATATGGTTGAACGAGCAGCGAAAGCTGCAGCATACATAGTTCTTAAATGACTGTTTTCGAGTCTGTGAAGCTCTTCATATTCGGCAACATGCTTCTTCATAATATTGATGCAGATAGCATCATTTGCAATATACTTTTCAGAAATAGCTTCGCAAAACCAATTACTTATGGTGTTTTGACTTACATTAAAGATAAAAGACAAACCGTTCAAATTAATGTCGGTACTGACGTAAACACAAGCAGCTTTTATTACAGTACTTTTATGTTCCATTGCGCTTGCCATAGATTTTTTTTCACTTAACATGTTTAAGACTCCTTTAATAAATTTATTTTAGGTATTATTGACTAACAAACTAATTATAACATATAAATTGCCTAGTTGTCAAATGATATTAAACTACAAGTCAACATAATACAAAATGTGACAAAAATCTACAAAATATTTTAAATATATATTTTAACGTAAGAATATATTTATAAAGAGGAATAATATTTAAATTGCATATAACTAATAAAAGACATTTTCCGTTGACAATGAATAAAGTATTGTATATAATAATTTAAGCTTAAGGGGGAGATAAAATGTATTCAAATTTAAAAGATAATGATCTAGAAATATATAATATCTTAAAGAAAGAATGCAAAAGGCAGGAGGAAAATATAGAGCTTATAGCATCAGAAAACTTTGTAAGTGATGCTGTGCTAGAAGCTGTAGGTAGCATCTTAACAAACAAATATGCTGAAGGGTATCCTGAGGCGAGATACTATGGTGGATGCGAAAATATAGACGAAATAGAAAAACTAGCAATAGATAGAGCAAAAAAGCTATTTGGTGCAGAACATGTAAACGTTCAACCACATAGCGGTTCACAAGCAAACATGGCAGTATATATGGCAGTTCTTGCTCCAGGGGATACAGTACTTGGAATGGATCTATCTAATGGTGGGCATTTAACACATGGAAGCAAAGTAAACTTTTCAGGTAAGCTATACAACTTTGTATCATATGGTGTAGATAATAATGGATATATAGATTATGATGATGTGTTAGCTAAGGCAATGGAATACAGACCAAAATTAATAGTAGCTGGTGCTAGTGCATATCCAAGAACAATAGATTTTGCAAAATTTAGACAGATAGCAGATAAAGTAGGCGCATACCTTATGGTAGACATGGCACATATAGCAGGCCTTGTTTGTGCGGGAGAACATATGTCTCCAGTGCCTTATGCAGATTTTGTTACGACTACAACACATAAAACATTAAGAGGACCTCGTTCGGGATTAATCCTTTGTAAAGAACAGTATGCAAAGCAAGTAGATAAAACAATATTTCCTGGAATACAGGGAGGCCCATTAGAGCATGTTATAGCAGGAAAAGCAGTATGCTTTGGTGAAGCGTTAAAACCAGAATTTAAAGAATATGCTCACAATGTAGTTACAAACTGCAAGAAGCTTGCAGAGGAATTGATATCTAAAGGTTTTGATTTAGTATCTGGTGGTACAGACAATCACCTAATGTTAATAGATTTAAGAAATAAAGGATTAACAGGAAAAGAAGCAACAGAATTATTAGATGCAGTTGGAATTACAGTAAATAAGAATTCTGTGCCAAATGATCCAGAAAGACCAACGATAACAAGCGGTATAAGAATAGGAACGGCAGCAGTTACAACTAAAGGCCTAAAAGAACAAGATATGGTGATTTTAGCAGAAGCAATAGATTTAATTTTAAGAAAAGATAATGACGAAGCAAATATCTTAAAAGCAAAAGAAATAGTAAAAACACTTACAGGGAGGTATATTAAATAGTGGCTAAGAAATTAGTAATAGTAGAATCTCCATCAAAAGCAAAAACAATAAAAAAGTACCTTGGGAAAGATTACGAAGTAATTGCATCCCAAGGACATATTATTGACTTACCAGCAAGCCGTTTTGCGGTAGATGTAGATAATGACTTTAAAGCAGAATATATAAAAATGAAGGGAAAAGCCAAGCTAATAAAAGAAATCCATGAGCAAGCTAAAGGTAAAGAAAAAATATTTCTTGCAACTGACCCTGACCGTGAAGGAGAAGCAATTGCTTGGCATCTAAGAGATGAACTAAAAATAGATAGTAAAGATAAATGCAGAATAGAATTTAATGAAATAACTCAAACGGCTGTAAATGAAGCAGTAAAAAAGCCAAGAACAATAGATATGGACACTGTTGACGCTCAACAAGCTAGAAGAATACTAGATAGAATAGTAGGATACAAAATAAGTCCGCTTTTATGGAAAAAAGTAAAAAGAGGACTTAGCGCTGGACGTGTTCAATCTGTAGCTTTAAGAATTATAATGGACAGAGAAAATGAAATAAGAAATTTCGTGCCAGAGGAATATTGGAACCTTGACGTAATACTTGAAAAACAAGAGGATAAAAAGACTGTTGTTGCTAAATTCTATGGAGATGTTAATGGTAAAATAGATTTAAAAACGGGTGAACAGGTAAAGAAAATTGTAGATAAAATAGAAGGTAAAAAGTATAAAGTTGTAGATATAAAAGTAACAGAAAAGTCTAAAAATCCACCACCACCATTTACTACATCTTCGCTTCAACAAGACGCCTCTCGTAGATTAGGATTCCCAGTTAAAAAAACAATGATGTTAGCCCAACGTTTGTATGAAGCAGGTTTTATTACATATATGAGAACAGACTCAACAAGAGTTTCAGACGATGCTATAAAAATGGCAAAGGCATATATTTGTAATACTTATGGAGAAAAATATTATTTAAATAGAACATATAAAACTAAAGCTTCAGCTCAAGATGCGCATGAAGCTATAAGACCAACTCATTTAGGGGATTTTTCAAAGGTACAGGCAGAATTTGGACATGATGAAGTAAGACTATATACTCTAATAGTTAATAGATTTGTTGCAAGTAAGATGGCAGCATGTATTTATGATTTTACAAAAGTTACATTTAACGTTGAAGACTATATATTTAATGCAACAGGTTCAGTTATAAAATTCGATGGTTTTATGGCTCTATACACTGAATCTAAAGAGGATAATAAAAAACAAGATGAAGAAGATTTAGATGATGAATCACGTGAACTTCCTAAACTGGAAATAGGTGAAGTTTTAAATGAAAAGAAACTAAATTTTGAGCAAAAATTCACTGAGCCTCCATCAAGATATAGCGAAGCGACATTGGTAAAAGTAATGGAAGAAAAGGGAATAGGACGTCCTAGTACGTATGCTCCTACAATATCTACTTTAATAGATAGATTGTATGTAGAAAAAGAAGGAAGAATGCTTATTCCTACAGAGCTTGGCGAAGTAGTAAATAATATAATGACAGAAAATTTTAAAGATATAGTGGATATTGCATTTACTGCTAATATGGAAGGAAAGCTAGACTATATAGCAGAAGGTAAACTAAACTATGTAGAAATGCTAAAAGAATTCTATACACCTTTTATAGCTAATCTTGAAAAAGTAAGTGATACAATTGAAAGGGTTAAGCTTCAAGATAAAGAAACAGATATAGTTTGTGAGCTTTGCGGAAGAAATATGGTTATAAAAAGGGGAAGATTTGGTGAATTTTTAGCTTGCCCTGGATATCCAGAGTGCAAAAATGCAAAACCAATGGTAACAAGTATAAAAGAGCCTTGTCCTCATTGTGGCGGTAAAGTATTAATAAAAAAATCTAAGAGTAAAAGAACATTTTATATATGCGAAAACAATACTAATGATGAAAATAAAAAATGTGATTATATATCTTGGAACAAGCCAGGAGTAGCTCCTAAAAAAACTACAAGAAAAGCCAAGAAAAAAGCTACAACAAAGACTACAACTAAAAAGACAACTACCAAAAAATCTAGTAAAAAGTAGGTGTAATGTATGGAAGCTTCAAGTAAAGCGGCAAAAAGAATTGGCGTTATTGGAATAATTGCCAATCTCTTTTTACTTAGTATAAAATTTATAGTTGGATTAATTTTTAAATCACAAGGGTTAATTGCAGACGCATTAAATAGTTTTGGTGATGTATTTTCTTCAATAATAACTTTTGTTGGCGGAAAAATATCTGAAAAACCTGCAGATGAAGACCATGAATTTGGACATGGAAAAGCGGAGTTTGTAGCTTCTTTTCTTATAGGAATATTTATGGTTATGGTAAGCTTTGAAACATTAGCTAGTGGAGTAAAATCTATAATATATAACCAAGCATTTACTTTTTCATATTTTCTAATTATAGTGCCAATAGTTACAATATTAGTTAAAGGTATATTATTCTTTTATTGCAAAGCTAAATCTAAAAAACATGATTCGCTTCTTATATTGTCAAATGCAAAAGACCATAGGAACGATATAATACTATCCTTAGGGGTTATAGTTGGTGTTATATGTGGATATTTTGGATATTATTTTGTTGACGGTTTGGTTGGAATTGTAATATCTGGAGTTATTATTGTTACAGGAGTAAAAATTATTAAAGACGCCTATGATGTACTAATAGATAAGTGTATAGACATTGAAACTGTAAATGACATGAAGAAAAACATAGAACAAACAGAGGGGGTAAATCATTTAGACAGCATAAAATCTAAGCCTACGGGAGTCCTTCATATGCTTATAGTAAAAATATCTGTTGACCCTAATATGACAGTAAATGAAAGTCACAAAATAGCCGGAGTTATTAGGAACAATTTAAGGGAATATCCTAATGTATACGACGCAGTAGTACACATAAACCCTGATGAATAATTGATTTTAAATTACATCCTTTTAAGCAGCTGTCATGAGATATAAAGCTAGAGCTTGTGTAATAACAAACTATTAAACAACTAACAAAGCACCCAATTGGGTGCTTTTGTTAGTTAATACGGTATTTGTTATATCTAATGTAATCTATATCAAATCTATCTAAATCACTAATGGTTACATTTTTAAGCTTTAATGCTGTAGTTAACTTTTCTTTTGCGCCATTGCTATACATTACTTCAATATATTGGCTTTTCATACAACTTAAGTAATAGGTATAACTTGAATCTTCATATATTTCTTCTAATGTTTCGGCACAACTAAAACCTTTTATATCTTTACTTGTGTCTACAATTACATAATCTATAGTATCACTACAAGAAAATACTAAACTTTTAATCATAGTGTGTTTTTGACCATTTGTACAATTATATGTATTTACAAACATTCCTTTATCTATAGAATATAATGTGCCGCCATTGTAATACTCTGGTATTTTAAAAAGAGGGCTATTGTTAAAAATTAATGCTTGCATAGTATCTATGAGTAAAATGCCTATTATAACGGCAATAACAATTAAACTTACTTTTATACTTTTTTTCATATATTTTCCTCCAACAATTTATTTACAAATTTATTATATCACAAACATTTTAGTTAATATATATTATATTTTTCTAAAATATGATATAATTTGGAAGGAGGCATATTATGAAAAAGAAATTAATTATAATAATAATTGCAACAGTTATAATAGGTTTAGTTTCACTTGGAATATTCTTTGTTGCAGACGGAAGACTAAAGCATTACCAAATGAATAAAGAAAGAATAAACAACTCAAAAACATTATCCCAATATATACAGTACCACGACCATTATTATATGACAGTAGCAAATAATAATAGCGGTGCAGAGTATTCTTTGTATTTTTTCGCCCAAAACATTAAGTGCGATTTATTAAAAGATAGAAATATACTTCATTATGTTGATAATGTTGATAGAGGAATTTTAGTTCTAGATGATTATACAATATATGAAACGGCTTTCGATAGCGACAAATTATATAGTAACGGTCAACAATATAAACAAATAGAAACAGATATAAAAGTGAAAAGGACACTACAAATAGCATCAACAATATATTTAATAAGTAGAGATAATAAATGGTATGAGGTAGATATAGATAAGAAACAAATTGTTCCATACAATTATAACACAACGACTAAACACATTATTGAAAAAGATCCAACAATAAAGAAAGACATTACAAACAGTATGACTGAAAAAGGAAATATAAAATACATTGTATTAAAAACTGACGGACAGATTTACGAACAAGAATACAAGTATTCTTATGATGCATTCGGAATACAAATGTCGTTATTGAAAGAAAAAGTATTGTGTTCAAATGAAGAATATGGACATATTACGGATGCGTTATATGATTATTATGGTGAAGAAGCAAAACAAAGACGGAATAGTTAGGATTGTAAGCGATAAAGGACTATTTTATATAAAACAAACAAGTGAACAACAATATATTGATGTAGAGCCAACATATGAATTAGTTAAAAGTGAAATATATGATAAATATAAAACAGATGTAAAATATATAGATGCAAAATATATTTTTACAACAGACAATAATATTATAGAAACATATATATTATGCAGAGAGATAGATAAAGAGGTAAAATAAGTTAAATAAGTAAAGGGAGATAATATGAAAAAACTGTTTAAAGTATTAAGTGTTATAGCAATAATTATAGTAATTTTAGTAGGGTTGGTTATTGGAGGAGCGTTTGCAATAGAAGGCATTAAAACATTAAAGATGCGAAACGACAGAATAAACAATTCAAATACATTGTCAAAATATGTTGAATATCACGGATGGGAATATATTGGCGGTACATTAAACGCGTTAGAGTTTTATGCTGAAGATATTAAGTGCGACCTATTAAAAGATAGAAATGTATTATATTTTAATGATAATTATATGGGGGAAATCTTAATCCTTGATGATTACACAATATATGAAACAGCTTTCACAAGTGATAAAACGTATAGCAATGGTCAACAATATAAATTAATTGGAACAGATTTAAAAATAAAAAGGATACAAGTACAAACTGACACATTATATTTAATAAGTGAAGACGATAAATATTATACATTTAGTTATGGCGAGATAAAAGAAATTAATGAAAGAGAAAACGGGACTACATATCCTTTTTTGAAAAACAAAAATATAAAGAAAATTGTACAAATATATAAGGAAAGTAATAACGGAACAAATAAACAAACATATATTGTTTTAAAAGCTGATGGGCAAATCTATGAGCAAGAATATAAGAGAAACTATAACAGTAAACAAAGCAAGTGGGAATATACACTGTTAGAAGAAAAAGTGGTATTCTCTAAAAAAGATTATGGACATATAACAGACTTTACTTATGCAACTGGTGGAGATTATATTGGTATAGTAAAAGTTGTAAGCGATAAGGGACTATATTGGTTAAAACAAACAAATGAACAACAATATATTGATACAGAGCCAACGTATGAACTTGTATTAAGTGATATATATAATAAATACAAAAAAGATATAAAATTTATCAGCAGCGAGTATGTATTTACAACAGACAATAATATCATTAGGACAGATATGCTAAGTAGAGATATAGACAAAGAAGTAAAATAAGTAAGAGAGGTATAAAAAATATCTAGTAAACTATGGTTTACTAGATATTTTACCATTTTAAATGGTGCGACATCGGGGGCTCGAACCCCGGACCAATAGATTAAGAGTCAATGGGCATTGCAACAATTTTAGGTGAGCAATTTAACATTTTTTCATATCTATTAAACGCACTTTTGTTTCTTGAAAGCCTTTATTTTAAAGGGTTTTAAGAAATTTTATTATATGTGTTATTATAGCCAAATTTTTATTTTACTATCTTTTATTTTTTGTAAAAGGTGGCACAAAGGTGGCACTTTTTCAAAATTGTGTGTTTTTTACTAAAAAATTGTTTGTAATTTGTTGGCAACTTCTTTTCGGTTTGCTTGAAATATATGTGAGTAAATAGACATAGTTACATTCATTGATGAGTGTCCTAATCTATCTTGTATTTCCTTTGGGTGTATTCCTAATGCTATTTGCATACTTGCAGAAGTATGTCTTAATGCGTGAAAGTTAATTCGTGGCAAATTATATTTGTTTGCAACCTTTTGTAATATCTTTCCGCAAGTTGTAGGGTACATAGGCTTACCGCTTTTAGCTAAAAACAATTTATTTGTTTCTTTAAAGTTGTTTGTAGTAGTTTTTAATTCTTCGCGATATTGTTTTAATACCTCTAATGTTTGGGGAGTAAGTACCAAATTTCTATATGATGAGTTGTTTTTTAATTGCTTTTCAAAGAACTCGCCATTTATAACATCTATTGACTTATTTATTGTTGTAACTCCCGTATCAAAGTTTATATCTTGCCAAGTTAAAGCAAGTATTTCACTTTTTCTTGCGCCACTATCTATTGCAAGTCTTATCAGCGCTTGATATTTTAAGCACTCGTTATCTAGCCCATTTAAAAGTGTTTTAATTTGTTCTATATCATAACATTGTACTAGCTTTTTTTCTTTTTTAGGTCTTTTAATTTTTCTATTAGGGTTATAGTCTAGTATTTCAAAATCTATTGCTTGTTCAAACATAAGATTTATTAAGTTATAATAGTGTAGTAATGTATAATTTGAAATGCTTTTTACTCGGTCGCCTTTCTTTAATTTTATATATAATTCATTTAGAGTATATGTATCAATGTCTTTAAGTTTCCAATTTCCTATATAGTCATTTATTTTCTCTAACATTGATTTATAGCCTACAATGGTTTTTATACTTAAATTAGGCTCACAATATTTGCTTACAAAAATATTTCCATACTCTTTAAAGGTTAGGTCGGTTATATTTATCTTATTACCTTTTTTTGAATATTTTTGTTTCATTTCAAATTCTATCATTTGGGCTTCTCTTTTTGTGCCATCGTGTACATAGGTTTTTCTGCGCCTATCTGCCTTTGTTCCAACATCTACAATTATTTTATATTTGTTCTTTGATAATGTTTGTATCATTTCTTTTGACCTCCTTTTTTCGAAATGATAACCTCACTATCTGCTATATATTATATCAGTTTTTCCTTTATATTTCAAGGGTTTGAAGCAATTTTTATATTAGCAAAATAGTGTGTGTTTACTTTCTTTTTCTTCTAAATTTTCAATCCATAAGTTAATGTGTTCTAAATCAAATTTAATTCGATTTCCAATTCTAAAATGTGGTATTCTTTTTTGCCATACTAGTTTTCTAATTTCAGAAACTGAAATTTTTAAATAAGATGATAATTCTTTTAAATTTAATATATTTTTCATTTTATACCTCTCTTTTGGGCTACTAGTAAGCCCTTTGACTTGTGCACAAATAAAGAATACCAACTTTTTTATTTTAATTCTTGTACGAAAAAACAAAAAAAGTGTTCTAATTTCAAAAATAGACTTTCCGCTTCTATCAATGCTTTCAAAGATTTTGATAACCGATTTTTCGAGCAAATGGGCAAAAAAAATGCCTCTTTTCAAAGCAAAATTTTTCTGTTAATATCATCTTGTAAGAGCAAGACGCGTCCTCTTACAAATATAAAATTGGACTATATCTAATAAGGTTTTTGTGGTATAATCTATGCGAGGTGTAAAAGGTATGGGAAATATACACAAGACTTTAAAAGATGACAATTTTAGAAATAGTAAATATATAGAAATTGTTAATAAGCAAATGGGTTGTGAAAATTTTAGAAAAGACTACGAAAAAGAATATTATATAATGCTTGATATATTTCAAACATTTATCGATTTATATAATTGTTTCTTTGCAGATAGTAACGGGTCAAATATAGAAAGAGTCAAACAAGCCAAAAGATTATTAGCACAACTTTTCAAAATGAAAGATGAAGAAGAAATAGACTTAATCGGTGTAAAATATAGTGTAAGAGATATAAAGAACTTACCAGAAAAAGAAGTTAGGCTTATATATAATCTTATGAAAGAGTGTTGTTATACCTTATATTTTATGGAAGAAAGCGAAAGAGAGAGTCAAACATTAAAAGAAACGAAAAAACTTATTAAGAAAAAAATGCAAATGTTAGAAAGTGTTGGTTTTGATAAATGGGTTAAAGAAAGTATTTCTTTTGACAAAAACAAAAATAGCAATTATAAGATTTTCGTTTGCGCTTTTGATACACTAAATAAGAACAATGAAGAATTTATAGAAGATTTTAAAAAAGGCTTTAATTTTGATTTTGATAAAGACTTTGGGGAAAGTGAGTTTGAAGAATTATTTTATATATATAATCTTGTGGCAAAAGCAAACAATGGTATTGTTAATGCGCTAGTCAATACACAAGACAAGCAATATAATTTAACTAGTAATTCTTCATCACAAGAGATATACAAAGCATATCTTGATACATTACACTTAAATATAAAAGATACATATTCAAATTTAAGCGCATTACATTTTAGTTTGACCGCTTCGACAACTTATGAAAGCATACGCGAAATATATAATATATCTTTCAATGAGATGATAAGTAACTTTGACTTATATTTCTTTCTTGATAAAATGAAAAATTGTGTTAATACAAATGAAATAACAATAAATAGCAATGTGACCGATAGTATAATAAAGAAATTACAAGATATATATAATACTATTACAAATATACAAGACAAAGATATTAAGGAAACATATAAAGAAGCCTTTGATAAGGTACAAGAAATTATTAAAAGAAACGCAAAATATTATATACGCGTTAGTTAGGAGAGGTTTAAAATGGAAAAATTTAATGCTATAAAAATGTTAGAGAAAGAACAAGAGAAAGAAAATTTAGTAAATACAAATTCGGGGAAAGAGGAGTTTTATGATAAGTTATTCGCTTATATAGAAGATTATATAGAGCCTTACCTTATAGGCTTAAATAATAAAGGACTAATACAATATGACCCTACAAGCGAAGATGAAGATGTTATAGTAAAAACTAATGAATTAGAAATCTTAACAAAAGACTTGTTAGAAAATTTGGCTTTGGGTTATACAATTAAAAATGGCGAAATGGTTGTTGATGATGATAACCCTAGTAAATACGAAAACTTTATATTTGGCGACAAGAATATAAAAACAGAGGTAGCCAATATGTTTAAAGCATATATCGAAGAAAGATTTTTAAAATAATTACGAGCAGGTGCTAACACTTAATTGTGTTGGCACTTCTTATATTATCTATATAAATATATATAGATATAGAGTATATTTATATAATTATTAAAATTGTATTCTTTAATTAAGTTATATACTAATAAGTATATTAAGTTAAATATATATAATTATAAATATATATACTTAATTTATTTTATTTATATATATAACCTTTTGTAAAGATATATAATAAAATAATTTATTACAAGTATAATCTAATGTAAGTATATTACTTTCTACATTAGGTTATATATATAATTACTTATTCAATAGATGAATATATAATATCTTTCCATAAGACTATATATATTTCAATAGATTATATTATTATATTACTTTTCATAAGACTAGATATTTATACTATACTCACTTACATAAGGCTTAATACTTACTACTAAATAATATAATATATTATAATTAGTTATATCTACCTCGTGTCAAGATATGAAGCAAAAACTTTTTAAAATATTTTTTCCATAGCCTCTTTAAGTAAAATTCCGCTTCAGCATAAAAAATAACCTCGCTTTATTTCGATTTTAAGGCGCGTTATTTTTTTGACAAGTAATTTGTCGAATAAAAGATTTTCGGCAAAGTATGGTAGCGCATTTTGCTTTATAGAGCTATTTTACATATATGCAATGAGTGTTTATACAAATCAATGTATGAACATTCTTTTTTATTATATACATTTGCTATTTATATAAAAAACAAGAACGGCTACAAATTCGCAACCGTTCTTGAAATGTTTAGTCTTTCCGCCACTCTTGATAGCAGTCATTTTCTTTGCACCATTCTTCAAGTGCTGGGGCATGTTCTTTTCTGAACTCATCGTAAGTTTTTCCATCGACATCTTCGTAGGTAAACACCTTATATGTCTTTGCCTTAAACCGCTTCATTACTTCTTCAAGTGGGTATTGTCTTTGACTATAAGTGTCGAAACACCAGTTATCATTGACATATAAAACATGCATTGTGTAAGCATTGTCGCACTTATCGTCCTCGTTGATATTACCGGTTTTTATTAGTTTAGTTGCTATAAACATCAATGTTCCTTTTTTTAGACATTTCAGTGTCTCGAAACATACAGCATAGCAATAACCATTAACCTGTTGTGTCATCATAAGATAGTGCAGTTTTTCGTTTTCTTTCTTGATAACATCAAAATCATTTTTTGATATTGCATTTCCTTTGATAACATATCGAGAAGAAAAGATATTTGCAGAAATTAACTCTTTAAAAGAGTGTATCGGTTCATTAAATTTTTTCATAAACCATACTGCAAAAATAACATACGCTACAATAAGAACAATACATTGAATTATATCACTTAAAGTTTGCTCACAAGTAAGCAGTAATGTAAGTAAGCTTGTTAAGGGCAATGCTCCAAAAATTGAAATCAAAAATTGTGAGATAAAATCCGTTTTGATTTTATCTTTTAGAAGCATTGCAGTTTCTTGGTCTTCCTTACTTAAAGTTCTAAAAACAGTCCTCCGAAGTACAAATTCAAACATTTTTTCTCAACCTTTCTGTATTAGATTTTTGTGGTTACATAAGTCTATCATACCACATTTGTGTTTACATAAGTTTATTATACCATCTTTTCCTTTAAATATCAACATTTACGCTATTTTTTAAAATAGATAGTTAATTTTAGTCGTTGCGATTTTGGGGTAATAGGCCTTTTTTCAATGTCAATTTGCCCGCTTACTAAACCCCACGCGCCCTATATGTGTTTTTCAACCTCTTAAAATCGATTTTAAGCCCTGTTTCTTTTTAGAGTAGTAATTTATCATCTAGAACATTTACGAAGCGCATTTCGGTGTTTATACGCGTTTTAGAGGTGTTACAACAAACTTGCGTTCGTTGCAAGTTATCGCCTTTTTACTATCTACCTACTATATACATATTATTGATAGCTTTTTGTAGTTTCCGCTTCTTAATTCCTCTTTATATATGAGGAGGCAAAAATATGGAAGATAAATTTTACAATTTAAAACAAGTAAGCGAATTACTTATAACTCCAATTCCTTACTTGCGAAAACTAATTAAAGAAGAAAAACTAAAAGGTCGCTTTCTTGGTAGGCAATACATAATAAGCGAAAAGGAGTTAAAAGATTTTATAGATACTTTGGGGGTAAAGCAAATATGAAGATAGAACTTGAAAAAGATATTTTAAAATCTCTTGGGCTATATGATACAACAATATCATTTGGACTTGATGAAGATATACAAATTGCTATTGAAAGAAAGATAGATAACTACTTAAAGAAAATTGATGAAGAACAAAAACAAAAAGAAAGAATAGACTTTGTAAAACAAGAACACGAGAATTTTAAAAAGAAAAATGAATTTGTTAATACCTTTAATGATAAATATGTTTATGGCAAAATAAAAAACAAGTTAATGCGTGACGGGTTTATTTATGGTTGTCCAACTTGTAGAATATTAGATGTATCACACGAATATATGAAACCGATTAAAAAGAAGCAAAGCTAAAATTATCTAAAAATTTTTTTAAAAAGTTTTCACGAACTATTTAAATTTTTTATAATAATTTTATCAATTAAATAATTTAATTGAAATAAAGATTAGGAGGAATTTTAATAATGGAAGAACTTTTAACAAAGGACACTTTTGAAACAATGGTTTATATTCAACTTTCTAGTGGTGATAATATCGTTATAAATCTAAATACAGCTTTTAGCGCTTTAAGTTATTTTATATCACACGATATTACGCAGATAACTGAATTTTGCCAGATAGATGAATTAGTGGGAAAATATAATGAACTACTAAAAAAAAGAGGAAAAGACTCTATTACAGACTTGCGTTATAATGATGAAGATGGAATAGCTTTTGCTATTATAACCGGTTTAAAATTAAAACTTGAAAAAGAACTTTTTACATATATGTAAGATGAAAGAGGAATAGGCATTGTAGCTTATTCCTCTTTATTTTTTTACTTATCTAATAGGTCAAGTAATTTCTTTATTTCATTTGCATTGTTTTTTCTAAACTCTATTATATATTCGTTTTTTAATTCCTCTTGGTGTTTTTTCAAAAGGTCGATTTTGTCCGCTTCGACTTTTTCTTCTTCTAGCATTTGTTTAATAACTAACATTTCTAATATTAAATCTTGTATCTTTGGTGTTAGATTAAATCTTAAATCTTTTAATTCATTTTCCATAAATAATTCCTTTCCATAACTAACTATCATAATAATATTTAATTGCTTGTTATCATTTCAAATATATTTTTTAGATAGTGAGTGGCAAAGGTGTCACCAAAGTGGCAAAAAGGAAATAACCTTATAATACTTTATGATAAGTTATAATACTTTTGTTTTTAAAAAAAATTTCTATATATAATTTTTAGGCGACACTTTTATATAAAAAGTGGCACAAATTTTTGCAAATCAAAGAACAAAAAAATATCTAGTAAATCGCGTTTTTACTAGATATTTCAACATTTCTAAATGGTGGGTCATCGGGGACTCGAACCCCGGACCAATAGATTAAGAGTCTACTGCTCTACCAACTGAGCTAATGACCCATTTATTTTGTAATTTTGGTAAGCAACCGATTAAGAGTCTACTGCTCTACCAACTGAGCTAATGTCACTTTTGACAACATTTATTATAACAAATATATCTTAATTTGTAAAGTTAATAAGAATAAAAAAATAAAAATAACAATAAAAAGAAGCCGATTTTTTAAAATCGACTTCCTTAGGAATTAGCAAGGCCTTGCTTTGAGAGTGTGTAGCTCAGCCAAAAGAGATTCTTTTGAAGGAGCACCTTCTTCTTCGATAAAATAGTCATCGTAAGATGCAATCTGAAACTCAATCTCTTCTATCCGGGATTTTTCTTCTTCAATCTTGGCTTGTTCTGCACGCATAGCAGCTAATTTCTTCTCCCTCCGAACATCTAAAGGCTTTTCCCAACGTCTCGTACGTTGAGCTTTACCCTTGGGGAAGCAATTAATAGCTTTATTGGCAGCTCTTTCGGCAGTTATATCATCTACAAGCTCAGTATCCTCAAGAATTTCCAATATCGAATTGGAAATGAATTCTGGAGAAACATGCCACATAACGGCCATAGATTCAAAAGTTGCGAACTTGTTATAAGCGTAGTACTCAGCAAGATGGCGTTTAAATTGTTTGCTTACTTTGTGTTGGGTTTGTCTTGACATTTTTAAATCCTCCGTTTAATCAATTCAGTTTAATTGATTTAATAAATTTTAAATACAACTATATTATACCACAATTTGAAAAAGATTACAACAGTTTGAGATTACATAATTCAATAAAAATAATGTGCTGAGTTGAAATAATAAATTCCATGTGATATAATTCTAACGGTTACAATAAAATGTAATGGGTGAGATTATGAATGTAAAATATACAGAAATTGAAAAATATATAGAAAGTACTAAGGTAAAATATGATGAACCAATGAGCAAATACACTACGTTAAAAGTAGGTGGAAATGCAGATGTTTTAGTATTACCGGAAAGTGTTCAAGATGTGGAAAACGTCCTTAAATATGCTAAAGAAAATAGCATTCAAGTTACTGTTATTGGTAATGGAAGTAAGCTTTTAGTGCTAGACAAAGGTATACGTGGAATTGTTATAAAATTTGGAAGTAAATTTGCAAATATAGAGGTAGAAGGAGAATATATAACAGTATCTGCTGGAATGACATTACCACGTCTTGCAATTATAGCCAAAGACAATGCATTATCTGGATTAGAGTTTGCAGCAGGAATTCCAGGAAATGTTGGTGGAGCTGTATACATGAATGCAGGAGCATATGGCTCAGAAATGGCAAATATAGTAGAGGAAGTTACATATATAGATGAAGACTTAAATATTAAAACTATATCTGGAAAAGAGTGTAATTTCGGTTACAGAAGAAGCATGTTCAGAGGAACAAAAAATGTTATATTATCTGCAAAATTGAAATTAAATAGAGGTAATAAAGAAGAAATAGAAAGTTTAATGAAAGCAAATAATGAGGCAAGAAAGTCTAAACAGCCTTTAGAACATCCAAATGCAGGAAGTACTTTTAAAAGACCAGAGGGATATTTTGTAGGTAAACTAATTGATGATTTAGGATTAAAAGGATATAAAGTAGGAGATGCTCAAATTTCTACTAAGCACTCAGGATTTATTGTAAATACTGGAAAAGCGACAGCAAGTGATGTTTTAAAATTAATAAATCATGTAAAAGAGAAAGTACTTAAGGCAAATGGAGTAAAGCTTGAGGAAGAAATTATAGTACTTGGAGAAGGAGAATAAAAATGAAAACTTTTTTAGAATGGTTGAAACCAGGGGTAAGAGTAAAAAGATATATTATATTACAGCTTATATCAATAGGAACACTTATATATTCAATAATTTCTCTTACAATGAGAGATATACTTACACCTAATATACTTATTGCATATATAGCACTAATTACATTATCGTTATTTTTAACAGTATATTCGTTCTTTTTAGCACAAAGAAACATATTAAAAGTAACGTTAAAGAATATGGCATACAAGGATAAAAATATAGACATACGTAGATTGTTATATACAGAATCAATGCTTAAAAAAGGACCAAAAGTAGTAATAATTGGTGGTGGAAAGGGACTTTCTAACATATTAAGTGGACTTAAAGAATTTACCTCTAATATAACATCAATAGTTGCGGCTTTTGATGATGGTGGCTCAACAGGAAAACTTATGGAGGAAATGGATATATTACCACCAGGAGATATACGTAGAAGCTTAATAGCACTTTCTTCATCAGAACCATGTATGGAAAAGCTATTAGGATATAGATTTAAAAACGGAGCAGTGGACAATCATTCTTTAGGAAATTTAATGATAGTAGCGATGACAGAAATAATGGGTGGATTTGCACCAGCTATTGAAAAACTATCTAGTATATTTAATGTAAAAGGGAAAATACTTCCAGTATCACTAGATAAAGCTAAACTGTGCGCAGGCCTTGAAAATGGTGAAATAGTTGTTGGAGAAGACAACATACGTCCAAGAGTATTAGAATCAAAAAGTAGAATAAAGCAAATATTCTTAAAGGATGTAGAAGCAAATCCAGCACCAGGTGTAATAGAAGCAATAAATGAGGCAGATATCATAGTACTAGGACCAGGTAGTTTATATACAAGTGTAATTTGCAACTTACTAGTAAATGAAGTAGGTAAAGCTATAATACAAAGTAAAGCTAAGAAAGTAATGATATCTAACCTTATGAATGAACCAGGAGAAACATCAGGATATACATTAGCAAGACATGTAAATGAAATAGAGAGATATCTAGGCAAACATGTTTTAGATTATCTTATTGCAAACAATGGTGAAATAACTGAGGATATGATATATGATTTCAACCAAGGGGCATCAACTCCTGTAACGTTAGATTTACCAAATATACAAAATAGAACAATATCTGTTATAGAAGAAGATCTAGTTATAACTGCACCAAATGCTATACTTCATGATAACCTAAGAGTTGCTGAAATTATTATAGAAATAGCTAAAACTAAAAGAATGGGCTCTTTAAATTTGCTTAAAAGTAAAAATACAAAGAAAACAAAAAAGAGTGTAGCTGGCAAGGAAGTAAAAATTAAAAAAGACAACAATGCTTCAGAAAAACAAAGCAAGTAGAAAACCTTAATTTAGGGGTGAATAAATGATATACAAAAGAGTAAATAAAAGTTTAAAATCTGATTCTAAAGTAGAATATATAGAATCAAATAATCAAGGAATATATATAAATACTTCAATTACGGGTGCAAATTTTGCACCCTATCATGGTATATACATATATCAAGAACCTAAAAAAGATGTTGTGTATTTATCTAAGATGATAGAATGTATACAAATAGGCCATGATAGATTCGATATATTGGATGTAAAAACAAGTGAAACTGTACATGGTGGTGTGCAGTTTTTAACAGAGTTTACAAACGTACCAGTTCCTACTTACACATATGATGTAAATGGTTGTATTATAGAGAAAAAATATAAACTTCATCCAACAGAAAAAATACTTTGTATAGATTATAAGATAACGAATAATACAGGAAAGCCAGTAAGATTTACCGCCAGTCCTTGTGTTACAAATAGAGGATTGTTTTCAAGCAAAAGACAAAGTGACATGAAGTTTACAAGTCTTGTTACAGCAAGTGCTACTAAGATAGCATTAAGTATTAGCGAGAAAAAGGATTTATATATTAAATCTTCAAACATGAAATACGATAAACATGAAAAATATCTGTGTGGTGTAAATTGTGATTTCGAAACAAGTGATGGAGCATCAAAAACATACGTAGAGGATTTGTTTATACCAGGAGTTTTTGAAGGAAATATAAAGACAAGTAACACAAATACATTTAGTATATTTGTATCTATGGAAGATATAGATGTAAAACAGCACAAGTCAAATGACATAGAAGTAGATATAAAGAAACGAGACGAATATAGGTATGGCTCAATAGATAAAAGTTATCATGAGTTGTTTGGACTTGCAAAAACAGCATATAATCTACACTATATAGACAAAGAAAAGAAAAGACTAGTGCTTTTAGAATCAGTACCAGCAATCTATGATACAGATGAATATGTAAAAAACATGATAGTATCTATAGAGGGAAATTATCTGCTACTTAAAAGATATAAAGAGGCACATAAGATATTAGAAAGCATGATGCTAAAGCTTAAAGATGAAACATATAAATTAAGTGATTTGGATAGATGCGAAGCAATGCTACTGTTTATAGAAGCGCTAAATAGATATCTTATGGAGGCAGATCCTGGCATAGAAGAAATTAGAGAGTTTTATGAATATATAAAAAGCAATATATATGAGTATTTAGATAGAAAAAACAAAGAGGCTTATGCAGATCAAGATTTTCTACTTAAAGTAAATGGTAAAAAGTATATAAAGATAAACTCTCTTTGGTATAATGCACTAAGAATATTTGTAGATCTTGCGGACAAGTTCCATGAAGAATCTGAATTTATATATACTATATCTGAATCTTTAAGAGATAACATTGTAACAAGCTTTTGGGATGAAGCAAAAAGTGTATTAAAATTTGAAATAGAGGAGGCATCATATTCTACTTTTGATATGATATATTCTTTAAGCTTATCCTATCCAGTACTTAAAGATAGTTCAATGTCTATGAAATTAATGGATACAGCTTTTAAAGAGTTATATACAGCTTATGGTATGAGGCTTGGAAATGTAAATGCAAAACAATATGACGGTTATGTATATCCTCATCTTATGGTACATTTCTTAAAGGCGAACTTAAGACAAATGGGAGTAACTAGAGCAAGTCAAAAGCTTGCATATAACTTAGTAAAAGAAGTGCTAGGGGAGATAGGCAAAAATACTGTTGGAACAGTAAAATATAGATATAATGAAAAATTAAAAAAAGCATATGGTTATGAGATAAGTGCAATTACAAATGCCGAGCTTATACGCGCTTTTGACATGTTAACTTAAGGAGAGTAAGATGTATATTTTAGGAATAGACCCTGGTTTTGGAAGGGTTGGTTATGGAATAATAGAATATAAAAATAATAAATACAGACCAGTAGAATATGGTTGTATAACTACTCCTGCAGGAGAGAGCTTATCTAGTAGACTTAAGAAAATATATGAAGATTTAGAAGAAGTAATTTCTAGATACAATATAGATGCAGCTTCAGTTGAAGCGTTATTCTTTAATACAAACATAACAACAGGTATACAAGTTGCAGAGGCAAGAGGAGTAATATTACTTTCTTTAGAAAATCACAACATTCCAATAAGCGAGTATACACCACTTCAAGTAAAACAAGCACTAATTGGTTATGGTAGAGCAGACAAAATACAGATTAAAAACATGGTAAAAGATTTCTTAAAATTAGAAAAGATGCCAAAACTTGATGACACAACAGATGCGCTAGCAATAGCAATATGTCATGCAAATAGTTGTAAATATAACAAGTATTTGGAACAAAAATAAAGTGTAAAACAAAAAGTAAAATAGGGGATTCGGCGTATGCAGAAACAGAAGGAACGACAAATATTGCATGAAAATAATTGGAAAACACCTTAAATGAATTAACATTTAGGGTGTTTTGCTTGTTATTTTCCGTATAAACATTGTAGAAATTACATAACCATAAGTATCACTTTTTTCTATTCCAATTCCTATGTAATTGTATGAATTAGATAAAATGTTTTGCTTGTGAGTTGCAGAATTTAACCAGGCTGTTACAGCATCTTGTAGACTTGGATTTCCTGCAATATTTTCTCCTGCAACTTTATAACTTACTCCATATGTTTTCATCATATTAAAAGGACTTCCATACGTTGGTGATGTGTGTGAAAAATATGAATTTTTAACCATGTCTTGGGCTTTTAGTCTAGCAACTTTAAATAATGCGGCATCAGCTGAAAGTTTTGGAAGACCTGCATCTGTTCTTGCTTTGTTTAGAAGGTCAAAAATAGTTTTTTCATTTGCACTCATACTAAATGAAGTAGTTGTACTATTTGAAGTACCTGTATTAGAAGAAGTTGTAGATATATTTAATAAATCTTTTCGTATGCAGCCTACTTGGTTGTTATTTGTAACTACTATATACCAATTATCTATGTAACCTACTGCTTTTAAACTAGTTCCTTTTGCAACAGTAGTAATTTTTGCAAAAGTTGTACCAGGACCTCGTCGTAAGTTTACTTTAGCATTGGTAGATACATTTTTTGTTCCTATACTAGTATATGTTTTTGCGCCTTTTGGAGCAGAAGAACTAGTCTTTATATAGGATTTACTTAAAACACCAACTTCATTTGTTCCAAGTTGTACTATGTAAAAGTTATCTAGTGTTGCCACCATTTTAACAGTAGTGCCTTTGGAAAGCACACGTATTTTTCCGGTTGATGTAGATGCTGTGGTTCTAAAATTTACATTACTTGTTAAAGTACCATATTTGGGTTTGTAACTTGTAAGCGATGAATATGCATATACGGTTATAGATGAAATGAATAGTATTATAATAACAACAATGGTTAGTAACACCTTGTTTTTTTGTATGTTTTTTTTCATATGATTCCCTCCTGTTAATATATATGTACAAGCTATAAAATTTAGAACAAAAATTTCCTAAAAAATGTATATTATTATTTAAAATTAAAATAATATATTTGAGGTGTAAAAAATGAATTTAACTCAAGGAAATATGTTTTGGAATGAGAATATAGGAATTATTAAAAAGTATCCGTATCTAAGTAGAGATAAAAAATGCGATGTGCTAGTAATTGGCGGAGGGATTGCAGGTGCCTTGACAGCTTTTATGCAAGCAAAGCAGGGAGTAAATGTTATAGTTGTGGATAAAAATATACTTGGGTTTGGAGCGACACTGCAAACAGACGGAACGCTAGAAACAAGGGTGAATTTTAATCCTAAGCTTTCAAAAAATATGGATGAAAAAAGTATAGCCAAGTGTAACAGCTTATGTATGCAAGCTTTGCAGGATATACAACAAATAATAAACGAGCTATGGGAAGATGAAGATTGTAAAAAATATATAGATAGTATTGGGTTTAAAAATGTAGACTTAATGTATTTTTCCTATCATATAACAAATAAAATTGGCGTGTATAAAACTTTTGAAAAACTAGGAAAAGAAAATAATAATATAGAGTATTTAGAAGAAGATCCTTTAATTAATTTAAGAACAGGAATAATATTTCCAAATGCTGCTGGTATAATGAATCCATATTTACTTACGCAGCTTATATTTATATACTTAAGTAAAAAGGAAAATGTAGAAATTTATGAACATACAGATATAACAAGTATTTCTGTAAAAGATGAAATAGTAGAGTGTATTACAAATAATAGATTTAAAATTTTTTCAAAAAGCACAATACTTACAAATGGAATACATACTTTAGAATATTTGAGTGAGGATAATATAACACTAAATAAAACGTTTACAGTTATTACAGAAAGAGTGACAAGTTTAGACGAAAACGTTATAAACGTTGTTGCAAAGGATATAAATTTCCCAAATACAACAATAGCATTTACAAAAGATAAAAGAATTATTGTGTGCGGCGAAGATGTAAAACAAAACGAGCGTATGATAAATGACAAGTATTTTATAAGTTATGCAAATGGTAAGTATAAAAAAATGTATTTAACACTTAGGAAATTAGTAAATATTCCAAGTAATGTGAAAATAACAAATTGTTTTTATGGAATGTATTTAGACACAAAAGATTCGCTTCCAATTATAGATGAATTAGAAAACATGCCAAATGTATATTGTAACTTGGGCACGGGAAAAAATGGAATTATTTTTGCAATGATGGGAGCCAGAATGCTTAAAGATGTATCTAAGCAATATCACACAAAGGATATGTATATGTTTAGAGAAAATAGGCAAAGAATAAGGAACAAGCAATAGCTTGTTCCTTATTAGTTAGTTCATAAGTCTTATAAATTGAAGCTTCAATCCGCGAGGATCTGCTCTGCGAACACGACATTCGATAAAGTCGCCGTATTTAAGAAGGGGAGTAAGTTCAGTGGTAGTCATAATACCAGTAATATTTGGAGAAATCTCTACAAAATATGCAGAACGCTCTTTGTCCAAAGGATTGCAAATTTTCGCCTTATATACGTCGCCGTGGTGAAAATCTTCAGGTTTGTATGCGGGAAAAGTTGACTTGTATGATACTCTGAATTGGCGAAGATTATCGTAGCTTAGGACGTTTACCCAAACATTGTCTTTGGGATGGAAATATTCGCTTATATTTTTGATACGCGTTTTGCAAACCTCCTTAATGTGCATACAAGCAACAATTCCGTCTCCTATATCTCCGAAGGCCATCGAAAGTGTTGTATTTGTGATGTTAAAAAGTACAGAAGAACAGTCCTTAAGATGTTCATAGGCTTCAAGCATATTTGATTTTCTAGACAATTTAATATTATTGCCGTCGCACTGAGTAATCTTCACACGAACGTTTTTATGAAGCAGTGTGCATATCTGAATGGGAAGAGGGCGATTTGGATTTGAACTATATGAAAAAGGATATATTGTAACTTCGTCAAAAGGCAAACGACCAAATAATCCCTCTCCGAATTTGATAAGCAGCTCTCCAGAGTCTGTACATATTTTTTCAACAAAACCCAAAACGGTTAGGTTATTGTTAAATGCATTTAACAGTTCCTCATAAGAAAGATCATTAAAAGTGTAATAGCTTTCGGGAAAAATTTTAGACTTCGACATAATGTTTTACCTCCAAAAAATTATTTTTGTTCGTTAATTATACAACTGTTTAAATTATACCACAAAGTTTACATAAAAACAAGAGGGGGGAGAAAAAATAATAAAAGCGTTTAGAAAAAGCTTTAGTAACAAGTTATTTCTTTACTTATATAAGTTTTAATGATATAATAACTAAGATATATAGGAGGTATAACATGTACAGAGTGCGTGTAACTTATACCAAATCTAAAGAAGCAGCCTTCATACCTGAAAAGGATTTAAAAAAGGTATTAGAAACTGCTATGGTTAGAGCAGGTATATACATCATATATACAAAAGATAATGAACCAGATATACAGTTTGCAGATAATATATCACTAGGAATAGAGAGTACATCAGAAATATGTGACATAGCAGTAAAGGAGCATGTTGAACCAGCCTTTATGATAAAAGGCTTAAATCGTGAGCTGCCTGTAGGAATGGTAGTGCTTACGGCAGAATATTTGTCAGACAACGACATCCCTATTTCAAATAGTGCATATGCTGTAACATATGAAATAATACCAGATCTTGGTGACAGAACCAAGATGACAAACCGTGAATATGAAGATAGAAGAAAATGGTATAGATTTAGAATGGAAGAATATTTATCTGAAGCAGCTATACTTGTTTTAGTAAAATCTATGGATAGAAGTGAGAGGATAGATATAAAACCAGCCATTTTAAGTTATGAAATGCATATAAACGATGCATTAAGAATAACTATATCTAAAGATACACAGTACATATTTAACCCAAATTACATTATGGACGGGTTTAAAGAGTTTGTAAACAGTAACATAGATTATACAATAAAAAGAACAAAAATATTGTTCTAACAAAAGATTGGAGAAAACATGAATCCGCTAGTAAAAGAATTGCCAAAGCATAGCAAATTTAATGAGCTATTAAAAAGCATTAAGAACAAAGAAAGTAATTTAAGTATAACAGGACTTACAGACGCATCAAAGGCACACGTTATATATAGTTTATACAACTATAGTGGCGTGCGCCCAGTTGTTGTGTGTCCAAATGTAACAACAGCTAAAAGATTTATTCAAGATTTGAAATTTTATACAGATAAAGAAGTTGTTTTTCTCCCTGCAAGAGAAGTTATATACTATGACGTAGATGTGCAAAGTAGAGAAACAAATAACGCCAGAGTATATGCTATATCTAAGCTTGTAAATGATGAAGATATTATACTTGTAACGACAATAGAGGCTATGTTACAACCAATGTTAGATATTACAGAATATGAAGGCTTGCATCTAAAACTAAAACTTGGAGATAAAATAGACTTAAACAATTTAGTTGAAAGATTTTTAAAGCTTGGTTATTTGAGAGAAGAATTAGTAAGTGCAAAAGGACAATTTTCTATTCGTGGGGGAATTATAGACATATTTCCAATAGATAGCGACATGCCATATAGGCTTGAGCTTTTTGGTGATGAAATAGATAGTATAAGAACTTTTGATACACTTGACCAAAGGAGTAAAGAAACGGTAGAGGAATTTGAAATAAAATTTTCTACAGAATATGTAATAGACAAGAAAAATATAGAGGTGTTGCAAGATACATTAACAGCTGTGTTAGAGTCAGAAGCTTCGGAAGAAATTAAAAAGTCTATTGTGCAGGATTTAGACAAAATAGAAAACGGAAATAGCTTAGGACTAATAGATAGATATTTTGACATACTTGTACCAAATAATGTAACACTTTTAAATTATTTACAAGATAAATATACAATATATTTTGATGACATATCTAAACAAATAAGTAGATCAGAGACAATAAATTTTGAAAATGCAGAGGCTATAAAAGTAGCCGCAACATCCAACGTATATACTAAATATACGTTTAAATACGTTAGCTTCGAAACAATACAAGCGAAGCTAAAAAGCCTATCTTCAGTATACTTAAGTAAACTAGGACAAGATAGAGTTTTGCATGCGAAAAGAAAAGAGTACAGCTTTAGCTGTAGGGAGGTCAACTTTTTTCGTAGCACAATGGATCTACTTATTAAGGATGTCAAAAAATATAAAGAAGAAGGAAAAATAACAGTTCTTGTTTTTCCAACACAGACAAAAGCAGAAACAATAAAAAATACTTTAATAGATAATGATATACCTGTAAAATATATTTTGGATTTATCTATGATAGATGAACTTAAACCATCTATGGTATACATATGTGTAGGAATCATGTCATCAGGCTTTGCTTATGATAACATGGGCCTCGTTGTTATTGCAGAGAATGTATCTGGAATAGTAACGGATAAGAAGAAAAGCTCTAAAGATTTTATTGGCGACATACTAAACTCATATGAAGATTTAAAGGTTGGAGATTTTGTAGTTCATATAAATCACGGTATTGGAAAATATATGGGCGTGGAAACTGTGGAAACAGCAGGTGTAGTAAAAGACTACATGAAGCTTGAGTACAGAGATGGTGGAACGCTATATATCCCTATAACAAACTTAGACAGCATAAAAAGATATGTATGTGAAGAAGGCTTTAAGCCTAAGCTTAATAAGCTTGGAACGAAAGAGTGGGAGGCTACTAAACTTAAAGTTACAAAACATGTAAGCGATGTAGCCAAGGAGCTTGTTTTGCTTTACGCCTTAAGAAGTAGAGCACAAGGCTTTGCCTTTTCTTGCGACACACCTTGGCAAAAAGAATTTGAAGCAGATTTTGAATATGAATTAACAGATGATCAAGCTCGCGCTATAAAAGAGATGAAGCAAGATATGGAAAGTGCACGTCCTATGGATAGACTACTTTGTGGTGATGTTGGATATGGTAAAACAGAGGTTGCAATTAGAGGTGCTTTCAAAGCTGTTATGGATTCAAAACAGGTAGCATATTTGGTGCCTACTACAGTTCTATCTTTGCAACAGTATAATGTATTTAAAGAAAGAATGGAAAAGTTTGGCGTTAAAGTAGAGATGCTAAGCAGGTTCAAAACAAAAAAGGAGCAAGAGCAAATAGTAAAAAAACTAGAATTAGGTGAAATAGACGTAATTGTTGGAACTCATAGAATTCTATCTAAAGATGTTAAGTTTAAAGACTTAGGTCTGCTAATAATAGATGAAGAACACAGATTTGGAGTTGAAGATAAAGAGAAAATAAAGAAGTACAAGAACAATGTAGATGTATTATCTATGACAGCAACTCCAATACCAAGAACACTTCATATGTCTATGATAGGAATAAGAGATGTTTCAGTTATTTCTGAGCCACCACAAGAAAGACTTCCTGTGCATACATATGTATCAGAATATAATCCAGGCATGTTAAGTGAAGCAATAGAAAAGGAGCTATCTCGAGATGGTCAGGTGTTTTATATTAGTAATAGGGTAGAAAATATAGAAAGTGTTGTAGCGAAAGTAAAGAGTCTAGCACCAGAAGCAAGAGTTGCATTTGCTCATGGAAAGATGACACCAAATCAAATAGAGGATACAATGCTAGATTATATGAATAAGAATACAGACATTTTGGTTTGTACAACTATACTCGAATCTGGCATAGATATACCTAATGCCAATACAATAATTATAGAAAATGCGGATAAATTGGGACTAGCTCAACTTTATCAAATAAGAGGTAGAGTAGGACGCTCTAATAGGCTTGCTTATGCCTATGTTACATATAATAGAGGCTCGGTACTTACAGAGGAAGCATCAAAAAGACTTAATGCAATTAAAGATTATAGTGAATTTGGTAGTGGCTTTAAGATAGCACTTCGTGACTTAGAAATAAGGGGTGCAGGAAATGTGCTTGGCGCTGAACAACATGGCCATATGATGATGGTGGGTTACGATATGTATGCGGCTCTTTTAAACAAGGCGGTAGAAAAGGAAAAATTAAGGATAGATAGTACAGAACCTATAGAAAAAGGTGAGATAAAAATATCTTTAGATGTTTCTGCAAATATTCCAAATGACTATATATCTGATCCAATGATAAAGATAGAAATGTATCAAAAATTATCTAATGCAGAAGCTGAAGATGGTTTAGAGAATGTAACGGATGAATTAATAGATAGGTTTGGGGACATACCAAAAGAAACGTTAAATCTAATAGAGATAGTAAGAATAAGAAACAAATGTAAAGTTATTGGTATCGATGAAATTAAGATCCAAGGAGACTTTATATGGTTTATCCAAAAACCAAAAAATCACATAAAGTATAGGTTGACAAATGATATTAAACATGATATATTGTCATTTGTAAATAGGACGCTTGATAGCATTATTAGGGATATTAAGTAGAAAGAGGTATAAAATGGGAAAAGATATTTATGAGGCAATAAAGCCAGGAAAAACAAGCGAAAAAACAAAAAAAGTTAAAAAACCAGTTAATAAAGATTCTTTAATAATTGGAATCGTAGTAGCTGTAGTATTACTTTTAACAGTGGGAATAGTTGCATATTACTTCTGGGGAGTAAACAGCGAAATTTTAGTTTCATATAACGGTGGAAAAATAACAAGAGGAGAATACGAAGCAATATATAGATATTGGGCGCCACAATTAGTATATTACGGTTGGGATGCAAACGATGTTGATGCAATAGTAGTTGATGAAATATTATTAAATCAAGTAATGTATAACAAAGCTACAGAGGCTGGCTTTACATTAAGTGAAGAGGACAAAAAAACTGTAGATACTGAATTTGCAAATCAAGACAGTATAGCAGCGTTAAGATCAAATGGTATAAATCCAGACATCTTAAAAGAATTTTTCTATAAAAACTCTGTAGTTTCTGCATACTTAGAAGATTATGAAAAAAAGGCTACAACAGAACAAGTTAAAAACTACATATTAGAAACAGAAGGCGAAGATGCAGATCTAAACCTATACAAAACTAGACACATATTAATTCAAGTAGCTGCTGGTGCTTCGGATGATGAAAAAGCAAAAGCTAAAAAAGAAGCTGAAGATCTTCTTGCAAAAATTAAAAAAGGAGAAGACATGGCTAAACTTGCTGAAGAACATTCTGACGATACAGGTACTGCTTCAGAAGGCGGAGCTTTCGATATGGTAAATAATGATACAGTAGATGAAGACTATAGAAAAGCAGCTTTATCTTTAAAAGAAGGTAAACTATATGGTTCTGTAGTTGAATCAGATTTTGGTTACTTTGTAATCAAACTAGAATCAATTGAAAAAGATGGAAGACTTACAAATAGCACAGATGTAGATTACTATGTAAATGATTATATAGATGATACAATAACTGTAGCGTTCAATCCAGAAACTGAAGAAAACAAAAAACAATTAGAGAAAGTAACAGCTGTTGCAAATAAATTAAATGCAGAGCTAGGAATAGTAACAAATAGTGAAGAATAATGATAACAAGTAAAGAGAATTCAAAAATTAAATATATCAACAGTCTAAAAAACAAGAAATTTAGAGACAAATATAACAAATATATTTTAGAAGGAATTAAGCTTGTAGACGAATATATAAGCTCAGAGGGCGTTTCTGCCCCTGAGTTTATTGTGTTATCTAAAGAGGTTCTTTTAAACAACACTGGTGGAGAAAAAATATATGAAAAGATAAAGGATATGAGTCAACTAATAGAAGTAGATGTAACAGTATTTAAGTATTTGACAGATACTGAGACACCACAAGGTATTTTAATAGTAATAGATAAAAAGCTAAATTTTATGACTGATCTTTTGAAAGCTATAAATAAAAATGAAAAGATAATGATATTAGACATGGTATCTGATGCAGGGAATATGGGCACAATTATTAGAACCGCCGTATCATTTAATGTAAAAAACATAATATGCATAAAAGGCAGCGTAGACGTATATTGTAGTAAAGTAGTAAGAAGTACAATGGGCGCTATAAACAAGCTAAACATATTTTATTTAGACCATAACGAAATAAAGAACTTAAAAAATAGTTTAAATAGTAATGGCTACAAGTTAATAGCAACAGATTTGAAAGCTGAAAAATATCTAAATGAATATAACGTATCAGACAAACTTATTTTTGTTTTAGGTAATGAAGCAAATGGTGTGTCAAAAGAAATGAAATCTTTATGTGATGATTATATAAAAATACCAATGGAGATGACACAAGAATCACTAAACGTAGGTATTGCAGCTGCAATTCTTATGTATGATGTATATACAAGAGGTGAATAAATTATGCCAGCAAGGCTAGATATTAGTCTAAAAAATTTAAAACATAATATAGCAGCTTTTAAAGAAAAAATGCTAGAGGGTCAAGAGCTACTTGTAATGGTGAAGGCTGATGCATATGGGGCAGGAATTATTCAATCAGCAAAATGTTTAGAAGAAGCAGGAGTTAGGCGTTTTGGAGTTGCTTATCTTAAAGAGGCAGTAGCCTTAAGAGAAAATGGAATAGCATCAGAAATTACTGTATTTTCCGGACTTGCGCCAGAGGAATACTCAAAAGCAATAAATATAGATGCGATATATAGCGTATCGGATTTTAATGTCTTGGAGACTTTAGATAAAGAGGCAAAAGCTATAGGCAAGAAAATAAAAGTAGAAATTGCTATTGATACAGGAATGACTAGACTAGGCTTTAATAAAGAGGATGTAGAAAGCCTTGCAAAAAATATTAAAAAATTAGAACATGTTGATATACATGGTGTATATAGTCATTTGTCTCAAGCTGAATCAAACGAAGGCTTTACAAGAAGACAACTTGAAGTTTTTGATAATTGTGTTGAGACTTTAAAAAACAATGGAATTAGTCCCAAGTATGTGCACATATTAAATAGTGTTGGAATAGTTAGATATAACAGTGAAAAATATAATTTAGTAAGACTAGGTATTGGGGCATATGGTTACATGCCAGATGATATAAAAAAAGAATTAAACTTAAAAGGAATGTTTAAGCTTACTGTTCCAGTATGTAATATTAGATGTGTAGAAGCTGGTAGAGAAGTAAGTTATGGTGGGACTTTTTTAACAAATAAACCTGCAAAGATTGCTGTGTTACAGATTGGATATGCAGATGGGCTTACAAGAACGTTATCTAATAAATATGATGTATTAGTTAATGGAAAACCTGCAAGAATTATAGGAAATATATGTATGGATGCATGTATGATAGATGTTACAGATATTGATGTAAAAGTAGGAGATGAGGCAGTTATCTTTGATTTTACAGATGGTAGAATAGAAAAGCTAGCAGATTTTACATATACAATTGTCCATGAGATTGCAACAAATATAGGAAAAAGAGTAGATAGATGTTATCATGATGAATAAATTATAAAAAAGAGTAAAAAATATATACAGGTGACGATTATGTTAGAATGTATATATTTTTTTATTATTGGCGCATTTGCAGGTTGGATGTTAGAATGTGTGTTTAAGTTCGTATCTAAAAACTTTGAAAGAACGCCAGGAATATTAAACACACCATTTTGTATATTGTACGGTTTAGGTACTGTAGCGCTATCTATGATTATAAATAAAGTTACAAACAATATTTTGTTGCTATTTTTACTTTCAATGATTGTTTTAACTGCCATGGAATACGTTACTTTTATTCTCTTAAAGAAAATATATAATGTACAACTGTGGGACTATAAAGATATGACATTTAGCATAAATGAAAAAGTATGTTTAGAATTTGCTTTAGTTTGGGGTGTGCTTGGTGCGTTATATATAAAATATCTCTTGCCAATACTTACTAACTTTTTTGTAAATGCGCAAGGCCTAGCTTTAACATTTATGGTATACTTATTGTTTGCAATAATTATAGTAGACTTTATATATTCTAGCTATGTATTAATTAGCAAGAAAAAACGCATGGAATTAAGTGAAGAAAAAATATAAAAAGTATTAAATAAAAAATAAAGATGTAGTGTATAAAAACATTACATCTTTTTTAGACACAAAAAATGAGATAACAGTAGATGATAAAACCCTTATATAAAGGTGGGTATCTGTTGCAACGTTTAGGATTCCCTAATAATTAGGGCATTCAACACCGGTTACAAATTCCTGATTCCCTATCAAATTGTTGTAGATTTTCATATAATCTGTTATCTCTATCGTTATTTTATCATGAGATGAATTTAATGTAAATAGTTTTTTAAAAATATACAAAAGTTGCTAAAAAGAATTAAAATCTATTTAATATATAGACGGTATTAGACATATAATGTCATCAGGGAGGATGATGTGTATTATGAAAAGAACATTATTTATAGCAAGTCTCATCTTGTTCTTGTTATTTTGCCTTACAACAAATGTATTTGCTGCAGGAAATACTGCAAAAATAGGAAACGCAGAATATGAAACGTTAGATAAAGCCATTTCGGCAGCGGGAACTGCACAAACAACAATAACCCTTATAGACAATATAGACCTATCTGGGAAATTATCTTTTCCAAAAGGAAGTAATATTGTATTAGATCTTAACGGCCAATCTCTTGACGTGCCAACTATTGAGAACAATTATGGAATTGTAGTTGCAGGGAATTTAACAATTAAAGGGAAAGGAACTGTAACGCTTGGAATGTATGGAATAGGCGTAAGTGCTACAGGAAATTTAACAATAGAAGATGGTACATATAAATGCCAAACGGGAGATTATTTGTTAGGAAGTTGGGGTACTGCCACTATAAAAGGTGGGCTATTTGATGGGAATTATTGTATAGCTAATGGCTTTGATGGAGGAACAGTCAAAATTTTAGATGGAACATTTTACTCAAAAGAATCAACTATTGTACTAGGTGGAACAGAAATATTTGGGGGAACATTTAATCATAACGTAGATGATTATCTAGCAGAAGGAATAGAAATGAATCAATATAATGGACTGTATTATACAGGTAAAATGTACAAAATAACAGTTGCAGGTACAAAAAATGGAGTAGTAGAAACGCTAGCAGAAGCCGTTGCAGAACAACCGGTAAAAGTTACTACCAAACCTAATAATGGATATGAAATAGAGCAAATAAAAGTAACAAGTGCAGAAGGCAAGATAATTGCAGTAGCTAGTGGAGAGTTTGTAATGCCTAGTAGCGATGTTGTAGTTGCAGTGACATTTGAAAAGGTATCGCTAGACAACACGCCAACAACGGGTGGAATAGACATAATAGTTATTGTATACACAGTTATTGCGCTTGTGTCACTAGCAATAATAATAGCAAAAAGAAAAATTGAAAATTAAAGTAATATTTATTACGAGTTTAATAGCGCTAGCTTGTAGATTAACAGCAAATTATTTTAACTCTAGTGCAGATAGAAGCATAAGAAAAGAATTAATATTTGCATATGAACAAGCAGAACAAGAGGTGCCAAAAATAAAGGGAAATATAAAAAAAGAAAAGTTAAAACAATTACAAAAAATAAATTCAGATATTATTGCAATATTAACAATAGAAGGAACCAACATAAACTATCCTGTTGTGCAGACAAAAGACAACAGTTATTATATGACGCATAATTACAAAAAGGAAAAATCGAAAGATGGAGCACTGTTTTTAGATAAATCTTATGACTTAGAAAAACCAAGTACTAATTTTTTAATTTATGGACATAACAACGTAGGAAGCAAAGAGATGTTTTCGGATCTTGTTAAATATAAAAAAGAGGACTTTTATAAAAAACATAAAACAATTAATTTGGTGACAAGTAAAGAGGATGCCTGTTATGAGATTATAAGTGTTTTTTTATCAAGAGTATATTACCAAACAGAAAAAAATGTTTTTAGATATTACTATTTTATAGATGCATATAATAAAGAACAATTCGATAGCTTTGTAACAAGTGTAAAAAATGCCAGCCTATATAACACGGGGAAATCTGCAGAGTATGGAGACGCACTAATTACCCTATCTACTTGTGACTACTCACAACCTAACGGAAGGCTTATTGTAATAGCAAAAAAGATAACAGATTAAAATTAAAAAATATAAAAACAAATACGTCTTTTTACTTAATTATTTTATATAAACGTGTAGCAATAAAATTTTACTTGTGATAATATATAATCATAGATTTTAGGAGGTACATATGAAAACAGTAGTAATAACTGGAAGCGCTAGAGGCTTAGGCTTTGAGATGGCAAAAGTTTTTAGAAAAAACGATGTAAATGTAATGTTAAGCGATTTAGATGAAAATAGATTAATTGCCGCCAAAAGCAAATTGGAAAAGATAGAAGGTAACGCTGGTGTAGCTTATGCAGTATGTAATGTAACTAAAGCAGAAGACATACAAAATTTAATAAAAGTTACAAAAGAAAACTTTTTAAAGATAGATATATGGATAAATAATGCTGGTGTAAATCAACCAGAAAAACCAATTTGGGAGCTTTCTGAACAGGAAATCGATACGGTTTTAGATGTGGACTTAAGAGGAGCTATTTTAGGTTCTAAATATGCACTAAAGGAAATGATGGAAGAGCATGAAGGCGCAATATATAATGTAGAAGGATATGGTAGTAATGATGCTAAAATGTTAGGTTTATCTATTTATGGAACAAGTAAAAGAGCTATAACATATTTTACTCAAGCTTTAGCAAAAGAATCTCAGGAGAAAGATACTGGGGTAATAATTGGAAGACTTAGCCCTGGAATTATGATAACAGATTTTATTTCCAATGCGCTAGGGGACAAAGAAAGAATAAAACTATCTGAAAAAACTAAAAAAGTATATAACATACTAGGAGATTATCCAGATGTTGTAGCAAACTTTTTAGTTCAAGAAATGTTACAAAATGATACTAACGATGTAAAGATAGAATGGCTTACAAACAAAAAGGCAATGTGGCGTTTTATGACTGCACCGTTTAATAAAAGAGATTTTTTCTCTGATAAAAAAAGTATTGGATAAATAAAGTTAAAGAAAATTATTGAAAACGCTTGTCAAAAAAAAATATATATGATATATATATCATATATTATATATATATATAATAAAACAAGGAGGAAGAAAGAAAATGAAATTAAACAAAAGAAGCGGAATATCATTAGTTGTTTTAGTAATAACAATAATTGTAATGATAATCCTAGCAGGGACAGTTATTTTGTCTATAAGCAATACTGAAATAATAGACAGAGCAAATGAAGCTAAAGATGCCCAAGATGAAGCAACAAAGAAATACCAAAATGCTTTAGATTACGCTAACATATTTATTGAAGGTTTAGCTTATACACAAAATAAAACAAGCATAACAAGAAGACAAGGACAAGAAACAATAACATTAGCTGTTGGAGATACTGTAAATTATAATGAAGCAGTAAAAGATGATGGAAGCGCAGTAACAGGATTAAAAGATGTTAATTGGAAAGTTCTAGGAGTAGAAAACGGAAAACTATTACTCGTATCTGACGTAGCGGTAGATTTATTTACTGTTCATCCGCAGGGAATAAGCAGACAGGAAGCGGGAAATCAATATATTCATATAATTAACACATTAAATAGTAAATGTGCGCCATATGGAAAAGGTAAATATGCTATAGGAGCTAGAAGCATTACAGTAGAAGACGTAAACAGAATAACAGGATATAATCCTTTAAAGACGGGGAATGGAAAGGCGTATAAAGATGGCGAAGAAGGAGAATATGGAAATGAAATAACTTATACAATAGATCCTTCTAATTATATTGCAATTAGCACTACTAATGGTCTGACTGGTATTGCAAATGGAAGTAAAAATGGCACACTGACAGAAGCTGATACGGCGTGTTCTACATTTGAGTTGCCTAATGGAAAAGTGCTTGGAAAAGACATGCAATCAATTACAGTAAAATCAACATACTATAGATATTGGGCTAATACACTTACGTCTGATTTGACGGGGGCCACATTAGGTTTGGATATAGATAGTCCAGCACATGAGATGCTTTTTGAAAACTTAGAAACAGACCATCCAAACAATTCGTGTTGGTTGGCAAGTCAATATCAGTATACGCGTATAGGCCGTGTTGTGTACGGATTATTATATACGAGACTTGAGTCTGGCACAGGGAAGATTGATGGTTTTGCTATGTTCCAAACTAATAAAGAAGGTAGTCATTCCACACAAGGAATTCGTGCGGTTGTTGAAGTTGATCCTTATGCAATATTAGAACCAGCCGGCGCTAATGCATGGACTTTAAAATAAAATTGGACTCTAAGTCAATAGTTGGGGTGCAAATGATGTAAAAGTCATTTGCATCTCTTTTTTTGACTCTAAGTCAATAATTGGGGTGTATAACACCTTATATTTTTTGCTCTAAAACATATAAAATTGCTATAAATTAACTGTTAAAAATGCTCGAAAAATGTTGAAAACAAAAGATATTTGTGATACTATATATAGAGTAAATTATGTAAATAAAGGGGATAGTAATTTGGAAGAAAAACATGAGTTGAGAAATAAGCTTATAAGAAAAGGAATATTAGTAATAATAGATGCGATTTTAGTTGTGATTTCCTATGCGCTAGCTAATTTTTTTGTAGGGGAAAGCTATTTATTAAAAGGACCGGTTGATATATATATAATAGCTATAATAGTACATATTTCAGTCTATTTGTTTGTTAAAGTGTATAGAAGTATTGCTAAATATACAGGAGCAAGAGAGTATGCAATATATACATTTGCAACTTTGGTTGCAGGACTCGTTTCTGCTCTTGTTGTAAAATTGTTGGGTATAGCTGGTTATACTATAAGAATTGTGCTATTATCTTCACTTTTTATGGCAGGACTTATGATTAGTGCAAGAGTAGGGTTTAGATTTTTAAATTCTTTTTTACACACTGTAAAATTAAGAAAAAAACAAATAGAAAAAGTTCTTATAATAGGTGCTGGCAAGACGAGTTTACAAGCTATAAAGAATATGCTATTAAATATTAATAGAAGGTACAAAATTGTTGGAGTAATAGATGATAGTAAAAAGAAGCAGAATTCTTATATAAACGGTATGAAAGTAATAGGTGGAAGAGAAAATATTATTCCAATTTGTGAGAAAGAAAAAGTGGATATTATATTATTTGCTATTACAAATATAAACAAAGTTCAAAGAAAAGAGTTGCTTAATATTTGTAGTGAAACAAAGGCAAAAATAAAAGAAATACCTAATTTAACAAGATTGTTACTTTCAGATGAACCTATTAAAGTAGAATCTTTTAAAGATGTTCAAATAGAAGATTTATTAGGTAGAGATCCAATCGAATTAGAAGACGCACAAATAAAACGTTACATATTTGGCAAAACCGTTTTAGTAACAGGCGGTGGAGGGTCTATTGGTTCGGAACTATGTAGACAAATAGCAGCCTGTGGCGCTAAACAATTGTTGATGGTTGATATATATGAAAACACATTATATGAAATTGAGCTAGAGCTTAGAAAAAAACATTCTGAATTAGATTTAACAGCAATAATTGCTAGTGTTAGAGATAGCAAGAGAATAAACGAAATATTTGATAAGTATAAACCGGAAATAGTATTCCATGCAGCAGCGCATAAGCATGTACCTTTAATGGAGACAAGCCCTATTGAGGCAATAAAAAACAATGTATTTGGAACATATAATGTTGCAAAAGCAGCACACACACATTCAGTAGATAAATTTATATTAGTATCTACAGATAAAGCGGTTAATCCTACAAGCATAATGGGAGCGACTAAGAGAATTTGTGAGATGATTATTCAGATGCAAAATGCAAAATCAAAAACAAATTATGTTGCTGTAAGATTTGGTAATGTTTTAGGAAGTAATGGTTCTGTTATACCAATATTCAAAAAACAAATTGCAGCAGGAGGACCTGTTACAGTAACTCATAAAGATATAACAAGATACTTTATGACAATACCAGAGGCGGTAGGTCTTATACTTCAGGCAATTACTTTTGCAGAAGGTGGAGAAATATTTGTTTTGGATATGGGAGAACCGGTAAAAATATATGATTTAGCATATAAAATGATAAAATTGAGTGGTTATGAACCAAACGTAGATATACCAATTCAAATAACGGGATTAAGACCGGGAGAAAAACTGTATGAAGAGTTATTAATTTCAGAAGAAGGACTATCTAAGACATTACACGAAAAAATAATGGTAACAAAAATAATGGATTTTGAACCAAAAGAAGTAGAAAATGATTTAGATATGCTTAAAAAACTTATTAACGCAAAAGAAGTAGCAGATAAAGAAAAAGTTAAGAGCATAATTAAGAAAATAGTACCAACATTCATAGAGACAGAAAAACATACCAAAATGGTTGAAAACTCAATGGGAAAAGAAAATAAAGTTGAGTACGTAATTACGGTAGATAAGAAAACAAGAACAAGAAATATGGAACATAAAAAGAGCAAGAAAAAAGTTGCTAAATAAACATAAGGGGGATAAATATGAATATAAAATTTTCACCACCAGACATATCAGAAAAGGAAATAAACAATGTAGTTGAGGTTTTAAAGTCGGGTTGGATAACAACAGGACCAAAAACAAAATTGTTTGAACAAAAAATAGCAGAATATGTAGGAACAAATAAAGCAGTATGTTTAAATTCTGCAACAGCTTGTTTAGAAATGATATTAAGAGTTTTAGGTATAGGACCAGGAGATGAAGTTATTACGTCAGCCTATACATATACCGCATCAGCAAGTGTAGTAGAACATATAGGAGCAAAAGTTGTACTAGTAGATGTAAAAGAAAATTCATTTGAGATGGATTATGATAAATTGGAATTAGCAATTAACGAAAAAACAAAAGCAATAATACCAGTAGATATTGCAGGTATACCATGTGATTATGATAAGATTTTTGAAATTGTTAATAGAAAGAAAGCGTTATTTAATGCAAACAATGATATACAAAAATTATATAATAGAATAATTGTAGTAGCAGATGGAGCACATTCTATTGGAGCTGAATACAAAGGAATAAAAACAGGAAATGTAGCAGATTTTACAAGCTTTTCTTTCCACGCAGTTAAGAACTTAACAACAGCAGAAGGAGGGGCTTTAACCTGGAAAACAGTAGAAGGTTTAGATGATGAAAAACTATATAAAGAGTTTATGTTATTAACGTTACATGGTCAATCAAAAGATGCTTTAGCTAAAAATAAGCTAGGTGCATGGGAATATGACATTGTGTACCCCGCTTTTAAATGTAATATGACTGACATAATGTCAGCGATAGGTTTAGCTCAACTAGAAAGATATAATGAAATTGTAGAACAAAGGCATGAAATTATAAAAAGATATACAGAAGGCATTAAACATCTTAATGTGACATGTCCAGTTCATATTAACGAGAATATGAAGTCTAGTGGTCATTTATATTTATTACGTGTAAATGGTATTACAGAAGAACAAAGAAATGAAATAATTATAAAGCTAGCTGAAAAAGGTGTGGCTACAAATGTACATTATAAACCACTACCTATGATGACAGCATATAAAAATATGGGTTTTGATATTAAAGATTATCCAAATGCATATAATCAATATAAAAATGAAATATCATTGCCATTACATACATTACTTACAGATGAAGAAATAGAATATGTTATAAATTCAGTTAAAGAGGTATTGTAAAAATGTTATTAAAGTGGGAAAAACTTCCGGAAGAATTTAAAAATGATGCTTGTAAAGAATACTATGATGTTTTAAGTAAGAAAAAGGTGAGTTTATTCATTAAAAGATTATTTGATATAGTTGTTAGTATGTTCATGTTATTACTAACATCGCCTGTCTTGATTATACTTGCCATAGCTATAAAAATAGATTCAAAAGGAACTGTTTTTTACAGACAAGAAAGAATAACAAAGTATAACAAAAAATTTAGAATATTTAAATTTAGAACTATGGTTCAAAATGCAGATAAAATAGGCTCATTAATAACAATTGGGCAAGATAGCAGAATAACAAAAGTTGGCAAACTGATTAGAAAATGTAGACTAGATGAATTACCACAACTAATAAATGTTCTAAAAGGGGAAATGACTTTTGTTGGTACACGACCAGAAGTTGAAAAATACACTACTTGTTATACTGATGAATTGATGGCTACTTTGCTTATGCCAGCAGGTATTACATCAATTGCTAGTATAAAATATAAAGATGAAGATGAAATAATAGATGAATATATAAAAAAAGGTGAAACTATTGATGATATATATGTTAATAGAGTTTTACCAGAAAAAATGAAGTATAATTTGGAATATATAAAGAAATTTAGCTTTTTAGGGGATATAAAAATTATGATAAAGACGGTTATAGAAGTCTTAAAGTAAGGAGAGCAAAATGTTAGTATCATTTGTTATAGTAGCATACAATGCAGAAAAGTTTTTAAACAATAGTTTAGAATGTATAAAAAAACAAGA
Organism: Clostridia bacterium; assembly: GCA_045604405.1. GTDB lineage: Bacteria > Bacillota > Clostridia > TANB77 > CAG-465 > UMGS1649. The sequence continues at coordinate 59,650 of JAZUNZ010000048.1, forward strand.
TTACAATCACAAAAGCATTGAAGTGATTCTAGTAGATAGCAATTCTAGTGACAATACAAAAAATATAATGAACGATTTTAAAAAGAAACAAGAAAATAATTTTCACAGAATTGAAGTTCTAGATAATCCTAAAAGGACATTGCCTTGCGGGTGGAATGTAGCTTTAAAAGAAGTTACAGGAGAAGTAGTCCTTAGAGTAGATGCACATACATTTTTTGATGATAATTTTATAACTAACAATGTACAAGCAATAGAAGAAGGAGAGAATATTGTTGGTGGTAAATGTATAAGTGTAACACAACAAGATAACTGGAAAGAAAAGCTTCTATTAATTGCAGAAGAATCAATATTCGGTTGTGGTATAGCAGACTTTAGAAGAAAAGAAGAGAAAGAATATGTTAGTACTTTGGCATTTGCCATGTATAGAAAAAAGGTTTTTGATGATGTAGGACCATATAATGAGAATCTTGCAAGAACAGAAGACAATGAAATGCATTATAGAATGAAACAAAAAGGATACAAGTTTTTGTTATCACCTAATATAAAATCATATAGATATGCAAGAAGTGATTTAAAGGGAATGATAAAACAAAAATATGGTAATGGAAAATGGATAGGAATAACTTTAAAATATTGCCCTAAATGTTTTTCAATATATCATTTTGTACCATTTTTGTTTGTATTAGGCATAATTTTTTCTGCTATTATGGCAGCAATAGGACTACCTATATTTGCGTATTTGCTAGCAGGAGCTTATGGACTATTTAATATAGCAAACATAATTTTAATAACAATAAAAAATAAATTTAGTATAACATATTTATTATTACCGTTTATTTTCTTTATGTTGCATTTTAGTTATGGCTTTGGAACAATAGTGGGGATACTAAAAATACTATTTAATAGGGTGAGATAATGATAAAAGTAAGTATAATTATTCCAATGTATAATGTAGAGAAATATATTGGGAGATGTTTAGATTCGCTAGTAAATCAAACATATAAAAACATTGAAATATTGGTTATAGATGATGCATCGAAAGACAACGGAAAAGATGTTGTAAAGGAATATATAAAAAAACATGAGAATGTAATATTGATAGAATCAGAATCAAACAAGGGAGTGTCAAATGCTAGAAATATAGGAATAATGAAATCCACCGGAGACTATATAATGTTCTCTGATTCTGACGACTGGTATGAACAAAATGCAGTAGAAACATTTGTAAATGTAGTAAATACAACAGGGGCAGATTTTGTAACAGCAAATTATTTTATTAGTTATGATGATAATAAAGTAAAAGTTGATACTACTAGATATTTTTCACAAGAACATATAACAAAAGAGGAAATAATTAGTTATATGACATTAACTTCTTGTTCAAAGGTGATAAAAAAGGAATTGTTTACAAACAATAATGTTTTTTATCCTACTGACATAAAAAGATGTGAAGAAATGACTGTTATTCCTGTTGTTGCATATCTTGCAAAAAAACCAGTAGCGATAAAAGATGTGTTATATAATTATTATCAAAGAGCGGGTTCAGCATCAAACAAAGTTGAAAAAGATATTTCTTTTTATGAAACAACCTTTAATAGATTCGAAAAATATTTAGATTCTGAAAAGTATAAAGAAGAAGTAGAATTTAGAGCAATAGAACATTTAGCATATGGAAAGGTTTTAACTATGTTAAAATCTGATTTTGATAACAAGAAAATAAAACAATATATAGCAGATTTTTCACGTAAATACAAAAAGTTTAAAAAAAATAAATATTTAGCAACATTTAGTGTGCCAAAAAGAGTATTTATTAAATTATTAAATTCTAAGGTTTTGATATTACATAGAATTTTTGCGTATTTGCATAAAAAAGTAACTGCATAGGAGGAAAAAATGAAAGTAAGTATAATTGTCCCTATATATAATGTAGAGCAATACATAAAAGAATGTTTAGAATCGATATATGATGGGAATTTATCTGATTTTGAAGTTATTTGTATTGATGATAGGGGAAAAGATAATAGTATAGAAATCGTTAAACAATTTGTTATAGATAACAAGATTGATAATTTATCAATTATACAACATGAACAAAATAAAGGCCTAAGTGAAGCAAGAAATACTGGAATTAAGCTTGCAAAAGGTGAATATATAGTATTTGTAGATAGCGACGATATGATAATAGCTAGAAACCTAAATAGTTTAATAGATCATGCAAAAGCTAATAATTTAGATATTATAGAAGGTGAAATAGAAGAAATATATGAAACAGAATTAGATATAAAAGTTGATTCTGCAAAAGAAAGAAGTAATACAGACATTTTAAGTGGTTCAGAGTATTTTTCTTATACAAATAAAAACTCTGAATATGCACCAATGGTTTGGTGCAGAGCATATAAAACAGAATATATACGTGACAATTACTTCTTTGAGCCTAATTTAAAATTTGAGGATGAACAATTTTCACCAAGAGTAATAATTGGAGCAAAAAAAGTTCAATATATGAATCAAAAAATATATGTATATAGAAGAAGAGACAATAGTATTACAACTAATATTGTTAAAGATTCTTCTTGGATGAAACACTATTTTAGAATTATAGAAAGTTTGTCAGAATATTTACAAACCATTGAAGATAAAGAGACGTATAATGCTTTGAAAGATAGAATAGATAATTTAGTATTATCTCTTATAAAAAATCCAATTGCTTATGAAGCGAATGATGATGTTTTAAACGAGACAATTAATATTATCAAAGAGAAGAAAATATATAGATTACCTATTAAAAGTAAAAACTTATTTATTAAATTACAAGGTTTTTTAATGATGTATCCAAAACTTTTTATTTTATTATATAAGACGAAAGGGAAAAAATAAAAATGAAAGAAAAATTTAAAACGACATTCAGTAAGATGAGAGAAAAACTTAAACCACTATTTAATAAAATAAAAGAACAAACAAAAATAGTATTTGGTAAAATAAAAGAAAATGAGTTTTTAAGAATTATTCTAGAACTTATTTTATTAGTGAATGTTTTTGCTTTAAATACTTATATAGGACTAGCTATTTTATCACTTATATTGGTAGAAATAGTATTGTCTAAAAAGAGTGAAATGTCACTATGCATATATTTATTTTTATCATTTTTTGATGAGGTCCTTATATGGGAAACAATAGGTGGCTCTATATCAAGAATAGTAATGGCAGTTATAGGGATGAAATTGTTATTTACTATTATAAAAAATAGAATATTACCAAACAAAGTACAGATTGGAATAGCAGCATTTTTAATAGCATCTTTTGTTATAGGAATAATAACAATGGGCTTTAATTTTGAGGCAATTATATCATTGACGAATGTAGGCATGTTTGTGTTATTCTCAATGTGTATAAAATATGAAAATATAGAAGATGCAAATAAATATATTGAAAAAATATTTTTTACAATTGTTATTTCAGTAGTAAATAGTATATTTTATGGAGTATTGACCAATAGCTATCTTGTACAAATTACAGATTATTATACAATGGAAAAGGCATATAGATTTAGTGGAATATATGAACCAAACTTCATGTGTATGTATATAAATCTTGCAATTATGTCTTTAATTGCTTTAAAAGAAAATTTGAATAAAATAATATATTATTTATTAGCTGGATTATTATTCGCATTTGTAATTGAAACTTCTAGTTTAACAGGATTAGCGGCTATATGTATTGTAATAGGCATATATATTATAATCAGTATAAGAAGAAATGGTATTAAGCTAAAAGGAATTATTTCATGTGTTATTATTGCAACAATAACATTTGTTGTACTGTTAACTAACAAAACAGTAAATCTCTTCTTGTATGAATATAAAAATAAACCAAATGATGTACAAGTAGAACAAAACGCGACACCAGAACTACCAGTGGAAATACCAGAACAAAACGCGACACCAGAACTACCAGTGGAAATACCAGAACAAAACGCGACACCAGAACTACCAGTGGAAATACCAGAACAAAACGAGACGCCAGAGCTACCAGTGGAAATACCAGAACAAAACGAGACGCCAGAGCTACCAGTGGAAATACCAGAACAAAATGAACTGCCAACTGAAGAAAAAGAAATCCCTGATAATCAAAAAATATCATTATTACAAAGATTTGAAGAAATAAAGAAGTTTATAGAAAATGGAGAGTTAGATAAGATTTCATCTGGAAGACTTCCTCTGATTAGAACTTTTGTAAAAGCAGCTTTTGATAGACCTATATTTAATATTCTTTTTGGCAATGATATAACAACGAAAAAGATATATTGTAGCTTTTTTGATAGAGAATGTTTAGCCCACAATTCATTCATAGACTTCTTATATAATTTTGGAGTAGTGGGATGTTTAATTATAATAGTTTATATGGTGGGTATAACTAGAAAAAATATTTTCTTGAATATGGATTTTTCTAATAGTAAATATTCAACTGATATTAAACTTATAAGAATAATGTTAATAATATTTGCATTCTGTTTAACATTATATACTAAAAGAATGTTTTTAATATTCTTCATATTATAAAACTATTCACATATTGGAGGGACAAATTGGAAAATATACAAGATATTAAAATGAAAACTATTTCAGGAGTAATATGGAAAATGTGTGAGCGTGTTACTTCTCAATTAGTAAGCTTCGTTGTTTCCGTAATATTAGCACGTATTTTATTACCAGAAGATTATGGAATAGTTGCAATAGTTACATTATTCATAACAATAGCGGATGCTTTCGTTAATAATGGATTGGGTTCAGCGCTTATTCAAAAGAAAAATGCAGATGAAAAAGATTTTTCTACTATGTTTTATGCAGGTATTATACTTGCTCTAATATTATATGGTATTTTATATTTCATAGCGCCATTTATATCTAGCGTCTATGCAAAGACAGATATAACATTGGTTTTGAGAGTAATGGGCATAAGGTTACCTATAGCAGCAATGAATTCAATTCAACAAGCATATGTTGCAAGAAAAATGATATATAAAAAATTTTTCCTATCAACATTATTAGGTACTGTAATTTCAGGAATTGTAGGAATAATTATGGCCATAACTGGATATGAAGTATGGGCATTAGTATCGCAATATTTATTAAATACGATAATTAGCACAATTGTATTATTTATAACTGTTAGTTGGAGACCAAAGTTGTTTTTTTCAGTCGATAGATTTAAAAAAATGTTTTCATTTGGCTCTAAAGTAATGTTAAGTGGGGTAATTGGTACAATTTTTGATCAATTAAAAAGTTTTTTTATTGGTTTTAAATATACAGCTACAGACTTAGCATATTATAACAGGGGAGAACAAATACCATCATTATTATATAACAATATAAATACGACTTTTGAAGCGGTATTATTTCCTGCGATTTCTAAAATGCAGGATAACAAGTTAGCAGTGAAAAATTCATTAAGAAGAATGATAAAGCTTACAAGTTTTATAATTGTACCTATTATGTTTGGACTAGCTGTAGTGGCAGAATCGTTAGTAGAAGTTATTCTTACAGATAAATGGTTAGAGAGTGTTCCATATCTTGTAATTGTTTGCTTACAACAATGTATATCTGTTATTAGTAATGTTAATTTACAAGCGTTAAAAGCAATTGGAAGAAGTGATGTATTATTAAAATTAGAAATGGTAAAAAAACCATTATTTTTACTATGTATTATAATAGGTATGCAAATTAGTCCGTTGGCAATAGTTGTAGCAAATTTCATTTATGGTTTTTTTGCACTAATTATAAATAGTGCGCCAAATAAAAAGTTGTTAAATTATAGTATGAAAGAACAATTAAAAGATGTTAAACCAGCTATACTATTATCATGCATAATGGTAATAGGATGTATTTTAATACAATATATAAAAATGTCAGTAATAGTAACATTAATAATGCAAGTTTTAACTGGGGTAATGATATATATTGGTTTGTCAATAATATTTAAAGTAGAGGAGTTTTATTATATTTTAGATATAATAAGGAATATATCAGTGTTAGATAGAATATGGGTAAAAATAAAAAGAATTTTAAAAAAAATGAGCTCATATTTCTTTACATCAAATATTTTTAAAATAAAGAATAATAAAGTTGTTTTTGATAATTTTTGCGGGAAAGGATATGGATGTAATCCTAAATATATATGTGAAGAAATAATTAGACAAAATTTGGATTTTGATTTAGTATGGTTAGTTAATGACATGAATGAAGAAATGCCTAAACAAGTAAGAAAGGTAAAGTATAATACTTTAAAGGCTTTTTATGAATTGGCGACTGCTAAAATATGGATTGATAATGTAAGAAATTATAAAGGCATCGGAAAGAAAAAAGGACAATACTATATACAAACATGGCATGGCGCAATAGGTTTGAAATCAATAGAAAAAGATGCAGCAAGTACATTGTCAGAAAGTTATATACAAGAAGCTAAATATGACAGTACTTTAACGGATTTAATTATTACTAATAACAAAGCACAAGAAAAATACATAAAGAAGTATTTTTGGTATGATGGAGAGGTCGCTTGTTGTGGCACACCTAGATGTGATATTATATATAAACAAGATGAAAAAATAATAGAAAAAGTATACGATTATTTTAAAATCGATAAGAGTAAAAAAATTGTATTATATGTTCCAACATTTAGAGCAGATGAAACTACAGACGTTTATAAATTTGACAATATTAAATGTTGTGAAGTTATGAAAGAAAAATTCAACAATGAATTTGTAATGTTGATTAGATTGCACCCAAATGTTTCTAATAAGTGTAATTATATTGAATATAACGATAGCATAATCAATGCGACACCTTATCCGGATGTACAAGAATTAATTGCAGCTTCGGATGTGATAATTTCTGATTATTCTAGTATTCCTTTTGAAGCGGCATTGGTTTATAAACCATCCTTCTTGCTAGCTAAGGATTATGACGGATATAGTAAAAGTGAAAGAAAGTTTATTTATACATTAGAAGAGGTGCCTTTTCAATTAGCTAGAACCGAGGAAGAACTGTATAAAAATATATTGAATTTTTCAAAACAAGAATATGAAGAAAAATGCAAAGAGTTTTATAATAAAATAGGCATAGTTAATAATTCGGAATCTGCGAAAGATATCGTGAATATAATAAAGAAAGAGATGAGAAAACATGAATAGAAAAACAACATTTAAAATGTTAAAAAGCGGAGAACTTTTTTTTAAGGTGAAGGAAAAATTAAGCGTTTGTAATATAAATAATGAAATTATAAAAAATAAGCAACTACAATACAGAGAGTACTGTAGATTAAATAGAAAATACAAGAAAACAATAAATAGTATTAAAAAGAGAAGTAAAGATATTAATACAATCCCTTCGAATAAAGTTTGGGTTTTCTGGCTTCAAGGTGAGAAAAATGCGCCAGAATTAGTGAAAAGATGTATAGACTCAACAAGAAGAGCATTTAAGGATAGAGAAGTCATCGTGTTAGATAAAGATAATTATAAAGAATATGTTGATTTTCCGGATTATATAGAAGAAAAATTTGCTAAGGGGATAATTCCGTTTGCACATTTCTCAGACTTAATAAGAATTGAATTGTTAGCAAAGCATGGAGGAATATGGTGCGATGCAACATTATATATTACAGGTGAAATACCAGATTATGTAAAAAATGCTAATTTGTTTGTATTTAAAAACATAAACTTAGATAGAACAGATGAAGAAATAATAGTTGCATCAAACTGGTTCTTATCAGCATATGCAAACAATAATATAATTGTTGCAACAAGGGACTTGCTATTTGAATATTGGAAGCATGAAAGATTTTTAACAAATTATTTCAATTTTCATATTTTGTTTAAAATAGTTGTAGACATATATAAGGAAGAGTGGGAAAATATTCCGACATTTACAAATGTAAACCCTCATATTTTACAATTTGAACTGTTTGATGAATTTAGCGAAGAAAGATTTGAACAAATAAAGTCAATTTGTTTTATGCACAAATTAAATAGACATATTGAAAATAAAGATTTAGAAAGAAATAATTTTTATAATTATATTTTAAAAAACTAGAAACATTGTATTAGTTATATCTTGTTTATTTATGAATAAGATATAAAAAGCTAATGGAGGATAATTATGAACCCGATAAGAAGGAAAAATAATATAACCAATAACGAACAATCTAGAAGAGAAAACAAAATTAACATAAGTAAAAAGGGTATATTGAGATTAATAGTAAAAATACTCTCAATAGTATTTGCTGTAATGACTGGTGTGTTTTTTGGTAAAATTGTAGGATTTAATATGTTGCCTACTGTATATTTAGTAATATTGGCGGTAGCATTGTTATTAATTAGCTTTTTTATAGCTTTTATGCTTTGGAAAAAGAAAGGCATAGCATCAAAGATAATTATAGCTATACTTTCAATCGCAATTATATTTGTATATAGCTATGCAATAAATTACATGTCTGCTACAGAAACATTTATAAAAGAGATGACAACAGAGATTGAGGAGACAGAAGACTATTATGTCATAACTTTGAAAAATAGCAAATATGCAAGTATGGAAAAATTAGAAAATATAAACATACATACATTTATGTCAGGAGAAGATTTTACTGATGTTAAAGAGGACGTATTATCTAAGGCTAAAGTATATTTTAAAGATGATGAAAGTTTAAGTGAACTTGCCACTAATTTGTTAAACAAGAAAATATATGCAATATTAGTTAGTAATTCGCAATATGTAATGTTAGTAGATGAGAATGCAGAATTTGAGACCAAAACAACAATAATAAATACTTCAACACATAAAATAAAGAAACTAGAAGAAGCAGAATCTAATAAACAAGAAAAATATACAATAAATACAGGTTCATTTAATATATATGTAAGTGGTATTGATACAGCTGGAAGAATATCAAATGTATCAAGAAGTGATGCAAATATTATAGTTACAGTAAATCTAGATACTCATAAAATTTTACTTACATCAATACCAAGAGATTATTATGTTAAATTGCATAGTAAAAAGAAATTAGACAAACTAACTCATGCAGGTATATATGGAATAAAAGAAACATATAAAACAGTAGAAGATTTATTAGATATAGATATAAATTATTATGTAAGAGTTAACTTTACGACATTACAAAAACTAGTAGATGCTTTAGGCGGAATATATGTATATTCTGATTATACATTTACAAGTAGTGAAGGTTACCAATTTTATAAAGGAAGAAATTATTTAAACGGAGAAGAAGCGTTAGCATTCAGCCGTGAAAGATCTGCATTTGCCTCTGGAGACAGACAAAGAGGACTTAATCAACAGGCTGTTATAAAAGGCATAATGGATAAAGCATTATCACCAACAATATTAAACAAATATACCAAAATATTAAAATCATTATCTGGCACTTTCCAAACAAATATTTCAAATGACGAAATTAGTAGCATAGTAAGGGGCCAATTAGAAAACATGTCTGGTTGGGATTTTGAAAGCAACTCGTTAGATGGTGAGGGCACATATGGAAAAACATATTCAGGTGGTTCAACACAACTTTATGTTATGAAACCTAATGAAACATCTGTTGTTAATGCAATGAAAAAAATAAACCAAGTTTTAGAAGAAAAAAATTAATAATATTATTAAATATAATTAGAAAAGAATGTATAAGAAAAATACAAGGTATGTATAATCCCTTGTATTTTTTTCAAAAAATGCTAAAATACTAATTACGAATGAAATGGGAGAAAATATGTTTAAATTACATTCAGAATATAAACCAACAGGAGATCAACCACAGGCTATAAAAGAGCTTGTTGAGGGAATAAAGAATGGAGATAGTGCACAAACATTACTTGGAGTTACAGGTAGTGGTAAGACTTTTACTATAGCTAATGTTATAAGCAATGTAAATAAGCCAACAATTATAATGGCACATAATAAAACACTTGCAGGACAACTTTATTCGGAATTTAAAGAAATGTTCCCTGAAAACGCGGTTGAGTATTTTATATCATATTATAAAAATGGCTTAAAAACTGTATTATTTAGTACCATTTAATATTATTTAATCCTTAAAGAACAAATTAAATAATACAAGATAACATTTAATAACACTAAAATATAAAAAATAAATTTGTGACTTTTATTCGTTCCTAGGCAAAAAGTTTACTATTAACCAAGTGATTTTATGATGAACAACCTGTACATAAATACGGGTTGTTTATATTTGGATTGTCGAAATGTGTCACGTTTTGCGATGAAAAGTATAAATATATAAGAAATAAGCGTTGACAAACAAATGTTTGAAATATATAATATGTACAAGTAAATGTAAGAGATTAAACTTTGTTAGTATTTTATACAACAAAATGTATTTAATGATGATAAATTTGGTAAAAAACCACATGTTCCATTTAGGAACATGTGTCAATGTATAGTGGTTTATATAATATAGATTTTATAAGAGGAGAGAAAGATATGGATAATAAAATCACAACAATTATGAATGTTAATGAAAACGAAATTAGAGCAATGAGAATTGATAATGAAGATTATATTTCTTTAACGGATTTAGCAAGATACAAAAATCCTAATGATCCTTCTGATGTGATTAAGAAATGGTTAAGTAATTATGATACAATAGAATTCTTAGGTTTATGGGAAGAACTTAGTAATGAAGATTTTAATTCGGCGGAATTCGGCCTAATTAAAATAGAAGCGCCTAAGAAATCTTTTACAATGACTCCAAGTCAATGGTGTACTCGAGTAAATGCAAAAGGTATCACTTATTCTAAGGGAAAATATAGTATAGGAACATTTGCACATTCTGATATTGCTTTAGAATTTGCATCATGGATAGATAATTTATTCAAATTATATTTAATTAAAGAATTTAAGAGATTAAAATACAATGAAAGTTATCAGGCAAAAATAGAATGGTCGGTTAGAAGAAGTTTATCTAAGACAAATTATAGAATACACACTGATAGTATTAAAGAAAATATTGTTCCTAAGCTTACAGAAAAGCAAAAACAATTTGTATATGCAAATGAAGCGGATGTTATAAATGTAGCATTGTTTGGAATGACTGCTAAAGAGTGGAGAGAAAGCAATCCCAATTTAGAAGGAAACATTAGAGATTATACGGATATACTTCATTTAATTGTATTAAGTAATCTAGAAGTATTAAATGCTAGTATGATTGATAATAATATTTGTCAAAGTGAAAGACTAGAAAAACTGAATATCACAGCAAGAAAAGAGTTAAGCATATTAGCAAATGATAAAAATATAATTGATATTCAAAAATTAGATGAAAAATACGATAAATCACTAATTGAATCGGGAAAAATAGAAAATAATTAAAATAGAATGGGATACAGGCGGATTTATATGAATACATTATGTTGAAAAAAGCAATAATTGTGGTATAATATATTTACTTTAATTTTTTACCTTGCTACTTTTAAGTAGTTTAACATAAAATAATTATTTTAAGGAGAAGAAAAAAATGAAAAATGTATTACTAAATCTTTGGCGGTTTATAGTTGGCTCGGAAGCTGGATTTTTTGGTGAGGGAAATGAGCAATGGTACTATTTTTTGTCCCTTGCAATTAACGTAATGCTTGTGGCATGGCTTAAGCCAGAAGTAGCGGTGTGGTTTATCTTGCTTATGGTTATCCACTTTGTAATGGTATGTATTTATGGTTATAATGACTTAAGTGATTACGGTTCAGAATATTCGTATATATATTTTGGTATTCATTTAATTCTAGGGATAATTGCAATTATTGTAAGTCCTTTTTGGGCATTAATAACAACTGCTATTTCTGTTGCAGCATTCTTTATGGCGCCAGATTGTACGGGCAATAACATATTGTTGCGGAAAAAATCATATAGCAAATTAGCGTTGATTTTCAATACTATAATTTTTGCAGCTTTTGTTACTGTCGCAGTTATGCTTCCGATTGCACTTTGGTTAAGAATTTTGATAATTATAGGTGTGATGATTGTTCATCCTATAATTGACTATTTTGCTGGTGAATGTATAATTATTTCCGATGTTACTTATGAGGCATGGGATAACATCAGACAATATAGAAAGAAAAAGTAATTGTTTAAAACGACCTGCTGACTTGTAATCAGCAGGTCGTTTTGTGTGTAAAGTACATGTTTGTCTAATTATTTATGTTATGACTAGTACTTGTATTTTGATACAAAAAATGTTATTATTTTAAAGAGTTTTATGACTTTGTATTATCCCATTTTACCTAGTGTTATCTAGTGCTCACGGGGTGTTAAAAAAATAAATTTGTGACTTTTATTCGTTCCTGGGGAAAAAGTTCACTATTAACCAATAGGGAAAGGTGTTTGGGAACGAACTTGGGAACGAATTTTTCCAAAAAACTGGTTGAAAGTAAACCTTTTTTACTATGGAATTTTACAAAAAAGGAGAGAAAAATGTTCAAACTTCATTCAAATTTTAAACCAACAGGAGACCAACCAGAAGCAATAAAAACTTTGGTGGAAGGTGTTAAAAGTGGCTTAAATGCTCAAACTTTGCTAGGTGTCACAGGTAGTGGAAAAACATTTACAATAGCAAACGTTATCAAAGAAGTAAATAAACCAACTATAATTATGTGTCACAATAAGACACTAGCTGGGCAGTTGTATTCGGAATTCAAGGAGTTCTTCCCTGAAAACGCGGTTGAGTATTTTATATCGTATTATGATTATTTCCAACCGGAAGCATATATTGCTGCAACTGATACATATATAGAAAAAGATAGTAGCATAAATGATGAGATAGATAGACTTCGTCATTCAGCTACTGCAGCTGTTTTTGAAAGAAAAGACGTAATAATAGTTGCATCTGTATCTGCTATATATTCATTGGGTTCTCCAGACGAATATAAAGGACATACTTTGTCTATAAGACCAGGCATGAAGAAAACTCGTGAAGAGGTCATGGAAAAATTAATAGAAATGCAATATACAAGAAGTGATATAGAATTCTTGCGAGGTACATTTAGAGTTAAAGGAGATATAATAGATGTATACGAAGTTGGAAACAATGAACATGCACTAAGAATAGAATTTTTTGGAGATGAAATAGAAAAGCTTACATTTATTGAGCCAATAAGTGGTAAAACAATAGCAAGAATAGATCATGAACTTATATATCCAAAATCTCACTATGTAACATCTAAGGATAAAGTAAATGAAGCCATATATAAAATAAAGAAAGAATTAGATGAAAGACTAGCAGAACTAAGGAGTCAAGATAAGATAGTTGAAGCATATCGCTTAGAACAACGTGTTAATTTTGATATCGAAATGTTGCAAGAAACAGGATTTTGTCAAGGAATAGAAAACTATTCTGTATATATGTCAGATAGAGAACGTGGAAGTACGCCATATTGTCTTTTCGACTTCTTAGGCGATGACTTTTTAACTGTTGTAGATGAATCGCATGTAACAATTCCTCAAATAGGAGGAATGTATAATGGAGATAGAGCAAGAAAAGAGTCCTTAGTAGAGCACGGATTTAGACTCCCATCAGCAATGGATAATAGACCTTTAAACTTTAAAGAATGGGAAGCAAGAGTTCCGCAAGTAATATTTGTAAGCGCAACACCAGGAAATTATGAAATAGATAGGTCTACTAAGGTTGTAGAACAAATTATTCGTCCAACAGGACTTTTAGACCCTAAGATTGTTGTAAAAGAGACTTCAAGTCAAATTGATGATTTAATTTCTAATATTAATGAAAGAGTAGAAAAAGGCGAAAGAGTCCTTGTTACTACTTTAACTAAAAAAATGTCTGAGGAGCTTACAAGTTATCTTGAAAATCAAGGAATTAAAGTAAGATACATGCATTCGGATATAAAAGCACTAGATAGATTAGAAATAATAAGAGATTTAAGACTTGGAAAATTTGATGTATTAGTAGGAATCAACCTGTTAAGAGAAGGATTAGATATTCCAGAAGTATCTTTAGTAGCTATATTAGATGCAGATAAAGAGGGCTTCTTAAGAAGTGAACGCTCGCTAATACAGACAATAGGTAGAGCGGCAAGAAATTCTCAAGGTCAAGTTATAATGTACGCAGACGAATTGACTGATTCTATGGAAAGAGCAATAAAGGAAACAAATAGAAGAAGAAAGATACAAGAAGCATATAATGAGAAGCACGGAATTGTTCCTAAGAGTATTGTAAAAGATGTTCGCGATAGTATTAAAGCTGTGTTTACCGAAGAAGAAGCTCCAAAGGTAGAATTAAATCATGAAGAAACATTAGAGGAAACTGTAGAGAGACTTACTGAAGAGATGTTTACATATGCAAGAGCGTATGAATTTGAAAAGGCGGCGGTGCTACGAGACCTAATAAATGAGCTGAAAAACGCAAATTCTTAACACAAAATTTCCCACGGAATTTACTTGAATTACGTGGGAATATATAATATAATTATCTTGTTGAATAAAGGAGATTAATATGAAGAAAGAAAATGTAGAAGAAAAAATAGAAACAAAAGATAGGGCAGAATTAGTAGAAAAGGGGAAAAAAGTTAATTTACCCAATATATTAACAATAGTTAGAATAATACTAGTACCTATATTTGTAATACTTATGTTATTACAAGGAACATGGGAATACATGAAATATATAGCGCTTGGTGTTTTTGTTTTAGCATCAGTTACAGACTATATAGATGGAATAATAGCAAGAAAATACAATCTAATTACTAGATTTGGTAAGCTAATGGATCCTCTAGCAGATAAAATTCTTGTAGCATCAGGGTTTATAATGCTAACAGGAGCAGGAGTTGTACCTGCATGGTTAACAGTTATTGTAGTTGTTAGAGACTTTTTACTTAACACTTTAAGAATGTTTGGAACAGAAGCAGGAGAAACAATTGCAGCAGGAGCATCAGGGAAGATAAAAACAGCTTTCCAAATGTTAACAATTATACTTGGAATGCTAGATACCCAAGGATTATTCCAATTTGTTCAAACTGGTAGAGTAATGGGATTTGGTACATTGTTGTTAAATGTAGGATTTAGCTTATCACTTGTATTTGCTGCAATATTTACATTGTGGTCTTGTATAGAATATTTTATAAAATACAGAAAATATATAGATATAACTGAATAATTATATAACAAGGGGAAATATATGAATAATCAACTAAATCTTTTTGGGGATATAGATAATAAGGCGGATGAAGAATTAGAACAAGCTAAAAAAGAAATTGCAGCTTTAAGAAAAGAAATAAATTATCATTCGGACTTGTATTATAATCAAGATGCTCCAGAAATTTCAGATTATGATTTTGACATGTTAATGAAAAAACTAAAAGCATTGGAAGCAAAATTTCCAATGCTTATAACTGTTTCTTCACCAACACAAAGAGTTGGAGGAGAGGCTAAATCTAATTTAGATAAAGTAGAACACATGGTTCCTATGCAAAGTTTAAATGATGTATTTTCATATAGTGAAGTAGAAGATTTTGTAACTAAGATAACTGAAGAATATGGAGAAAATACTGAATTTGTAGTAGAAACAAAAATAGATGGACTATCTGTATCTTTGGAATATGAAAATGGGGTATTGAAAAAAGGTTCTACAAGAGGAAATGGTCTTATAGGAGAAGAAATAACTAAAAACCTTCTAATGTTAGAAGATATAAAAGAAAAACTTACAACAGATGACACTATAGAGGTAAGAGGCGAAGTTTATTTATCTAGAGAAAATTTTGAAAAGCTAAATGAGGAACTTGAAAAAGAAAATAAACCATTAATGGCAAATTCTAGAAATGCTGCTGCAGGAACATTAAGACAATTAAATCCAGAGATTGTAAAAGAAAGAGGTCTTAATATATTTGTTTTTAATGTGCAAAAATCTGAAAGAAAGTTTGTTAAACATAGTGAAACAATAGAATATTTAAGAAATATTGGTGTTAGTACAATAGCATATTCTAAAGTAGCCGTTGGAGTTAAAGAAGTTTTAGAGCATATAGAGGAAATTGGTAGTATGCGTGACACGCTCCCTTATGATATAGATGGAGCGGTTGTAAAAATTAATGATTTATCTTTAAGAGAAACATTGGGGACAACAACTAAAGTTCCTAAGTGGGCGGTTGCATATAAATATCCGCCAGAGGAAAAGGAAACTGTAGTAAAAGATATAACAATACAAGTAGGAAGAACAGGACAGGTTACACCACTTGCTCAAGTAACACCAGTAAGAGTAGCTGGTTCATTAATATCTAAATGTACACTACATAATTTTGATTATATCAAAGAAAAAGATATACGAGTTGGCGATACAGTAAAAATAAAAAAAGCAGGGGATGTTATACCTGAAATTGCAAGTGTAGTGCTTTCTAAAAGAAAGGTAGACTCAGTAGAATATATTCCACCTGTAAATTGTCCAATATGTGGTGAGGTTTTAGAAAAAGAGCAAGGCCAGGTAGCATTACGCTGTACAAATGGCGAATGTGAGGCGTTAAAATATAGGTCAATTACACATTTTGCGTCTCGTGATGCAATGAATATAGAAGGAATGGGAGATGCGGTTGTAGAACAGCTAATAGATGAAGGTCTGTTAAATGACATTTCAGATATATATTACTTAAAATATGAAGACATAAAAGGCTTAGAAAATTTCGCTCACAGATCGGCTATGAATTTAATAAATGCAATAGAGAAAAGCAAATCCAATCCGTTAGATATGTTAATATTTGGTCTTGGAATAAGACATATTGGAAGAAAAGCGGCAGAAGTATTAGCTAAAAATATAGATTCCATTCATGATTTAGAACATATGATTGTAGAAGATTTAACTAATATAGATGATATTGGAGAGAAGATGGCAGAAAGCGTTATAGAATTTTTCTCCAAAGCAAAAACTATGGAAATAATAGAAAGATTAGAAGCAGCCGGAGTAAATACTAAAGGTATAAAAGAGGAAAAAATATCTGAAATACTACATGGCATGACTATAGCTATAACAGGTTCGTTTGAAGAAATTTCTAGGAATGATTTATCTAAGATAATAGAACTAAACGGAGGAAAAACATCTAGTACAGTTTCTAAAAAAACATCTTTTGTTATAGCTGGAGAAAATGCAGGCTCTAAATTAGATAAAGCAAAAACATTAGGAGTACAAGTTTTAACATATAACGAATTTATGGAAAAATATAATATATAATAAAGGGGCAAGGGAATCTTGCTCTTTTGTTACAATAGTAGTATAATATGTGTGCGATGGGGTATCGCCAAGTGGTAAGGCCTCGGACTCTGACCCCGATATGCGTAGGTTCGAATCCTACTACCCCAGCCACATTGTCTGTAGATGTATTATGCATTTACAGATTTTTGTTTATATTATATTTATTAACAAATTTCGACAAGATTTCCCTTTTGAAAGTAGTATATTTGCAAGAAATATTGACATTTTATACCCTAAAATGATATTATTTAAGAGCAACAAGGAAAGACTTGAAATGTAAAATATTATGTGGGGGAAATATATGAAAGTATTATTGTTATATGCAAAAGTAGGAAATGGACATTTAAAAGCTGCAGAAAGTATAAAAGCAGCATTAGAAGCTATAGATAAAGATATAGAAATAGTTTATGAGGACGGGTTAGAGTATTCATCAGCATTAACTAATAAACTAATAGTAAAAGGATATACATCACTTGCAAAGCGTTTACCTAAATTTTATGGCGCAATGTATAATAGATCAGACAAACAAGATAAAAATACCTTTGGGGAAATAAACAAAATGGTAAATAAAGCGTTAACCATTAGGTTAAAGAAGATGTTAAGAACAGAAAAACCTGATGTTATAATTTCTACGCATCCATTCGTATCTCATATGTGTGCTTATTTAAAAAGAAAAGGAAAGACTAAAGCAAAAATAGTAAGTGTACTTACAGACTATGGAATACACAACATGTGGCTTGAAGAAAATGAACATGTAGATAAATTTATGGTTGCAACAAGTGAGATGAAAGGTGACTGTGTAAGAGAATATAACGTGCCAGAAGATAAAATAGTTGTAACAGGAATACCAATATCTACAAGATTCCAAGAAACTTTTGATAAACCAGAGATATTAAAGGAACTAGGTCTAGAACAAGACAAAACAACTCTATTGTTTTTTGCTGGTGGAGGATTAGGACTTGGAAAATCTGAAGGTATATTTGAAGAGCTAGTAAATTCTGAGTATGATTTTCAACTTATAGCTGTAACAGGCAAAAATGAAAAACAAAAAAAGAAGTTTGAAAAGATTGCTAAAAAGACAGATAAAAAAATAGTGGTAATGGGGTATACAAATAAAGTTCCAGAGCTTATGAGTGCATCAGACTTTGTTATAACTAAACCAGGGGGACTTACATCAACTGAGTGTTTAGCTATGAAGAAACCTATGATTATAATAAACCCAATACCAGGACAAGAAGAACAAAATTCAATCTATTTTACAAATAACGGAACAGCATTAAGAACATATAAATATGAACCTATTGAACACGTTCTAGATATAGCTGTAAATAACAAAACAAGAGTAAAACAAATGGTTGAAATGTGCGGATTAATAGGAAAACCAAATTCTTCAAAAGATATCGCACAAGAAATAATAAAGCTATATAATGAGGAAAAATAATGAAGGTCGCTTTTTTAACTTTAGGTTGTAAAGTGAATAAATACGAAACTGACTTGCTAAAAGAAAAATTCGAAATGGCAGGTCATTTTGTCGTAGATTTTGATACCAAGGCAGACATGTATTGCATAAATTCTTGTTCAGTAACCAATATGAGCGACAGAAAAACAAGACAAATGCTGTCAAAGGCTAGAAAGCAAAACAAAGATGCAATAGTAGCTGTAGTAGGCTGTAGTGCTCAAAGTAGTGAAAATGAACAAGATTTTTTAGAAGCAGATATTATACTTGGTAATGATGAAAAAATGAATTTGCTTGAAGTAGTACAAGATTTTAAAAAGCAAAAAGGAATTAAGAAAATAGCACTTCAAGATATATCTAAAGTTAAAAGATATAAAGAAGTCGGCTCGTTAAACAAAGGTTATGACTTAAGAGAACAAGTAAAAATAGAAGACGGCTGTAATAATTTCTGTTCTTATTGCATAATTCCATATATTCGTGGTAGAGTGAGAAGTAGAGCTTTAGAAGATATAAAAAAAGAGGCAACGACGCTTGTAAAAAACGGAGTAAAGGAAATAGTACTTGTTGGAATTGAGGTTGCTTCTTATGGAAAAGATTTAGAAAATACAGATTTATTTGATGTATTAGATGCATTAGATAAAATTTCTGGTCTTGAAAGAATAAGATTAAGCTCTATGGAACCAAGATTTTTAACACTGGACAATATTAAAAAACTATCAGGTTATAAAAAATTGTGTCCGCATTTTCATATATCTATGCAAAGCGGAAACGATGAAGTACTAAAAAGAATGAATAGAAAATATTCAAAACAAGATTTAATAAGAGTATGTAAAGATTTAAGAAGTCATTTTGAAAATCCGTATTTAGCATCAGATGTTATTGTAGGGTTTCCAAAAGAAACAGAGGAAGAATTTTTAGATACACTAAATACTATAAAACAAATGAAGCTTTGTGAAGTACATGTATTTAAGTATTCAAAGAGAAAATACACCTTGGCAAGTAAAATGGATGGACAGGTGGATGGAAATACAAAAAAACAAAGAAGTAATGAAGTGCTTAAGTTAAGCAAAAAACAAAATAGTGAATTTTTAACAGCATATATAGACAGAAAGGTTAAGGTTTTATTTGAAAATTATACAGACGGAATTTTAACAGGATATACACCAAATTATATAAAAGTAAAGACGAAGGGAGATAAAAAGTTATGTGGCACAATACAAGACGTGGTCATAACCTCATTAGAAAAAGATATAACACTAGGCGATTTAGATTAAGCGTAGTAAACGTTTGCATAATAATTGCATCTATATTTGTTACAGGTTTTGCAGGACTTGGAATATATAAACTAGCAGACAATATGAACCTACTAGATAGAGCAGATAAAGACATATTAGAAACTAATGCAAGTGTTAACGAAAATAAAAACGAAGATAAAGTTGAAGATAAAACTGAAACAGAAAACAATAATGACAGCAACAAAGATGAGATATATGAGGAGGAAAATAATACTCAAGTAGAAGAGAAAACATTTAGCATTGCCTTTCTAGGTGAACTTATGATGGGCGGCGAAATAGGAAAAAATTTAAATTACAATTATATGTCTGCATTTAAGAGTATAGCAGAATATACTAGCAAGGCAGACTATACAACTGTAAATTTAGTTACAAATGTTATAGATTTAGAGAAACTAGACAATACAAAATCTAAATATATAGTAACTAAGAATATAGAGAATGCATTTAGCGCATTAGGAGTAGATGGAGTAAATATAGCAAGCGATCATATGGTGGACTTTGGTGAAGAAGTGTTTAAAGATACCGTAAGCATATTAAAAGAAGATTATGACTTAATAGGCCTTAAAGATACAATAGTATATGCAGAACGCGATGGAATAAAGGTTGCAATAATTGGTGTTTGTAATGAGGTTATTGGAACAGAAGGGAAATATACTAGCGCTGGAATAATGATGTATAACATGAAGAAGTTACAGTCAATGATAAAAGAGGCTAAGAAAAATGTTAATACTGTAATCATGTTGACTCACCTTGGATTAGAAAATACACATACTGTTACAAGCATTATGTCTTGGTTTTATAGAGAACTTGTAGATGCAGGAGCGGATATTGTGTTAGGGTCACATGCTTTAGGACTATATCCTGTAGAGATATATAAAGGCAAACCTATAATCTACAGCATGAGTAATTTGATGAGTGATACAGATTATTTAAAGGGCAAAGAAACGGGAATATTTACAATTACTTTAGATGAAAAGGGATATATATATACTTTAGATATATTACCTCTATATGTTAATGCTAAGAAGCAAACGGTTTTATATAGTGATTATAACAGTGAAAGTAGTGGCCTTCTTGTAAACTATTTAACTCAAAATTTAAATAAAAATTCATATAGTATTTCAGATGGAATAATAAGTATATCTGTAAAAGATTGACATAAAACTCAAAAGATGCTATAATATTAGTGATGTTTAAAATACATTAATATTTAAAAAAATTTTTAAAGGAGTACTAATTATGAAAAAGTTGGCATGCGTTGTATTTGAGCTAGAAGAAGGTGAGAGTGTAGAAGAATTTATGCTCAAACTCGAATCACTTGGTGACAACGAAAAGGTAAATCCCCGGATGGTAAATACTTTTGATGAGGGCGTGACATGGCGGAATAAACTAAAACAGATTTTAAACAATCTGGGCATTACAAAGACTTCAAAAGGCTATAGTATGCTTTTCTATATGATGGAAGAGATAGAAAATGATCCGTCTCAAAGAGAACACATTTATCTTAAATCGCTATATGCAGGTGTAATGGAAAAGACAGGAGCAACTTATATACGCATAGAAAGAAGAATAAGAACGGTTATAGATAAAATCTATACTCACAACGCAAGAGAATATGCTAACAATGTGTTAAATATTCCTGATGAGTACAATGCAGAAATAACAACTTCCTATTTTATTTCAGTATTGGCTAATCTCTTATTTGACAACTAAACATTTAAACGGTTATACTAAAATATAACCGTTTATTTATGTATTTCATAGACAAATAAAGAGAAAACCTTAAGAAGGATTGACATAAAAAAGAATAACGGGTATAATAATAAGTACGTAGTAGTCGTAAATATTAAAAATAATTTTTTAAAGGAGAATGAACATAATGAAAGTAGTGGATCTTATTATCTTCAATGAGCAAGGAAGCAAACCTATCAAAGATACAGTACAGGCTGTAACTTTAACAAGTAAAAAAAATACTCAAAGTACTAATCTGGATGAAAGTAATACAGACTGGAGAGTTAAATTTAAAACAACCCTTAATAAACTTGGGATTACAACAACGTTAAAAGGGTATCAAACGCTATACTATATCATGGATGGAATGTGCAATAGTCCAAACAGTAAAGAATATATTTCTACCAAGCAAGTATATGCTCCTGCCATTTCTAGGATGAATTCGACATATTCCAAAGTAGAAAGAAATATAAGATATGTTAAGGAAAGAATTTATAATAACAATTCTAGAGAGGATATAAATAGAATATTAGGTATTTCAACTGAGAACAATAGTGATATAAATAACGGTCATTTTATTTCTATTCTTTCTGACGTGGTCTTTAACTAAATGAATAACCAAGATAGCCAATATTTTGCTATCTTGGTTATTTGCTTATTTTAAATTTAAAATCTAATTAATCTTTTCATCTAATATGCTTGTACAATGTCCACATCTAGTAGCTTCAAGTGGGATTTCGTTTAAGCAATATGGACATTTTTTGGTAGTTGCAACCTGTTCCTTAACCTCTTGCTTTTTCTTTCCTTCTTTTATTCTAAATACAATTTTTAAGAATATAAATAACCAAAAAGCAATCATTAAAAAGTCTACAATATTAGTAACAAATGTACCATAGCTTATTACACTAACGCCGGCAGCTTTAGCATCTTCTAATGTTAAGTAAGTATTTCCATCTAAGGCTACAAATAAATTAGAGAAGTCCATTTTGCCTGTAATTAAAGATATTGCAGGAGTAATAATATCGTTTACCAGTGAATTTACTATTTTAGTAAATGCATTTGCTATAATAACACCAACAGCCATATCTAAAACATTACCTTTAGTTGCAAATTGTTTAAAATCATTAATAAATCCTTTAGCTTTTTTTATTCCTTTTTTTTCAAGCTTTTTTAATCTTTCTATCTTCTTTTCCTCTTTTAAATCCTTTTTATTCATAGAAACCCTCCATAGTTATTTTACTACAAATTTACACACAATTCAACAAAATAATTAAAGGGACTATACTACATTTTGAGTAATATGTAAACAGGATTTGCTGTAAGGACAAAGAACAGTGCGAATAGGGTGAAAAAGTGTACAAAAATTTTGGGGTTTATATATTTTTATGCTACAAAATTATACAGCAAATTGCGACATATTTTTGTAATATAGTTGAAATATTTGAACATTCGTTATATAATCACATCATAAATTACAAAGGAGGAAACAAAGTGAAAACAGTTATAAAAATCATAACGATTTTTGCGGGAATAATACTTGGGGGATATTTAGGAGAACTAGCTTTAAACGTACCGGCTTTACAGTTTTTAGCAGCAGGTAAAGAATTAGGTTTAACAAGTCCACTTGTGTTGGATTTAAACATAATAAAACTTACATTTGCCTTTACTGTAAAACTTAATATAGCAGGTATTTTAGGGTTTATAGCATCTCTATTTATAGTAAAGAAAGTGCTGTAATTGAACAAATTAAGTATAAAACAAATACCTACACAGGACAGGCCATATGAAAAGTTTGAAAGATTAGGAGCGACATATTTAACCGATGCAGAGCTATTGGCAATAGTTATAAAAAACGGAAGTAAGAGCCTAAATAGTTTAGATATGGCAAGGTATATTTTAGGGCATCATGAAAACGGATTATCTGGTTTTAGATATTTAAAAGAAGCCTCCTTAGACGAGCTTATGAAAGTGCAAGGTATTGGCAAGGTAAAGTCAATTCAGTTAAAAGCAGTTATGGAGCTTGCCAGTAGAATAAATAATGAGCTGGAAAATGAGGAAAGAATAAAGATAAAAAGTCCATGTGATGTGTATAATCTGCTAAAAGCTGAGATGGGCTTGAAGCAAACTGAAGAAGTAAAAGTAGTTATCTTGGATACAAAAAACTATGTTAAATCTGTTGTAACAGTTAGTAGGGGTGCTACTAATAAGACGGCGGTGTCTGCAAAAGAAATTTTAAGTGAACCAATAAAACAACTTGCATCTTCAATTATATTAGTACATAATCATCCAAGCGGAGATACTACGCCTAGCAGGCAAGACATTTTATTAACAAGAAAGATAAATGATTATGCAAGTATATTTGAAATTACCCTATGTGATCATGTAATAATAGGTAAAATGGGGTATACTAGTTTAAAAGAAACAAATAGTGAAATATTTTTAGGAGGAAGGAGTATATGAAACTTATGGCAAAAGATATAGGAATAGATTTGGGAACATCAACAACACTTGTATATGTTAAAGGATCTGGAGTTGTTTTAAATGAGCCTACAGTAGTTGCTATTAATGATGTAACAGGAGAGGTTTTAGCCGTTGGTAGCTCTGCTAAAGAAATGTTAGGTCGTACACCAGACAATATAGTTGCAGTAAAGCCATTAAAAGGTGGGGTAATTGCAAACTTTTATGGAACTCGTATGATGCTAGAAGAATTTATATCTAAAGCCGTTAAAAAGGGACTGTTATCTAAACCTAGAGTTGTAATATGCGTGCCATCTGGAATTACTGATGTGGAAGCTATGGCAGTAGAGCAAGTTGCAAGTGATGCTGGAGCAAAAGAAGTATATATTATGGAAGAAGCAATGGCTGCAGCAATTGGTGCGGGAATTAAAGTGGATAGTCCGGAAGGTTCTATGATAGTAGATATTGGCGGAGGAACTACAGAAGTAGCTGTGGTGTCTTTGGGAGGTATAGTTGCATCAAACGCTATAAGGCTTGCAGGAGATAACCTTGACCGTGATATAATTGAATATATAAAAGAAAACTACAATGTAATAATTGGAGAAAATATAGCAGAAGAAATTAAAAATACAATTGGCGCAGCTTTTTCATCAATGACTGAAGAAAGAATGCAAGTAAAAGGAAGAAACTTGTCTACTGGGTTGCCAGATACTGTAACAGTAACAACTTCAGACATAGAAAAAGCAATGCGTAAAATATTAGAAGAAATAGTAAAGACTATTAACTTAACGCTTGAAAAAACACCACCAGAACTTGCATCAGATATTATGGAAAAGGGCATAATTATATGTGGTGGAGGAGCATACATAAAAAATATAGATAGATATATAAGTGATAAAGTGGGAATTCCTGTACTAATTGCAACTAATCCTTTAGAGTGTGTTGTAAGAGGAGCTGGAAGTGCACTTTCTAATATAGAAGTATTAAAAAAACCATTCAAAGCTAGAAGGAGATAGGATTTCTTATGAATTACATGGGCAGAAAAAAGAGAAGACAAAATAATAAAGTAATGATTGGTATAATTATAGCTGTTAGCATAATTATATCAATTTATTTGCTGTCCATAATAAAGATACCTTTTTTATCTTCTTTGTCTAGCAAGATAGTATATGGTATAGATGCTACTTTAAGCAGCATCTCTGGAATTATAACTCAAGGAACTTCATACTTTGGAAATACGAAAAAACTAAATGAAAAAGTGGCAAGTTTAGAAAAACAGCTTGAAGAAGCAAAAATAGCTATGCAAGAAGTAAATGTCCTTGAAGTAGAAAACAAAGATTTAAAAGAAATGCTAAACATAAAAGAAAAATACAATCATTTTGAAAAGGTATATGCCAAAGTCATAACAAGGTCTTATGATAATTGGAATGAAATGTTTGTAATAGATAAAGGAACATCTCATGGCATAAAGGAAAAACAAACAGTAATTGCAGCAGAGGGACTTGTAGGATATATTTCTGAGGCTTACCAAAATACAAGTGTTGTTACTACAATACTAGATCCTAATAGTGCAGTAAGCATAGAAATATCTAATATAAACAAGCTAGCATTAGTAAAAGGAGATTTTTCCTTGATGAGTAGTGGTAAGCTTAAACTTACAAATATACCAATAGATACAGAGCTAGCTAAAGGGGAGACAGTATATTCATCTGGTATTGGAGAGTTATACAAAAAAGGAATACCTGTTGGAACAATCTTAGAAGTAATAAGCAAGAAAAATGACATAGATAGATATGCCATAGTAGACGCATTTGTAGATATTGATTCCTTAAGTTTAGTTGGGGTAATTGTTAATTGAGGTACAAAATGGTAAAAAAAATTTTTAAATGGGTACTAAAAATAATTATATTCATTTTGGTATATTTGCTTCAAATATATGTAGTAAACAATACTATGTTTTTTGGAGTAAATGGAGATTTGTGCTTAATGGCAGTTGTGCTTACATCGTTAATGGAAAACGGTGTGATATCATATATTACCGCAGGATTATGTGGGGTAGCGTCAGATTTATTGTTCTCGTCACATGCTATGAAGTATATCGTTATATATTTAATTATAACAGCAGTGTTATTAGAGCTTAAGAGAATGTATAAACAAGATAGTAAAATTGCTATAATAATATTTAGCGTAGCTGCTACAGTAGCAAGTGAAATAATTATGCTTATGTATAGCACTATAGGACAAGGGGATTTTGTAAACGCATTTTCATATATGTTTATGATTATCAAAGAGAGTATAATAAACATATGTCTAGCGTATGTGTTATATCTAGCATTTAAATTGTGTAAACAAGAGGGGTAGAAGTGAAAAGAATAAAAGAATTTTTTAACAACAGAATATTGGTTATTAAGTTCGTACTTATTCTAGTAGGAGCACTTCTACTTTTGCGTCTTATAGACCTTCAGATAGTAAATGGCGAAGAATATAAAGAGTTGTCTGAAGAAAAAATGTTAAGGGAGACAACAATAGAGGCACCAAGAGGTGAAATTTATGATAGAAATGGGATAGTACTTGCTACCAATAAACTTGCATATGATGTAGTCATATATAAAGTAGGACTTGAAGAACAAGAGCTTAACAAAACACTGTTAAGAGTAATAAACATATTAGAAAAAAATAAAGATGAAGCATATGTTTCTTTTCCAATGGATAATGTAAAAGAAGGCTTTTATACAGAGGATGAAAAGAATAATTTATGTGAGATGTATGAAATAGATGCTACTTTATCGGATGAAGAAATATTAAACAAAATATATGAAGAGTATGGATTAAACAATATTGGCTTTAATGACGCTGAAAAATTTAAAGTAGCAAGATTTAGATATGAGCTTGCAACTAATAGGTTCTCGCTTTTTAGCTCTGTAACTTTAGCAAAAGACGTGTCGTATACGACCATGGCAATAATAGAGGAGGCTAAAGAGGAACTTCCAGGTATAGAAATAAACGTAAATTCCAAAAGATATTATCCGTATGGGACACTTGCTTCTCATCTATTAGGATATGTAAGTAGTATAAGTAGTGAAGAATACCAAGAGTTAAAAGATGAAGGGTATTTGTATAATAGTAACATTGGTAAAATGGGAATAGAAACTACAATGGAAAGATACTTAAAAGGAGAGAATGGAATAAAAAGAACTGAAGTGGATTCTGAGGGCGAGATTGCATCAGAATATGTGTATAAAGAGGCTGAATCTGGAAATAATGTTACTCTTACCTTAGATTACAGACTTCAAACAGTTGCAGAAACTAATCTTAAAAAGGTAATAAACAATATTAGAACAGGAGCTCCAGGATATGTTAAGCAAAAAGATGCAAATGCAGGAGCGGTAATAGCACTAGATGTTAGTAGTGGAGAAGTGCTGGCTATGGCAAGTTACCCTACATTTGATCCAAACGATTTTGTTTCAGGTATAAAATATAGCAAATGGAAACAATTAATAGAAAACGAAACTAAACCAATGTTTAACAGAGTAATATCTGGAACGTACTCACCAGGTTCAACTTTTAAAATGTTAAGCGCATTAGCAGGATTAGATAGTAAGGTTATAACTTTAACAGAAAAAATAAAAGACAACGGTAGGTATGAACACGGGAATCACCCTATGTGTTGGGTATATTCATATTATGGAAGAACACATGGATATATAAATGTAACAGAAGCTATAAAAGTATCATGTAACTGCTATTTTTATGAGGTAGGCCGTAGAATGGGAATAGACAACCTTGTAAAATATGCTAAGATGTTTGGACTTGGAAGTAAAACAGGAATTGAACTATATGGTGAAGCAAGTGGCATGATAGCAGGAGCTGACGAGTCAATGGATTGGTATTTAGGAGATACTTTATCTGCGGTTATTGGTCAATCATACAATTCATTTACACCAGTTCAGCTTGCAAATTACATTTCAACATTAGCTAATGGAGGAACTTTAAATAAAGTATCTGTAGTAAAAAATGTTACAACAAATAATTATGAAAATATACAAAGTAGTGAAATTACAAGTTATATAGAAACTATTACAGGATACAAATTTAATTCTACTAAGCTTAAGTTAAATCAAAAGCATGTAGACTCAATAGTAGAAGGAATGAAATCTGTTACTTCAGAACAAGGTGGAACTTCATACATAGTATTTAAAAATTCAGATATTGAGGTTGCAGGAAAAACTGGAACTGCACAAGTATCACAAGGGACTCCTAATGGTGTATTTGTAGGATTTGCACCAATAGAAAATCCACAAATAGCAGTTGTAGCAATAGTTGAACACGGAGATTCAGGCTCAGCTGTTGCAAATGTAGTAAAACCAATTTTAGAAGAATATTTTAACATCTCTAAAGACGGAGAAAATAAAGATGTTACAGAAATATTAACGCCAAGTATAACATATTAAAAACTACAAAAATAAAATGTGAATTTCAGCAATATTTGTTGACATTCACATTTTTTTGCTATAAACTATATACAAAGTAAGGGGAGATGAAAATATGCAAAAGAAAAAAGGAATATCACTAATAGTATTAGTGATAACAATAATAGTAATGGTAATATTAGCTTCTACAATTGTTATATCATTAAGCAGTTCTAATGTTATATCTAAAGCCGAAGAAGCTGTATTTAAATCAGACATGAAAACATATATGCATGAATATCAAATATATTCAGCACTATATGTGGGTGAAGGAAATGATTTATCAACATTAAATGTAGCTGCAGGACAAATACATACAATATTACCATCTATATCAAACAACTCAGTATATAGCAATAAAATGAAAGTGGTAAATGGAGCGTTAATGTATGATGCAGATTTAACTGATGCACTTGATGCACAAAGGGCAATATGGGCTAGTGAAGCAGGACTTATAGCTGGATTATTTACAATTACAGCAGACAACCGTGCGGATATAGGTTATACAGATGCAACAACCGACCTAGTAATTCCTGAAACAATTGTAAAAGATGGTGTAACATATGCTGTTGTGGCTATTGGAAATAAAGCATTCCGAGATTGTTCCGCGCTTGAAAATATAATAATTCCAAATAGCGTAACGAGTATAGGCGATCATGCATTCTATAATTGCACATCACTCAAAAGTATAATAATCCCTAATGGTATAACAAAAATTGATAAGTGGACGTTTGCCGCTTGTTCAAAACTCACAAGCGTAACTATTCCAGCTAGCGTAACGAGTATAATTGGCTATACATTTTATAATGATACTGCGCTCACAGACATAACATTCGATGGTACTAAATCACAGTGGAATGCTATCACTAAAGACAATGGTTGGGACGCTGGTACTGGTAATTACACTATTCATTGTACTGATGGCGATATTACTAAATAATAAAAAATGTTAAAATACACCGTTCTTTTTGAATGGTGTATTACACATAAAAACAAAAAAACACTTCCAAACATTTGTTGACATTCACATTTTTTTTGATATAAACTAATCGAGCAAGGGGAGATGAAAGCATATGAAAAGAAAAAAAGGTGTATCACTAATAGTACTAGTGATAACAGTTATTAGTATGTACAACGAAACAATAAGATATAGAAAAGTTACTCCCGAAAATATCATGAAAGTAATAAGAAAAATAACATATAATAAAGAATCAGTAAGAATTATTCTTGCTGATTCTTTATAGACTCTAAGTCAATAGTTGGGGTGTAGATAATGTAAAAGTTATCTACATCTCTCTTTTTAACTGCATTTTAAGGTTGGAACACAAATAAATATTAAAATGTAATAAAATATATGTTTTAGGGCATGCTAACGCAAGCCTTACGACCGAATAAGATATATTTAATGTTGTTTTAAGAACAAGCCATTAATATTCTAAGTCTAAAGTTTTTAAAATTTCTGAAGCCAAAAGATATTCTTTTAAGAGTTTTAATCTTAGTATTTAAGCCTTCAGTAATACCATTGCTGTAATTAGTATAAAAAGAGTTTATGATGTATTTGTGCCATTTAAAATAAGTTTGTAAATGTTTGTTAAATTCAGGTAAATTACAATTACTAGCATAAGTCATAAACTCTTTAAATAGCATAACTTTTTTTATCTGGATTCTTTTCATCAATAACTTCAAATAGTTTTTGTACAATAGAATATGCCCATCTGAGATTTTCATCGTAATCTAACATTCTACATAATTGTTGGTATTTATCTACATCTAGCTGGTTAATCCTTTTGTGCAAGACAGATTTACTATGTTTAAAGTAGAGACGTACATCTTTAGGAAGATCTTTTTGTACGTCTTTTCTAACATTATCTAAAGCCCAATGCATAAGTCTAGTGAAGTGAAAAGTGTCTGCTACAATTTTAGCATTAGGAAAAGTTTCTTGTATAATATTTTTAAAGAACATAGATAAATCCATAGCAACAAGTTTAACTTGTTTAGTGTTAGTAATATTCTTAAAGAAATGACTTAAAGCTTCTTCAGAACGAGCAGAAACAACATCAATAACTTTATGTGAATTAAGGTCGGTAATAGCAACTTGAAACTTATTTCCACCAGAATTACCTCTAAATTCATCAATCCCAATAGCTTCAGGAAGGTAAGTGATATTGTGAAAGATAGGCATAAATTTAGACATAAGTCTAATAACATTTCCAACGGACATATTGTTGTCTTTACCAATTTGAGAGAAATTACGCATATCTGTAAGTCCATCGAAGACAGAATTAACCACATCATTTGAGTGTCTGTAAAATTTTTCAACAAAAGAATTTGTTTCAGCAAATCTTTTACCACAATTAGTACAAAGATATCTGCGCCTGTTATAATAGACTTTAGTAGTTCTTTTATTAACAACAATGTGATTAAAAGAACGAAGATAGTAGTCGTGGACACGAGAAGTTTTAGTTTTGCAACAAGGACAAATATGTTCTGTAACTGGGCAAGAAATCCAAAGTTCAATTAAATTTTTAGAAAATTTAACTTTATCTTGTTTAACTCCTTGCAAATTTAATAAATCTGTTATATTATTTGTATGCAATTGAATCACCAACTTAACCTTTCTTTGTTTTTGTGGTTAATTACATTTTAAGGTATTTGTGATTTAATTGCAATTTTTATGCAAAAAATTAGGTTAAGGTGTTTTCACACCCCAACCTAAATTATACAGCCAAAAAACTACGAAAATATTGTCTTTTTTATGTACATATATTTGTTGACTTATAAAAATATATGTGATAACATGTAGTAGGAAAATATAGTGCAAAATTGCATGAGCGGAGGTAATTATGAAGGAAAAAGATTTTTATGAAGAAAAAGAATTAGAGCAAGATATGGAAGACATTGATAAAGCTTTAGAGTTGTTAAGAGGTTATGATAATTTAATTCAAAAATATAAAGAGTTAAAAGAAAATGAGGGGTAAATAGTATGGATAAGAAACAAAGATTAGCAAGACTAGATGCGCAATACAAAGAAACTATAAATAGTATAACTAGGTTACAAGGAGAAGTTATAGAATTTGAAGAAACTGAAGATTATGAAGAGTATAAAGACTATAAAAATAGCGGAAAAGATGTTCTAGTAAAAGCTATGTATTCTAAGGAAGATGAAGTGTATAAAAAGATTGATGAAAAAACAGTACAAGCAGCGGCTATTTATGACGAAATGATTAATGCTGTTTATGAGCTAGTTAAAGAGATAGATGAATCAATAGCTTCTTTGAACGCAAAATTAGAGGTTAATAAAAAGGCGCTTAAGAAAACAGAAACAAGAATAAAGAGACAACAAACGCAAATTAATAAATTAAAAGATTCCGAGGAATATAAAAAGGGGGATGAAGCGACACTTTTAAAAGTTCAAGATTTAGAAAGACAACTTAAAGCTAGTTTTGAAACGAGAGACGATATATTAAATCTAATAAAAACATACGAAGAGAAAAGTACAATTAAAAAGAAAGAAAAAGAATACTATATGGATATGTATGGCGGAGAAATAGAAGAATTAGAAGCAAAAAAAGCTGCTGAACAAGCACGTTTGGAAGCTGAGAAAAAAGCCGAAGCAGAGAAAGATAAAGACAAAGATAAGGACAAGGATTCAAAAGATAAGTCTAAACAACAAGTAGTTGCTGGAGCACCAGTTGTTGAGGAAGATCCTGAAAAGAAATTACAAAAAGACTTTGAAGAATTATATAGTAAGGCAAAACGTAATGCTTTAACAGAAAAGGATTTTGATAAACTTGCAGAGATAATGAAAAATCCAGAAAATTATGACAAATTAGGAATTACAACAGGTGTAGTATTTAATAAGGCAAAAACTATATTTAAAGCCTTAGGAAATGTTGCTTCAATTAATAATTTAACAGCAAAAAATGCTGAAGAAAAAATAGCAGTCGAATTAGAAAAGGCGCAAGAAATAGTAAAACAAGATAGGGACAAATTATCTGATGATGAACAAATTATATGGGATAATGCACAAAAACATATTGTACAATATAGTTCATTACAATCAGTAATGAAAGTATATGAAAACGTTTCAAAAGAAAGAACAAAAGCTAAATGGGGATGGTTAATAGAATTTGAAGAAACTTCTAAGCCTGCATTACCAGCAGAGCCTGCAGCAACAAAACCAAAAGATAATAGTTTTAATTCAAAACTTGCATCACAAACAGTAAAAGATGCAGACTATAAAGATGTTGCGGTAAAAGATACTAAAGTACAAACACAAGAACAAACAAAATAATATTTGGAGGTAACTAATGAAAACGGTAATAGTAACAGGAGGATCTAGAGGTATTGGAAAAGCAATAGTATATGCTTTTGCCAATGCAGGATATAATGTAATACTTAACTATAACCAATCAGAACAATCTGCAAGAAATATAGTTGAAGATTTAAAAGACTGTCAAGGAATAGTAGAAATGGTAAAGGCGGATGTATCTGTTCGTGACCAAGTTGATGCTATGATTGAATATGTAAATAAAGAATTTGGTGGAATAGATGTTATAGTTAATAATGCGGGAATATCTCATGTAGGTCTATTTGATGAAATTTCTGAAGAAGAATTTAGAAAAGTTTTAGATGTAAACTTAATGGGTGTATTTAATGTTACTCAATCTGCCTTAAAAGAATGTATGTTGTCTAGAAAAAATGGAACAATAATTAACATATCTTCTATATGGGGAATAGCAGGTGCTTCATGTGAAGTTGCATATTCTGCATCTAAAGCAGGAGTAATCGGTCTTACTAAAGGCTTAGCAAAAGAACTTGCTCCAAGCAATATT
This sequence comes from Clostridia bacterium, assembly GCA_045604405.1. Classification (GTDB taxonomy): domain Bacteria; phylum Bacillota; class Clostridia; order TANB77; family CAG-465; genus UMGS1649. The sequence goes on from JAZUNZ010000048.1 coordinate 93,155, forward strand.
ACAGTAAATGCAATAGCGCCAGGAGCAATTGCTACAGATATGATATACAAAGAATATTCTGAATCAGAGATTAATGATATTGAAAAAGATATACCAATGGGAAGATTAGGAACTCCTATTGAAATAGCTAATTTAGCATTGTATCTAGCATCAGATAATGCAAGGTACATAACGGGACAAGTAATAAGTCCAAATGGTGGTATGGTTATATAGAGGTGTGTATGAGTTATAAACGTGTTCTTATAAAACTTAGTGGAGAAGCTTTAGGGGATGATACTGGAAGAGGAATAGATAACGGAAAACTTGAAATGGTATCTGAACAAATAATAAAGCTTGCAGACAGTGGTGTAGAGTGTGCTATAGTTGTCGGTGCAGGAAACTTTTGGAGAGGAAGATATGGCAAAGAATACATAGAAAGAACTACTTCAGATTATATGGGTATGCTTGCAACAACATTAAATGCTTTAGCACTACAGTCAATACTTGAGTCTAAAGGCAAACAAGTAAGGCTTCAAACTGCAATAGAGATGAGAGCAGTTGCAGAACCATATATAAGAAGAAAGGCAATGAGGCATTTTGAAAAAGGAAGAATAGTAATATTTGCCTGTGGAACAGGAAATCCTTACTTTACAACAGATACAGCTGCAGTACTTAGAGCTGTTGAAACGGAATGCGATGCTATACTTCTTGCAAAAAACGTTGATGGAGTTTATGATAAAGATCCTAAAGAGTTTAAAGATGCTGTTAAATTTGAAGCATTAACATATATGGATGTTATATCTAAAGGTCTAAAAGTTATGGACGCTACAGCTATAACATTATGTATGGAAAACAATTTACCAATTATATCATTTGCCTTAAATGAAAAAGATTCTATTCTAAGGGCGGCAAAAGGGGAGAAAATAGGAACAACAATAAAATAGTTTTTAAAAGGTTAACTCACGTTAACCTTTTTTGTGTAAAAATGAAAAAGTTGAATTTTTCTCTTGACATTTACACAAACTTATTGTATATTTATTATTGTTGATGGCGGCGTAGCTTAGTTGGCTAGAGCGTACGGTTCATACCCGTAAGGTCATTGGTTCGATTCCAATCGCCGCTACCATAATTTACCGCACTTTATGTGCGGTATTTTTGTAGTTATAAAAAAATTTAGAAAAACAATTGACTTTTACAAACAAATGTTCTATAATAATATTTAAATAATTAAAAATAAAATATTAAAAAACGGAGATGATATTAATGAAAGAAAAAATAATATGTCATTTGAGGATATTAAATACATTGATGAAAATGGGGTGGAATTTTGGTATGCGAGAGAACTTATGCCCGTTTTGCAATATGCAAAGTGGCAAAACTTTAAAAAGATAATTGATAAAGCAATGATTGCTTGCCAAAATAGCGAAATATCAATAAAAGATTGTTTTACTGACATCAGTAAGCCAATAATTTCCGGAAAAGGAAAACAAGAATTAGTAGAAGATTATAAACTAACTAGATATGCCTGTTATTTAATAGCGCAAAATGGAGATAGCAGAAAAAAAGTAATTGCTCTCGCTCAAACATATTTTGCAGTTCAAACTAGGAAACAAGAAGTTAGCGAAAAGGAATATAGTCTGCTTACTGAAGATGAAAAAAGATTTTATCAAAGAAATTTAACAAGAAAAGGAAACTATTCACTTAATCAAACTGCTAAACAAGCAGGAGTTAAAAATTTTGATAGATTTCATAATAGTGGATATAAAGGGTTATACAATGGTGAGACTGCAGATATCATTGCTAAGAGGAAAGGGTTAAGATATAGAGAAGATATTTTAGACAATATGGGAAGTGAAGAACTTGCGGCTAATTTATTCCGTATTACGCAGACAGAATCAAAATTAAAAAATGATAGTATCTCTACAGAAAAAGAGGCAAATAAAACTCATTATAATATCGGGAAAAACATTAGAGAAGTAATTGCAAAAAATGGAGGAACAATGCCAGAACAATTACCAACACCTAAAAAAAGTTTAAAACAACTTGAAAAAGAGAATAAGAAAGATATAAATTGTTGCCATATGGATAAAAGATAAATTTTATATTAAAGTATAATCATATATATATATTAAAAGAGAACAGTATAGGATTTTTTATAAATATGTTTTTAAATGCCACCATAATTTACCGCACTTTATGTGCGGCATTTTTTGTAGTTATAAAAAGAAAAATGTAGAAAAATAATTGAATATAATATATTGTAGTGATATAATGTAGCTCTGGAAGGGTGGAAATATAATGGAAGATAGAAAACAGAGGAGAACTGTTAGAGGAGAAAAAACTATAAAAGAAGATAAGATAAAGGATGAAAAAGTAAAAAGCAATAAAACACCAAAAGAAAAAAAGCCTATTAATGTATTAAACTTAATAAGCAGAATTTTAGTAGTGCTTTTAGCTGCAATTATAGTGGCGGTGTTAGGTATGGTTGTATATTTGAAGGTATTACCTAATAAGTTTTTAATACCACTATGTATATCAGCCGTGTTACTTATGGGTGCTGGAATATTCATGGTATTTAGAAAGAAAACGCTAAAAGTATTTAGAATAATTGTATCTGCATTAAGCACAGTTTTAATTGTTGTATTTTCTTTTGCTGGACTAAAGTTAATGAAGACTATGGACTTTTTAGGCTCTATGACAACTGAAACAGTTAATGTAAAGACATATTCGGTTGTAGTGCTAAAAGAAAGTGGATATACTAAATTAGATGACGTGCAATATAGATTATTGTTATATTATGATACAGAGATGAATCAAAACCAAGGAGCAATAACTAAATTAACAGAAGCAATGACTGTAGTTACAGAAAAGACAGATGACGTTCACGAGCTTGCTAATAAACTAATTAATAAAGAAGTAGATGCAATACTTATTGAGGATTCATATTATACAATAATAGAAGAAGAGATGTTAGATTTTAGAGATAAGACAACAGTAGTTTATTCATTTACTTTAGAGGATACTATTGCGACAATAGCTAAAGAAGTAAGTGTAACAAAAGAACCGTTTATTGTATATATAAGCGGAATTGATTCTTATGGAAAGATAAGTTCGGTTTCAAGAAGTGATGTTAATATGATAGCAGCTGTTAATCCGCAAACAAAACAAGTGCTTCTTGTAAATACACCAAGAGATTACTATGTAAAACTTAATGGAACATACGGTTATAGAGATAAGTTAACACATGCGGGAATTTATGGAATAGACATGTCTGTAAAAACAATGGAAGATTTATATGACATAGATATAAACTACTATGTTAGAGTAAACTTCACTTCCCTTATAAACATAATAGATGCAATTGGTGGAATTAATGTATATTCAGAACAAGCCTTTACTTCAAGAGTAGGTAAGTACAAATTTAAAGAAGGCTACAACCAAATGAACGGAAAACAAGCGTTAGGCTTTGCAAGAGAAAGATATGCATTTTCAGATGGGGATAGAATGAGAGGACAAAACCAACAAGCAGTTATTGATGCTGTAATTAAAAAAGTATGCTCATCTTCAACAATACTTACAAGATTTGATGCTTTGTTAGATTCATTAAAAGGTAGTTTCCAAACAAATATGGACTATACTAAGATGATAGAACTTGTTAGAATGCAAATTTCAGATAATGCTGAATGGACTATATCTTCAGTAGGAGTTGATGGATCTGGCTCGATGGAAAGAACATATTCAATGGGCAAGACATTATTATCTGTATTAATCCCATATGCAGGGTCAGTAAATAAAGCTGAGTCAATGATAAAAGATGTTTTAGATGGAGAAGCATTAGAAGGCGGGAATATAGACATTTCAGATTATAATGATTATTTAGTGGTTTCTAGAGGAAATTATGAAACAGAAGAAAAGAAGCCTGAAAAAGAACCGGAAAAGGAACCCGAAAAAGAACCTGAGCAAACTCCAAGTGAAGGAGAAAATCCAGGAAATACTACAGAAACTCCGGGAGACAGCACACAAACTGGCGGCGAAACAGAGCCAACTACTCCGGGCGAAGATAATACAACAGTACCGGGGGATGACACTAATGTAGACAACGGAGGAGACGCTACAGGAGATTCAGGAAATACAGAAAATAATACGCAAACTGGCGGTGAAACAGAACCAACTGAACCAGGAGGAGACAGCTCAAATACACCAAGCGATAATGGTACAACAGATAACACAGGTGATGTTGAAAATCCAGGAAATACTGGGGATGATAGCCAAGAAACGCCAAGTCCGGAACAAAATACTAGTGGCACAGATAACACTGAAAACAACCCAAGTAATGTAGAAAGCGCTGGAAATGACACACCAAATACTGAAACTTCAAGTGAAACAGTTAATGAATAATAACTCAAGACAAGATCATAATTTATGGTCTTGTTTTTTATATAATCTGACATAAAAATAGCTGTAATAACATGTTGAAATTTGCGCAAAAGTATCGTGTGTAAAGGGGTGTTTTTATGGCGCCAAAACAAATATTGTAGTTTATTAGGGAATTTTTACCTTTATGCAGTTTTTTGTAAAAAAAACTAGACATTTATAATATAAATATTATATAATCTTACCGAAAGGAGAGGAATATATGGAAAAGAAAAAGGTAAGTATTGCCATAGTAGTTGCAATCATAGTAATTGTTGCAATATTTATAGGGTTAATGTTTTCACAAAATGGTAAAGATACTTATGAAGTCACTTTTGATGTTGGAACTAGCGGACTTAACCAAGTATTAAAAACAGATGAAAACGGAAATATAGTAAAACCTGAAGATCCAACTAAAGAGGGGTATATATTTGAAGGTTGGTATTATGGTGATGAAAAATTTGACTTCACTACAAAAATAACACAAAATATGACTTTAACTGCAAAATGGAAAAAAGTAGAAGAGTCAAAAGACACTGAAAAAACAGTTACATACACAGTAACATTTAATTCTGATGGCGGAAGTGAAGTTAAAACTCAAACAATAGAAGAGGGTAAAACAGTAACAAAACCAGCAGATCCAACAAAGGAAGGTTACACATTTGTGGGTTGGTATTATAACACCAAATTATATAACTTTGATGCAAAAGTAACAAGTGATGTAGCATTAGTTGCTAAATGGCAAAAAGTAGAAGAATCAAAAGATACTGAAAAAGTTACTAAATATACAGTAAAATTTGATTCAAAGGGTGGTTCAACTGTAAAAAGTCAAACAGTTGTTAAAAACAAATTAGCAACAAAACCATCTAATCCAACAAGGGAAGGATATACATTTGTAGGTTGGTACTTAAATGATAAAGCATTTAATTTTTCTACTAAGATAACTAAAAATATAACATTAATAGCTAAATGGAACAAGGTAGAAGAAGTTGTAATTCCAACAAAGACATACACAGTAACATTTAATACAGATGGTGGAAGCGCTGTTAAAGCTCAAACAGTAGAAGAAGGTAAAACAGCAACAAAACCTGAAGATCCAACAAAAACTGGACATACATTTAAAGGTTGGTACTTAAATGGTATAGAATTTGATTTCACAACTAAGATTGTAGTAGACACAACATTAACAGCAAAATGGGAAGCTGTAAAACCAGAACCAGCAAAAACATATACAGTAACATTTAATACAGATGGTGGAAGTGCTGTTAAAGCTCAAACAGTAGAAGAAGGTAAAACAGCAACTAGACCTGAAGATCCAACAAAAACTGGACATACATTTAAAGGTTGGTACTTAAATGATAAAGCATTTGACTTTAGCTTAAAAGTAACAAGTAGTATAACATTAGTAGCTAAATGGGAAGAAGATGCTGTAATCAGATGGGAAAAAGAACCTACACTTTCAGTTTTAGGTCAAGTAGATATAGTTGTATATAAAAATGATACAAAGGTAGACGCAGTGGTAGATTTAGTAATGAATTCTAAAGAGGGAGTAACAGTAAAAAAAGATGTAGAGATACCTAAAACAGGATATCGTGCAAATACATATAAAGTAGTAGACGTAATTAATATAAGAGTAAAATAATTTAAGAGGGGATGTGAAACAATGAAACATAAAATTGGAATGATTTTATTAGTTTTTGTTTTAGCAATAACTTTCATGGTTAATGTTAATGCACAAACAACAATAAAAGAAGATGCAACCAAATATGAAGGAGACGTATATATTATAGGTTCATCTAAATTCGATAGCAATGTTATTGTAACAGGAACAATGGCAGGTGTTGCTGGTGCAAGAGAAGCTATGCTTCAATACACAATATATTGGAATCCAGAGTTCGATCCTGAAACAATAAAAGTATATTACTATTGTGGTGAAGATGGAACTTGGAACATATTACCAAGAACAACAGAAGACGAATTTGTAACACTTGATGAAGAAGAGGCTAAAGAAATAACAGAAAATCTAAACATTTACTATGTAAATGAAGAAGAAAAGAAAATAGAACTACCTTATGATATTGCAATAAAAGATGGGTACGAATTAGACTATTATGTAGAAACTATGGGTAAAAAACCTGAAGTAAAATATGAGGAAGGAAAATTAATAATTCCGGCTACAGTACGTCAACTTGAAGTTTATTTAGTAAATAAGGAAGATAAAAATGATTTCATATTACTAGATACTATAATTCAAAGTGATTCTGTTTTTGAAACAACGACTACAGCTGTTTCAACTATAGAAGAATTAGAACAAGCTATAGCTGATAAAAAAACAGATATTAGATTAGAAAATGACATTACAGATATAACTAAAACAATAACAATTCCCTATCAAGTATACTTTAATGGAGCAGGACACAAATTAGCATTTAAAGATATAGCAAAAACTGAAGGCAGTGAAGTGGCATCAGGTCTTGTAATAGCAGGAGATGGTTCAACGGTTATAGACTTAACAATTGAAATGGATGCAAAAGAGGGCTGGCAAGGAAACTATGCATTACAAGTATATGATGCAATGGGAGTAACAATAGCAAACTATACGGGAACTAAAGCTGATGCAGCACTTCTTGTAAACGGTGCAAACGTTGGTATACATGAAGAAATAAATGTGTCAGGAAACGAGTTCGGTGGAATTGAAGTTTCTAAAGGTGATGATCCTGAACTAATGACAGGAATGCTAAATATTTATACAAATATTACAATGACAGACGAAGCTATAGGCAAACCAATTATTTGGACAGAAAATACAAAAGGACATATAGCAAATGGTTACGAGGACATAACGTTTGCAGAAAATTGGGAAATACCAAATGCACTTGGTAAAGATCAAACATATTACTATTCAAGCGAAGATGTATATAGAAACTTTGGCGTAACTACAGCTGACGAGTTAGTATTTGCTATGCAATTGCCTTGCATAGAGACTATAACTCTACTAAAAGACATAGACTTGCCAACAGCAGTTGAGGTTAACAGATTAGTAAAGCTTGAGCTTAACAATCACAACATAACAATTACTGAAGATACTGCAGGTGATGGAGTATTCCACGTATTAACAGGTGGAGATTTAACTATAAATGGTGAAGGAATAATAAACGGTGTAGGAAAAAATGATTGGAATATGGTTATATTTGCTGATGGTGGTTATGTAACAATAAATGGCGGAACATATACAAACGTAGGTGCAACAGGAGAAAGTCCTGATCACTTTGACGTAATATATGCAAAAAATGGTGGACGTGTTGAAATACACGGTGGACGTTTTGAAGGTCAAACACCAGCATGGGTGTTAAATCTTCATGATGGTACTAGAGATACAACAGTTATGGCTGTTTATGGTGGAACATTCGTAGGATTTAACCCTGCAAACAATGCAGCAGAAGGACCAAACACTTCATTTGTAAGTTACGGATATAAAGTTGTTGAAACAGATGGCGAATATACTGTTCTACCATTAGATGATAATGATATAGCAATAGCTGGATATACTGCATATACAGATTTGCAAACTGCAGTTGACGAAGCACCAGAATATTGTCCAATAGAAATAGTTAAGGATATAGAATTGGGAAAAGCAATTGAAGTAACAAGAAGTGTATCAGTATTTATGAATACTCACAACATAACAATGACGGAAGAAGATACTGCAGGTGATGGAGCATTCCATGTATTAACAGGTGGAAATTTAACAATAGACGGAACAGGAACTGTAAGTGGTGTAGGAAATAACGACTGGAACATAGTAATTTTTGCTGATGGTGGTCACGTAAATATAAATGGTGGAACATATACGAATGTAGGCGCAACAGGAGAAAGTCCTGATCACTTTGACGTAATATATGCAAAAAATGGCGGAAGCGTAATGATAAACGGTGGACGTTTTGAAGGTCAAACACCGGCATGGTTATTAAATCTTCATGACGGAAGTAGAGAAACATCATATATAACATGTTTTGGTGGAACATTCGTAGGATTCAACCCTGCAAACAACGCTGCAGAAGGTGAAGGAACAAACTTTGTTGCAGATGGTTATACAGTTGAAGAAAAAAATGGTGAATATACTGTTGTTTGGACTGAACAAAATCAATAAAACATAAATAATAAATAGATAGTCGAAGCTTAAAAAGGCTCGACTATCTATTTTTGCATAGAAAATAAAAAACCAAACCTATCAAGGTTTGGTAATACTGGTTGCGGGGACAGGACTTGAACCTGTGACCTTCGGGTTATGAGCCCGACGAGCTGCCGACTGCTCTACCCCGCGATTCATGTATTTAGTATAATATAATTATATGCAAATGTCAATAAAAATATCAAAAAAAGTCTTAAATATGCTCAAACTTTATGAAGATTTATTGTAAAATATATATTGTTATGGTATAATACTAGTTGTCAAAATGAAAATGGAGGGAATAAAATGATTGGATGGATTGCATGGGTGCTTATAGCGTTAACACTTGTAGTAGGGGTAGCATTAACAATAGTAGTAATGATGCAAAGTTCTAAGGATGGTTCTTCTGCTGCGTATGGAAACAATACATTCTATGGTTCAAATAAAGGTAAGACATTAGATGGAGTACTTTCAAAAGTTACAGTATTTTTAGGTATTGCTTTTATAATTCTTTGCTTCTTAACTACATTTGCTGTAACTAAATAATAGGGTGAATATGAAATTTGAAGAAAGAAAAGAAAGAATATTAGAATATGTAAATTCTAAAGAATACAAACTAATGACTGTGAAACAAATCGCAGCCTTGTTTGGTGTTCCTAAGGATGATGTAAAAGATTTAGAAAAAATAATAAATAAATTGGAAGTGGAAGGAAAAATATACATAGATGATAGTAAACGTATATGTAGTTTAAATAACGCTTCTAAATTTGTTTGCAAGTATGAAGCCAAATCCAAAGGGTTTGGTTTTGCTCGTGTTATATCTGATACTACAGATGTAGACGACATATATATTTCAAAAGATTTTTCTTGTGGTGCTTTTGAAGGCGATATAGTTCTTGTTGAAGTTATACATCCAAAAGAACAAGGAAAAAATTTAGAGGGAAAAATAGTAAAAATAATAAAAAGAGGCGAAGCTACTTTTGTAGGTATAGTTAGAAAGAATGATACTTTTGGCTTTGTAGAAGTTATAAATGGGGCTATAAATGATATATACATTCCATTTAAACTTATGCAAGGGGTAGAAAATAACGATAGAGTAGTTGTAAAAATCACAAAACACCCTACAAATACTAGAAAGGCTGAAGGAAAAATAATAGAAATTATTGGGCATGAATCGGATAAGGACATAGAACAATCAGTGATACTTGCAAGTCATGGTATAGTAGATAAATTTCCTAAGGCTGTGATAGCTGAAGCTGAAGAAATTTCTGAAAATTTAGATATAAATAATAGAATAGACTTAAGAGGTAAAAACATATATACCATAGACGGTGATGATGCTAAAGATTTAGATGATGCTATATGTGTGGAAAAGATTTCAGAAGATGAATATAAACTATCTGTTCATATAGCAGATGTAAGCCATTATGTAATAGAAAATTCTAATATAGATAAGGAAGCTATAAAAAGGGGAACTAGTATATATACACCAGGACGTGTAATACCAATGCTTCCAAGAACGTTATCTAATGGAATATGTAGTTTAACTGAAGGAGAAACAAGGCTTACTTTATCTGTTGATATGATAATAAATACTAAAGCTGAAGTTACATTTAGTACAATATATAAATCTGTTATACAATCAAAGAAGCAAATGACTTATGACAAGGTAGAGCAAGTATTAAATGGTAATACACCTAAAGATTATATTCCTTATGAGAAGGATATACATTTAATGGAAGAACTAGCAGACATATTAAAAGCAAAAAGAGAAAAGTCTGGCAGTATTAATTTTGATATTCCAGAAACAAAATTTGTTTTAGATGATAATGGTGAACCTATAAATTTAGGCCCATATAAAGTAGGAAAATCTAACGGCATTATAGAGGAATTTATGCTAGTTACAAATAAAGTGGTAGCAAAAACATTTAAAGAGTTGGATGCACCGTTTATATATAGAATACATGAGAACCCAGATTTAGAAAAGCTTAGAGATTTAAATGAAACTTTAAAAAATATGGGTAGCAGCATTAAAGGGATAAATAAAATACATCCTAAGGCACTAGCCACTGTTTTAGAAGATTTTAGACAGGATAACAAAAAATATATGATAGTTTCTAAACTGTTGTTAAGAGCCTTAAAACTTGCTAAATATTCAGATGTATGTATGGGACATTTTGGGTTGAATTTTAAAGATTATTGCCATTTTACATCTCCTATTAGAAGATATCCAGATTTGTTTATACATAGAGTTATTTCTAAATATTTAGAAAATGGATATCAACTAGAAAGCAAAGAATATTCAAAATTAAAAACAAAAGCTCAAAAATTATCTCTTACATGTAGTGACTCAGAAAAAACAGCAACAGAAGTTGAAAGAGATTTTGATGACTTGTTTATGGCAAAATATATGGCACGTCACTTAGGAGATGAATATGATGGAGTAATTTCTTCTATTACAGCATTTGGTATGTATGTAAAATTAGATAATACAGTAGAAGGCCTAGTAACACTTGCAAGTCTTGCGGATGATTACTATATATATAATGAGAAAACAATGATGTTAATTGGAGAAAGAACATCTAAAAAATATGAAATAGGACAAAAAGTAAAAATAAAAGTTGTAAGAAGCAATGTTGAGCTTAGACAAATAGATTTCGTTCTTGTGGAGGAATAAATATATGAAAGTCGAAAAAGTTGAACCTAAAAAGACAAAAAAGAGAAAAAAAATTAATATAAAATCATATATAAGAGATTTTCTACTATTTGTAGATAAAAATATATTAAAAACTACAGGTATTCTTATTATTGTTACATTGCTTTTAGTAGCAGTAAGCCTGCAACCGATGGTAATATCTGCAATGGCAGAAGAATGTGAAGGTTCATGTAGAGATGGAGTAACAATACTATCTGGAATGAGTATAAAACTACAAATGTTGCTTTTAACAGGAGTTGCAGGAATAGTTCCATATATATTTGCACCAGTTATTGGACTATTTGTATATATAATGAATGCTGTATCGGATTTTGCCTATGGAATAAAAGCGTATGGATATTTAGCGGGAATTGGAATGGGAATTGTTCCTTTAATACTTAATATACTTTCTATATGTATAATAACGGCATTAGGTATGTATATATGTCGTAAAGTTACAATTGGATATAGAATATCCAATATTAAAAACATGAACTTTACTAATTTTAGAATAAAATTATATGAAGTAATGCAAAAAGAAGAAAAAGTTAAACAGTTAACAAAAGCAAGAGATGAAAAAATAGAAAAATTACAGTCTAAAAAAGAGAAAATCAACTATTTACAAATATTAAACACATCGATACTTGTATGTATTATACAGTTTATATCTGTGATTATACAAGAAATTATATTATAGCAGGAGTCATTATGAGACAAAGAAATGTAAAAAACTGTGATGAAATATTACACGCGTCGGACAAATATATAAAAGATATATCTGAATTAAAGAGTCTTATTTCAAGCAATAAATATGAAAAAATATATTTAGAAATAGGCATAGGTAAAGGTGCTTTTATAGCAGAATGTGCAAGGCGTCACAAGGAGAATCTATATATTGGAATAGAGCTAAATAAAGGTGTTGTATCTTTAGCTACTAAAAAAATAGCAAGATTTGAACAAGAAATAGGAGAAACATTGACGAATTTAAAAGTTTTAGATTATAACGCACTAGAACTAGAAAACATATTTTGTGAGTCACAAGTGGACAAGATATATTTAAACTTTAGTGATCCATGGCCTAAGAAAAAACATGAAAAAAGAAGACTTACATCTGATGCATTTTTAAAAGTATATAACAAGATACTAAAACCAGACGGCATTATAGAATTTAAGACAGATAACAGAGGCCTTTTCGAGTATTCTATAATCAACATGAACAAAAACAAAATGAATATAGAATATATAACTTTAAATTTACATGAGGATATAGATAAAGGTAAATTAGACCATGAGGAGCCAAATATAATGACAGAGTACGAGGCCAAGTTTATGGTAAATGGACCAATATATAAACTAAGAGTAAAATTTTAGGAGGATATATGAGTATATATGCAAAAGCAAGAGCAAAAATTACAATAGGCACAGTTTTAATATCGCTAGCTGTAATTGTTGGATTTTGGGCACTTTTGTTTGTTACAGATTATATAATGTTTAAAAATGAAATGCCTATTCTTTTTGCAACAACTACAATTGAGGACACAGACGGAAACCATGTTGTTATAGAAAAAGGCATAGGTTATTATGTTATAACAAACGAGGAAAATATCCCAGAATTATATCTATTTGGACATAAGATAAAATAGAAGGTGACAAAATGGAAAAATTAGCTTTAAGAAAAACAGAACTTTTAGCTCCAGCAGGCGGTTATGAAGCTTTCATAGCTGCAATAAATGCTGGGGCTGATGCCGTATATATGGGCCTTAAAAACTTCAATGCAAGGGTTATGACAAGCAATTTTGGTTTGCAAGAATATATGGATGCAATAGACTATGCCCACAAAAGAAATGTAAAGGTTTATCTTACATTAAACACGCTTATTCTAGATTGTGAAATTAAAGAGGCAATATCACAAGTGTATGAATTATACAAAGTTGGATTAGATGGAGTTATAGTACAAGATATAGGTATTGCAGATTTAATACATAAAGTAATGCCAGATTTAAGTTTACATGCAAGCACCCAAATGAGCATATGCACATTAGAACAAGTAAAAGTGTTAGAATCTTTAGGTTTTGATAGAGCTGTTCTTGCAAGGGAGCTTAGTATAGATGAAATTAAGAATATTGCAAAAAATACAAGTCTTGAAATAGAAGTGTTTGTTCACGGTGCTTTGTGTGTATCTGTCTCAGGACAATGTTTGATGAGTGCTATGATTGGTAATAGAAGTGCTAATCGTGGAAGCTGTGCAGGACCTTGTAGAAAGAAGTATTCACTGTATAATACAAATGGTAAATTAATAGTAAAGAATAAGTATTTGTTAAGTAAGAAGGATATATTTGGGTTAGATAAGCTTCAAGAATTAATAGAAGCAGGTGTATATTCACTTAAGATAGAGGGAAGGAATAAAACACCTGAATATGTAGCAGGAGTCGTTAGAAATTATAGACAGGCCTTAGATAATGGATATGATGAATCTCATGAACGTGAGGTTTTGCAACTATTTAACAGGAGCGGCAAATCTGATGGGTATTTAAAGGGAATAAGATATAAAACTAGCATATCTGAATTTAGTCCTAAGAATACAGGCGTGTTTTTAGGAAGAGTAATAGATGTAAAGAAGGATTATATAAAGCTTGAGATAAAAGAAGATATTGACCTTCATGATGGAATAGAAGTAGCAGGAGCTAGTGTAGCGTCTACTGTTGTTACTTGCATAAGAGATGAAAAATTTAATGTTATAAATAGCAGAGTTGAAAGCGGAAGCGTTGTTTGGCTTGGAGATATACATAAAGCATCAGTTGGAGATAACGTATACAAGACATCTAGTAATAAGTTAAATGCAGAGCTTATAAATTATGCAAAAGCCAACATAAGAAAACTAGAATATGATGTTGAAGTAATAATTAAAGAAGATAAACAAATTTTGGCTAAAGCAAAAGATATAGAAGTTAGCATAGAATACATTCCGGAAATAAGTAAGACAAGTAGCGTGGATGAGAAAAAGCTTAAAGAAGCTTTTTCAAAAACAGAAGAAACATCAATTAAATTTAATGTTATCTGTGATATACAACCGGGGCTATTTGTTCCTGTTTCTAAACTTAATGAATTAAGAAAAAAACTTATAGAAAAACTAGAGCAATCTAAAATTATAAGGAAAGAAATAAAGAATGTAGACGAAAAGATAGATAAAGCATTACAAGTTTGTGAGAAATCAAATGTAAAAAGAAGCAGAACAAACTCTTTATATATATATAAATTCAATAAAAATATAGACTATGTAGAATGGTATGAAAATAAATATCATAAAAAACTAGATATAATGTACGTACCAGTAACAGACTTAAAGATATTTGAACAAGACATTTTAAAATATGTGGATAAGTGCAAAGTGTATATTGCTATTTTAAATGTTACCTTGGACAATACTACAAAATATATCGTAGAAAATATAGAAAGATTGTGTGCTAAAGGAGTCTCAGGCATTCTTTTAGGTAACATTGGAGTTATTAAAATATGTAATGAGCTTAAAGAAAAATATAACGTAGAGCTTGTAGGAGACTATTCTTTAAATATAATGAATAAATACTCAGCTTTAAAATATAAATCGCTTGGAATAGATAGAGTAACGCCTCTTTTTGAAAATGATGAAATAGATTTAGAGTCAATAAATAAAATTGTGCCAATAGAACTTGTACAAGATTTAGCAACTGTTATGACCACAAGATATTGTGTTATAGCAAGCTTTGCCAAAAATATAAAAGAAAAAGGCAAATGTGAAGCAGAATGCAGCAAGAATAACTACTATTTGGTTGATGAGTTAGATAAACGTTATGATATATTAACAGATCCATTAGATTGTATTACAAGGTATGTTAGAAATAAAAAACAATATACAGAGTCACAAGAAAACAAGTATAGTGTAAGACATTGTTTGTTCCAAAATATATAGTTTGTGATATAACCAAAGCTTAAAAAGTGTAAAAAAAAGAAGAAATTTGGTTAACTGAAAAAGGATACAAGGGAGTTTTTCGTGCTTATATAACCTGTAAACATTGTGGCAACAATATTAGTATAAGCAATGAATGTATCCCAACAAGTATGATGAACTGGCTAATGAAAAAATGGATTAAACAACAACTTAAGTTTTTGTTCTATCATATTATGATTTTATCACATAAAGACAAATTTATTTAAATATCGTTGACAATAATAAAAATAAATAGTATACTTTTAGTATTAAATGCGACGACGAGGGAAAAGTAAACTTTTTTACTGCTTTAAAGAGAAAGATACCTAGGCTGGAAGTATCTAAGCATAAAATTTTGAAAGACACCCTTTAAGCAGACTTATGAAAAGTAGGTACGCAAGGCTTGCGTTAAAGCAAAATGAGTAAAAAAGTAGGGTGGCACCACGTGAGATATATAATCTCTCGTCCCTAATATGGATATATACATATTAGGAACGGGGGATTTTTAATATGTAATTAAAGTTTTATTTTAAAGGAGGATTTTTTATGAGTGAATTGATTACAGGACAAAAGAGAACAAAAAGATGTGCGGAATTTACTGAAGCTGACGTAGGTAAAACAGTTACAGTTATGGGCTGGGTAGATACAAGACGTGACATGGGTAAGATTATATTTGTAGACCTTAGAGACAGAAGCGGAATAATCCAAGTTGTAATAGATGATAGAGTATCTAACGAAGACTTCGAAAAAGCAAGTAAAATACATAATGAATATGTAATATCTGTAGAAGGAATGTTACAAAAAAGAGATGAAAGTAAAGTAAACAATAAGATTCCTACTGGAACAATTGAAATTGTTGCTACGAATGTTAGAATTTTATCTGAATGTGATACATTACCTTTCCAAATAGGCGAAGCAGATACAGTTCAAGACAGCACAAGACTTAAATATAGATATTTGGATTTAAGAAGTGCTTTCATGCAAAGAAACTTAAAGCTTAAAAGTGAAATATGTCACTTAACAAGAAATTTCTTCCACGATGAAGGATTTATTGAAATAGAAACACCAATGTTAAATAAGTCAACTCCAGAAGGAGCAAGAGATTATCTTGTACCAAGTAGAGTAAATCCAGGAAACTTTTATGCGCTTCCTCAATCACCTCAATTATTTAAACAAATATTAATGTTATCTGGTTATGATAGATATATACAAATAGCAAGATGTTTTAGAGACGAAGACTTAAGAGCGGATAGACAACCAGAATTTACACAAATAGATATGGAGCTAGCTTTTGTAGATGAAGATGATGTAATTGATGTAAATGAAAGATATCTTAAAAAAGTATTTAAGGAAATACACGGTATAGATATTGAAACACCATTTATACGTATGCCATATGATGAAGCGATGAGAAGATTTGGTAGTGATAAGCCAGATTTGAGATTTGGAATGGAACTTACAGATATGTCCGATATATTTGCAGGTTGCGACTTTAAAGTGTTTGCTGATACTATAGCAAAAGGTGGAAGTGTAAGAACAATCACAGTACCGGGAGCTGCATCATATACAAGAAAACAAGTAGATGAACTTATAGAGTTTGTTAAAATATATAAAGCTAAAGGTCTAGCATCTTTTGCAATAGAAAATGGTGAATATAAATCTAATATATTAAGATTTATGTCTGAAGATATAATTGCTAAAGTTATTGAAAGAGCAAACGCTAAAGAGGGCGATTTAGTATTATTCGTAGCAGATACTAATGAGGTTGTATTTGCAGCTTTAGGAGCTTTAAGATGTGAAATGGCAAAAAGAATGAATCTAATAAATAAAGATGAATTCAAATTCTTATGGGTTGTAGATTTTCCAATGTTTGAATGGGACGAGGAAAATAATAGATGTAAAGCAGTACATCATCCATTTACAGCACCAAAAGATGAAGACTTAGAATTTATGGAAGAAAGACCTCTTGACGTTAGAGCGAAAGCTTATGATATAGTTCTAAACGGAACTGAACTAGGTGGGGGAAGTATTAGAATACATTCTAGAGATGTTCAAAATAGAGTATTTAATCTACTTGGCTTTACTAATGAACAAGCACAAGCAAGATTTGGTTTCTTGCTAGATGCATTTAAGTATGGAGTTCCACCACACGGCGGTTTAGCTTACGGATTAGACAGACTTGTAATGTTAATATTAGGTCTAGATTCAATAAGAGATACAATAGCATTCCCTAAAGATAAGAGTGCAAGTTGCTTGCTTAGTGACGCACCAAATGTAGTGGATGAAAAACAATTAGAAGAACTACATATAAAATTAGACTTAAAAGAAGAATAAAAAGTAAGCGCTAAGGGAAACGAGAGTTTCCCTAAACGTTATTTATAAAGTATATAAGAGGTGTAAAATATGAAAATAGCAATATTAGGCGCAGGTGCTTTAGCTATAGCACTAACTAAAGTAATAGATAATGAACAAAATGAAATGGTATTATGGACAAAATATGAGATGGAAAAAGATGATATTAATCATTCTCGTGAAAACACAAAGTTTTTCCCAGGAGTAAGAATACCAGAAGATGTTAAAGTAACAAACGATATTAGCGAAGCAGTATTAGACGCAAAAGTAATAATAAATGTATTGCCTTTTGCGGCTATAAGGGAGGCAATTTTATTACTACAACCTATATATAGCAATGAACAAATAATACTTAGTGCAACTAAAGGTATCGATGAAAAGGAGTTTTCAACAGCTACTAGACTCTTGGAAGAGGGATTAAAAGCAAATAAAATTGCAGCACTATCTGGACCTTCTTTTGCTTCCGAAATTGTAAACAAAGAAAATATTTATTTTATGCTAGGATCAAAAGACCAAGAAACATTAGATGTTTTAAAGAATTTGCTAAATGCAGAAAATATAAAAATTGAAACTACAGAAGATATACAAGGAATCCAACTTGCTGGTGGAATAAAAAATGCAATTGCTATAGGTTCAGGAATCCTTTCTGGACTTAAAGCAGCAGACTCAACTAAAGCCGCATATATTGCAACAGGTATGGCAGACTTGGCAAAACTTATAGTATGCCTTGGAGGCAAGAAAGAAACTGTATATACATATGCGGGAGTAGGAGATTTGCTTCTTACTTGTATGAGTAGTACAAGTCGTAATTATACTTTTGGGGAGCTCATCGGACAAGGTTTTACTGTTGAACAAGCATTTGCTAGAATGAGTGGAAAAACAGTAGAAGGATATGCCGTAGTAAAAACATTGTACAAATATGCTAAAGAAAATAATATAAAGCTATATACATTAGACACGCTATATAATATAATTTATGAAAACGGAGATAAAAAGAAAATAAAGAATATATAAATATAACCGAGATTTTCCTCGGTTATATTAATTGCTCGCTTGGAATGTTCAAAGTAAAAACGGTTTTGTTTTTTTCTAAAACAACAGGAAAATATCCAAAATTTATATATTTTAGTACCAAGAATTCTAATTCATTTTCCTCAGTATAGAATATTATATTTATTGGATCGTTGTTTATTTTTATCCAGCCTAAACGCATTACAGCAAAGTCATCTAAACTAAGATAAGTGTGTAACAATTTTAATTGGTTAAACTCATTCATTATCTTATCATATGCTGTAATGTTTTTTTGTTTTAGATTTTCTAGGTACCGCTTTACAACTTCAATATGTCCATTTAAAGTAGAACACGATTTGCATTTTACTTCATATAAATCTGGCAATATCCATCCAGACAAAATCATAACGCCACCTCCAAATTATTGTAAGCATTAAATTCGTTTGTATATTATATGCAGTTTGCATAGAAAAAATGACTAAAATTTATTATTTACAATTTGCTATTACTGTGGTAAAATCTTTGTGCGGAGGAAAGTATGGAACAAATCAGAAATTTTAGCATAATAGCGCACATAGATCATGGAAAATCTACTGTAGCGGACAGGCTTTTGCAAATAACAAATACCATAGATACAAGAGATTTGAAGGCTCAAGTACTAGACAATATGGATATAGAACGTGAAAGAGGAATAACAATAAAGTCTCAAGCAGTAAGAATGAAATATGTTAAAGATGGAAAAGAATATATATTAAATCTAATAGACACTCCGGGGCATGTGGATTTTAACTATGAGGTTTCTCGTTCTTTAGCAGCTTGTGAAGGGGCAATACTTGTAGTTGATGCGTGTCAAGGAGTTGAAGCTCAAACACTAGCCAATGTGTATTTAGCTTTAGAAAACAATCTTGAGATTATTCCTATTATAAACAAGATAGATTTGCCTCAAGCAAGACCAGACGAAGTAAAGCAAGAAATAGAAAATATAATTGGAATAGAGGCTATGAATGCACCATGTGTTTCAGCTAAAACTGGACTTAACATGGAACAAGTATTAGATGAAATTGTAGAAAAGGTGCCAGCACCTAAGGGAGATATAAACGCTCCTACTAAAGCTTTAATATTTGACTCTAAGTATGACAACTATAAAGGAGTTGTTGTTCACGTAAGACTTATAGATGGAAAACTTAAACGTGGGGATAAGATTGTAGCTATGGCAAGCGGCAAGGAATATGAAATCGTAGAGGTTGGATATTTCAAAGTTGGAGATTATGCTGAGGCTGAATGTTTGCAAGCGGGTGAAGTTGGATATATAACAGCAAGTATTAAAGACATATCAGATATAAGAGTAGGTGATACTCTAACGTTAAAGTCTAATCCTGCAAATGAAGCACTTCCAGGGTATAAAGAAGTAAAATCTATGGTATATGCTGGAATATTCCCTGCAGATGGTAGTGATTATGAGGAACTTAAAGAGGCGCTTTTGAAACTCAAATTAAATGATGCATCTTTAAACTTTGAACTCGAATCTTCAGCAGCGTTAGGACATGGATTTAGATGCGGATTCTTAGGTCTTCTTCATATGGAAATAATTGAAGAAAGAATAGAAAGAGAATATGGAATAGATATAATTACAACGGCACCATCTGTTATATATAAAGTATTTAAGACAAATGGTGAGGAAATAGAACTGTATAATCCTGCAGATATGCCACCGGCTCAAGAAATAGACCATATGGAAGAACCAATAGCAAAAGCAGAGGTAATAGTTCCAAAAGAATATGTAGGAAATGTAATGGAGCTTGCGACAGAAAGAAGAAGCGAATTTTTAAACATGAAGTATATAGATGCAAATAGAGTATGCCTAGAATATAACATGCCATTAAATGAAATTATATACGATTTCTTTAATAGCTTAAAATCTAGAACAAGAGGATATGCTTCTTTTGACTACGAAATATCGCATTATTCAAGAGCAAGCCTAGTAAAGCTAGATATATTACTTAATGGTGATGTAGTAGATGCATTATCTTTTATAGTTCATAGAGCAAAAGCAGAAACTAGAGGAAGAAAGATTGCAGAAAAGCTTAAAGAGGTAATACCAAGGCAATTATTTGAAATACCAATCCAAGCTGCAATAGGAGGGAAAATAGTAGCCAGAGAAACGGTTAAGGCAATGAGAAAAGATGTCCTTGCTAAATGTTATGGTGGAGATATTTCAAGAAAGAAAAAACTTCTAGAAAAACAAAAAGAAGGAAAGAAGAGAATGAGACAAGTAGGTAGTGTTGAACTTCCTTCAGAAGCATTTATGACGGTACTTAAAGTAGACGAATAAAAATACAGAACAAAATTTCGTTTTTTACAAAAATTCTCTTGAAAAAGAGACTAAACTATGTTAAAATGAATATACTATTAACAATAATGTACATTATTTAAAAAGTGGTGTTTCTCAGCCTGTAAATGGGACCTAAAAAAGTGGTGTTTCTCAGCCTGTAAATGGGACCTAAAAAAGTGGTGTTTCTCAGCCTGTAAATGGGACCTAAAAAAGCGGTGTTTCTCGGCCTATAAGTGAGAACTAAAAAAGAATGTCAGGTTAACGCCTGACATTTTAAATCGCCACCAAAGCGAACAAATGTACGTTATTGTTGGAAAGGGGTTATTATGGAAAAATTAAATTTTTATGTGTTACCCGACGATTATATTTCTTATATGAGTACTTATGATGAAAGAATATGTTTTAATAAAGAACACAAGAGACCGTATATAGGTATTATATTTAAGGTAGGAGACATTAATTATTTTGCGCCTTTTACATCTCCAAAGCCCAAACACAAAACAATGAGACAAGCTATAGATTATGTAAAAATTGATGATGGTAATCTTGGACTTATCAATCTAAACAATATGATTCCTGTACCTTTAGAAATATGTGAAAGAGTTAATTTGAAAGTTATGGAAAACACAAAATATAAGAAGCTTATGCAAAAACAATATCTATGGTGTAATACTGAAGGGAATTATAACAACATAATACAAAAGGCCAAGAGGTTATATTATCTAGTAAGTAAAGGTGCGTGTAGCAAAAACTTGACGGACAGATGCTGTGATTATAAACTACTTGAAAAAGTATACTTAAAACATATGAAAGGTAATAAAAATTGATATATTTACTAGTTGAAGACTAATTTACATAATTTGACTTTGCCTGCGAATTATGTTACAATAGATGGCGAAAAGATCAATATATTCTTTTAATAATTTGAAGGGAGAAAAGATAGTGGTTAAAAACTTTATGAAGATATCTTTGCCGAAACTTACTATAAATAACAAGGTTATTTGTTCGGTCGTTGTCTCTTTTGCAGAACAGTTAAATCCGTCTGCAGAAGAAGCAAATGAAATTTATATTGCTGTTAGTGAGGCAGTGGATAATTGCATACGCTTTGCTTATCCTAACAACGATAAAGGCATAATATCTGTTACTTGCAACATATTAAAGGATAATGTTATAAAAATCGCCGTTAAAGATAGTGGTGTTGGAATAAAAGATATTGAACAAGCGCTTCAACCTTTATATACTACCACGACTGGCAATCACAGCGGCATAGGTTTTTCTATAATTGAATCATATATGACAGCTTTTAAAGTGACCTCCAAATTGGGACGTGGAACAACAGAATGCATGAAAAAACGCATCGGAAAATAATCTTGAAAAAATAATCGAGCTTTAATAGCCCGATTATTTTTCTTTTTGTTTTTTAGCAAGATTTACCGCAGCTTTAACAGCTTCATAACTACCGTTATATACTTCGGCCTCATTAGCTTTCATTATATTTTCGCACATATCTGTGATATTACTTCTTTCGTTGATTAACAATTCTAGCATACCTGTAGCTTGGTTGAAGGTTCTACATTCTATAGTTCCATCACCAATTTCAGCAGCTCTTAAAGCACCATAAGCTTCATGAGCGCCAACGCGTCTAATTAGGAGTTTGGGTATAGGGTAAAATGCTAGCTCGCTAGGTTTTGTTATCATAACGTCAGTCTGCCTCATTAAAAGATTGGTTGAGTATACAGCAGCGAATATATCTTTATGGCAAAAAACATGTATACCAGATAAATCTTCGTCATAGGCCGCTTTAGTAGCAAAGGCTTCTGTAACTTCAAAATTATCTGCGTGAAAATTTGCTATCTTTTTAAAGTTAGGTATCTTCTTAAATAATGTATCTAACACGTTTTTATGATCTCCTAAATTAAGAAAAACACAAGCTTGTTTATTTGTAGCGTAAGGTATAAGTTTAATAAGCAATTTTTCAATCATTTCAAGACCAGCACCAGCACCACCTACAGGAATTAAAAATCTTATAGGTTTATTTTCCTTCATTCTTTTAATTCTTCTGTTACAATCTTCTGTTATATTACTTACGATTTCATGATCTACATAGTGTCCTGCCATAGTTATATCATCATCATCCATTATGTGAATACGGCCATGCCTCATACCTTTTAGGGTTTTATAACCTATTAAAGAAGAGGGTGTTTGTACTGTATGAAGAGCACCTTCTGCTAAATGTAAAGCCATAGGATAGTTGTCTGGTATAGCATTTACTACAGCATTCATACCTGCATGTATAGCGGCTTGAGCGGTCCATGAATGAGTGGCAACATAAGGAGTATTTTTATCTATGTCTTGAAAGACTCTAGTCATTAACTCGCTATTTTTTTGGTCTTTAGCATTACTTTCTAAGCTTTTATATGCATTCTTACTGCCAGGCTCCCAAAAAAGCATATCAAACAATTTGTATCGTTGAGAAAGTCTAGAGCCTAAAGAATATAAATCGTTTAAATATGAAATTACTTTACTACCGGTAGTGTCTTTGAAAGAAATTAGATCTAACCAGTAAGGAGTGTATCCTAGAGCTTTAGCACATGATGCCATAGCCATAGCAATCCTGTAATGTCCAAATCCCATACGTATATTGCCAATTATTACAGCGTTATCTTCTAGCTTTAGCGGTTTATCAGAACGAACTAAATTTTGAACGCCAAAATACTTATGTAGTACTTTGTTTGGAACGGATTTTAAGTGATATATCTGTTTTGTATCATCGCCATATTTTAATACAAAACGTTCCTTTGAAAAACAAGCGCTCAAATAGTTTAATTTGCTTATTTCGTTTCCAAAAACCTTTTTAGAATGTGGCATATGAATCACCTCTTATTATATTAAAATGTTATCACATAAGGATGGTTAATACAATCGTTAATAAAAAAGTATACATAAATGTAATAATTGTGAAATGTTTAAATGTACCAGATTGTAAAAAGATATAAAATATGTTAAAATTTAAGTATGTGGAGGATTTTATGGAGGAAATAGTATTAACAGATAAAATAACAGCAAAAGAATTTTTAGAGATTATTGAATCAGTAGGCTTTAAAACATATCCTGAGTATCAAGTAGAAAAGGCGTTGTCAAATACTATGTATATGGTAAAAGCTGAACTAAATGGAAAACTTGCGGGAATGGGGCGAGTTGTAGGAGACCATAGCATAGTATGTTCTCTTTCAGATATTTGCGTAAAACCAGAATTTCAGAGAAAAGGTATTGGATTAAAAATAGTTGAAAGACTAAAGCAAAAGATAGAATCTGGAGTCCAACCTGGCGAAAAGCTTTTAATAGAGCTTACTCCAATGGCAGGCAAAGAACCTTTTTATGTGAAAGCGGGTTTTAAATATAAACCGGATAAAATAACAGGGATGTATTTATGGATAGAAAAGTAAAGGAGAAAACATGGGATTAATATATGGAATAAACCCAGTACATGAAGCGATAGTATCTGGAAAAACAATAAATAAATTATATGGTTCTAAAGGAAGCAAGGAAGTATATGAGCTATTAAAACTTGCTAAGGCTAAAGGAATTGTAACTGTAGAAGCAGATAAAATAAAATTAGATAAGATGATAACACAGGATAATGAAAAACTTAAAAATTCTCAAGGAATAGTTGCGTCTGTTACAGATTATGAATATTATGAAATAGAAGACATACTAGAGTATGCAAATAGCAAAGGCGAAAAACCATTTGTGGTTATCTTAGATAAAATAGAAGACCCACATAATCTTGGCGCTATAATACGAAGTGCGGAATGTATGGGAGTACACGGCATAATAATACAAAAAAGAAATGCATGCCAAATTACAGATATTGTAGAAAAGACAGCGGCAGGAGCTGTAAACTATATGAGAGTTGCAAGAGTTACTAATATTACCAGGGCAATAGAAGATTTGAAAAAAGCTGGCCTTTGGATATATGGATTAGATATGGAAGGAGCTACTACTATATATGATACAGATTTAACAGGTAGCATTGGTATAGTAGTTGGTAATGAAGGTGAAGGATTGTCTCGTTTAGTAAGAGAGTCTTGTGATGGAATAATAAAAATACCTATGGTGGGAAATACTGAATCTTTAAATGCTTCTGTAAGCACTGCTATAACTATATATGAAATAGCTAGACAAAATGAAGTAAAGAATAAATAAATATAGATAAAACCAATATGTAAAAATTACCACATAATTTTGTAACATTTTTGTAATATTTATATTGACTTAAAACATATCTTGTTGTATAATAAGTTTAGTGAGATTGATAAGCTAATATATATTTACAATATATATTAAGATTAGCTACAAAACATAAATTGTAGTTAATTTTTAGCACTTCAAAGCTCACTAAAACATAGGTTTAAAATTTTTTAAAAAAATTTGTCAAAATTAGTTGACTTTGTTTATAGCCTGTGTTAGAATATAAGTCGTCGCCAAGAGTTGCGACAAGCACATTGAAAAATAAAGAGTAAGAAAGCCAAGTAAAAGGGAAAGTTATGGAAGACATAACATCCCGTTAATTTAACAAAGTAATTTATAAAGATAGCTAACGTTATCTTGAGAGAATTTAAGACAAGAGTTTGATTCT
>JAZUNZ010000049.1:0-4554 GCA_045604405.1 Clostridia bacterium
AAGCAGTAATTTCTAAGAAAAAACTGCTTAAAACATAGACTAAAATTGTTAGATTAAGAGTCATATGTTATGCATAAATATTACCACAAAAAAGATAAAAAGAAAAGACTGTTAACAAAAAACTTTGTCAACAGTCTGAGAAAAGAGAATGCTCTACGCATTCTCTTTTCTATTTATTTTTTGACATAAACTACGTGTTTATACTTAATTCCCTTATCTTCATTAGAAGCAATTATTTTTCTTTGATATTTTTCCTTTTCGAAATACGGGAAATAAGCATCGGCATCAGGATCGCTTGCATCTATTTCAGTAAGAATAATTTCGTTTGCATATTCTATAAACTGTTTATATATGCTTGCTCCGCCTATGATAAATATGTCCGCCGTTTCAGATATCCTCTTTACTTCCTTTAATAAATCATCAAAATCAAAATAGACTATTACATCGCTTGCATCTTTGTTGAATGCTAGCGAGTCTGTTAACACATAATGTCTACGATTCGGAAGTTTCTTGGGCAATGAATTGAAAGTGTTTCGTCCCATAACAACAGCAGAACCTATAGTTTGCTCTTTAAAGAATTTAAGATCATTTGGCAGATGCCAAATTAAATCCCCATTCTTTCCAAGTTCATTTTTGGCTCCTACTGCCGCTATTATTTTTATCATATAGACACCTCCATTGGCACTTTGCCCAAGTGCTCATATCCAATGAGTTTAATATCCTTAAGCTCTCTGGAATTATCAAACTCAAAGAAATCTTTAACTTCAGGATTTAGCCACAGTTTAGGCGCCGGTTTTGCCTGATCCCTTCTGCTTATCATTTCCTTTATTGCAGGAATATGCTTACAGTATATGTGTGTATCTGTTATCTGATACAACATTTTCCCGGGTTTAAGACCTGTTACATGTGCGATCATTAAAACAAACGCCGCATACTGTGTTACATTATATGGAAGTCCGAGACCAACATCACAAGAACGTTGTGTAACTCTTATATGAAGTTTGTCTCCATCAACAACGAATTGGCTTCCATAAACGCAAGGTGGTAATACAGCTTTGTCAAAATACTCAGGTTGCCATAGGTCGATTATATTTCGTCTGCTTTGAGGGTTTTGCATAATCTCCTGAATATTTTTCTGCGGCCAACCAAATTTCTTTGTGACATAGCCATAGGCAGTACCTATTGTTCCTGCAAATTCTTTACCAATAAATCTATTGGACCCATCCTGTCTGTATACGCCGTCTTCGTCAACTTCCCACTCGTCCCATATGGTTACGCCGCGTTCTCTTAACCACGAAACCTCGTTGCTTTGAGCTTGGTATATCCACATAAGTTCAATAACCGGTCCTTTTATTCCCACCTGCTTAACAGAAAGTATTGGGAATTCCTCTTGAAGATCAAATTCAAATGTGTGTCCAATTATTCTCATGGTATCATCGCCTGTTCTGTTGTGATGCAGCGTTCCTTCATTTAAGATTTTTTCGCAAAGGTCCAAATACATGTTATCCCATTTAGACATAATAATTTCCCCCAATTATTCATTTGTTTTTTGCCATATTTCCTCTGAGATATCTTCTATGCTTCGCATTTTATCTTCTTTAACACATTCAATTACAGTCCATCCAAGGATATCCGACGCAATCATTCCTGATTCACTTGCATTCTTTAGATGGCTATTATCTGATTCATGAATATCTTGTTTTTCACTTCCTGTTATTTTGTTTGCCCTCTTTTCTCTTAATTTTATTGTATAATCTAAAGGTACATTTAGATATATTACTTTACTGGCTCTTGGCACTTCAAAATCTTCATGTTCTAATGAGTCCAACCACGTTATAAATTCCGTAAGTCTCCTCTTTCTTTCTACTTCATCTGTAATGTTTGCAATAAGTTTTGCCCCTTGATGAATTATATTAGAGGCTACCCACCTATCGAATACAATAACACTGTCCTTCCTATTATATATTGGTTCAATTTCCTTCTTATACGTTATATATCTATCTGTTGCATAAAAAATAGATGCAGCTTTTGCACTAATATCACTTGCATTATTTTTTATCTCTCCATTAAGATACATCTTTACTGCAGCAGATGAATCACTTTGATAATTGGGAAAGGAAGTACTGTATACAATATATCCTTCCTTCTTAAGCCTTTCACTTAGTCTCTCTGCTTGTGTTTGTTTTCCGCTCCCGTCAGTCCCTTCAATTACGATTATTTTTCCATTTAAATTCATAAAACATTCTCCTCTCTTAGCCAAAACTCTTTTGCCAACATATTTTATTTTTTGCCATTATATCATCCCTTATCCTTTTTTTCAACTTATACTTACTTAATTATTAAATTATTGATAATGACAAAGAAAATATTTTGTCCCCCACTTGATTTTCTAAAAATATTATGTTAAAATATGCTTTGTAAAAATTATATGTGCTCAAAAGGGAGGGAAAAACATGCCAAATATTAAATCAGCTAAGAAAAGAGTATTAGTTAACGAAGCTAATCGTCTTGAAAATAAAAATGTAAGAAAAGCTTATAGAGAAGCTGTTAAAGCTTTCGAAGTAGCTGCTGCAAACGGTGAAAAGAATTTAGAAGAATTATACAAAGCTGCTGTTTCTGGAGTAGATAAAGCTTGGTCTAAAGGTGTTTTAAAAAGAAATACTGCAGATAGAAAAAAAGCTGCTCTTGCAAAATTATTAGCAAAATAATATAACCTTGGGAACGCCCAAGGCTTTTTTATGTCTTCTTTTGTTTTTTAATTGTTTATTTAGATAAAATCCTGTATTTTCAAAAGCTTTAGCATTCCTATTCAAAATCCTTTTATTGTAAAACAACCATTTTAGTTGACAATAATCTCCAAGGATGATATAATATTTCCGTAAATTAATATATACCAGCAATTTAATAATTAGGAGGATATTATGAAAGAACAGCAAACGGAGGTATTGAGCGCTATTTCTGTAGGCGAAAATTTAAATGTAAATAAAACTACAGAACTTGTTCCACTTACAACAAGCTCATTACGGTATTTTAACGAGGAGGAACAGAAGGAAATTCTAAGCGTAGCGAGTCAAATCAATGCACTGGAAATCGAAAAAATAATGTCTTATGGACAAATCCCCCTACTTCGTTCTTTCGAAGAAGCAGGAAAGCTTTTAAAAGACGATGAGGGTTCTTCAGCAGATCAGGAGGTAATTAAAGAAGTTATAGAACTTTCAAAGCAAGCAAATCAAAACTATGATGATTTCAATCTTGTTTTGAAAGAGCCTAACTTCTTGCAAAAGTTGCTTCTTAAGATTTCTTCATCCGCCAAAGGCAAGCATAACAAAGAGGTTTCTGTCAAGGCAATTAGCAACTATAAGCTACTTGAACAGCTTAGCGAATCTTGCGAAAAATGGATCGAAATGCTGCAGGATGGCTTTACACAAATTCACAGTTCAGCTCAGCAGGATAAAACCAACTGTGAAGAACTCGAAAAGTATATCGTGGCTGGTCGTATTGCAGAAGAACGTATCCAATCAGAAGTCGAGGCAGCCAAGCAGCAATATGAACTTACCGGTCTTATGGCAGATAAGGAAAACTTCGACAATTTGAAGGAAGGCCTTGAAACATTCCAGGTCGTATTGCTTAACCTTGAAAAGTCAAGAGCTGCTTTCGGAATAAGTATCGGTCAACTTTATCTGCAGTCAAAGACGAACAAGAATGTTCAAATCGCCGTTCGTACACAAAAGGCAAATAGTATGGCTCTTGCTGCACAGCAGCTTAGAAACGCTGTTTTGAATGCTAAAAACAAAATAGCTTTGGAGGGTCAAAAATCTATTTCCAGTTTGAATAACGAACTTATGAAAAAGATAAGTGAAAATTCCGTTCTTACTGCAGAAGAATCCGAAAGGGTTTTATTAAACGGCGTGTACAGTGTAGAAGCTGCTTTGGAAGCTGCTAAGACTGTTATCGACGGATGTGAACTTATTAAGAAGGCTCGTGAGGAAAGAAATGCTGGTATTGTTCAAGAGCTAGATAAGCTTAAGACGTTACTTTCTGAAATAGAACCTTTTGTAACAAGATTACAGGAAAATGCAAGCGAACCCACTTCAACTAACACCAAAACATCTTCTGGTACAACAGCACCAAAAAGCGGTCTAAAATTCTAAAAAAAGAAGCACAGTAAATATACTGTGCTTCTTTTTAGACGTTTTTGTAAAATGTAGGCAACATAACATTGAAAAAGTCGCTTGTTTGTGATATAATTTTTGCGATCTCTATCTTAATATTAAATTTAACTAAATTTTAGGAGGGTCTATATGAAAATATGTAGACAAGGAAATGGCCATTATTTAAATGGCATAAATAATCAAGATTTTTGTTATGCAGAAAAAAATTTAAAATTACTCACAGATGGTTGTAGTGAAGGTAAGTTTTCAGAAGTTGGAACAAGACTTTTTTGTCAGGCTTTTGCAGGTCTAGAGGATAGGTTTGATGTCACAAAATTTGATAAAAATGTAAAAATGTCAGATGTAATAAATATTTTACCATTTAAATTAACAAAAGCACAAT
>JAZUNZ010000050.1:0-1786 GCA_045604405.1 Clostridia bacterium
ATTTATTTTAATATAGTTTTTAGTTGCTGGGTCGTCTATTTTGATGTTATCTTCTTCTATTTTAGCCTTTTTTATTTGGCGTTGTTTTTCGTTATCTTTTAATTTTTTAAATGTTTTATTATCCATAATATCTGCCCTCCTTTATTTTGGTCTTATTAAATGTTATTTGCTTTTTTATATTTGTCCCACGCTTTTTGTATCTCGTCATAGCTAGCGTCGTCATTTAGATTTAATAATTTAATCATATCAGCACGTATTAAGTCGTTTACATATTGATTTTTTGTTTTTCTGTTTATCCATAATATATTTTTTAAAAAGTCCTCTATGTCTGCGTCTATTTTAAAAGTTATACTATAGTTGTCCTTTTTATTTGTGCCATTTGTTTTTTTATGGTCTATTTTATCATTTTTTTTGCTTTTTGTCTTTATATTTGTATTAGTAGTAGTTTCTGCTGGTGCTATTGTTTCTACTGGTGTACCTCCTGCGTATATATTATCCATATCGTTTGTTGATGTAAAAGTACTTACATCTACGTTAAAATTTTTACCCATATTTATTGTCCTCTCTTTTCTTTATTTTCCTCTAATAATTCTTTTATAAATAACTTATAATCTATACTAGCGTTATTGTTTGGATATTGTAAAAGTACGCAAGTGCCATTTGTTTGGCTCTCTCTTACTGCTACGCTCTCTCTAATATAAGTTTTAAATACTTTAGTATTAAATTGCTCTGTAGCCTTTTCTATGCTGTCTTTTAAATCTTTATTTAGTATAGTCCTGTCGTTATACTTTGTAAGTAGTATCCCTTTAATATGTAGCGTAGGGTTTAATTTTTTATTTATGATGTCTATTTTTTCTTTTAAATTAGTTAGCCCTTGTAAACTAAATATATCTGCTTGCATTGGTGTAATTGCACTTGTGCTGGATACTAAAGCATTTAAAGTAAGTATACCTAGCGTAGGTGGTGTATCTATAATAATATAGTCGTATTGGTCTTTTATTTGGTCTAAATTACCTTTTAATAACTCTTGACAGCCCATACTTATATATGGCTCTCTTGTAAACTCGTTATCTGCATTAGCTAACTTTTGGCTACTTGGTATAATATCTATGTATCGTCTTGTATCATAAATCGTAAAATTTACCCTATATCTGCACTCGTTTATATTACACTCGCCTGTATATAATTTATAAAGGTTATTAGGTGCATTTAATACTTTAAATACATAAGATAGGTTGCCCTGTGGGTCGCTATCTACTAATAATACTTTTTTATTTTCTAACATCAGCCCTACTGCTAGGCTTTGTGCTGTGGTTGTCTTTGCTGTACCACCTTTATTATTTGTTATAGTTAGTATTTCCATTTTATCCCTCCTATCATAAATTAGATATATCCTCTTTTTTTATTAGCCACTTTGTACCTATTTTAGTAGCTTTTAATCTATTATCATTTATAGCACGTCTTATAGTGTTATGATGTACTTTTAATATCTTTGCTACCTCGTAAATAGTGTAATATTGGTCTTTTAGTTTTAGATCTGTTTTTAGTGGTTTATTTGGTCTGTGATTTGCTCTCTTTTCCATTAGTTTTGTCCTCCTCTTTTAATTGCTCTCTATATTTGTCTACCTCTGCTCGTAGTTCTCTTAAATCAGTTGTTATTACTTTGCTTAACTCATTTAAGCCCTCGCCTACTGGGTGTATGCTACCCTCTGTATCTAATATACCTATAGCGTCCCCTGTGTAAGTTGTTAAATTATTTATTGATACTTTTAATATGTTAGCTAGT
>JAZUNZ010000051.1:0-32409 GCA_045604405.1 Clostridia bacterium
ATAAATACTATAAAAATTACTAATTTCATATTATCTCTCCTTTAAAATTTTTAAAACAAACATTATAATTAATATACTTTCAATACAATTTAATACATACAATAACATTATTCTTTCTCCTCACATTTATTTAAATATTCATTAGTTAAACAATCTAGCATAATAAATTGTCCAAATAAAATAAAAATATTTATCGCAAATAAAGCAAATACATTATCTACTATAATATAAACAAAAAACATAGAAACAATAACACATAACGTAACTATAATAATCTTTATATAAAAAATCTTTTTCAAGTCATCCATTTAAACCACTTCCTTATATTTGCAATCACTCATAAATGGAACAAAATCTATAAATTTTTCTTCTACTTGTTTTTCTTCTACTACAAAAGCTTGTTGTGTAAAATCTATTCCAGCTTCTTTAAGCTCAGATATATTTCTATAAAATGAACTTGAACTATATTGTTCTTTTACATTATTAATACCGTCATTTATACATGTTAAATAAAATCCAAATAATCTACGTGCTTTACACTCGCTATGTTTGTTATATAATAAATTCTTAACTTCATTTTGATTTCTTACTAAACATAAATTTTTATCATTAATTTTAAATAATTTCATAAACTCACCAACTACAAAATCTTCTAATACTTTCATTTTTATATTTTCTATTCCATTATCACCTAATAATTCATTTATCTTTTTCTTTCGTATCTCACACTCAAATCTTATAAAACCTTTGATCTCTTCTTTATAATTTTCTAAATTAAAATCACTATATTTGAATAATTTGCGGGAATCGTGTTTAAGGAATTCTACCAATTTATTATAAATTTTAAGGGTGGTACGACTCCCAGCAAAATATACACACTCATTTAAAAAATATTGTGTCTTTCTTCTTGGATATACAAGATAACGGTTATTATTTATATAACTTTTGACATTATCTTGTGTTAATAGGTCATATACATAGGATATATCTATTCTTTGTATATACCATTTTTTAATATCTGGTAACTTTAAGTTAAAGCCATTTGAAAACAAATTAATCAAACCTTGGACTACTTCGTTAATATCATAGAAACCATTATGGCTATTATAACCACGAATTAGTTTATGATATGAACCGCTCTATCTCTAATACATTAGTTAAGCCATGTTTACCAGCAAATAAACGATAAGCTAAACTACTACCATATGAACCGCTCTAGATGTCCGTTTGTTATTGTATAATAGACTTGATTGTTACCAATATTGAACTTTGCAATTACATCTGTCTTGGACTCTATCTCGTGATATAAGTCATCAGATATATGTGCATATAATCTAACTGTGTCTATCATTGTTTATCACAACCTTATGACCGACAGAATGGACAATAATTAAAATGTTGAAATGGAATTACATTTGAAAAATCATCATCATTCTGAAAAACAAACTCTATTTCAGCAGATTGATAATAACAACCAATAAGACAATTTAAACATTTATTTTTCTTCATAAATAACCTCTAATTTTTTATGAATTTTCTCATTTTTGGGACACTCGCCCAGTGTTACTATGTCCTGGGCGATAATTTTATAAGCTGCATTTATTAGGAACCAATTTTAAATTATCATTATAATCAATAGCAACATCATAATACAACTTAAATAAATGCAATGGTGGAATTGCTAATAATTCATTATATAAATCCTTATCTTTAAAAAACATTTCTATTAAAGCTGTTTTTTCTTTATATTCATAAAGGCCAGAAACCATATAAAAAACATCGCCTTGTTTACTCTTTAGTTCTTTTACATCTACCCTTTTCATCTCAATGTACGCATTATCTTTTTCATTTGTAACATTTTTTTCTTTTTCATTCATAATAAAACCTCCTAAAAACAAAAAAGTACATAGCTAAACACTATGTACAACAGTTAATTTATATTTTTTATAGTTTCACGTCTAAAAAAAGAAATGTTTTAACACTATATGTATTTATGTAAACGCCACCAGAACATATCTATTTTGCGAAATAAAGCGAAACAAAATAATAGGCTATATCCTTTTGTCTCGCCTTACCTTCTTTCATTTTTTACTATTTGTAAATTTTAAATTCTTTCCAATTATAAAAATTATTTTTGCAATCTTCTGTTATCTTGGCTATAGAAAGTTCTAAGTCATGCATATCATTTTCAAAATTATTTTTATCAAAATATAATTCCAAAGGAATTTCTTCTACTCTCTTATAATACAGATATCTTTTAGTTAATGCTAATGAATTTATAATTAGACTAGCATTTCTTCTATTTAGTTTCAAATGTATATACATATTATTCTTTAACTTAATTCTATTTTTTATAGGTTTATTTTTTTGATTATCTTCCAAACTTTTTCTAATCATATTATATACAAACATTTCAACACCTCCTTTGTGAGACGTGAAACTAATCGCCTTTTTAATAAAAACCTCTTAAAATCGATTTTAGAGCTTAAATTAAGTCTTGATTTTATTATATATAAATCAAACCCCTACGTTATGTAGAGGTTGATTATAAGAGGTTATATATGAAAACTAAAGTTTTCTTTAGTCAGCATTCTAATTTAGTATTTCCAAATTCCTAAGCCTTCATGTCTTGCTTTAATTTGAGCTGCTACTAATATATCAAGTTTATCTACGTTTTGTCTTTCAGGTCTTAATTCAGCAAGCCCTTTGGCTAATAATGTCTCATTGTATAAAGTATCATCTACATATATATAACCATAAACTTTGTCGTCTTCTGTTTTTACATTATCATAGTCTACAGTTACTGTTTTTCCTTTTAAGTCATTTGCGATAGTCTTAGATAATTCAGTATTTTTATCGTTTTGCATTATTCCTATAAGATTAATTTCATATGTGTTATTATTTGAATTAACTGTTACAGTTAAACCTTTTACTGAAGTAACCTTACCTGTAATAGCTTGTTCAGTATAAGTATACGAGTTAGAATCTATTATTTCATTTGGTTTCTCTGCAACTACGTTACCCTCATTCATAGAATTAAATCCTATAACAACTCCTGTAACTATCAATGCTAAAGCTGCTACAATAACCAATGCGGTCGGCCCATATTGTTTTATGTAAAAACTACGTTTATTCTCATAATACATATTTTATCAACCTCCTTAAAAATAATGCATGAACATTATTTACAATATTATAATAACACAAATTTTATGTAAAGTCAATATTATGTTATCAATTTGGTCGAAAAAAGTCTTTTTATATGTATTTTAAGAATAAACGTAGCACTATTTAGTTTACAATATTAAACATCTGCATTATGCCAAACATTTTGTACATCGTCATTTGATTCTAGTTTGTCTATAAAATTCTCAAACTTTGTAGCTTCTTCTTCAGATAATTCTTTCTTCATTGAAGGAACCATTTTAATTTCAGCTTCAATTGCTACATAACCTTTAGTTTCTAAATACTCGCTAATTTTAGAAAAGCTTGTAGGCTCAGCTATAATTTCAATGCATTCCTCATCTGATGCCATATCTTCTGCGCCTAGCTCTAATACTTCCATCATAAGCTCATCTTCATCAATTTTATCAGATTTTTCTAAAACAAATATCGCTTTCTTAGTAAACATGTAACCAACAGAACCTGTTTGGCCCATGCTACCACCGCTTCTATCGAATATGCATCTTATGTCTGCAGCAGCTCTATTTTTATTATCTGTCATTGCTTCAACAATAACTGCAACTCCACAAGGGCCAAAGCCTTCATAAGTTATTTCTTCATAATTTGCATTGCTTCCTTCGCCTGAAGCTTTTTGTATACATCTATTTATGTTATCATTTGGCATATTGTTAGCCTTAGCTTTAGCTATAACATCTCTTAATTTTGCGTTGTTTGCAGGGTCTGGACCACCTTGTTTAACTGCTACTGTTAATTCTTTACCTATTTTTGAATAAATTTGGGCTTTCTTTCCATCCACTGCTTCTTTTCTTCTTTTTATATTAGCCCATTTGCTATGTCCTGACATAGATTCACTCTCCTTTTTCATTATACTTAGATATTTTATCACATTTTTAAGTATTTGTGTAGTATTTTGTATATAAAAGTTATATTTGAGCGGTTTGTAATTAGTTATATAGTTTTGTATATACATTATAATTAGTTATAACGTTGTTAAGATATATCCTAGTTTCAGTATATTCTATACATTCGTATACCTTGCTAAATTCATCATATTCCGAATAATCTTTATCTATCCAATCTTGTATCTTCCCCATTCCTGCATTGTATGCGGTAACAGCCAAGTAATAATTTCCGTCAAAATGATTGATTAGATATGATATATATTTTGTACCAATAAATATATTGGTATATGGATCATAAATATTGTAATCGTTAATATCTATAGTGTCTATTCCATTTATCATATCCTTTGCTGTTGCATCCATAAGTTGCATTAATCCTTTTGCTCCGCTTTTTGAAACGGCATATGTGTTAAAACCGCTTTCTTGCTTAATAATTGCATATATTAAGTTTGGATCTACATTATATATACTAGCAGCTTGTTCTACTATATCTTTATGAGATCTTGGGAAAAACACATTTTTATATACCAATAAAATTACTATGCTTATAACAATAATAATCAATAGTGTTGTCATTAGTTTTTTAAAGAACTTTTTCAATACTCTCTCTCCTATTTCGCTTCCATCCAGCTATTCCCAACATTTATATCTATAGCAAGAGGGACTTTTAATTTAGCTGCATTTTCCATTGATTCCCTCATATATTCTTTTACTATTTCTACTTCATCTAAAATAGCTTCTACAATAAGTTCATCGTGTACTTGCATAACTATCTTAGATTTTAAATTGTTGTTCTTAAACTTATTATATAGTTCATTCATAGCTATCTTCATTATATCTGCTGCTGTGCCTTGAATTGGCATGTTCATAGCAACTCGTTCACCGAATCCTCTTGTGTTATAATTAGAAGATTTAAGTTCTGGTACATTTCTTATTCTACCGAACTTGGTGGCAACATATCCGTTTTCTTCGCCAAACTTTACTGAGTCTTCCATAAATTTTGCAATGCCTGTATAGTGATTCAAATAATTGTTTATATACTCTTTGGCTTCGGTTTTAGTTGAATTAATGCTTTTAGATAGTCCATAATCACTAATGCCATAAACAATGCCAAAATTTACTGCTTTAGCTTTAGAACGTAATTCTTTTGTAACTTGTTCTAAAGGCACTTTAAATACTTGAGATGCAGTAACGGCATGAACGTCAACATTATTTACGAACGCATTTATCATATTGTTATCATCAGCCATATCTGCTAATACTCGCAATTCGATTTGGCTATAGTCGGCATCTATAAGTTTAGTTTCATTAGAGCTTGTAGTAAAGCATTCTCTAATTTTACTTCCTACCTCTGTTCTTACGGGAATATTTTGAAGGTTTGGTTCTACACTGCTAAGTCTACCAGTAGCTGTTACAGCCTGCATAAATGTAGTATGGATTCTACTATTATTGTCAGCTGCATATATTAAACCATCAATATATGTAGACTTAAGTTTTGCAAGTGATCTATATTCCAATACTGTAGGAACGATTTCATGTTTATCCTCTATAGCTTCAAGTGCTTCTTTGTCTGTTGAATAACTTGTTTTTGTTTTTTTCGAGCAAGGTAAATTCAACTTCTCAAATAGAATATGCCCTAGTTGTCCAGGTGAATTTATATTAAATTCTTCACCTGCTAAAGAGTATATTTTCTTAGTTAAAGTTTCTATATGTTCATCTAGATAAACACAAAATGTTTTTAGTTTCTCTACATCCAGATACATTCCATTACTTTCTATAATAGCTAGAGTTTCCATTAAAGGTATTTCTATGTTGTTATATAAATCTAAAAGTTTTAATTCATTCAACTTTGAGGTTAACAATTTATTAGCTTCTTTAACGCCACGCAAGTATGTATATATATATTTTTTGTCGGTATCAGTTAATTCTAGTTTTTCCTCATGTTCAGGGGTATCTAACATATCAAAAAGAGAAGTTTGTGTTACTTTTCTACTTGCCTCAAATTCAAGCTCTGGAAATGCTACTTCAAGCAAGTTATATACAATATTAGTAATTGAATAGTTGTTATCCGTAGCATTTATTAGATAATATCCTATCATAACATCTTGTTTAAACCCTACCGGATTTTTTAGTTCTTGGTCAAAATATAATTTTAACAATTTTTTAGTATTATACCCCGTCTTTACTCTATCCGACTCACAAAATGCTTTTAAAACGCTTTTTGTGCTGCCTGAAGCTAGTTCTATTAGATAGATATTATTATCAAGATAAAATAATAATTTGTTTTTTAGTTTATTATATACAAAATCATTATCTATGTATGTGAAAGTGATATTGTCAGTACTTGTTAATATGGCATTTTCTACTTCCTCAAAACTATTTAATATATAGAAATTTGTTTTTGACAAGTCTTTATAAAACCTTGAAGTAGACTCTGTTTCAAGATCTTTTACATCCTCTTCATTGATGTATTTTTCTAAAAACTTCTTAAAAGATAAGCGCATAAACAATTGACTTAGTTCAGGAAGGTTTACATCTTTTAATTTAAATCCTTCATAATCTAAATTAATGGGGGTATTTGTATTTATAGTAGCAAGTTTATAGCTTAAATATGCCATATCTTTATGTTCTTTAAGGCGGTTTCTTAAATTTTCACTTACATTTACAGTATCTATATTTTCATATATATTATCTAAACTGTTATATAATTCTAAAAGTGAATTGGCTGTTTTTTCACCAACTAATGGAATTCCTGGAATATTATCTGACTTATCTCCCATTAAAGCCTTCATATCTATAATTTGTCTAGGCTCTAAATTATATTCTTCTTTTAATTTTGCAGGATCATATATTGTGTATTCTGTTTTTCCCATTTTGGTAGATGGCATAACAATACTTGTATTTTCATCTATTAATTGAAATGAATCTCTATCCCCTGTAAGTATGAAAGTTTTAATACCTTGTTTAGAATTGTTTTTTGCTACAGTTCCTAAAATATCATCTGCTTCATACCCTTCTAACTCAAGAATTGAAATGTTCATAGCACGTAGGATATCTTTTATAAGAGGCATTTGTGGACGAAGCTCATCTGGCATAGAACGACGGCCTGCTTTATATTGAGAAAACATTTCATGCCTAAATGTTGGTTTAGATAAATCGAACGTCACAGCTACATAGTTTGGATTTATCTTTTCTAGCATCATATAATATATGTTTAAAAAACCATAAACAGCATTGGTAAATGTACCGTCTTTTGTAGATAGAATTCTTATTCCATAAAATGCCCTGTTCATTATACTATTTCCATCTATTATTAAGAATTTATTCTCATTTTTTTCCATATTTCCTCCTATATAAATTCTTGCCAAACAATATTTGCAAGATCTTCACCCTTGTATGTGAGATAAATATTATCTCCTGCCCTTTCAAGCAATCCTTGTGACATTAATATATCTATTTTGTCCTTATAAAGAGAATATATGTCTTGTTTAAATTTTGCTTTAAATATATTAAGATTAATACCTTTTTTTAGTCTTAATCTTAGTATTATGTATTCTTTTATAAGACCAAGTTTGTCCATTTCTTCAATGCCTTCTTTATTACTCATGCCAGACGAAATATTGTTAATATACTTTTGTACGTTGGATATATTGGTATATCTTATGCTATTTACAAAGCTTGCTGCTGCCGCACCGAACCCTAAATATTCTTCACCGTTCCAATACTTAAGGTTGTGTCTAGATTCATATCCAAGTTTTGCATAGTTAGATATTTCATATCTATTAAATCCGGCATTATCTAATTTCTTGTCTAATAAATATTTCATTTCTCTTTCTGTATTTTCATCAGGAAGTGTTACAAAATTATTAGATACCAAAAAATCTAATTTAGTATTTTCATGCAACTCTAGACTATATGCAGATATATGTGTTATATGCTCTAATCCTAATATATAATCTATAGTACTTTCAAACATATCTATCGTTTCATCTGGAAGCCCTATTATAACATCACAAGATATATTTTTAAATCCTATATCTACAGCCCAATTATATGTATTTTCAAAATCTTTAATTGTTGAAAGGCGGCCAATCTTTTTTAACGTCTCATTATTTGCGGATTGAAGTCCTATGCTAATTCTATTTACACCAGCATCAAAATATGCTTTTAGCTTTTCATATGTTACAGACTCGGGATTTACCTCGATTGTAATTTCAGCATTTTGAGCGCAGAAAAGCTTAAGCACTTCTAATATGTTTACGATATTTTTTTCAGCTATTAAGCTAGGCGTACCTCCACCTAAGTAAATACTATCTACACGTCTATCGCCCAACAGTTCAGTTTCAGATAGAATTTCTTCTATAACGGCTTTTATATAGTCTTCTTCTAACGATTTATTTGCAACAGAATAAAAGTCGCAATAAAAACACTTTGAAGCGCAAAAAGGTATATGAATATATACTCCTAACATCACTTTTCCTCCGCAAGTTTTATTATTTTATTTAATCTATGATATATTCCAGATTTAGATATTTTATATGAGCATTTATCTGCAAGTTCATCCAAAGAAGCTTCAGGATATTTTAATCTTAAAGAGGCGATTTCTTTAAGTTTAGGATTAAGCTCATTAAATCTGTTCTCATCTTTAAGCTTCTTTATTGCTTCTTGTTGCTTTACAGCGGCTTCAATAGTTTTAGATAAGTTTGCCGTTTCACAATTCACACTTCTATTTATATTATTTTTTATAGACTTGTTAATTCTAATATTCTCATACTCTAAAACAGCTTTATTTGCTTCTAAGATAGCAAGTAAAGTGGATATTTGTTCGGAATCTTTTAAATATATAACATAATTAGAATTTCTTTTTATTATCTTAGGTGCTAAACCAAACTCAGTCATAAGCTTAATAACATAATCTGCATAAACTTTAGATTTTGTTACAACTTCAAAATGATAATCTGTATTAGGATTTACAATACAACCGCTGCCCAAAAATACACCTTTTAGAAAGGCCTTTTTGCAACAAGTATCTTTTACAAGCTTTTTTATATCTGTAATTTTTAAATCCTTAGCTTCTGTTGTAAGCTCACCATATCTTAAAGGTAAAATACAGCACTTTTTATTCCTAGTCATAAGTATTTCATCTTTTATTTGTTCTGAAAATGACACACTACCACCCTATTCTTATTATTTATATCTTGTATTACCTGAATATCCTTATATTCTTTATGCATACTTATTATATTTATCACATCTTCTGCTTGAGTATATCCTATCTCTACAGCTATTAAACCTCCAATATTTAAAAAGTTTTTAGCTTCATCAAATATTATCCTATAATAATCTAGCCCGTCTTTACCACCATACAAAGCAAGAGCTGGTTCTTTTTCTACAAATTCTGAAATCTCTTTCATCTCAGTTTTTGTAAGGTATGGAGGATTTGCAATTATTATATCATATTTAGTATTTAATTTGTATATATTTTTAAACATATTAGATTCTACAATATTACATCTATTGGCTACACCATTTAGCTCTGCATTTTTCCTTGCGACCTGAAGTGCTTCTGAAGATAAGTCTACCAAAGTGACTTCAGAAAGATTGGTGTTCTTTGCTACACTTATTCCAATTACTCCAGAGCCTGTACATAAATCCATCATTGTTTTGTAATTTTGTTTGCATATAACATCTATAGCAAATTCAATTATAGTTTCTGTGTCTTGTCTTGGTATTAATACAGATTCATTTACATAGAACTCATTTCCATAAATATATTCTTTATTTGTTACATATTGAGGAGGCATTTTATCATTTGCTATTTTACGCAACATTTCCTCCAAAGCAGCAAGATCTTTGTCTGTAATTTCTACTAAGTCTAGTTTTATATCTGCTATGCTACACTTCTTCATTTCAGATAATAGCATAATAATAAGTTCCCTTGAATTGTGAGCTAGCTCAAGGGAATCTAAATTGTATTTTTGAATTAAGTCCATTACACTTTTATTTAATTTACTATTCATTGTCCGTCCTTTTCTTTATATTTTGAAGGATATTTTTTACATACATATCTAAATCACTGTTTTCAGTATAATCTGTTTTAGAAATGTGGTTTACTCTACCATCATTTAATAATTTTAATGCTAGGGTGTCATTTTGCTCATATAAAGATATAGCTGCACCACCATTATCTTTAACGAGCTTCATACACGGAACATCTGTCATCCCGTCTCCAAAATATATCATATTGGAAAAAGGAATTTTCCTATCATTATCTGCCATTTTGTTATTTATGCTATCATCATATATTTCATATATACCCTTATTAATTCTATATAAAAATTGCGTCTTGTTTGTATAGTTCACAGATACCGCTGGCCATTTGGCAATTTCATCTACATTGTATAAGAAGCTACATGCATATATTTTCTCAAATTCATCTTTTATCTGCGTTCCTTCAATCATTTCTTTTATTCCAGATGATACTATATAATGATGAGGTACTAATCCTAATGATTTTGTACAAGCATTTATTCTATCAAACCATTCTGTAACTCCCGGATAAAACTCAATATTTTTCCCATATTCAATAAAAGCAGATTTTTTAACTGACATATTGCGTTCTTCTGCCTTTTTTAACATTAAATACATATATGCAAGCACATTTTCCATGTTATTGTTTACTTTAAGACTATCTACTTCATCCCAAAATTCATCACTTGTCATATTTAATGCGGGTATAAAATTGTGTTCTTGTATATTTCCGTGGGCTAATGTTCCATCAAAATCATATATAAAAGCTATGTGCGTATTTCTCATAATTTCCTCCAAAAGAAAAGTGCTACACAAAGTAGCACCATCATATTATTTTTTTGTTCCGTATTTTTCCATAAATTTTGCGGCTCTACCTTTAGAAGAAACAGCTTGTTTTAATCCAGTAAAGAATGGATGACATGCGCTGCATGTATCTGTTTTCATTTCTTTTTTAGTTGAACCAACTTCAATTACATTACCACAAGCACAAGTTATTGTAGCTTTGTTATAATTTGGTTGTATTTCTTTTTTCATTATATGTCCCTCCCCTGTATTTGGAATCGTTTTTACCCTAATATTTTAACATAACTAAAATTAAATTACAATGGTTTTTAATAAAAAAGTGCATTTATCTAGTTTAATTTAACTTTACCAAATTAAATTTAGTATAGTCGCCGCTAACCATTTTATAATCAACGCCATCTATTATACCTTCTTTTACCATATAATGGCCTTCACCGTGCAAATGCCCATATACACATTTTTTTACATTATGCTTTTTAAATAACTCTTTTATTTCATATCTAAATGGCGGAAAATGAGTCATAACAATTATATCTTTACTCTTGTTTTCTGGGCTTATACTATTTAAGGACAACTCTAGGCGTATAAGTTCTC
The DNA here is from genome assembly GCA_045604405.1 of Clostridia bacterium. Taxonomy (GTDB): domain Bacteria; phylum Bacillota; class Clostridia; order TANB77; family CAG-465; genus UMGS1649. Next base: position 11,514 of record JAZUNZ010000051.1, read on the forward strand.
TTAAATACACCTTATAATCGTCTATATTTTCATCTTCTGTATTACCCCAACCTCTAAAGCCACAAATGTTTATATTCTCAACACAGAAACTATTGTTATTAAGTACTTTTATTGTCTTAAAATTGTTATTTTCTAAAAATTTGTTAACCTTTGTAAGAGTTGAAAAATAATAATCATGATTGCCTTTTATAATTATTTTATTTCCAGGAAGACTGTCTATATATGCAAAATCTGCATATGTTGAGTTTAGATCTAATCCCCATGAAATATCTCCTGGAATAAGAACAGTGTCTGCATCTTTTACTGTAGCTTTCCAGTTTTCATCTAATCTTTGTTCATAATTTTCCCAATCTTTTCCAAATAGCTCCATTGATTTATTTGGAACAGATTTGGATAAATGTAAGTCTGAAATTGCATATATAGCCATGTTTTCACCTCTATTCATTTTCTATATTCATGCTAGCTTTTGCATTCAAGCTTAAATCTGTAGTATACTTACCCTCTCTATATTTAAATATTCCGGCAGCAGTTATCATAGCAGCATTGTCTGTACAATATTTTAACTCTGGCAAATATACTTCTATATTTTCCTTATTTCCTTGTTCTGTTAATAATTCTCTTAATTTTCTGTTTGCAGAGACACCTCCAGCTAAAGCAATTTTATTTATTCCTTGTTGCTTGGCAAGTGTTATTGTGTGTTCTACTAATACTTCTGCTACGTTGTTTTCAAAACTTGTACACATATCATCTATGCGCAAAGCACCTTTTTCCTTGTTTGCAATATTTAAAACTGCTGTTTTGACTCCGCTAAAACTAAAATCTAAGTTCTCCTCAAATCTTGTTTTAGGTAGTTTATATGTAGCTTGTCCCTGCTCTGCATGTTTACTTACCTCAGGGCCACCTGGATATCCTAAATTTAAAACACGCGCTACTTTATCAAAAGCTTCTCCAACAGCATCATCACGAGTTCTTGCAAGTATTTTAAAGTTAGTATAATCTTTAACCTCTATTACGTGTGAATGTCCGCCAGATACTACAAGTGCCAAAAATGGCGGTTTAAGATCTGGATGAGTTAAAAAGTTTGCCGCAATATGTCCCGCTATATGATGTACTGGTACAAGCGGAATATTTAACGTATATGCCAAGGATTTGGCAAAAGACACACCAACAAGCAGTGCACCTACAAGTCCCGGCCCTATAGTTACTGCTATGGCGCATAAGTCTTCAAGCTTTATATTAGCTTTTTGTAAAGCTTCATCTAGCACCAAACTAATATTTTTAGTATGTTGTCTTGATGCTATTTCAGGCACCACACCACCATATTTTTTATGTATATCTATTTGTGAAGACACTACGTTTGCTAGCACCTTAAAATTGTTATCCTGTTTAAATTCAATTACAGCTATTGCTGTTTCATCACAGCTACTTTCTATTCCTAATATATACATCATATTCCCCTTCTTAAATATACATTATTGCCACTACAACCATCCATACTATGGTATATGCTGGCGTTATTATATATGAATACCAACCAGTTATAAACAATATTAGCAAAATGTAAAATGAATATTTTTCTAGTTTATCAAACCATTGTTTCGCCCTATAAGGTAAGAAATAATATAATACCTTAGAACCATCAAACGGTGGCAATGGTATTAAATTAAATACTGCAAATACCACGTTAAATTGTATTGTAAGTATTATCATTTCAAATAAAATTCTACCCGTTCCAGAACTATTTAACATTGTTTCAGCTACTCCAGTCATAGCTAGTATTTTAAATATTATTGTAACTATTAAAGCTAAAGCTAGATTAAACATCGGTCCTGCTAGAGCGACGAGCATATTGCCTTTGCCCCTTTTTTCAAAGTTTCTATCATCTACCATAACTGGCTTGCCCCAACCTACTCCAATAAGAGCTATTGAGAGAAATCCAAACCAGTCTATATGTGCAAATGGAGATAATGTAAGCCTACCCAGTTCTTTTTGACTTTTATCCCCCAATTTATATGCTACAATAGCATGTCCAAATTCGTGTATTGAAAGAGATAATAACAAGGCTGGTAAAAAATATAAAAAGCTTATTAATCCCCCTCTTGTAAAAACATCAAACATAAATAACCCCTCTTTACTTTAGAGCATCTTCTAAGAGCTCTTTAAAACTTCTAATAAAGTTTTCGGTATTGCTTGTATAATCCTTAACAACAAAGTCTTTTGCTTCAAGAACTTTGTCCGCAATTTCACTTTCATCCTCACAACTTAAAATATAGCCATCCTGTGTCATTTTTTGTATTACTTGAAGTTGATGATCATTTATATGCTCACCGTATTTTTTTAGTCTTGGTACTGCAATTATTTTCTTTTTAAGTTTTAACGCATTAAGTATTGAGCCCACCCCACCATGCGTAATTATTATATCTGCTTTTTCAATATATTCGTTAAATTTGTCAAAAGGGACATAATTTAATATATTTAAAACCTCGGATTCATACTCTGTATTTCCAGCCTGTACAATAACTTCATCGGTTATCTTTCCCGATTTAACAGCATCTTCTACGGCTTGAATTAATCTTACAAACGGCTTATCTTGTGTTCCCACAGTTACAAAAATCATTAGAATATTCCTCCCATATATGTCGCTTTTGGATATACCTTTAGCATTTCTTCCCATTGTACAACAAACCTATCTGCAAATTTATATATAAATTTACCAGAACCTGTTGGCGTAAATACGTTTGCATATGTCTCAATAAAAATAATTTTTGCGCCAAAAAGCTTTCCTATAATACACATTGGCATTGCTGTATGAGTGCCTGTTGTAACTATTGCATGAGGTCGTATTTTTATAAATAGCCACAAGGATTTTATAGTATTCCAAGTTACTTTAAAAAAGTATTTAATTTTTTTTATCCTTGTACCATATACTAAATAATGCATTCTGTGTTTATATTCGTCTTTAAGCGATATTGTAGACTTTGTCTTTTCAGTTATTAGATGGTAGTCATAATTATCAAAAATCGGTTTTAACATCATAAGCTCGGAAAAATGACCACCTGTACTAGAAATAAATATAACTCGTTTTTTCACGAAAGCTCTCTCCTTCCAATTTGCGCTAATTATATTTTTTCCCACTTTGTACCATATAATTCATATGGCTTAAAAATTTATTAAAGTGTTTTATATAAACTCCTTTTATTCCCATGGTTTTCAAATATTTATTCTTTTTGTAGTCTGGAAAATATTCGTATACTTTGGCAAATGCATACGCTATTCCTTTATTATATTTTTCTTTATCCCTACATTTTGCTAAACGTTTTGGAAACGTTGCAAAAGCGTATCTGGCATATAAATATTCCAGTTCATTTTTATATTCATCGTATACACCTTGCGACATGTAATAATCTATTACACTTGCCATATTGTTTATTATATCATAAAGTTTATCATTATATGTATATGTAAGTGAATTTTTTCTTTGCAAATAATTATATAGAGGTTTTTTAACCACGCCTATACTATTTATATCTGGATATAACTTAAGTAAATATTCCATGTCTTCATACCATACACCTGAAGAAAACTTGATCTTCTTTAGCAGTTGCGTTTTATATATTTTGTTCCATAATACTGGATACTGCACTATCACAGTCTCTTTTATCTTGTTTTTATGGTATAAATCTTTATCATATCCCGAAGAAACTAAATCAACAGTATCATTATCCTCATATACTATTTTTATATCACATGCAATGACATCAAAATCATATTCATTTAATTTTTCCATCATTAAGTCTAACATATCTATATGTATAGAATCATCGCTATCAATAAAAGTTATATATGGTGCCGAAGCCTGTTTAACTCCCAAATTTCTAGTATCACTTATGCCAGAGTTTTCCTTCTTTATATATACAATTTTATCCTGATACTTTTGTTTAAACTCCAATATAATCTGTTCTGAATTATCTGGACTTCCATCATTTATTATAATAAGCTCAAAGTCTTGAAATTTATTTTCAAATATACTAGTTAAGCATTTTCTTAAATATTTTTCTGTATTATATACGGGAAGTACTATACTTAATTTTGGTGAAATCATAACGGCTCCTCCTTTCTAAAAAAGTTTATAACTATTCCTGCGACTACTCCAAGGTAAATTGAAATGATATATTCATCTATTACATGGCCTGCAAAAAAACCAATAAAATATGCCATTACAATAGCTAAAACAAACACAGCAAATTCAATGTTTATAATATTTGCCATATGTTTTTTGTTTTTATACAAGGAATAAAGTATTCCGAAAACAAATGGTGAAATAAATAGTACAATTCCTATAACACCCAAGTTATAATAATGCGATATAATATCATTTTCTATCATATACCCTCTACTGTTTAAAGGTGTTGCTCCCATACCAAACAATGTGTCTAGTACTTGGTTATTGTTGTTTGCCTTTATTCTTTTTATTATAGCAAATTGGCGGCCTCTATTATCTCCCTTAACAGCCATTGGTTCTTCAAAAATATTAAGCCAAAAATCCAAATCATCAGTATATGGATATATCTCTAAAATATATTTTTTTGTTATATTATGATAGCCATATGTTTCGGATATATATTTCGCCTTGACATCATCTAACAGATTATCGCTTTTTGCACCTAAGTATTCTTGCATTTTTTCTTCGTTTTGAAGCATATTTTTAAAGTCCTCAATTTGAATAAATTGAGTTCCACCCATTTCAACGAGGTCTTCATTATACATACCTTCATATTCTGAGGCAAAAGACCTATTATGCGCTGGCGAATGCAAATATAAAATGGAGCCTATTAATAATATTATTGCAAAATATATTAATGGTTGCATATTAAGCTTAAATTTTTTAGTAAAATGTAAAATAGTATACATAACCACTATTGCTATCGATACGAGTATCCATCCATAATTTGCGACTCTTGTTCCTACAAGCACCATACTGATTATTTGTACAAGAAGTATTAAATACAAATGTAATTTATTTTCTCTTAGCGCATAATATGTGACTATTGGTAGAAGGAATACTAACAGCGCTCCTATTTGATTTGCTGAAACAAAATATCCTTTAGATAGTGTCTCCTTATATGAAAGATTATCTATAGTAAACCAGTCTATTACATTATACTCAATGAAATCGTTTACCTGAGAATATGATGCAAAAGATGTCTCAAGAAGATTTGTAGTAATAATTACCAGCGAAACTATACAAGTAACGCAAGCAATGACCTTTAAAACCTCATCTTTTGACGGCCTTGTTATTACAACTATATATATTAAAATAACTGGAATAACAAGTCTTAATACATATAAAAGTTCTGTTAGTACGTTATATATATTCTCAGTTATAAAATAACCATTAAAGCTTACAATGTTTATATGGTGTAGTATTGTATATACAATTATTGCAAGCAAATATAGTAGTATTATATATATATATTTTATATGGTATTTAAACTTTATTTGACTGATTACAACGACAGCAAACATACCTATTACAAATATAGTTCTAATCATTGTTACAATAGATATTCCAAATATATCTAATTGCTCGCCTACAATTCCCATGTATATATCTAAAATGGGTTGTATGCTTAAAAATATTATGAGTATGTTGTTAAGTATGTCATATAGCTTCTTCTGTTTCAATTTATTCCTCCAATAGTTTGTTTATTTGATCTATTATTTCATTGTTTTTATTGTCATATGAATAATCTTTTACATTGCTTTTTAGTTTTAAAACAAGATCTTCGTCGAGTATGACCTTTTTCAAGCCTTCATATATACCTTGTTTAGAACTTTCCACAACTAGTCCAAATTTATTTTGAATTAATTCCTCCGCATTTGCAACTGAGGTTGTAATTACAGGAAGCTTCAAAGTTAATGCCTCTACTCTGACCATTCCAAACGACTCGCTTCTAGATGACAAAACAAACAAATCACATATATTCATTAAAGCGTATGGATTTATCTTTATTTTGTTGGTATCTATTATATCTATATATTTGTTCAAATTTAGTCGCTTTATATCACTGTTTAATCTTTTTTCATCATCACCATATCCTATAATATACATATGGGTATTAGAAATATCTACACTCTCTTCTAGCTTAGAAAAGGCGTCTATAATTCTATCAAAACCTTTTTCTGGACAAAATCTACCAAGAGCTACAAGGTTCAATTTGCTCTTGTCTATATCTAGTTGAATTTCATCATTTGCTTTCTCTAATATTGTCTTAGTATCTATATAGTTTTCGATAATAAAAGTCTTGTCTATATTACCATATATATCACAGAAAGACTCTTTTGCATCTTGTGACACTGTTATATGTTTATCAAACATGTTAAATATTTTCTTAAAAGTATTTTCGTATTTTTTTGTTTTATTATAAGTTGCATAGTCTTCATGTATCCAATTAATCTTTCTTTTAGTATTACCATATGCTACAAAAGCTGAACAAAAACCAGCTTTAAAAGCAATCTCTATATCATAATCTGATAGATTTAGTTTTTTCCTTTGCTTTGATATAAATTTGCCTATGTTGCCACATTTTAATCTTAATGACATTGCTATTTTCTTAATAGCAGACACAAATTTAAAGTTTTTAATTAGGTATTTTATATCCTGATCAATTATATTAAAAGCTTTATTGCCATATATAACTTTTGCTTTTACGTTCTCTAATCTGTCGCCGTTATCATGAAGAACTAGCACAGTTATATCCAAATTTGCGTTGTCTAGATTATTTATTATATTTTCTAAAAGGATACTTACGCCACCTAATTTTCGCTCATCAACTACGAACAATACTTTTTTCATTATTTCACCTGTTTCTTATTTTGTTTATTAGCCTTCTTATAAGACGTTCTCTGCTCATTTTATTTATATAGTTTAGAATTTCCTCATCTTTTTTATTATCTAAATTTTTAAAGAATTTTTCTCTATTTCTATGAGGCTTATCTGGTACCTTGTGGTTATATTTAAATACATCTATGCTATCTTCTAATTTATATAGCTTAAGGCCTTCAACTTCCTCAAAAAAACTTTCTCCTTTTTTGGTATTTAGTAAAACAAGAGACGTTCCCTCTTTATAGTCTTTAATATCTGTTAGCTTATTCACTCCCCAGAAGTCCCCAAGCGTTATATCCGCATAATTAAATGGTTTTATAAACTTGCATGAGTAACAACATGGTCTGTTAATTATCGCCCTTAAAAACGCCGTTAAAAACGTTAACTCGTCTTCCTTTTTACCATTTTCATATTCTACTATAGGGACTAAATTATCCCAACCATTAGATTTTGCTCTAAAAGAATAACTTTTTACTTTACTTCCAGCTCTTAACTCTAAAGCTTTAATATATTTCTTAAACACTTTAGGAGACGGATTTGCGTGACAAATTATATCACACATAATAAGATTTGGATAGTCATGGTTTAAGTACGTTGTAAGGCCATGGCATTGGCAAGGCGTACCTGTAAATAATACTTGTCTATCTTCTTGCAAATCTTTTTTTACACTTTCATATATTCCCAATATGTTGCTTCTTAAATATTTTGAACCACGGAACCTTTCTGCCTCTTTAAGACTTGTAGCTCTTGTGTGAACTACCTCAAAGCTATCGCTATACGCTACACCATAGCACACGCTGTTTTCTTTCGAAAATAATTTTTCTATTAGTGCAGAATATGCGCCTCCGGAAGTACTTTTAGATAAAATATCTTTATTGTTGTTTATGGCTGCATATGCCGTATATTTTCTATCTTGTTCGGTAGAATAATTACTACATATTCTTAAACACTTGCCACACTTTATACATTTTTCATCTATAATTACTGGATATATAAATCCCTCGACATCTTCTACCATTTCAATTGCATCTTTAGGACAAACTAGCGCACATGCTGTACAGCCATTACATGTAACTTTATCCTTTGTTTTTAAGTAGATATTTTCCAAATTAGTTCTCCCCTTTTGAAAATTTTCTTTTTATTATTTTCCCAAGTGACTTAAATGAGTTTTTATTGTATAAAATTGAGAATAATATTATTCCAACGCACATAACTACATTTAACCAGTCTATATTTATATAATACATTACATACGTTAAAGCAAACACCACAAATAATGCTGCTAACATCTTAAAATCTAGTTTAAGTTTTACATGTTTTCTACAATCGATTGCTCGGTATATAAACATAGTAAGATATGCAATCGCTGTAGAAAGTGATGCTGCGTATAATCCTATTTTCTTAATTAATAGTACATTTACAACTATGTTAATAACTGCTGCAAAAAACGAAGTTTTAGATATATCAAAAGAGCGTTTCTTTGCAACATATATTGCGCTTATTAGCCCCACACCTACATTAAATAATGAGGATAACATAAGCAGTGGTATTTGATTGTATGCTTCACCAAACTTTTCGTTTATAAGCAAAGGAAATACAAATGGTGTTACTCCTATTATAATTAACGCAAAACACGCAAAAACTTTAAAGCCTGTATTTATTGTTTTAGAAAAGTATTCGTCTTTATCTTGGTCGTTTATATGTACTGCGGCTGATTCAGTCCAAGCAATATTGAATATGTTGTACACGTTTATAAACATACCAGAAAATTTATTTGCTGCTGCATAAATGCCGTTTGCAGCAACACTTAACATACTAGATATTATAGTTCTATCTGATACGTTTATAACCCACCAAGATATTGCGTTTGGAATTAAAGCTGCAGAATACTTGCACATTGCCTTTAAAAGCTTTTTATCAAACATGCTAAAGGAAATATATTTGTACGTTTTCTTTGAGAATATAAGATAAATTGCGGCAAGCATATTTGCAATAAATATAGCTAAAAACATTCCTGCTACGCCAAACTTTAATACTACTATAAATAGTACATTTAATATTACTGTAAAAGCTGCAACTATAAAGCTGCCTATAGAATACTGTTTGTTATGTCCTAACCCTCTTGCTACCTGCAGCATTAATGTAGATAGTATATTTGCTAACACATTTATTAGTAAATAATATTTATATTCGTTAGATACAAGTGGCGATATACACATAAAGATAGCAGTGTATATAATTATTCCTATAACCACAAGTAAAAAGGCACTAGTTATAAGTTTAGTTTTATCTTGATCATTCTCTCTTGCATCTATTAGAAATCTAAATAATGCTTGTTCAATTTGTATAGTAAGTATTGGTACCAAAAACGCTACTATTGTATTAAACAAATCTACTATACCAAATTCTGTTGTTGAAAATACTGCAGTATAAAGAGGAAGTAAAAAGAAACTTATCATTTGAGTACATACTCTTCCTATTGTTATTATCCCAGTATTCTTTATTAACTCTTTTTCTCTAGACATGAGTTATCCCTTTCTTTAAAAAATCCATAGATTTGGCTTTTAAGCCCTCTATTTTATCTTTTACCTTAATGTAATCTATGTTATCATTAATATTTATCTCTTTTTCGTTTTGTATTATTCTACTGTCAAGCTCCAAGTCATTTAATAAATCTTGTATTCTGCCAGCTCTAGATTTAGGTAGTACCGAATAGAATTTTCTTTCATAAATTAAACTAAAGACTGTCCCATGGAATGAATTTGTTACTACATATGCCGCATTTTTAAATGCATTTACAAAGTCAGCTGGGCCATGCGTATATAAACTCACAAGTTCATTCTCATACGCGTTATATTTTCTAAAATGTACTATCTTTAGACCGGTTAATTTAGATAAACAATTTGCAATTTTAGTTACCTCATCGCTTTCAAACAACGTATAAACTAAAATGTATTTTTGATAATGCAAATTATTTGTATCGTTTTTATCTATTAATTGATCCCACTCCTGTTTACTAAGTAACAGTGTTGGATCTATTACTTTTTCTACATTTTTACCTGTAATGTCTTGTAATTGAGAAATTATACTTTGCTCTCTTACAGAGACTAAGTCTAAAGTTGCAAGCTTTTCTTTAAAATCTACAGCATATTTTTGTAATAGTTCTTCATTACCCAAACTTGCACCATACACTATTTTTGTAATATCTTTAACAACAAAATTTAAAGTGTAGATATCTGATAAACCTCCTGTAAGCTCAGGATTCCATATTTGGTCACTTCCTGCAACTAGGATATCCTTATGTTCAATATCTTTTTCAATTTCTTCTTTAGACAAATATACTTTTGAATTAGTATCTAAATACGCATCACTAAAGCTCTTAAAACTTTTTTTCCTTTTTAAGTTGCGAGGAATGTACCATAAACTTGAAAAAAAAGACTTAAGAGAATTTGTTCTTATTAAGCTATAATCTGAAAGTATCTTTTCATTTTCATAATTTATAAACTGAGGACATACATCAAACTTTTTTAATGTCTCTTTTAAGGCATAAGCTTGAAGCGCTGCTCCATAGTTTTCTGCATTATGAAAAGTAAGCATTTTAGCTTTTTGCATAATTTTTCCACCTATAATATTATACCAAATATAGCCGGTTATATCAAGAAAAAGCGATAAATATATCTGTTTCGACATATACAGAAAATATAGATATAAAATACTATTATTTTTCAAAATTTTAAATAGAACAATTTGGGCAAAACTTTTGTCGTTATTTGCCACTTGAGCATATTATTTCTTGACACGTTTACATAAATTTGGTATAATTGTTTCGTTAGTGCAAATTTTTATACACTTTCAGAAATATCTGGGAGCGTATATACTCCCAATGACTATTTGGAGGAAAAATGAAAACATTAAAAATTATGGAGTATGCAAGAGCTTTTCTTGTAGTTTCTTTTGTCATGTTCCTTATGGTTTTTGGTGCAGTGGCATTTGATCATAATGCTGCCAATGAAACTTATTCTACTCTTCAATATTATGATCGGCCACTTGAAAAAGGTTCAGTTTTAAATGATGATGAAGGAATATATTGCTATTTCAAAGGCGGAAAATTAACAATGATTTTCTACACAGAAATAGATGATACCCTTACTTCTCAAACCTTTGAATGCTGTAACAAAAGGCGATCGCTGTATCTTCTTAAAAAAGTAGATAAAAGTTATTCTTTTAAGCTTGTAACCAACTCTGGTACAAGAGAAATTTCAAGAGATGAACTAACTCATCTAATCCAAGATTATAATTTTTCATCTTGGAGTATACTCTAACAAATAAGAGGGTCCCTAAAGTGACTCTCTTATTCGTATAAGAAAAAGGAGATGATTTTCTCATCCTCTTTCTTCATATTAATCTTTCTTTAAAGGCTTCATTGTTGGGAAGAATAATATATCTCTTATTGAATAACTATTTGTAAGAAGCATTATAAGTCTATCTAGACCTATTCCAAGACCACCTGTTGGTGGCAATCCTATTTCTAGACAGTTTACGAAGTCCTCGTCCATTCCACCAGCTTCTTCATCGCCTTTAGCTTTAGCTTCGGCTTGTTTTACAAATCTTTCGTATTGGTCTATTGGATCATTAAGCTCAGAATATGCATTACCATATTCACGTCCGCCAATAAATAGTTCATATCTTTCAACTAGACTTGGATCTGATGGTTTTCTCTTTGTAAGAGGTGACACTTCAACAGGATAGTCTATTATAAATGTTGGTTGTATTAATGTGTCTTCTACATATTCTTCAAAGAACATGTTTATAATGTGACCTCTTGTGTTTTTAATTTCATCTACTTCAAGTCCTTTTTCCTTTGCTAGCTTTTGAGCTTCTGCATCTGTTTTTATTTCATTAAAGTCTATTCCTGTTATATCTTTAATAGCTTGTATCATAGGAATACGTTTCCATCCAGGAGTTAAATCTATATCTACTCCTTGGTAATTAATCTTAGTTGTACCAAGTACATTTTTAGCTATTGTAGATATAATTTCTTCTGCTATATCCATCATGTCGTTATAGTCTTCATATGCAGAATATAACTCAACATTTGTAAACTCAGGATTGTGTTTTATATCCATTCCTTCATTTCTAAAGTTTCTACCTATTTCATATACTTTATCTATACCACCAGCTACAATTCTTTTCAAATTAAGCTCTGGCGCAATTCTTAAATACATATCTAGATTTAATGTATTGTGATGAGTTATAAATGGTCTTGCTACATCCCCTGTAGCAACTGTTGTAAGTATAGGTGTTTCTACTTCAATGTATCCTTTATCGTCTAGGATTCTTCTTAATTCTTTTATTATTTTGCTTCTTAAAATAAATGTGTCTTTTACTTCTGGATTCATTATCATATCAACATATCTTTGACGATATCTTAAATCTACATCTTTAAGTCCATGATATTTTTCAGGAAGAGGTCTTAAAGATTTTGTAAGAAGTGTTATTTCCTTAGCATGAACAGAAATTTCCTCTGTTTTTGTTTTAAACACAAAGCCTTTAACACCTATGATATCTCCTATATCATAAGTTTTAAACTCTTTATATGCTTCTTCTCCTAAATCATTAGTGCTAACATATAATTGTAGTCTTCCAAACATGTCTTGAATGTGGCAAAAAGAAGCTTTTCCCATTATTCTTTTTCCCATTATTCTACCAGCGATTGTAACATCTTGAGATTCTAACGCTTCATAGTTTTCTTTTATTTCCTTACTTGTATGAGTTCTTTCATATTTTGTTATTTCAAATGGGTCACGTCCTTGACTACGAAGCTCTGCCAGCTTGTCCTTTCTTACTTCAACAAGCTTTTCTACGTCTTGTTCTAGTTCTACATTATTGTTTTCTTCTTGCATGATTTTCTCCTCCTTTTATATGCATGTGAGCATGTAGCATACTACACGCTCTTTTTAATATCTAATATCTTATATTTATTAACTCCGTCTGGAACTTCAACTTCTACATCATCTTCTTTATGTTTTCCAAAAAGTGCTTTGCCTACTGGAGATTCTAAAGAAATCTTGCTATTTGCAATATCTATTTCTGTTGTTCCAACTATATGATATTCTATTTCTTCATCAAATTCATAATCATAAAGCTTAACTGTAGTGCCTATACCTACAGAACTTGTAGACACTTTATCTACAATTTTAGCTGAACGCAACATAGCCTCCATCTCTGCAATTTTTGCTTCAAGAAGTGCTTGCTCATTTTTAGCTTCATCATATTCTGAATTTTCAGATAAATCTCCATACTCCCTTGCTTGTTTTATCTTTTCAGCGACCTCCATTTTCTTAGGTCCTTTAAGTTGAGCAAGTTCCTCTTCTAATTTTTTATAACCTTCTTCTGTAAGAAGCGTTTCATTATTTTCCATTATTATTCCTCCTAATTATGTCTGCTATAGTTTACCGCAAATGCTAAGATTTGTCAAGTTCGTTTACAATTTTCCTAACAATTCCTGAAAGCTCAAGTAATTCGTATTCTTTTATAAGTGTATCTATGTTAGACTTATACTTATTATTTATCATGTAGTCCTTCATAAATATTATGCTTGAATTAAATTTATCGTTATAAATATTGTCTACATCTATTATAAGTGCATTTTTATCTATTCTTAACCTTGGATAATTTCCTTTTGCGTCATCTATAAAATACACTACATTATATTCTGCAACTACTTTTCTTTCCTTTTTAACAATTTCTATAGTTGTTCCTTCATTTTTATTTATTCCTTTGATTTTCTTTAAAGTATATGCTGAAGGTTTTTCGTTCAAATATATATTTACACTTTTATACTCATTTATTAGATTTTCCAATAACTTAAAGTTTAAATTCTTATTTGTGTTTGCTACTAATAGCATTTTTAGTCCATGTTTTTTTAAGTTTTTGTTTTCTTCTAAATATTCGTCAATGTATTTGAAAATATTGTAGTTTAATTCATTTACAGGCGTTAACTTATATCCTAAAAGGCTTTCAATTTTGTTAGCTAGATATTTGTTGCTTTGCATAGTCTTTGATAAAATAAAATACCATTTTTTATCATAAGACTCTAATGCTTTTAGTATTTTCTTTTCAATATTCTTATCTTTTATGCTATATTTTAATTTAGCTATAATCCCTTTAGGCTGCTGAGACAACAAATCTAAACACCCTTTAGACAAGGATACTTCATTTATATAATGAGTTTCGTCTAGTTCAATTTTTTTAACCTCATTTTTGTTTGTATCATTTATATTAAATAAAATAAATTTCATATATATCACCTTATGAATAATATATATGAATAATTTATTTTACTTATGATTTATATCTGTATTTTCTTCTAATTTGTCCTTAGCTTTTGAAATATTTACCTTTTCTCTATTATTATCTAGTGATCTTAGTAATATACTTGTAAGCCTATCTCCATTTAAGTCACGTTTCATTTTTCCATCTTCAACAAAAGATATTATTCCTGTTTCTTCCGAAACAACTATAATTAAAGCATCTGAAACTTCACTCATGCCAATAGCCGCTCTATGTCTTGTTCCAACATTTCTTGGCACCATATTCTCTGATGCTAAAGGTAAAACGCATTTAGCAGCCTTTATTTGATTGTTTTCTATTATTACAGCCCCATCATGAAGTGGTGTTCTTGGGTTAAATATTGTTTGTATAAGCTCTGATGTAACTTTAGCAGACAAATCTACTCCCTCACGAATAATATCATTTATTTTAGTGCTTTGCTCTATTACAATTAATGCACCTATTTTCTTAAGCGACATTATTTCAACAGCTTTTACTATTTCAGAAATAACTTGCTTATCTCTAATCTTATCATCAAAATCGAAAATGTTGCTAAGCTTCTTTCTTCCTAGTTTTTCTAGTGCACTTCTAAGTTCTGGTTGGAATACTATGATTACCAAAATTACACCATATGTTAAGAAGTTTGTTAAAATAAAGTTTAATATAACTAAATCTAAAACTTCACTTATGGCAAGTAATGCAAGTATTACTAAAAAACCTTTAAATATTTGCACGGCTCTAGTCTTTTTAATTAAAATATATATGTAATATACTATGACCGCCACTATAGCAATATCAAGTATAAGCATTACTATTCTTAACGGACTAGATAAATCGAAAGCATTTTTTATATTCGATAGAAAATTAAAAAAATTTACTGATAAATCCATCTTTGCCTCCTATTACATAACTGCATATATTAAAGACATAAATACACCAAGCACGCTTCCTCCTATGAGTGTCCAAATTATAGCTTTTGCCCATACACTATTTTTTCCGTTTCCCATATTTCTACCTCTTTTCTTTATTATTTATCTATAACAATATCTAGATAATCCTTGTTATCTCCCATTTCTCCCGGGTTAAACATTATATGCAGTCTACCACCTTTAACATAGAATTCTTCTAGTCCTGTTAAAGCGTACATATATGTTTCATCTGTAAATAGTTCTTCTTGTAATACAAATTCTTTTATTGCATCCTTTATAATTGTTTTATACGTTGAACCGAGTATTATAACTGCAGCTTCGTCTTGTGACATAAGCTTTCTTGTTACTAAGTCTATGTTATAAGCATAAAGTTTATATGTTACATCTGTTCCTATTGAGTCATCAATTATTCTCTCATAGAAAGTAAATGTAAGAATTCTCTTATTCCCTATAGTACTTTCATATTTATTATATGTAACTTTGTATGTAAATTTATTTTCTAAATCCTTAACCTCACCTTTTACTGCGTTATACCTTGTAGTAAATTTTTCTAAAATCTCTCTATTTATTTCTTCTAGCTTTTCTCCATCCACTGTAATTTCCGGCACAGCTATATTAGATTTAAACTTACCAGAAGTTGTTTTTGAAACTTCATTGTCAATTTCATACGTTATATTAGCCACATATTCTTCTGAATATATATCCACTTCATTTACGTTTGTTGATGTTGTAGGGATATACATTTCCTGTCCTAATATGGTTGGCTCTGGTTCATTAGCTATCATATAAAAGCTTGCTGCAGTACCAATACATGCAAACATTACAAAGCTTATTATGCCAGCTTTTGAATTTTTCTTGTTGTCCCTATTGTAATTCATTGTTTCCATTTTAGCTACCTCTTTTTCTCTATAAAATTTTATCACATATAACATATAAGTTCAAGGAAATATTGTTAATTACTTTAGTTATTTTGAGCTTGCACAGCAGTTATTGCTACAACACCTACAATATCCTCTGTTTTGCAGCCACGAGACAAATCATTTATTGGTTTATCTAATCCCTGTGTTATTGGACCATATGCATTTGCTCCAGCAAAACGTTCAACTAATTTATATCCAATATTACCTGCATCTAAATTTGGGAATATTAATACGTTAGCATGTCCTGCCACATGACTTGTTGGTGCTTTTAAGCTTGCAACATCTACATCAAGTGCTGCATCTAATTGTAATTCCCCATCTACAACTACATCCGGTCTTGTATTGTTGATTATATTTTTTGCTTCCAATACTTTTACTGTTGTATCAGATTTGGCACTGCCTAATGTTGAGTATGATAATAGCGCAACTTTAGGTTCATTACCTATAAGTAACTTATAAGTATCATTTGCAAGAATTGCTATTTCCGCAAGGTCAGTTTTGTCTGGATTTGGTATCAATCCACAATCCGAGAATATATAATTTTTCTCATATTTAGAATTTTCAATTTGCATTAAGAAGAATGATGATACAAGTTTAGTTCCTCTTTTTGATTTAATTATTTGAAGTGCCGGTCTTAACGTGTCTGCAGTAGAATGGCATGCGCCAGAAACAAGTCCATCTGCCATGCCTTTTTTTACCATTAATACACCAAAATACACAGGATCTGAAACAAGTTCTCTAGCTTGAGTAAGCGTCATTCCCTTTTCTTTTCTAAGCTCATATAAAAAGTTTATAAACTCCTCGTAATGCTCGTCTTCAATCGGCGTAATAAATTCTATATCCTCTATATTTACATTGTTTATTTTTGCTTTTCTTAATGCCTTAGTCTTATCTCCTATTAAGATTACTCTTGCAATATTATTGTCTTTTATAACTCTTGCAGCCCTTAAAACTCTACCATCTTCTGTTTCTGGCAAAATTATTGTTTTTATATCTGTTTTTGCTTTGTTAATTATTTTATCTATAATTTTTTCCATATGTATTCTCCAGTTAAAATAGCGTATTTTCTTTTCCAGCAATTATTCTAGAAATATTTGTTCTATGATTATATATAACTACTGCTACTGTAAGTAGTATAATTATAAAATTATAATTTGTAGCCATAAAAATATCTAAAACTACTAGCATTGCTGAGCCTATTATGCTTCCTAGCGATACCATTCTAGATATTGCTATTACAGAAACTCCTATCAAAAGACAAATTAAGGCTATTTTTACATCTACAAGTATTGCAGACATCAAAAACACTGCAACACCTTTTCCTCCCTTAAAGCCATAATACACTGGATAAGAGTGTCCTAAAACCGAAGCAAGCATATATAGCGATTTTATACCTGCTGTCATATTTTCTTTAAATATATAACCAACAAGACTGATTAGCCCATAAGACACTGCTACTTTTAATAAGTCTAGTATAAATACAAGTGCTCCCATTCCTTTTCCCATTGTTCTTATTGCATTGGTAGTACCAGCATTCTTACTTCCTAAATTTCTAATATCTTGTTTAAGTACTTTTTTTGAAAGTACAATAGCAGGATTTATAGCTGCTATTAAATATCCTATAATAAACGTAACTATATAAAACATTATTTTTCTTTTTCTCCTCTTTCTCTTACAACAATATTTATTGGTGTTCCCTCTAAATCAAAATGTTGTCTAAATACATTTTCCATATGTCTAATATATGAAAAGTGTGCTAATTGTTTATCATTTACAAATAGTACAAATGTTGGTGGTGCAGCTTTAACTTGTGTTCCATAAAATATTTTTAGACGCTTACCTTTATCTGTTGGTGGTGGAACTATTGCTACAGCTTCCATTATTACTTCGTTTAAGATGCTTGTAGAAACTCTAAGGTTGTTTGCTTCATATACTTTATTTACAAGTTTGAATATCTCATCTACTCTTTTTCCTGTTAAAGCAGAAATTGTAAGTATAGGTGCATATGACATGAATTTAAAGCTTTTTCTTACTTCCTTAGCATATGATGCTGGAGAAACTTGTTCCTTATCTACTAAATCCCACTTGTTTACACCAATTATCATCGCCTTGCCTTTTTCATGAGCATAACCTGCTATTTTTTCATCCTGATCTGTAACGCCTTCTAAACTGTCTATTA
This sequence comes from Clostridia bacterium, assembly GCA_045604405.1. Classification (GTDB taxonomy): domain Bacteria; phylum Bacillota; class Clostridia; order TANB77; family CAG-465; genus UMGS1649. The sequence goes on from JAZUNZ010000051.1 coordinate 29,760, forward strand.
AAATTATTGCAACATCAGCCCTATCTATTGCGGCACGCGCCTTAACTATACTATACTTTTCTATTTCATCATATACTTTGTTTTTCTTTCTTATACCAGCAGTGTCTATAAATACATAATTCCCATGTGTATTGGCGAGTTTACTATCCGTTGCGTCTCTCGTTGTACCAGCAACATTACTTACAATTGCTCTGTCCTCTCCCAATATTTTATTTACAAGGGAGGATTTTCCAACATTAGGCTTTCCAATAATTGCAACCTTTATTGCCGTTTCATCTTCTACAACATCTGGTATTCCTTTAAAGCTGTCATAGATTGCATCTAATACTTCACCAATTCCCAGTTTAGCTCTAGCAGATATAGCCATTGGCTCACCCAGACCCAAATTGTAAAATTCATATATGTCTTCTGGTGGCAGCCCTACATTATCTACTTTATTACAAACAAGTATAACTGGTTTACGAGTACGTCTAAGCATAGTTGCAACCTCAACATCTTGTGCTACCAATCCTGCTCTTATGTCTACAACAAAAACTATAACATCTGCCATATCCATAGCAAGTTCAGCTTGTCTTCTCATTCCTTTATATATAACATCGTCTGTTTTTGGCTCAATTCCACCTGTATCTACAATTTGAAAAGTTGTCCCTCTCCATTCGCAATCTGCATATATTCTATCTCTTGTTACTCCAGGTTCATCTGATACGATAGACAAATCTTCTCCTGCAAGCAAATTAAAAAAGGTCGACTTACCAACGTTAGGTCTACCAATTATTGCCACTATTTTTTTTGACATTTTTTCACCTTCTTTTTACCTTATATATTTTACATTAATTTGTATTTAAAGTAAAGTTTTTAACAACAATTTTAGCATTTATTCTGTAATATAACTATGCAAAAAATGTTACATAAATGTAATTGTAATTATTTGTCGATGTAATATAATTAATATATTAGGATACAAAGGAGAAAATATGCAAAGAAACATAAAATTATTTCCAGTATATAAATTATTTTCATATGACATTTTGTTTTATTATGCAATCTCTATATTATACTTAACAGGAACAAAGGGCTTTAGTCTATCACAAGTGGCTCTTGTCTCCAGTGTATATTCTTTATCCAGTATATTGAGCCAAGTTCCAGCGTCAATTGTTGCAGACAAAATTGGACTTAGAAACTCTATGATTTTAGGGAATATTCTGTGCATGTTATGGGGCTTGTTTTACTTAATAGCACCGGCATTCAGTTTTATCCTTATCGCAGAGGTTTTATTAGCATTTGGATTTGCTTTAAAAGGAGTTTCTGAATCACCTTTCTTATATTCAACTTTAAAAAAGTTTCGGTAAAGTATCTGATTTTGCTAAAATTGAAAGCAAGGGCTCATCTTTATATTTTATAGTTGAAGCTATAGCAAGTATACTGGCAGGCTACTTGTATTTTATAAATCCGCACTTGCCTATAATATTCTCCATCTTATGTTGTCTAGTAGCTGTTGTCCTCGCATACTATATGAAAGCTAGCAAAACGCAAGAAGGCGATGTTAGAACAATTAAAGAGCGTTTTTCTGAAACCTTTAGTGGTTTTAAATTCATATTTAAATCAAAAAGGTTGCATGCATTATTAATATTTGCTTGTGTGTTTTATGGAATACTATCTCTTTCAAATTTATATATAAAAACGTTCTTAAATGATATTAATGTGTCTTCAACATTATTTGGATATATATTTGCTATTGCCTCTGTCGCTTCGGCAGTTGGATCAATAATACAAGACAAGATAGAAAAACGACATAGAAATAAAACACTATCGACAATATCTTTTACATATATCTTATCGTTTATTGTAATAGGCACATTTGCTTTAATATTTAAAAATTATAACATATTGCTAACAGTAGGAATTATTGTATTTTTAACACAAGCCTTAATAAAGGGTGCTTATAGAATAATAATGAAGGAATATGTTAGTAGATATACCACTTCTTCAATTAGAACAAAATTAATGTCTATATACTATTTAGCAGAAGCATTTGGTTCAACAATACTGCTATTTATAGCAAGTAAAACTATAGATTTAGTGTCAATTGGAATAAACTACTGCATCTTCGGTTTTTCTTTGTTTATAATAATTATATTAATATTAAATTACATGAATTCAAGAGTTGGTCTTGACCCATCAAAATATGGCAAAAATGATAGGATGGATTTGCAAGAATAGTAATATAAAAACAGGTAATCATTCAATATGACTACCTGTTTGTTTTAGTTTATACATATATATTCTAATGCTCTAGCACTTGTAATTTGCTCTGACTTTCCGGTTTCAATGCTATATTTATATATTCCTATACTATTATCCAATTTAAAATATATTGTTGTTCCATCAATTTGTATTGATTCTATGTTTTTCTTAACAACTCTTTCTTCAATTCCAGATTTTAAATTTATGTGATATAAAGTATTGCCGTCTGAGTTATTTATATAATATATATTTCCTTTATATTCTATAATATTATTTCCTTTTATTATATTATCACTTATCTTTTTAATGTCCTGACCATCTTTTGACATACTATATATTTTTGAATCTTTAGAATTTACAAAATATATGCCTTTATCTGCTATATACATATAATCTACAATGTATT